>CAZYKT010000020.1:19902-81955 GCA_964648165.1 uncultured Polyangiaceae bacterium | reverse complement strand
GCCGTTTCCGGTGGGCGCAGCAGGATTTGAACCTGCGACTTCGTCCGTGTGAAGAACGCACTCTACCACTGAGTTATGCGCCCCAAAGGGGGTCCCTGGGGCATCCCGGGAAACGGCCCGTGCATACCGCGGCGCGGCCCGCCCGGCAAACCCGAAATGGCGGAAGACCGTGGGTCATCGGGAAACGACCTGAGATTACTGGCGGCCGGGTCCAGGCTGCGATACGCACGGCCCGAATGCGTCTGTCCTTCTCCGGCGACCCTGGCCCCAAGGCAAAGCTCGATCAGATCCTGGGGTTTTCGGTGCTGGGGCTGAGCTTTTCTCTGGGGGTCATCGCTTCGCTCATCTTCGATGGAGCACCCGCGGTACGTCGTCCTTCCACGACTCCACCCACGATCGATGGCGTCGTCGGCTGGCCTTCGCGAGTCGACCCCATACGCTCTCTGACCAAGGCCCGGCAGCTCGCGCGCCCCCTTTCCCTGCGCGGCATCGTGATCAAAGGGGTGGACAGCGACGGGCTCATCGATCTGACAGGAGGGAGCGGGTCGGTTCGGTATGCCTTCCAGGGGCCACCCGGGGCGGTGGAGCAGGAAGCGTCCCGGTCGAAGAGGCCGGTCCCGCGCTGCAAGAAGCTGGCTGTTCGTCTCGACACTTCGGGCATGGTTGCGGACAGTGCCAAGCGGGATGCGCGCTGTCCGAAGGACGCCCTGGCGTTTCTTCCGGCACCCCGTTGCGGCCCTCGTCAGTTGTGGGAGAGAGCGCGTCAGCAGGGGGCTCCGGAGGAGATGCTGGCCACCGTCGAGTATTACATGGCTGCGACGGGTCCTGCCTGGCGATTCACCATTCCGGGCGTGCGGTTTCGTCTGGAGACCCATCAGGACTGTCTGACGCCGCTGAAACCCGGCAGCGACGCGTCCTCCAAGCGGTAGGGGGCGTCCCTTACGGGGACCCCTCGTGCGGCGGAGCGGGGACTTTCACCGGAAGGGTCGTCACCGAGTCCACCAGTGCTCTCCACAGAGGCTGGATCGTTTCTGGCGCCTTGACCGTCAGCCCCAGTACTGGTGCGTTGCAGCTGCGTCTCAGCTCGGTCAACCTCGCTCGGTGCTTGGCCAAGGGCCATCGATCGATCTTGGTGGCAACGACAATGAGCGAAACGGGAGGACGGACCGGGTTGTTCAAGGAGCGGAGCCAGTCGCATAACGCCTGATCGTCTGCCTCGAGCCCGCGGCGTATGTCGACCAACAGCACCAGCGTGCGCAGCGTGATACGCTCTCGGAGATAGCCTTCCACCAGGTCCGACCAGGCCTTGCGCTCCTCGTGTGAGCGGCGTGCGTACCCGTAGCCCGGCAGGTCGACCAACTGGATCCGACTTCCATCGGAGAAGCGTGCCTCCAGGAAGCCGAGGGCACGCGTGCAGCCCGGCGTGCTGCTGGTTCTGGCCAGGTGATGGTGACCCAGCAGTGCGTTCAAGAGGCTGCTCTTTCCGACGTTGGAGCGACCGCCGAAGGCAATCTCGACGGTGGTGGGAGCTAACAGGCTCTGGACCGTTGTTGCCGAACCCATCCAACGAGCATCGACGAGGCGGGGTAGGCTTTGAGTTTCTCTCATGGCGATGACCGTTCCGACTCGCCTCGATCCGTGGCGAAGACCCATTCGAATCGAACCATGAACGCAATGTCCGAATCGGGGGAGGTGGGATTGGCCCTCGCCCACCGCCAGTCCAGCTCACCGCCCAGCCAGGGGCCGTTTCCCTTCAGGGCGATGGGAAACCCAAGTCCGGTGTGCCAAGCAAGACCGCGGACGGTTCTCGCTCCGTCGAGATCGGCGCAGTAGTAGGCCCCGGCACCCAGGGCCAGCGAATCGATGGCCAGATCCAGCCAACCTGGGCCGTTCTGCCAACCCTGGCTCCAGCGCAGAAGGAACAACGGCATGGCTTCGAGCCCCAGCGAGCTGACCGCGTGGCTGCTACGCTGGTGAGCTGGCCACCAGCGACCCTCGGAGTGGCTGAACCGGATGCCAACGGTAGACAGATAGTGGGCACGCAGGCTCAGGGCAGGGGCCCACTCGGACGACGCGTGCTCGACCCCAAGGCCCGGCGAGACCGTCACCGTGCCGTCGAAACGTCCATAGACGCCATCCGAATCGCTCGCCGTGAAACGAGGCCGAGCATCGGATTCGTCCCGCTGCCGATCCAAGCCATCGAAGTCGAGGACCGGCCAACGGGGGGGCAAGAGGTCAGGGCCGAGGCCGTCCCGGAGCCCCGATTGCGCCGCAGCGATCGCCGCGTAAGTCATTCCGAGAGCGGCGGCCATGAAGCAGACTGTCCATCTTGACATCGGTTACGCCATTCTCTCAATCCTGCAGGGTCTGGATCACCTGCTCCCGCAATTCTCCAGGGAAGATGAGGCGAACCCGTTCCACCGACTCACCGTTCAGGCGCCGCAGGAGCAGGGAGACCTCTCCGGGGGCTCGCCGTTTGCCATCCGGGAACAGGACGGTCAACCCGGCGTCCTCATCATCGAACGGCAAATCGGTGGCGACGTCGATCCCGACGGCCCAATCCGGATCGAATCCCGCATTCCTCGCGACGGTGCGCACTGCGTCAAGGGCCTCATCACGCCAGACTGGGTCGAGCTGCTCACCAAACAGCTCGTAGGTCTTGAAGAGGTGTCGCGCGAACAGACGGCGGGATAGATCGGCAAGGATCGGATCCCTGGCGTCCTGCCATTCACGCAGTGCTTGGCCCAGCGACGAGTCATCCAGGGCGAGGTAACGCTGAAGCGAAGTATCCCCGGTGTGGGCTATGTCACAAAGCGCCTCCGGGATCGGTGCCACCATCGGGCCATTGAGGGACAGATGGCGAACTCGTTCCAGGATCTTGGTGAGCATCCACTCGCTGGCTCGACTGGCCTTATGGAAGTACACCTGTTGGAACATGAAAAGCCGAGCCAAGACGAACGACTCGATGGCAGGCAATCCCTTGGGACCGTCGATGGCAAGGCAGGGAGCATCATCTCCACACGCCGGACCGAGGCGGAGGCTGCGCAAGAGCCAGTCGAGATCGAACCGGCCATACCCGACGCCGGTGAAATGGGCATCGCGCAGAAGGTAGTCGCAACGATCGACGTCAAATGTCCCACTGACGGCTCGAGCCAACAGCTGCATATCGCAGCGGCCGTGTATCAACTCCGAGACCCGACGAGGCAGACTCGGGTCGAAGGAATTCAACACCTGATGGACTTCGGTGTCTGGATCCATGATGATCCGAGTGGTCCAGACCTCGTGACGAAGGCCAGCGGGCATTGCCGCCTCGAAGAGGTGCGAGAAGGGACCGTGGCCGAGGTCGTGAAGCAGCGCTGCTGCCAATGCCTCTCGGGCTCGTTCTGTGGTGATTCGTTGCCAGTACGGGAGTTGCTCGTGCAGACCTCGCATCCGCTGCAGGAACCGGGTCATCACATGCGCTGCTCCCAGCGAATGAGCGAATCGAGTGTGGTCGGCTCCGGGATACGACAGAGAGGTGAATCCGAGCTGGCGGATGCGCCGCAGCCGCTGGACCTCACGGGTCTCGAGCAGGCTGGGGACGATTCGTTCCTCGTCGGTCTCGAAGCTGACCAGGCCGTGGACCGGGTCGCGGAGAATCATGGTCAGGTGGTCGGACTGCTACGCAGGGTTTCCCGCGATGACTGGATCGGGGGACCCAACGACTACACCGACGCAGAGCGGAGCGCCATGTAGGCCAGACGGCTCCCTTGGAGGATCGCAGATGAGCGACGTGGTTCCGGCACAACCCTGGGCCCGCCGGCCGTTCGCTGCGTGTTTCTGAGTCGAACGCTCGGTTGCTGGACAGATGGGGTGTTTTGGGCTTGGCTGGTAAGGTTGCGCCCTTTTGGGGGAGCCGTCTCAACGATGTCTGATTCATCACGTGTCCCAGGAAGCCGCATGCGGCGCTCGTCTCGGGCTCTGCGCCTCGAGGAAGTCCTTCGTCTTCTGCCACCGGCCGAGCTGGAATCGCTTATCTCCCGGATGCGGATACGGATTGACGAGAGCAAGCGCATCGATCTGGCATCTCAGGTCGCTCGCTCCCTGCTGTTGACACCGGAGGCGCGAGACCCTGGCCAACTACCCGGTGCGACGCGCGAACTGGTCTATCGCCTGGCGGAGGCCAGGGGGGTCCTTTTTGTCCAGGAGCTACCCGCGGGTCTGGATCAGCTCGTCGCCCGTGGGATTTGCTTCGTTCGCCAGCATGACAAGGGCCCCCTGGAGACGCTCCTGCCCATTGCCTACATGATCCAGATGAGACCCTGGGCGGGCGAGGATCCGCGCGGGGTCCGTGCACTGTTCTCCCAGTTGACCGCCGAGGTTGCTCAGAGCATCGCTTCCCAATACTTGGGGCGGCCCGCGACACCGCCCCTGGCGCTGGCGCTGGAGCCCGCCTGGGAAGCCCTGACCCGTCCGGAACTGCTCGAGGCTCACATCGAACAGCTGGCGCCCTTGGAGCGCAAGCTGCTCCGGGCCATCGAAGAGGTCGGAGGGGAGGTGGACACCGAGGAACTCCTGGAGCTCGAACGAGAACCGCTGAGGCTTCGCGGAGCAACGGGTGCGACTCCCTCCCGTCGAGGGGTTGGTTTTGCCTTGGAGCGACGGGGCATGCTGATGCCCATCCATCCGAATCGTCATGTGATCCCCAGCGAGGTCGCGGCGGTGGTTGGGGCCCAGCGGCGGGCTGAACGGGAAGCACAACGTCTGGAGATCCGTTCCCACGTTCTGGGCGATGATCGCGCCCCCCGGCGAGCGCGATTTGCCGAGGATCCCGTGCCGTTGGCGATGGCCATGGTCTTGGCCGTGCGGGAGTCGGCCGTCGATGTGCGCGACGGAGTTGGGATCCCCAGATCGTTGATCGCGCGTCTGGCGTCGCGCTTCGGACGGACCACCGAGGCGGTGGCCCTGATTGCCGCGGTGAGCCGTGCCATCGGTCTGTGGGATCCCTCTGCAGCTGGCACCGCCACCCCACCGGGGGCCATTTCCGTGGAGCACCTGGGGGGGGCTCTATTCGCCGCTTGGCGCCGGGGAGGCGGGTGGGATGAGGCTCGTGTGGATGGCGAGGTCTTGCGCGCAGCCAATGAGGCCCGGGACCCGAGTGTCATCGGTGTCCTCCGCGAAGTCGTCATCGAAGCCCTGGGCGAGTTGGGGGATGGCAACTGGGCTCCCTGGTCAGCGGTTCTGGGCTATCTGCGGGCGGACAACAGGACTCCCGGCATCGCCCGTCTGTTGGACCGCTGGGCACAGCGTTCCCAGGTGGAGCTTCTGCCGCTCGAGGAGATTGCGCGTCGAGTCGCCCTGGAGAGTCTCCATGTCCTGGGCGTGGTCGACTTGGGAGAACCCGAACACGGCGAAGGATCCGGGACCGGCAGTCTGTTGCGGATCACCCCCCGCGGCCGGGCGCTGCTGCGCATGGCGTCGGCGTCGCACCGTTCGGAACCAAGTCGGTTCGTGGACGGCCAGATGCTCCGGATTGGGTCCTCGGCGAAGGTCGGACAGGTCGTTGCCCTGGCTTCCGTCGTTGAGGTCGGTTCGGTTACTGGCCATCTGGATGTTCTGGTCACGCCAGCGGCATTGTCGCGGGCACTGAGCGCCGGTCTGGATAGCGATCTGATTCGTACGCGCTTGGAGGCCATCGCAGCTCTGCCCGATCCCATTCTCAGAGTCCTGGCTCAGGCCAGTGCGGTCGTGGGGCGAGCCGAATTCGTCGAGACGCAGGGATTCCTCTGGGTCGAGGATCCCGATGTGCGTGAGATGCTGCGCTCCCGGCGACAAACGGCCGACCTGTTCGTGGATCCATCACCACCATCGGGACTGCTGGTGGCCCCCGGCGTCGACCTGGATCGGCTGGCACGACGGTGTCGCTCGCTCGGTGTCGAACTGGTGGTCAATGGACGTGCCTACCGGACCCGGTCGACCTTGCCCCCATCCCGAAGCAGTGGGCAACACCGGCTGGAGGCTACGGTGACGGCCCCAGGCATCCATACGGGTGAATCCCGACCACCTCCGCGACGGCGCTCCAGCGCCTCGATGGCAGCGGTCAAGCGACCACTCCGATGAGGCCCCGGCTGGGAGGAGCCCGGCCCGTCGGGACACGAGAGCCACGCGTTCCGCTCTGTTCGCGGTGGCTGTGACTGTGGCATCCTTGGTCCGTGCAGGACCGTCCACAGCCGCCTTGCCGACTCCTCCCGACCCCCTTTCTGGGGGTGGAGCGGGTCAGCCGTGAGGGGATCCCGTGAGCGCTGCCCACGACGAACGGCCGCGGCTGGACAAGTATGACATTCTCGAAGAACTCGGGCATGGCGGGATGGCTACCGTGTACCGCGCTCTGGATCGCCGACTGGGGCGCGAGGTTGCGGTCAAGGTCATGCACCGTCACCTTCGAGACGATACGGAAGTCGCGGCGCGTTTTGACCGAGAGGCGCGTGCGGTCGCCAAGCTGCGTCATCCCAATATCGTGGAGGTGTATGACATTTCCGAACCGCGCGATCGCGAACGCTACCTCACGGTCGAGCTGGTTCGCGGTCCAACCCTCCGCAAGCTCGTCAGTGAGCGTGGGTCCCTGCCATCGGAAGTGGCGGCACTAATCGGTATCGAGATTGCCGACGCCCTGCAGCACGCGCACGACCACGGTGTCGTGCATCGAGACGTCAAACCGGAGAACGTCCTGTTGGCCCTTCCACGCCAGGCGCCGAGCCTTCGCCCCGGCGAGGCGCGGCCCCAGCGGGATGTGTATGGGGCGGCCGTCAAGATCACCGACTTCGGCATTGCCAAGGTGCTTGACGTTCAGGGGGTTACCTCGACCGGAGAGGTCTTGGGCTCGCCTGCGCACATGGCCCCGGAGCAGATCGAAGGGCGATCCCTGGGCCCGACCACGGATGTCTTCGCCTTGGGAGTGTTGTTGTACGAGTGTATGGTCGGCAAGCTCCCCTTCGATGGAGCCAACCCCGCCCAGGTTTTGCGCCGGGTGCTGGAGGGCACGTTTGTCGCGGCCGAACGGGCCCGTCCTACGGTGGGAGCCGAACTGTCGCGCATCCTGACTCGCGCGCTGGAACATGAGCCCAAGGATCGCTACGCAAGCGCGGCCGAGCTGGCTGCTGCGCTTGGAGCTGAGGTCGAGCGTCTTGGGTTCTCCAATCTCCAGGATGAGCTCACACCGTACCTGTTGGACGCGGAGTCCTATCAGAGGAGTTACGAGGAACGGATCACCCACCGGCTGATGGAGCTGGGACAGCGCGCTCGAGAACAGGGAGAGGTAGCCCGGGCAGCCTCCGCGCTCAATCGGGCGCTGGCATTTCGCCCCGACGATCCGGAGCTCATTGCGGCAGTGGCCAGCATGTCGCGACGGCAACGGGTCGCTCGGTCCCTGCGCCGTTTCGTCATCTGGGGCTTGGTGGCTTTGAGCCTCGTGGTGCTGGCTCTCGTGGTCATCCGAGTGTGGCCTCGACAGGGCATGGCAGGGGCCGCTCTGGAGCGCATCAAGCCTCCCACTGCGCGGTCAGCGGTAACCGTATCGAAGGCAGCCCCGCCTGCCTCCAGTCGAACGGTCAAGCCCCGTTCCAGTGCCCAAGTCCCCCGATCGGAAACGCCTCCGACTCCACGCAACACCAACCATAGTGGTGGGTCTCGTCAACCGGCGACTGTCGACCAGCAGTCGCGAGCTGTCCGCGTCGTCATCACCGGAGTGTCGGGTAGCAGGTTGCGCATCGATGGGGTCGAACGGAGCTGGTTCGCCGTTCAGCACCAGCTGGCGGTTGGGCAGCACCTGTTCGAGGTGGTCCCTCCCAACGAGAAATGCTGCGTTGCTCCCAAAGCCGAGCTGGTGTCCATCGAACCGGGGTCGGGCCTGCAGACCGTGACGTTTGCCGTGGAATTTCGCAAGGCCACCCTCCAGCTGGCAGCCCGAGACGGGACGACGCTCAGCTGTGGGGAGCTGTTTCGAGGCAAGTTGGAGGTTCCGGGCCGGACGTCCGTGGCGATCCAGGTCAAACAGTCGAGGACCCTGGGAACCTGCAGTCTGGTCCCGCCGCCCGGGAGCGTCGAGGGCCCGAAGAAGGTTGACGTCGTGCTCCAACCCGGTGAAACCTACGCCGTCGGCCCCTGAGCGAATCGTTCGCGCTGGTGGCCTACGGCGTCCATGTCGGTGCGGTTCCTTTCCGGAAAATCCTGGATGGCGGTGGCAGTCGTGGCTACCTCGACGCCCGTGTTGGGTGCGCCGGAGCGGACGGCCGCTGCCAACCCAGTCGGGGTCGCGGCCGATCCGGCGCGCGGACCGGACCGGCCTGAACCACCCAGTGAGGCCCCTTCCGTTTCTGCCGAGGGTACCTCGCAGGCGGAGTTGAGTGACGAGGCTCGATTGGTTCAGGCCACTGATCTGTACGCTGCGGGGCAGTACGAGCAGTGTGTCCGACGCTTTGCGGAGTTGCTGGACCCGCAGGCAGAGTCGCCAATTGGCTCGGCGGAGCTGATGGAAACGGCGCGCACCTACTACGGCGCGTGTCTGGTGGGGGCAGGGCAGCCGGTGGCGGCGGACCGGGTGTTTGCCGCGGCGATTCGCGACAACCCGCAGATGCAGCCGCCCGACAGCCTGGTCTTCCCGGAGGCGGTCATCGAGCGCTTCCTGCGGGTGCGGCAGGGATTGCTGGAGGAAATCCGTAAGGCGGAGCAGGAACGGTTTCGCAAGGCCGAGGTACGGGCTCGACGTGACGCCAAGCAGCGGCGCCTGGAGCAGGAGCGGTTCAACGAGCTGCTGCGGCGGGCGTCGACCGAGGTGGTCGTGGAACGACGCAGTCGCTGGGTGGCGGCTCTTCCCTTCGGAGTTGGGCAGTTCCACAATCACAACACGACCCTGGGCTGGACCTTTCTCGGCGTTGAGACGGCGCTGTTTGGGACGTTCGTTGGCGCCTTGTACACCTATGCCTGGCTCGACAATAAGTCAGGCGAGCCTGGCACGGACGGGGGGGAGATAGGTTCCCGACGCCGGGACGCGCTGCTGGTGGCCACCATTTCCGGATGGGGCTGGGCCACCGTTGCCGCGGTGGGCGTGCTGGAGGCGCAGATCGCGTACGTTCCCGAGGTCGTCACGGAACGCAAGCGGCGTTTGCCCCCCGAGCTGTTGCGGATCCGCCCTGCGGAGGGAAAGGGGCGCTCCCCATCACCCCGGGTGGCTATTGTACCGACCCAGGGAGGGGCGCTGCTGGGACTTGCAGGGACGTTCTGAGGGGTGCCCTCGTTCCGAGGTCGCCGCAACTGATCCACTGACCAATCGCCAGATGCTAGCTGTGATCCTGCGCGGCGCGTTGGAATGCGGCGACATAGAATCCCCCCAATACCCGCAGAGGCGAATCGCATAAGCGCCATTCCGCGGCGCGAAACCAACGACGCAGGGGCTCCACCTTCATGACCGAGGCCATTGGGGTCACGATCCGGATGCCACGCGATGCAATCATCGTGCACCCCGCGGGCGTGAGTGCTGACACCTGTGCGGGTGAGTCGAAACGGGTGTACACGGAGTTCTCTCGCGTCCCACCGGAAATGGTTCCGGCGGGGCCCAGTCGCTTGGCTAGCCCGCGCAGACTGAACGGATTGTAGAATTCTGCGATGACCACGCCTCCGGGGCGTGTGACTCGAGCCATTTCGCGGAGCGCCCCGTCGATCTCTGGGATGTGAGCCAAGACCTTGAAGGAGCAACAGACATCGAAGTGCGCGTTAGGGAATGGAAGCGACGTGGCAGAGCCCTCGACCACGTCCAGTCCTTTTGCCCGTGCGCGTTCCAACATGCCAGGCGAGAGGTCGATGCCTTGGGCGTGACTGGAAAATCGCGCGATCCGTTCCAGGACCAGACCCGTTCCGCACCCGACCTCCAAGACACTCTTGCCGTTTCCGAACCGCCTGACGAAATCCGCCTCCATTTCGTCCAAGAGCTCGTGATAGCCGCCGGGGTCGTTGTCACCGCGGTGTTTCTCGTAGTTCTCCGAGAAAGCGTCGTAGTAGCTTCGATTGGCCTGACTCGAGCCCGAGGCGTCCATGGCCGGCCCAACTTGGACCGCCTTTTTGTGTTACGCAAGCGCAGTCGACGGCGTCGGCAGACCAGCGTTGCGCGCCCAGCGCCTGGCCCGGGGCCAACGTCGGGGCCGTTATCGGCTCCGCCCGAAGGCTCCGTCGGCATCGGCGGGGCCACGCCGAACTCAAGGCCGTCGGATGGTATGCCGGCTCGCGGGCAACGGATGGGCAGAGCCGCTCGTGAACCGGGCCATCGACACAGCCTCGGACGGATTTCCGACCCGGGCAACCACGGGTGTGGGGCTCCACGCGCCGGTTGCGGCACCGTGGCCAGCTGGCCGCAACTGGGGCGCGAGGTCCTATTCTGTGGATAATGAGGTGGAGGAGCTGGCGGCGGGCCGGGAGGCTCTTGCCGACGGGAGAGCCGGCCCGACGGAATTTGGGGCGAACACGGAAGGCTGTCCGAAGTGGAAAGGGACTGTGATAAATTGCGTGCCCCATGCGCGTACTGGTCGCCGGGAGGCTCCTCCAGACGAGTCTCGAAGAGATCCAGGCACTTGGCGTTGAGCTCTTGTACGAGCCCGCTCTGTCTGCCCAGCAGCTGCCCGGGGTCCTGCCGGGTGTCAACGTCCTAGTGGTTCGGGGGCTGGCGGTGGACGCCACCGCCATCGAGGCAGGCGATGCTCTGAACCTCATCATCAGAGCCGGGACGGGAGTTGCGACCATCGATGTTCCAGCCGCTAGCGCGAGAGGCATCTACGTTGCCAATACGCCCGGTCTGAATGCCTCGGCGGTTGCCGAGCTGACGCTGACGCTCATCGGGTGTCTCGACCGGCGGGTGCCTGACGCCGCGGCAAGTCTACGAGCCGGAGCCTGGGAAAAGGACGACTACGCTCAGGCGGTTGGGCTGAAGGGTCGGACGCTCGGTATCGTGGGATTGGGCCACGTGGGACGCGCGGTGGCCAGTCTGGCGCGAGCGTACGGCATCTGCGTCTCGGCCTTCAGTCGCTCGCTAACGGCGGCTCGTGCCATGGAGCTTGGGGTTGGCCACGCTCCATCCTTGGTGGCCTTGGCTGCGCGTTCCGAAATAATGACTGTCCACCTGGAATCGACCGAGCGAACCCAGGCGATGGTGAACTACGAGGTCATCGACGCGCTGCCCGACGGTGCCATCTTCATCAACACGTCGAGCCCCGACGTGGTCGATCACGCGGCGTTGTTGCAGCTGGCCAAGAAGAAGAAGCTCAGAATCGGCTTGGATGTGTTGCCGGGGGAGCCAACCGTGCGCAGCGGCAAGTACTCCCACGCCCTTTTGTCCGAGCCCCGCGTCTACGCCACCCCACATATTGGGGCTTCGACCGACGAGGCGCAGCGGGCGATATCTCACGAGACCGTTCATATCCTGCGCAGTTTCCTGACGCGGGGTGAGGTGCCCAACGTCGTCAACATCAGCTCGAGTTCCTGGGCGCGATACCAGCTCGTGGTTCGTCACATCGAGAAGACCGGGGCTCTGGCCCACGTCTTGTCAGTGCTCAAGCGGCACGGTATCCACATCAAGGAGCTGGACAACACCGTGTTCGACGGGGGCAAGGCGGCTTGTGCCAAGATCCGCGTCGAAACCAGGCCCACGGACAGCTGCCTCGCCGAAATCATGGCATTTTCGAGCGAGATTCTCCACGTTGATCTGGTTTCTTTGCCCAATCTGGCCTGACGCGCGATCCCGGGTGCTTGGTTGATGCCGAACGGCCGACCGTTGCGCTGGGATGGTTGACGTCGAAGTGTCTGTGCTCGCCTTGCGAGCGGCCATCCCGGACAGTATGCTGCGCGCGACAGTTCGGGCGTGTCCTGGCGGACCCCCTCGTAGGGTCCGCTTTTTTTTCGCCAGGTCGTCCGAACTTCGAAGCAGCCGAAGTCCGATCCTGCGCCGATTGCCATGAAGATTGCTCACGAGAAGCTCGACGGTATCGATCGCAACCGCCTCTTGGCGGTCGTCGAGCCCGTGCTGACCGCGCATGGCGTGGACGTCATCGAGCTCCTCTGGAAGGTGAGCTCGACGGGACGGGTCCTGTGGCTCACCGTGGAGCGACCGGATGCGGTGTTGCCCGGTGAGGGTGTCACCATCGACCTCTGTTCGGAGATCTCCCGGGACCTGTCGGCGGCACTCGACGTTTCGGGTGTGTTGGCCCAGTCCTATCGTCTGGAGGTCGGTTCCCCAGGGCTGGAACGGCAACTGTACTCCCTGGCCGACTACCGACGATTCGTCGGCTGGATGGTGCGCGTGAAGTTGGCACAAGACGTGAGTGGGCAGCGCGTCTTGCGGGGCCGTCTGTCGGAAATCCGTCAGGCGAGCATCATTATCCAAGCAGAGAGTGGTCCGGTCGAACTCGACCTTGGACAGATTGAGACGGGTCGGTTGGTCTTTGACTGGCAGAACCCGGGCATGCGCAAGCGCGCGGCGACCGCGACGGTTCCGGTTCGCAAGAACCCACGCGACGGGAAGGGTCGCGCAGCACAACGGAGCAAGTAACCCATGGCAACGGGCTTCGATATCGACCTCGGAACGATTGTCAAGCAGGTCGCTCAGGAAAAGGGCATTGATCCCAAGGTCCTGATCGAGACGATGGAAGCGGCCATTCTCAAGGCAGCTCAAGCGGCGTTTGGCCCCAATCGTGATCTCGAGGCGCGGTTCAACGACGACACTGGTAGCATCGATCTCTTCCAGTACATGACCGTCGTGGAGACGGTCGAGGATGCCGAGAAGCAGATCTCCCTCAATGACGTGCGTAAGCACAACCTAGAGGCGGAGTCGGGCGAGGAGTTGGGCTTCCAGGTCTTCTGGCATCCGCGGGACGCGGAAAAGGCCCGCCAGCAGGATAAGGAATTCGGTGACATGTTGGACCTGAAACAGGCCCGCAGCACCTTCGGTCGGATCGCTGCGCAGACAGCCAAACAGGTGCTTCTGCAGCGGGTTCGCGATGCCGAACGAGACATCATCTACACCGAGTACAAGGACCGCCAGGGGCAGCTGATTCGAGGTATCGTTCGACGCTTCGAGAAGGGCCACAATATCGTGGTCGATCTGGGGCGCACCGAAGGGATCCTGCCCTCCCGCGAGCAAACGCCTCGGGAAACCTATCGGCCCGGGGATCGCATCGTGGCGTACGTCAAGGACATCGACCGAGAGGCACGGGGGCCGATGATCATCCTGAGTCGTGCGGCTCCCCAGCTGGTCGAGAAGCTGTTCGAGTCGGAGGTCCCTGAAATCTACGAGGGTATCGTGCGAATCGCCAGCGTCGCGCGCGAATCGGGTGCGCGCAGCAAGATCGCCGTGCTCTCACGCGATGCCGATGTGGATCCAGTGGGGGCCTGTGTTGGCATCAAGGGTTCTCGTGTCCAGGCGGTGGTTCAGGAGTTGCGAGGGGAGAAGATCGATATCGTTCCTTGGGACAGCGATCCGGCACGGTACATCATCAACGCCATCCAGCCTGCCGAAGTGAACAAGGTCATTGTCGATGAGGCGGACCACCGTATGGAACTGGTGGTGCCGGACGAGAAGCTGTCGCTAGCGATTGGGCGGAAGGGACAGAACGTGCGTCTAGCGTCCCAGTTGACGGGGTGGCGATTGGACATCATCAGCGACAGCAAGTTCCGACAGATGGAAGACGAGGCGTTGGGTGCTCTTCGGGAGATCGAGGAGGTTGGGGACGATGTGGCCAAGGCCATGTATCGCCTCGGGTTCCGAGCCCTGGAAGAGATTGCGGACGCTGCCGAGAGCGACTTGGTGGCCATTGATGGGGTTGGGACCGTGGAGCGCGCCACGCAGCTCAAGAACGCTGCGGAGCGCAGCATGGAGCGGCAGCGGCAGGAGCGTATGGCTGAACTGAGCGAGCGGGTCGAGCCCCTCACCGAGCGAGATCGGCTGCGAGTGGTGCGCCACGTCGGGGGGCGGACCCTGCAGATGCTCGAGGACTCCGGCTATCGAACCGTGGAGGACCTGGCGCGAGAGGATACGGATCGGCTGGCCTTGCGCACCGGACTGGGCGTGAAGAAGGCGCGGGCCGTCCGGGAGGCGGCGGAGAATTTCCTGGCCGTGGAATCGAAGTCCCTTCAGGCCGCTCGGGAACAGGCTCGGGAACGTCGAGCGGCTGAGGTCCCTGCGGCAGAACCCCCCGCGGCAGAGCCCTCCCAAGGGAACTGAGGAGCCCCGTGATGACCGCCATGCCGCCCCCTGATCGCCCTTGGAGCCCCGAGCCGGATCCTATTCGGGTTGGAGGGCGTGGGGACGCGTGTCGCATTCGACGGCGTGGAGCCCCGCAACGGACTTGTGTGGCGTGTCGCCAGCGTGACACCCAGGGTCAACTGCTGCGTCTGGTGATGTCCCAATCGGGCGAATTATCGGTTGATCTGCGGCGAAGGGTTGCGGGGCGAGGAACCTGGATCCATCGACGGGGGCTCTGTCTCTCTCGAGCGCCCAGGACCTTGGGCAGGAGCCTGGGGACTCCTGGCGGCGTTGGGGTCTCGGCCCTGCAGCGAGCCCTTCGCGACGCGGCGGCCGAAATCATCGGAACGGCCCTGCGGCGGGCTTGTCGGATGGGATGCATCCATCCTGAGTCGGCCGCGGCGCGCGGTTGGCTGGGCTTGGATTCGACGCGCTTTTGCATCCTGTCAAACTCGGTGAGTGCCGCCCTCCCAGGGGTTCAGAAGGCCGTTGCGGATGGCCGTGCGCAAATCTGGGGTTCGGCGTCGTCGCTGGGGCGCCTGCTGGGGTGTGAAGCGACGGACGTTCTGGCCATCTCCGATACCGGGGTGGCTTCTTGTTTGCGGCTCGGGTTCGACCTGAGTCGCTTGGCAGAGTTTCCCTGTTCTGGCGATCGCCCTCGGGACATTTCGGAGGTGGGATGAGCAGCAAGCTGCGTGTCTACGAAGTCGCGCGTGACCTCGGTATGGACCACCGGGAGTTGGTCACCCTGCTACAGGGGATAGGTGTTACCGACGTGAAGAACCACATGAGTGTGGTGGCGCCTGAGTCCATCGAGAGACTCAAGCGGCAACTGGAGCGGCGAGCCGAGCCGAAGGTTGTCGAGGAGAGAATTCGACCGACGGTTGTCAAACGTCGCAGCGTGGCGAAACGTTCCGACTCCGGTTCGACTCCGGCGGTGGTCCCACCGGAGCCTGTACCCAGCGCGGCGGTCGAGCCGAGCCCCGAGCCCGCAGCCCCGCTCAGCGCGCCCGAGGACCAGCATGCCGTGCCGGTTCCAGTCGAGACGGCGGTGGAGTCGTTGGCGAGTCCCGAACCCGCCCAGGAAACCACGCCGGATGCCATCGAAGCCGACTCCTCGGGGGAGCCGGAGCGGGTCGAGGTTTCGAGTGTTCAGGAACCGGAGCGGGACGCAGCCCCGGCCGTCGCCGCGCAGGAGCCACCAGTCAGTGTTCCAATCGAGATCCAGGCTGTCGAAGCCCCCGTCCAGGAGACTCTGCCGGCGGAAGTCGTGACATCTCCCGCTGCCACTGCGCCTGAGGCGGACGTGACGGCACCAGGGAGCCCTGACCAAACAGTCGAGCCCCCTGCAGTGCCCCAGCCACCGCCCGTATCGACGGTCACTCGTCCCTCCAGTCCTCCTCGTACCGGGATCGAGGTTTGGGAGGGACGGCCTGGGGTACCCATGTCGGCGGCGCACCGGGGACCGGTGCCGCGTCGTGTCCAGTACGATGCCAAAGCAGGAGGTCCCGGCGCTGCCGCACGGCGTCCTGGCCAGGGGCCCCTGCGCGGTCCTCGAGGCACGCGTGGCAAGGGCGCTCTGGCCGGTGCCGGCGGTCTCGCGGGTCGTGGTCAGGCCAGACCAACCGGGGCTCCGCCGGCAACCCAGGAGCGGGGCGCTCACAAGCGAGTCGTCAAAATCGAGAGCTCCATCGGCCTGCAGACTCTCGCTGGGCGCATGGGCATCAAGGCGCACGAGCTGCTCCGCAAGCTCATCATGCTGGGGATGACCGGGGTCAACATCAACAGCAACCTTGATGCCGACACCGCCAAAATCGTAGCGAACGAATTTGGATGGGAGGTCGAGGACGTTGCCGTGACCGAGGAGCAGGCTCTGGTTCTCGCGCAGGGTCTGGAAACCGAAGAGGAAATGGAACGCCGAGAGGGGCGACCTCCCGTCGTGACCGTGATGGGTCACGTCGACCACGGCAAGACCAGTCTGCTGGATCGGATCCGCAAGGCGAACGTGGTGGCCGGTGAGGCGGGGGGAATCACTCAGCACATCGGTGCCTACAGCGTGGAAGTGGCAGGCGGTCGCATCACGTTCCTGGACACTCCGGGTCACGAGGCATTCACGGCCATGCGGGCCCGCGGGGCACAGACCACCGACATCGTGGTTCTGGTCGTGGCGGCCGACGATGGGGTCATGCCGCAGACCAAAGAGGCCATCGCTCACGCTCGGAGCGCCAAGGTTCCGATCGTGGTGGCCATCAACAAGTGCGACAAGCCGGAGGCTCAGCCCGAGCGAGTTCGTCGGGAGTTGAGCGAATTCGATTTGGTTCCCGAGGAGTGGGGCGGGGAGACGCTCTACACTGAGGTCAGCGCGCACACCGGCCAGGGACTGGACGAGTTGCTCGACAAGATCCTCCTGCAGGCCGAGATGCTGGATCTGCGCGCCAACGCCAACAAGCCCGCGGTTGGGGTGGTGTTGGAGGCCCAGCTCGATCGGGGCCGTGGTCCGGTCGCGACGCTCCTCATTACCGAAGGAACGTTGCATCGCGGGGACACGCTGCTGGTGGGTGGTGCCTGCGGCAAGGTTCGCGCCATGTTGGATTCGTACCGCAGGAGCGTGGGCGCTGCCGGGCCATCCACTCCGGTCGAGGTCATTGGGTTGAACGACGTGCCATCGGCGGGGGATCCCGTCCACGTGCTCAAGGATCTCAAGAAGGCTCAGGAAATCGCGGATGGCCGCAAGCACAAGGAACGACGCAGTCTGATGCCGTCGACGGGTCCCCGCCTCTCACTGGAGGACCTCTACAAGGCGATGAAGGACGTGGAGCAACTTGAGCTCAAGGTCATCGTCAAGGGAGATGTGCACGGTTCGGTCGAAGCCGTTTCGGATGCTCTAACCCGGCTGTCCACGGGCAAGGTCAAGGTTACCGTGGTGAACGCCGCCGCCGGGGCCATCACGGAGGGCGACGTCAATTTGGCCGTCGCGGCGGGTGCCATCATCATTGGCTTCAATATTCGCCCTGCCGGGAAGGCAGCTGCCCTGGCCCAACAGGAGAAGATCGAGATCCGCCAATACAACATCATCTACAACGTTGTGGACGACGTGAAGGCGGCCATGGAGGGGTTGCTCGCTCCAAGCCTGGTGGAGAAGGTTCTGGGCAAGACCGAGGTGCGACAGATCTTCCGGACCTCGAAGGCCGGCAATGTGGCGGGCTGCATGGTGCTGGAGGGTGTCATACGGCGGTCCTGCAGCGTCCGGTTGTTGCGAGACAACGCGGTGATTTGGCAGGGCAAGCTGTCGAGTCTGAAACGATTCAAGGACGATGTCCGAGAGGTCAAGGAAGGCTTCGATTGCGGTATCGTCTTGGATGGTTACCAGGACCTCAAGGAAGGTGATCTCATCGAAGGGTACGAGGTCGAAGAGGTGCGTCAGACCCTGTGACGCCAGCCGGGAGATGCCGCGTTGTTCGTGGGTATTGCCAGATTGGTGCTTCACATACCCTCCGCCCGTTCCCTCAAGGACCGCCGGCGGGTGGTAGCGCGCCTCAAGGAGCGGCTCCGGCAGCATCTGCCCATCAGTGTCGGCGAGGTTGGTGATGTCACACACCAACAGGCAACCCTGGGAATCGCGATGGTACATCGGACCGCTGCCGAGTGTCGGCGAGTCTTGGAGTCTGCCCGGCAACTCAGTCAAAGCCATGCCGACGCGATGCTCATCGACGTTTCGGGCGAGGTGCTGCCGTTTGCCAAAGGGGGCCAATCGCTTCGGGGCGGTGTCGAGGGATTCCTGGATGGCAGCCCGTTCTTCGAGCAGGATGAGGGTTAGGTGGTGACCGAAGGCAGTCGACGGGCGCAGCGGGTGGCCAGCGTGATCAAGGCCACTGTGGCACGGAGTCTGAGCACCGCGTTCGGAGATCCAATCCTCGGTCAACTGGTGGTGACCGAGGTCGACGTGACCAGTGATCTCTCGTTGGCCAGGGTGAAGGTGCGGCTGCTGTCGACCGACGATAGCCAACAGGCTCGCGATCGGGCGCTCTCCCACCTAGCGCGGGCCCAGGGGCTGCTGCGCCGAGCACTGACCGAACCCTTGCGGTTGCGCAGGGTACCCAACCTGCAATTCGAATACGACGGGAATCCGGAGGCCAGTCGGCGTGTGGAGGAGCTGCTGGCTGAGATCCGCTCCGAGTCCAAGGGTTCCGAGGACTGAAGGGAGCCCCGAACCAGACACGGGCAACCGGTGAGACACCGGCTGCCCGTGACGATTGAGTCCGGTACCCAGAACCCGAGGGACTCTGGGTACTCCAATTGCACTACTGGCGGCTCAGAATCACCAGCTGAACCCGCCGATTGCGGGCGCGATTGGCGTCGGTGCGATTCGGCACCAGCGGTTTCTCTTGGCCGTAGCCGGCGGCGGTCAAGCGAGAGCCGTCGATACCCAAGGAGACGAGCGCGGTCCGCACGGCTTCGGCACGCTCCTGACTGAGTCGCTTGTTGTAGGGTGGACTGCCCACGTCATCCGTGTGTCCCTGGATCTCGATGCTAGTCAGCTCCGGGTGATCGCGGAGTACGGCCGCGGTCTCCTGGACGATGGCCATCGATTCGGGCAGGATGACCGACGAGTCCGTGGCGAACAGCACCTGCTTGTACAGCTTCACTTCCTTGGGCGTCACCACCACGTTGGCCTTCTTGGGCCGTGGTGTCAGTGACACCGTGGTCCGCTGATCCTGTCGAGCGCGGACCTCGACCTCGGTCGCAGCGGGCAAATAGGAGGGAGCCTCAACGCTGATTCGAGTCACTCCGGCTGGTACGTTCTCGAAGCGGAAGGCCCCGGTGGGGTCAGTCTGCAGCGACAGCTCGCGACCTCGCCCATCGCGAATGACGACCGTGGCCCCCGCGATGGGTGTGTTGGTCGTCGAGTCCAATAGCGACCCCAGCACGTTGCCAACCGCCGGAAGCGCTTTGAGCGTGCAGGCCACGTTGGTGACGATGGGGCCTGCGGCTGGCGGGGCCTCGGGGTTGGTTGCCGTGGGTGCCGGAGCGGAAGCGGTTGCCGCAGCGCCATCGGGACCCACCGCGCTGCCGGCGTCGGTCGAGCCGGCGGCCGTTGCCCCGGCCGTTACCGTGACCTCGCAAGTCCCGTCGCGGTATCCGTCGGCGGTGATGGCAAAGCTGTAGGTGCCGGGATCCAGCCGTGTGGTTTCGAACGAACCGTCGGAACGCGTGACCATTCCGGTCAAGCCTTGCCCCTGGTAACGAACGATGGCGTCCGGGATCGGCTGCTGGGAGCGCTCGTCCAGCACCAAGCCCACGACCCGGTAGTCCGGGGGAGGCGGCAACTGGATGATCTTGGGCTCAGGCGGTGGGAGCACCGGCCGTTCCACCTGGCGCTGCGTGTCGTAGGCGTAGCCCACCCCGAAATAGAGCTTCCAGGGTACCTCCGGCGCCACCTCTTCGATGAATGTTGACGTGGCACCGGTACCGATATCGAAGGCCAATAGGGCGTTCAGGCCTTCCAAGACAGGGGTTACCCGTACGCCCAGGGTGATGCGTGATGGGGAGCTCGCAAAGCCGGAGTCGAGTTTCAAGCAGCTGTCGCCGGGGGAACGAAGGGACTCCGCTGCGCAGGCGTAGCTCTGCCGATTGACGGGGATGTCGAAGGTCCACTCGGCAAACGGGCGAACCAACTCGTGCACGTATTCAGCACCGATCCCCAGAAGGAAACTGTCCACCCGATTGATGTCCAGGCCAAAGCGCTCCACGCGCGAAATGCTGGCCCCATCCCTGGCCTTTTCGGTGTCTTCCACCAGATTGCCGGTGTTGTCAAAGAGGTACCCGACATTCAGGTGCGCCCGCAGGGGGATTCGGTCAGCTGGGTTCTTGCGCTGATTGAAGTCGGCGGTGAACAGACCCCGAAGACCGACATTGACGTCCTCGGCTCCCAGCTTTCCGGTCCCGTTGAGCAGCCAGAGATCGGTGGAAAGACCGACGCCCCAGATCCGATCTGGATCGGACGGCCAGAAGGCCTTGGCGCCGAAGTTAGTGTCTCCCACCACCTGCAGCAGCTCAGGTCTGCCGAAGGTGTTTGAGGTGGCCTGCGAGTGCATGCCCACGTAGGCCTCCAAGAAGGACAGGAGCGTTGCCGAAACGGACAGATCCGCTGACACATTCTCGGCTTCATCGGTGGCGGCGTCCAACCCCTCCGGAGGACTGCAAGGTCGGTCGCCTCCGCACAAGAAATCTGAACCGGAATAGAAGCCGCTGATGAAGGACACCCGAAATGTTCCGGGGGCGCCGGAGCCAGCGGGCTGAACACGCAACAGACCGGTCGCACCGATCAGGGTGTTGTTGAGTTGCAGGGTCGCCCGTCGGGCCTCGGCCTCGTCGGTTGCAGGCACCTGCTCCTCCTCGTCGGGCGGTGTCTCCACATCGGAGGTGGCTTGGACTCCGTCCAAGCTCGCGGTAGCAGACGCCTCGGCCGTTGCGGGCGCCGCGTCTGCCGCGGGCGCCGCCTCGACCGGGGCAGGTGCGGGTGTTGCAGCGGGTGCTGCAGCTGGCGCGGGAGCGGGAGCTGGAGCGACCGTTGGGGCCGGAGCCATTCCCGTAGGCGGCGGCACGGTTGATTGAGCCAGCGCGAGGCCAGCCCAAGTGGACGTGAGCAGAGAAGACAGAATCAAGCACCCAACCGTTCTCATGGTTCCTCTTCGACGTTTGTTGCGGACGACTTAGGTTCGCCCGAGCGACTGCCCCCTTAATACCGCGATAGGCCCCGGGACGAAACAGGTGTCTTCATCCCCGGGCCCGACAGGGGCCCAAGGGTCGAGCCGGGCCCCCCGGAAGGCGAGTCAGGGGATGAGCGCGAAATCCCTAGAAAGACGGCCAAGCTTCGGGCCCGCCTTGCCAGCCGTGAGGTGAGTCGGGATCTGACGGCAGAGGCCCGGGTCGAGTATGCTATTCGCTATGGGAAGTCCGCTGATCGAGGTCGACAACCTCCACAAGGAGTTCCGCCAGGGGTTCCTGATGCGGCGGGTCCACGCGGTGCGGGGGATCTCCTTTCGGGTCGAGTCAGGGGACATTTTCGGCTTTTTGGGACCCAATGGTGCTGGGAAGACCACGACGCTGAAGGTCCTGACCGGCTTGATTTCCCCAACCTCGGGGCGTATTGCGGTATTTGGACGCCCAACCACGGACCCTCGGGCCCGAACGGGTCTGGGTTTTCTTCCGGAAAACCCTTACGTCTATCCGTATCTGACTCCACGGGAGTTCGTTCAGCTCTGCGGAAGCTTATCGGGGTTACGGGGTCAGCCGCTGCGGGATCGGTGTCAGAGTGTCTTGGCGCAGGTGGGGATGAGTCAAGCCGCCGATCGGCCCGTTAGGCGCCTTTCCAAGGGGATGCTGCAGCGAACCGGGCTGGCGGCGGCCCTGGTCGCTGACCCCGAGCTGTTGGTGCTGGACGAGCCCATGAGCGGGCTCGATCCGATCGGGCGCAAGGAGGTCCGCGACTTGATTCTCGGGGAGCGTCAAAAAGGGCGCACCATCTTCTTCTCGTCGCACATCCTGGGGGATGTCGAGACGCTCTGCGACCGCGTGGTCATGCTCCGGCAGGGGCGGGTCGTCGTGGAGGGCAGACTGCGGGAATTGCTCCACCATGGGACGGGACGAACCGAGGTCACTCTGGCAGGGGGATCGCCCGAGGCGATCCAGGCCTTTTGCCGCCGGGCGACCCAGGTGCGCGCGGTGGGAGATCGGTGGGTGTTGTCGGTGGATGGCTCCGAGGCCACGCAGACGTTGCTCGGCGACGCGGTGCGAATTGGACTCACCATTCTCGAGGTGCTGCCGCGGCAGGAGACCCTCGAGGATCTATTTCTGCGCCACGAAGAACCGAGCTGATGTCCGGCATCCTCGGAGTTAACGGATGGTTTGGGTCGGCGCAGTGGCCGGACGCTGGCGTGTCGGCAAAGTAGTGGCTACTCGGTCTTGGTTCCGCTCGGGCGGCGGCGGAAGATGGCCAGGACCTGGTCCAGATCGCTGCGCCGGAGCTCACGGGACAGGAGCAAGACCAGGAAGTACAAAAGGCCCAGCGACAGGGCTGCCCCCAACGTTGCCAGCTTGCCCGCGGGAGACCAGAGACGTCCCAAAAATACGGTCCCGGCCAGGGTCGCACCAACTCTCAGCAACGTGGAGGGAGGGACGACGGCTCCAGCCGTAGAGCGAACCAACCAAGCAGCAACCAGCGTGGCGAGCAGGAGGCCAACCGAGGTTGCGGTGGCCGTTCGGTACAACAGGTCGGGCCCAAAGGGAGCCCCATGCAGACGATAGCTACCCAGCAGGATCACCAGTAGGAAGGCGACCCCCGTGATCAGGGCCGACGCGCGCTCGCGTTTCAGGCTGGTCAGGGCCGTTGTCAGGATTCCAAAAAGGGCAAAGGCTCCGAATCCCAGGCTCAACAGCTGCATGGATCGGGTCGCCAGGGTCGCTACGTCGGCCGGGAAGACGAGGCGAAGCAGTGGTCCGGAAAGCCCCGAGGTCAGCGCAACCATGGCTCCAGCCACGATTAAGGCCAGACGGACTCCGGTTTGGACGTACACGGCAATCCGTTCGTCGTCCCTGTCCCGATGGGCAGATGCCAACAATGGGAAGAGGATGAAGGTAATGCTCAACAGCAGTTGGTACGGCAAGAAACAGAACAGCTGAGTGGCTCGGTAGGCACCCACCAGCGGATCGGCAGCCTCTGGCGGCAGATGGGCTGCTTTGGCGGACAACGCAGCGAAGTAACGCAATAGGCTCAGGTCGGACTGCTGCAGGAGGTTGAGCAGGACTTGACCCAGGAACAAGGGGCCCACGAAGGAGAGATACGCAAGGATCCCCGGGCCACCCGGGCCTCTCTTGCCCAGCGTGGCAAACGGCATCGCCACGATGGCGATGGTGGCGGCGACCAAGCCGAACCCCAAGCAGGCTCCAACCACCCCGCTTCGGGCGGTTCGTTGGAAGAGGTAGGCCATGCCGATGAGAGCGATCGTGCGTAGCGTCGCGTACAGCATGTCCAGGCTGGCTTGGGCGATGAATCGCCGTTGACCGTTCAGAACACCAACAAGCGGTGCGTACAGGCCGTAGAACAGGAGCACCAGGCTTAGCCAGCGCAACGGGTTCACCAAGTGCGGAGCATGGGCCCAGCGCATGATCGGCCCCGCCAAGACGAGGAACGCGCCCGCCAGGACTGGTGCCATGAACGCGTGCCAGGTCAGGGTTCGACGGATGACCTGGGGACGCGTCTCATCCGAGCTGCGGGCCACCGTGCGGCTGACCCCCTGAATGCCGGTGGTGACGACTGGGTTGTAGACCATGCTGGCCACCGAGCTCACGGTGGACCAGGCCCCGTAGGCTCCCGTACCGAGGACTCGGGTCAGCAGGACTTGTTGCACGAGACCGACGATCAAAAAGTAGATCTTGGCAATGGCAACCGCAATCCCGCCCCGCCCCGCCTGGGTCGCGACGCTCGGGCTGGGCTCTGGCTGTTCGGCAAGGGCGGTGGTGCGACCGGACGAATCGACGGAGACCTGCACGGAGAGGAGCGTTTGTCATCCTGTGCCATCACGGTCAAGCCGTGAGTCCCAGACGGGTTCCGCCCAGCGGTCCCACGGGAACCGATAGCTCCGAATCGGCGGCCACGGGGCCGGGTTGCGGGGGTCGCTCCCGAAGACCACAAAGGCAGTTAATTGCCACGGGGCTGTCGTCGTAGGTAAGGAAGCGATGATGGACCAGCCCAGGCGCCTGCACCGGGTGGAGGCCAATCGTCATTTCCCGGACCGGGGAGGAGCGGTTTGGTAGCGATCCATTCTGCTGAGGAGCTCCGGTCGTCGGCGGTCACCATCCGCGCCGATCCGGTGCTGGATCTCCTGGCCCTGGTCCAGGAGCTCGAGATTCGGATCTCAGGTTGCCAAGGCGAGAGGGAACCGCGACCAACCCAACGGCGCGCCATACAGTCCGAACCCAGGCCTGTCGAAGCGGTCCAGGACCTTGCCAGTGAGGTCCAGTGCTGGTGGCTGGAGCATGATCTGGAACGCCTCTCCGACGAAGGGCGACGCGAGCTGTTGAACACGCTGCTCTCGCGCTCGGCCCAAGATGCGGCGCTGGCCACGGCCCACCTGGTTGCTGGTCACCTGGCTTCGGTCTTGAGCACGGAGGATCTGTCCAGGCTGGTGAGTTGGGCAACCGCCCAGCCAGCCATCGAACCGGCAACTCGCGACGGCGTTGTTATGGTCGGAGTGGTTCCCTGGCTTCGCGCCTCGGGCAGGCTTTTCGATCTCCCAATCGCGTCCGGTTGGTGTCGCTCTCGGAACCCGGCCACGCAGCGCGCGGGCTTTCTGGTGCTGGCCAGTCTCCTGCGAGCGGCCAAGTCCAATGGTTCGGTGGAGCCCCAAGCCATCTTCGAGCTCTGTTGCTCGGCAGAACTCGCAGCCAACCCAGAGGTGCAGCGAGCGGTCGGGTGCGTGTTGGGGTTGTTGCTGAATCGTCACGCGGACCTCATCGCCGCCTGCCTCCAGGCGCACATATCCCGTTTCTCACGGTCGACGCTGCAGTTGGCGTTGGCGCGTCAGCCCGCTCGCCTCCGACAGCGCGTGATGAGTCGTTGGCGCGCCCTGCACGTCGCCCGTTCCCCAGGCTGACCCAGCACGCCCTGCGCCAGCATCGCTCAGCTAGGATTGGCCTCGGTGCCTTTTGGCGAACCAGGGAACGACGCGGAGTTCCTGGCATCCGAACCACCAGGCCAAGAGCAGGAAACTCACGCCAAAGACCGCCGCCCCGGCGAGTCCCGGGACCGCCCGCATCAGGGCGCCGGCAGCACCCGTGGGTTGAACCGTGGTGGCAACCAATCGCGCCAAGCATCCGGCGGTCAGGGCCGCGGCCAATCCACGCAGCGCCGCGGGGACGATGTCGGCAAGACCGGTCCCCGCGAGACGGCGACCCAGGACAGCCCACAGCATTGCCATTTGGGCCAGACTGGCCCCGGTGACGGCCCATCCGACCCCGACGTGGCCAAGTGGTTCACGCAGAACCAGTGCGAGAACGACGAAGACCCCGAGATCGATGGCGGCTACTCGAACTGGTGTTTTGGTGTCACCCAGGGCGAAGAACACGCTCACCAGTTGGCGAACCGCGGCCACCATCCAGATCCCCGTTCCCTGGGCCACCAGGGCGCGCGCCGTCTCCCGGGAGCTCTGTGCATCGAAGTGCCCGCGCTGGAACAGGAGCACCACCAGGGGTTCGGCCAGCAGCAGGCAGGCCGTCGTGGCTCCGAGCGCCACGAAGAGTGTCAGGCGCATTGAGTAGACGAAGGTCCGTTTGACCTCGTCCAGTCGCCCCTGAGCGACCAGCTTGGAAAGACTGGGCAGGGTTGCGCTCTGCAGTGCCATGACGAATATCCCTTGAGGGAAGTCGCACAGGCGCATGGCCCAGTTGAAGTAGCTCTGGGAACCGAGAGGCAGCTCGGAAAGGAAACGACGCGCCAGCATCACGTCGATGTAGTAGATGCCGATCCCGAAAAGGACCGGACCCATCCGGCGGAAGACCTCCCGGACGTGCGGGTCGCGAATCGAAAGGGATGGCTTTCCGAAATACCCGATGCCACGGAGGCTGGGCCATTGGGCAAGGACCTGCAGCAGCCCACCCAACAAGGCCCCAAAGGCCAGTGCCAGAGCTGGGTCTTCGCCGCGCGTTGCCAGCCAGGTCGGCAGGGCGAGGGCAGCTAGTACGAACGCGACGTTCAACAGGCCGGGGGCGAAGGAACTCACCACGAAGCGGCGATGCACGTTGAGGGCGGCGACGCCCAGAGCCGCCGTGCCCATGAACAGGATGTACGGGAAGATCCAGCGAGTCAGCAGGACCGTCCGGGTGAACTGCTCCCCCTGCTGGTGATACCCGGAGGCAAACAATTCCACCAGCAGGGGCGCCGCCCACACCCCCAGCACCGATACCCCAAGAAGGATGATCCAGGACCAGCCTCGCAGATGGGAGAAGAGGCGGCGAGCGCTGGCTTCTCCCTCTCGGGTCTTGACCCCTTCGAGGACTGGCAAGACAGCGTTCTGGACCGCCCCCTCTGCCAGCAGCTGACGCAGGACGTTGGGGATGGTGAACGCAACGAAGAACACGTCAGTCGTGGCTCGACTGAACGATGCGGCAATCACCTGATCCCGGAGCAGACCCAGGACGCGGCTGGACAAGGTTCCCGCTGCGACCACGCCAGCGCGGCCGGCGATGCGACGCCGCTCGGTCTCACCATCGGTTGGGGACAGGGCGGGTTGGCCAGATTCCGTGGGGAGCGGTGACGAAGGCGAAGTCGCCGACGGGTCTTTGGTGGGCCTTGGCTCGGGCACGATGACCACCTCTACTCCGACCTTCGACCCATCCAAAATTCGCGACCCTCGGCCTACCGAAGCGCTTCAGTAACCGGAGAGTCCAGGCCCGTTGGCTCGTGGGCCGCTTCGGCGTTCGGTCTGTGGGCCCCTTTGTGATAGGCTGACCATCGCCGTGTCCGACGCCGACGAGCTTGCCAACGCCTCCGACGATGATGAACAGACCGCCGTGGTGCAGTTGGGGGATCTGCGGTCCGTGTCGACGGTCGCGGTGCCTGACCGCCATCTGCTGATCCGGGTGGAGGGGGATGAGATCGGCCAGATCACGCAGCTTCTGGGCGTCCCCCTGACGTTGGGGCGCCATTCATCGTGCAGTATCTGCCTGGCCGACGCTGGCGTCAGCCGCCGGCACGCCCAAGTCAGCCGGATTGGGGACAAGTACCAGATCGAGGATCTAGGTTCGGCCAACGGAACGTACGTCGGGAGCAACCGCATCCAGCGGCAGATCCTCGAAGACGGGGACGTCATCCAGCTGGGTCCGGGCGTTACCTACCGATACTCGGTCACCGATGCCGATCAGCACGCGATGTTGCAGCACCTGTACGACGCCAGCGTCACCGATCCACTGACCGGGGCGTTCAATCGCGAGTATTTCGACACCCGGTTGGCATCCGAATTGGCCTACGCCCGTCGGCACGGGGCGGAGCTCGCCCTTTTGATGCTGGACATCGATCACTTCAAGAAAATCAACGATACGTGGGGACACCAGACGGGGGACAACGCCCTGATCGAGCTGGTCCGTGCGGTTCGGGTTCGACTCCGCTCCGAGGATGTGTTCTGTCGATATGGAGGGGAGGAGTTCGCCGTGATTTTGCGGGCCACCGACCTGCCGTCCGCGGCTCGGGTTGCCGAACGGGTCCGTGCAGCGGTGGAGCAGATGCGTGTGGAATCTGCGGGTCGCCTCATACCGGTCACGGTGAGCATTGGCTGTTCCTGCTTGCGTTGCTGCGGCGATCCCACGGTTTTACAGCTGGTGGCTCTCGCCGACCGGCGCCTGTACGCGGCCAAGGCCGGTGGGCGCAATCGGGTCGTTCATCATTGATCCTGGCGCGAGGTGTCGTCGATTCCGACGTGGATCTTCAGTGCCGCTTCGACGATACCAAGGACGACCGGCGCGTCGCCGGGCAAGACAGCCACTTCGCCTGTCCGCGACGCCAGCAGCATGCGCTGCCGCAACGATGCTTCGAGTCGAATCGCGGCCCCGCCACAGGACCGGCAGATCAACCCACCTCGACGGGGATCGATGCTTGCCGGGGCCTGGGACGGGCAGGGGCGCGTACAGGCGACGCAGCTCGACAGCTCGAGCCCCCAACCCAAGGCCGTCAACAGTGCGAGTCCGAAGTCTCCCAGTCGCGCATCGGCAACCTCCGAGGTCGCGGGGGGCGACGCGTCGAGGCCATCCAACCAGGCGCCTACCACCCGCCAGACGGCTGGCTCGGCGGTGAACGGCGACAGGGCTCGTCGCGTCCAGCCCAGGCCCGTTCCGGCTGCCAGCATCGCGGGAAGGCTCGAAACCAGCTGGTGACGAGGACGGCTGAGCTGCGCATCGCGGAGGCGTACCAGCTCTCCAGATCGAGGCCGTACCCATCGACAGCGGATCTCGTGGAACGGCTCCAAGGAACCGGCGAAGCGCCGACGACTGGCACGTGCCCCTTGGGCGATGGCCGGGACCTGACCCTCGGTGCGCGTGAGCAGACTCAGGATCCAATCCGACTCGGCATAGGGCACCCGTCGGAGCACGAGTGCTTCGACGCCATCGACGTCGACACCCGACATCAGACCTGGGCGGAAGTCACCCAGGTTGCCAGGTGACTCAGCTCCTGGGGGAGGTCGTCGGCACGAGGCTTGAGCACGATGCTCAAGGCCAGGGTGAACAGGATGAGCAACAGCACGAACGCGATGGCCACGCCGAATCGCCGAGAGCGGGCGGGGCGCGTAGGGCTCGAGATGGGCAAGGGAGTCACCCAGGCCACGCGGCGACTGGCAGTGTAGCGTGCCAGGACTTCATCCGGATCGATGCTGACGGCGCGCGCATAAGAGCGCAGAAATCCGCGAACGAATACCTCGCCCGGTAGTTCGTCGTACTGGTCCGACTCGATGCGCTCCACACTGGACACCGGGACTCGAGTGGCCCGCGCGACCTCCTCGATACTCATCCCCTTCGCTTCGCGTCGCTCGCGAAGGTATCGTCCGACCGAGTCCATGGCCCGGACAGCCTACTTTAGTTTGGCGAGAATGGCTCCGCATTCTTTGCCGGTCGGCGTGGAGCCGGCCAGATCGACGCAGCGCTTCAGATCGGCCCGGGCGTCGTCGACACGACCGAGCTGCATCGCGGCTCGGGCCCGTCCGGCGACGGCGTCCTGCAGGTCTCGACAGCGTGGGTCTGCATCGAGTGCCTGCGAGTAGGACTCCAGTGCCGCTTCGGGCTGATGCTTCTTCTCGTGGGCCAACCCCAGACGGTAGAAGCCAACACAGAACCGGGGCTGGGCCGCGACGCTCCGATGCAGCGCCTGAATGGCGTCGTCGAGCCGCCCGACCTGCAGGTAGGCCCAGCCCAGATTGCCCCAGGCATTCTCGGGCGTTGGATAAAGGATGTCTCGGGTCAGGGGTTCCAGCACCGAAATGGCCTCTGCGGGGCGTTTGGCATGGATCAGGACGACGCCGAGTGTATTTTTCGCCTCTCGATAGTCGCTGCGGACGTCCAGGGCGCGACGCGCATGGCGTTCCGACTCATCGAGACGGCAATCCTGGGCCGAGCGCTGACACAGGTCGAGGTACAAAAGGGCCGCAATATGGTGAGCGTCCGCGTTCTGATCGTCGATCTCGACCGCCAGCAAAGCGTGCTTGAGCGCTTCGCGGGGGTTACCACGACGCATCCAAGCATCGCGCGCCAGGTCGTACTCGGTCTCGCTGCGCCGATCGACCTCGGGTTCGGAAGAGCCGGGCCCACCGGAGTGACAACCGCCCGACACTGGGACGACCAGGAGCGCCACCAGCCAGCGAGCGACCCACGCGCGGCCCGATCCAGTCCGGGCCAGCCCTGAGAGGATCATCGGTGTCGCCTCCGATCGCGGGTCGGCCAATCAGTCATTGCCCCCGGCCTCGCTGCGACGTTGGCGCGAGCCTGCGATGCGGTCGTGCAAATCGAGCAGTCCCGCCAGGGTTCGAAGCGAGTCCACATCCGTTACGTCCAGCGAGTGCTCCTTGGTCTGGACGTGGCCCGAGTCTCGGAGCTGCCGAACGACCCTCTTGACGGCGTCGACGTCCAAACCGACCAATCGAGACAAATCGAGAGGGCCAAGCTCCAGCTCGACTGGTCCCGACTCAGCCCCAACAGGTTGCGACGCCCGTGCTCTGCGCACCAACCTGAGCAGGGCCAAGATCACCTTGGACCGGTGATCCTGCAGCGTGACGAGATCGAGGTTGTCATCTGCGTCACGCAGCGACAATGCCAACTGTTCGACCACCTCGGTGGCCAATTCCGGGCTTTCCTGGAACAGTTCCGGTAGCTTGGCTCTGCCCAACCTCAAGAGGTAACCGTCGGTGAGGGCGACCGCCGTGCCGCGGCGCGTGGCGTCCGCGATGAGGCCCGATTCACCGAGGAGCTGCCCCGGACGCACCTCTCGTAGCTGTCGTTCGGAGCCACCGATCTGCTGCACCACACGCACCCGACCTTCCCGCAGCAGCAAAGCTTCCGACGCCGATTCACCATCAGTGAACAACACTTCGCCGGATGAGAAATGCCGCTCGAAGCGGGAGAGCCCGTCTGCCTGGGACGGTGTGGCTCGCTTCTGGGCGGACATGACTCAAGCAGCTTAGCTACAGATCGCATCCCCTGTCACAGGGGTTGGCGTCCAGGGGCGAAGCAGGCAGATTGGGTAGCTTGGCGTCGGCGTCCCGAACGTACTCGGGCACGGGTGGTCCGAGCCGCGCCGAAGTTGCGGCCAGAAGACCAACAGGCCGAGCGTCCGGCAAGTCCGAGTCGTGGCTTCGAAAACACCGAGCCGCCCCCGACGCACCGGCCTTTTGCAAGAGCCGATCGGCATCCTGGCCCACCACCACCGGTCCGTTCCCGGCTTGGTCACCGATCGAGGCATCGAGTAACGACGAGAGCTCCTCCAGTCCGACCGTCCGAGGTGCAATCAGTTCGTGGTCTTCGACATCGTAGGCAGCGCAGAAGACCTCGCCTCGTCGCGCGTCGAGCAGGCACAGGCGGTTGCCTCGGATGTCCGCCGGCACAGCGCTCGCCATGGCTCGAAGGGATCCGACTCCCACGACCTCGATGCCAAGACCCAGGGCGATTCCCTGGGCCAAGGCCAACCCCACTCGAAGCCCCGTGAACGAGCCTGGACCGGTTCCCACGGCGATGCGACACAACCGATCCTTGGGGCACCCCGCCACCTGACAGACGCGATGAACCATGGGCAGGATCCGCTCGGCGTGGGCGTTGGGGACCGAGTGGTACTCATAGGCCGCCACCTGCCCATCCGCGACCAGGGCAACCGAGCCGCGCGGGCTGGAGGTCTCGATAGCGAGAATCCACATCGCCCACCCCCTACCACGATTCCTGCGAAAAAGTTAGGGATCCGTGCCATGGTGGTTGGAGCAACGAACGACCGATGTCGCTGGTCCTGCCCAGTTTCGGATACCGAGTACAAGTCGCCGCTCACAGTGAGCAGGGGGCGCGACGCGCTGTGCTGGAGGATGCTTACCTGGTCGAGCCGGAGCTTGGGGTGTTCGCCGTCGCCGACGGGATGGGTGGGCACGCCGCCGGGGAGGTTGCGTCGCGGTCTGCCCTGGATGAAGTCAAACAGGCCATCCTCTCGGACACCACGGCCCAGATCAAACGGCGCTATTTGGCGCAACCCGATCTGGACGCACGGCGCCGACTCCTGACGCGTCTGGCGCGGGTCGTGGAACGAGCCCATGAACGACTCCTGACCATGGGTGGTGTCAACCCCGAATATCAAGGCATGGGGACGACGCTCGACATCCTTTGGCTCCTGCGTGATCAGGCGTTTCTGGCTCACGTCGGCGATTCCCGGGTGTATCTGGCTCGCAGCACCGCGGTCCTGCAATTGACGCAGGATCACACGGACTATGCTCTCGTCCCCCAGTCCAGGACCCGCCTCAACTCGACTCCGCTCGCGCCGAGTCGACTGTTGCGGGCCATTGGGCTGGGGGATGCCCCGTTGCCAGACACGGTGCTGGTCGATCTGCATCCGGGGGATCGTTTCCTTCTGGCCACCGACGGCCTGTACGGTGCCCTGCGGAACGAAGAGGAGATCGGTGCCTGCATGCGCAGCGGGTCCTGCGAAGAGGCCGTGTCCAGTCTGATCCAGCGAGCCCAGCAGCACGGACGTGACGACGCGACGGCGGTCATCGTGGAGATAGGGGACCGATTGGTTGGGTACGGCAACCGCGCGCGGGTTTCACTCCAGGATCAGACGCCGGTGACTCAGAGCGCGCTGTTCACCGGGCTGTCCATTCCGCGTTTGATGACCGCGCTCACGGTTGCCGTCGAGGTGGAGTTCGCCGTGGGTGCCAGCGTCCCCTGGTTGGTGGCAAGCGACCGGGTCGCCTACGTGTTGCTGGAGGGGGTGGTGCGCTGTCCCGATGGGCGGCACTTGGGTCCCGGGGGCACCCTGTTTGCCCAGAGCCTGGTGGGCACCGACCCCCGAGGGGCCGAGCTGCCTCGTGTGGAGCAGACGCTGCGTGCCCTGCGCATCCGAGGCGACGATTTCGTCGAGCTGTGCCGGGGGGACCCTTGGCTGGCGGCGGAACTGTACCGCCGGCTTGCCGAGCATCTCGGCCACCAGCTCCGTTAGCCGTCAGGCCGACGGCCTGGGGCTCGATGGCGAATCACGGCCTCTCGGGAAATGACTGGGCGGGCTTGCATTCGTCCGTCGAGAGACTAACCTCCGCGCATCTCGAACCTGGACCAAAAGCCGATTCGAGACGGTCGGGGCGTAGCGCAGCCTGGTTAGCGCACTTGACTGGGGGTCAAGGGGTCGGCAGTTCGAATCTGCCCGCCCCGACCACTTATTTGCGATCGGCGCCGCGGAGGTTGGCCCGTCTTGCGGCCGACCCTGGCGGGGCCTGGCCCGTCAGTCGCCGTGTCGGATTCACTCCAAGGTGATCCAGTCGGTGGTGCTCATCGTACCTTCGGTGTCACCCGAAACTGTCAGCTGGCTCTGGCCCCCGACGTCACCGGGCGTGGGCTGCATGTCTCCATCGTCATCGATCATGGCGCACACGGAGTATTCGTCGGCCTCGACGGACGGGATGACGATCTCGCAGCCGCCATCCGCCACGACTCCTGCGCCAAAGAGTTCCCCGGGTTCAGTCACCGAGAGACAGTCAATCTCGCCGGGAAAGAGCGTGACGTAGACCGGCTTATCCTCGTAGGCGGCGTCGATGTCCGTCACGGTGATGGTAACCGTCCCGGCTTCGGCGTCTTCACCGCCCTGGCCACCCTGGCCGGCCTCTGCGCCGGATTCCCCGCCCTGGCCACCCGAGGCTTCCCCTGCCTCGCCACCCGAGCCACCACCGGGGCTGTCGTCATCGTCATCGTTGCAGCCAAAACCAAGCAGGGCAAGAGCAGTCACTCCGACAGCCATCATCGACAGGCGAGCACTGAACATGTTAACCTTCCTCTCTTTGCGAAACCCGCGCCAACCTAACACAGCTGAGAATTCATCGCTGGGATGGACTCGGGCCCCTTCGCCAAGCGAAGTCGCTGGGGCGATGAGGAAAGGTTTTTTGGGCCGGAATGGCGGCGGCCTTCTGACGCAATCAGCTCCCCAGGGACCACGAACCCTGGGACGGGGGGGGACCGTCCCGAGGCCCTAGACCAGGATCTTGTCGGCGTGCAGGATGTCGGACAGGGCGCCGTTCTTGATGGTCTCAGCGTTCTTCCGCGCTTCGGCTACGGCGTTCAGGATGTAGCGGTTCGCAATGAAGACCTTGCGTGGCTCGATCTCCGCGTGCTCGAGCAGCAGGTATCCGATGTAGTCACTGCCATACAACTCGACCAGGCAGCGCATGGACACCTCCTGGAAGGCGGTGTCCCGACGCTCGGTCACGTAGCGCAGACTCTCCAGGAAGATCTCACGGATCTCTCGGAGGTACCCGGCCAGGATGGCCAGCGCACCCTTGTACTCCTGCGTCGCCTTGTCTTCGAAGAACTCCTTGAGGACGTCGGTAATGACGCCGCCCGAGGCCGCCACCACCTGGAGCTGCGAGGTGCCCTCGTAGATGTTGGTGATGCGCGCATCGCGGACCAACCGCTCCACCCGGAACTCCCTCATGTACCCGGTGCCACCATGGATCTGCAGGGCGTCATAGCAGATCTTGTTGGCCGACTCGGTCAGCACGAGCTTGGTGAGCGGAGTCAGGAAATTCGCCAGGCGGGAGACCTCCTTGTACCGGACGGTTAGGTCGGTCGTCGATTCGCCCCGAGCCTTCAAGCGTTCGATCTTCTCCTCCAGGCTCTCGCGCAGCTGAACCACCTCGCAGGTGCGATAAAAGATGGTTCGGTTGGCCTCCAGAGTCACGCGCATGTCAATCAACATGTTGGTGACTACCGGGATCTCGTAGATTGGTTTGCCGAACTGCTCCCGTTCCTTGGAGTATTTCAAGGCCTCTTCGTAGGCCTGCTGCGACAGACCCAGGGCCTGGGCCGAGACCCCCATCCGCGCCCGGAACATCAGATCCAGGACATATTTGATGAGGCCCATGCGGCGCTTGCCCACCAACTGGGCCGGAGTGTCGTTGAACTGCAGTTCACAAGTCGGGGATCCATGGATGCCGAGCTTGTGCTCGATGCGGCGAACCTTGACGGTCTCGTCTCCACGGCACACGAACATGGAGAGCCCACGAGCGTCCTTGGTTCCCGGCTCAGAGCGTGCCAGGACCAGCAGTACGTCGCCGTTGCCGTTGGTGATGAATCGCTTGACGCCGCGCAGACGCCACTGACCGTTGGGGGCCTGGGTGGCCTGCAACTTGCAGGCCTGCAGATCGCTGCCAGCGTCCGGCTCGGTCAAAGCCATGGCGCCAGTGTGTTCCCCGGTACAGAAAGCAGGCAGAAACTCGCGCCGCTGATCCTCGTCGCCGAATTTGCGCAGGCAATCCGCGATGTCCTGCAGGCCGAAGATGTTCATCAGGGATGCGTCGGCGCGGGACACGGCCTCGATGGCCATGGTGTACACCGCGAAGGGCATGTTCAGTCCCCCGAAACGGTAGGGGAGGATCATCCCCATCAGATCGGCCTGGGATAGCTCGGCCAGATTCTTCTTGGTTCCGTCGGCGTAGCGGACCTTCCCATTCTCGAAAATCGCCCCCTGTTCGTCGACCTGACTCGCGCGCTCCGCGATGGAATTGCCGGCGATATCCCCCACCAGCTCCAGGATGCGACGGTAGTTCTCCATGGCATCCTCGTAGTTGACCGGGGCATACGGGTACTGCTTCGAGTACTGGTAATCGTCCTCGTTGATCGCGACCGTCTCTCGGATGTCAAGCCGGGAGAAGTGGAACAGAAGGTCCGGATTGTCGCTGAAGAAATTGGGCATGGCGAGGGTCCTAGCGCAGGCGGGCCTTGGCAGCTTCGATGAGCTTGGGAATGACTTCCAGGGCATCTCCGACGATGCCGTAATGGGCGACATCGAAGATGGGAGCGTCCGGGTCGGAATTGATGGCGATGATCTTGTTGGCGTCCTGCATCCCGGCGCGGTGCTGGATGGCTCCGGAAATGCCGACCGCGACGTAGAGCTTGGGTCGCACTGTGACGCCGGTCTGACCCACCTGGCGCTCGGGCGGCACGAACCCGGCGTCGACGGCGGCACGGGAACCGGCCACCTCTCCGCCCAGGGTCTTGGCCAACTCCCACACTAGGTGGAAGTTCTCCTTGGAGCCCAACCCGTAGCCGCCGGAGACGATGATGGGCGCCGCCTTGAGATTGACGCGACGTTCCTCGTGGTGCGACTCGAGGATCTGAACCAACTCGTCAGTTGGATCGGGCACGAAATCCACGGCCGTGATCCGGGCGGGCTTGGGGTTCTTGGCACGGACGAGCTCCATGACCCCTTCTCGTACCGTTGCCATCTGGGTGGGCTTGTCCGGGCAGATGATGGTAGCGAGGATGTTGCCCCCGAAGGCGGGTCGTATCTGAAGCAACAGCCGCTCATACTCCTGCTTGAGGTAGTCCACGTTGGACACCTGAAGGTCCGTGCAGTCGGCCGTCAAACCGCTGCCCGTGGCGCTGGCGACGCGGGGGGCCAGATCGCGCCCGATGACGGTCGCCCCGAACAGAAAGACGCGCGGTCGGTGTCGTTGCACCAGTTGAATCACCGTGCGCGCGTAGGGCAGCGTCGTGTAGCGGCCGAGGCTGGGGTGCGAAACGACCAACGCTTCGTCGGCACCGTACAGAAAGGTGCGCTGGGCCAGTTCGGCAGCGTCCGCCCCCAGCACCACGGCCCGCAGCGGGCCGCCCAGGGCGTCGGCCAGCTTGCGACCCTTGCACAGGAGCTCGAAACTGACGTCGGCAGCAACCCCGTCACGTTGTTCTACGAAGACCCACACGTCTTGGTTGAGTGGTTCGGTCATGGCGCGATTATCCGAGAATGTGGTCCTGGTGGAGTGCGTCGACGAGGTGAGCGAGACCGTCACGAGTCGGTTCGATGTTTTCGCGTTCGCGGCCCTTCAATACGACCGATTCGATCTTGTAGACCCGGGTTGGAGAACCGCGAAGCCCACAGCGCTCTGCGTCGACCTCCAAGTCATCGGCAGTGAGCGTGTCGATGAAGAGATTTCGGCTACGGTATTCGTCAACCAACTTGTCCAGGTAGAGCAGCGAGTTCTCCTCGGCCATCTTCTCTAGGTCGATCAGGGTCTTGGCGTTCTTGCAGGCCATCAGGCGCTTGGCACTGTAAGGACGCGGTGTGGCCGCCTGCTTGATGACGGTGACCAGGCAGGGCAGCTTGACGCGCAATAGCTCCGAACCTCCGTCGATCTTGCGGCGGATGACGGCGTGCCCGTCACTGATTTCCTGGATCGATTCGGTGTAGGTGGATTGCGGTAGGTCGAGCTTCTCGGCCGTCTGCGGTCCCACCTGAGCGGTGTCTCCGTCGATGGCCTGACGGCCTGCAAAGACCAGATCGTAGGGAGCCAGTCGTTTGACGACCTTGGCCAGCACATAGGAGGTGGCCAGGGTGTCCGCTCCCGCGAACTTCCGGTCGCTGATCAGGCAGGCCGCATCCGCCCCCATGAACAGACATTCGCGCAGAACGTCCGACGCTCGCGGCGGTCCCATGGTGAGGGCGGTGATGCGCCCACCGTAACGATCCCGGACTCGCAGGGCGAGCTCCAGAGCCACCCGGTCTTCCAGATTGAAGACGGCCGGGAGCTTGGCACGATTGACCGTGCCGTCATCGTTCATCACCTTGCCGGTGATGTTGGCGGTGTCCGGTACCTGCTTGACGAGTACTATCGAGTGAAACATCGGTGACGGGCCATCCGGAGTGTTGGAAATTGCGAGTGCGGGGGCCTTACTCGGTGCGCCCACCACGGGCCGAGCCCGCGGCAGGCCCTCCAGTGGGGAGGGGCCGGCGATTCTTAACTCGGACTGGCCCAGCTGCGCCACCCATGAATGGCGGGGCCCGGCGCCCTGCATTCAGGTTAGGTTGACGGGCCGGAATGGCCAATAACCGGCAGGATTGCTGGCGGCTTCGATTCGGCGCGCCGGAACGTCCTCATTTCCGGTAGGCTGCCAAGTCAAGAAGGACCCATCGGGTACCCGCGGGACAGACTGCTCCGGCGGGAATCCGAGCAGTCCCGAAGGGTTGCGCATCGTGAGAATCGCCTTTTTTGCGTGGGAAAGCCTGCACAGCATCACGGTCGGCTCGGTTGCCACCCATGTGACCGAGTTGGCAGCGGGCCTCGAACGTCGGGGACACGAGGTGCACGTCTTTGCCCGGTTGGGCAAGGACCAGACCACGTACAGCGTTATCGATGGGGTTCACTACCATCGTTGCCCGATCGAGCTCAATCCGGACTTCGTGACCGAGATGAACAACATGGGCAATGCCTTTGTCTATTTCCTGGGGCAGACGGAGGCATACCAGGCGGCGCCATTCGACATCGTTCACGGTCATGAATGGCTCTGCGCCAAGGGGCTCATCCAGGCCAAGAACGACCGAGGTCGACGGGTTGTCACCACATACCACTCGACCGAGTTCGGAAGGGCTGCCAATCGGGGACCGCAGTCGGGGCGCGTCGCGGCCATCGAGGCTGAGGGCGCGTACGTTTCCGACCGCATCATCACCACCTCGGCCGCTCTGGCCGACGAGGTTTCCTGGCTGTACCGCGTCCCGGGGGAGAAGATACGGACCATCCGCAATGGGGTCCACTGCGAATGGTTCGATCGAACGGTTGATGTGCAGGCTGTCCGCCAGGCGAACGGAGTGGGGCCCCTGGATCCCACCGCACTCTTCGTGGGACGCCTGTGCTGGGACGACGGACCTGACCTGTTGCTCGATGCCGTTCCGGGAGTTCTGGAGACCCGACCTGACGCCAAGTTCCTCTTCGTGGGGGACGGAGAGATGCGATCCTATCTGGAGAACCGTGCCGTCGAGCTCGGCGTGACCAACGCGGTTCGCTGGCTGGGCACCCTGTCCGATTTGGTGCCTTTGTACCGAGCGGTCGACGTGGTGTGTGTTCCGTCGCGGCGCGAGTCGTTTGGTCAGGCCGTATTGGAAGGCTGGGCGGCGCACAAGCCGGTCGTGGCCACCTACAAGCTGGACGTCCAGGACTTCATGCACCACGGTGTGGACGGGATGGTGGTCTTCGACAACGCGCCCAGCATCTGTTGGGGCATCAACACCGTTTTCGGGGATTTCAAGAAGGCAGTCGAGATGGGCGAGCGCGGGCGCGTCAAGGCCGCCTATGGATACAGCTGGGACGTGATCGCGGGTCAGACCGAGGGTGTCTACCGCGAGATCATCTAGGTCAGTCCAATCCGACTAGCCCAGGTCACCCTCCAGGCTGGCTTGAGCTCGGCGAGCCAGCTCTCGACCGTAGTCCGTCCAAAGGCCTTCTCCCCAATAACGGAAGCAGGAGGTTTCGGCGGCCAGAAGATGGAACAGGGCCGGGCGGTACCGCGGGTGCGAACTGGGGATGCCTCGGCGCAGAATCCGTTCCGCGAACAGGGCACTGGCTCGCTGCATCGGCTGCAGCACCGAGTCGTACCCCTTAACCCAGGAGATGTTGTTGGTCCAGCTGGCTCCCTCCACGTGGAATCCTCCGTCCTCACGCTTGAGCTCCTCGATGACACTCGCCAGCCGCTCCGGATTGGCCGACGTTCCGAGGCGATCCCAGATCCGCTGCTGGTGCAGGGGCTGGATGGCGGGGAAGTCATTCGTGCCGATCCCGAGGCTGGTCAGATGGTCGAGGTACTCGGAGCCGTTCAGTGGGACCGTGGGGCTATCGGATGCCTCACGCATGGCTTCCAGGAATTTGGGGGGGAATTCGTTCATCATCACCCCGCCGTTCTCCCCGTCTGCGATCTGTGACACCAGGCGTGGGATGCTCCTGCCCTTCAACTCGACTCGTTGCAGCCCCTTGGCCTCGTAGTAGGGCTGCATCTGCCCCACCAGCTTGGTGTCGCTGCCCTGGGTCTTGATGAGAGCCACGATACAGACCTCTTGACCCTCGCTGTTCCTGGCCACCAGCCGATGGGGGATGTGACGGTCCCTCAGGCCCGTCCCGCCCGGCACCGGTTCCACGGTGTGCTCCTGGAGCAGGATCCACTCGTAGCCGCAGTCGCGCAGGGTCTTGACGAAAGCGTAGGCCACGTCGGGGTGGTTGGGGAGGGCCATCTCGGCGGGAGAAAAGCCCCGCACCCGGGCCAGTGCCGGCAGCCCAAACAGAGCCGCAAAATGGTGCTGGAAGGCCTCCACGTGCAGGCGGTAATCCTGCGGTGGAGTGGAGGGAGCGACGGCGTGCCCCCAGGGGCACCCCAGCCACTCCACGTGGGGCGCGTAGGTGTCTGTCGCGATGGATCGCAACGCCTGGATGACCTCTTGGTCACCCATGGCGCACAGGCCGTGCAGGAGCGTTCCCGAGTACTCCAGCATGATCCGTGGGCTTTTGCCTTCACGAACCAGCTCCGGGATGAACTGTGCCATTCGCTGATAGCACCAGCGGAAGACGGGCGCATTGTGGTTGTCGCCCACCGACTGGTTCTGCATCATGTACTCGAGGTTGCTGATGACTCGCGCGGTCGATAGATCGGCTCCGCCGGCGGGGATCAGTGGTTGATGCATGTGCAGGGCACAGGCAAATCCAGAGCGGATCTGGGACAGGTCCCGGTTGGAGGCAACCATGGAGTTCGACCGTGAAGCGAGCGCGGCCCGCACTTCTGCCTCATGGCCCGAGATGGGAGGTAACTCGCCCAGGGGTTCGTCGAAGCGGTCCAGCATGCTCCCCAATATACGGGCAGCGGCGGCCGGTGGGGAGCCCCGTCGGCACTCTGGCCCCTTCTTTGTTCGCCCCGACGGTCCTACAGCTGTCGGCAATCCCCGATATCGATCGAAGATCCGAATACATACGGGCGAGCCTGCTTGAGCAGCAGCCTGCGGTCCTCTCCCAACAACTTGAACTCGACGTCCATGGCGAAGTAGGGATTCTCCCGTTCGGGGTCCAGCAGGGGGACAAAATGGTCCACGATGGCGGAGACGGAACAGGCGACCCGTTCCGTCTCCTCGAGGGAGAGAACCGTCTCCGGTGCGATGAGGCTGCTGAGGCTGCTGTAGGAGACCGGGGGCGTTCGTGGTGGCAACCGGTAGATGAACTGCTCCGTGGTCACCCCCGGCGCCGGGTTGGTGACACTGGCTTCACCGGCCTGGACGTTGAAGTAGTAGATGTCTCCCCGATTCGGATCCAGGACGTCCCTGCTGATCACGACGCCATTGGCTCGCTCGATGGGGAATGCCTCATGAACCAGCACCCCCATGGCCACTTGGGTCTGGTCGATGCGGAGCAGTTCCCGTTCGTCGAAGGCGCGATCGGCGAACAGGCTGGCCCAAACGGTACGAATCCCGTTTTCCACCGTCGCTTGCGGATCGCTGGGATCGACCGAAACCGACGTGTACAAGCCCGCGCCGTTGAAGTTGGAGAGATCCTCCACGTTGCTGCTGCTGCGCAGCCTGACGGGTCGGGTGCCCCAGCGATCGGCAATGGCAGCCTTCAGCCGTTCGGTGAGTCCTTCGTTGACGGGCCGCGCCAGGATGGTCTGTCGAATCCCATCCAGTCGCTGGTGGCGCCGCTCCACGTGGGCCAAGACGTCCGGATCGTCCAACATCTCACTCAACAGTTCGGCGGCTCCGCTGTCGCGAAAATGGTCGACGAAATGGACCACGGGTACGGCGAACCCCCGGGAGGGAACCGCGAATCCTCCCAGGTCGTTGCACACGGGCGGCTCGGCCGAGGCCAAGCTGTATAGCTCGGCGAGCTGGGCCGCCTTGGCACCAATGCGGGGCAAGTCGGCCAGGGACGCATCGGCCAGTTCCACCAGCTCTTTGGTGCCGGTGTCGAGTCGCGGCGTTAGGCGGGGACCGGTCGGCAAACGCGACTCCCAGAAGGTCTGTGCTTCTTCGGGTTCGGCCAGACGGATCTCGAAGCCGTCGCCGCGAACCTCGAAGCGTACCAGTTCTCCTAGATAGGGCTCCACCTCCGGATGATGGCGAGCATCGGGCAACGCCAGGTTGGGAGTGCCGCGACTCTGGGACAGGAGGTTGACGTGTGCCAACGGGGTCTGGAATGCCTCGGTGATGAGGCCGCCGATGGTGGGGATGTCATTGGGAACTGCGTCCGTGACGACGATCACGTCGTACCCGAGGGTGGCCTGGTGGAGCTCATCTGCTTCGACGAAGGTGAGCACGCCGTAGCCGACCCCGTTGGTCAACGGCTGCAGCTCCACGTCCCGGAAGGGAGCACTGGCTGAGACGATGGGCAGGGTCCCCTCGACGGTCAAGGCTCGGGCGGACTGACTCTCGTCCTGGGGACGCACGCCGTAGAGCTCAGGCTGCAGGACATGCCGGGTGACTTGGAAGAAGGCCTCCCGCATGTCACTGGCTCGGATCACGTCTCCCAGGGCGAATTCCACCGTGTGCAAATCGGTCGAGGCGTGATGGACCAGCGTTCCCAACAGGTAATGTCGTCCCGTCTCACGAAAGTACTCGTTGACGCTGAACGTGGACCAGCCCCGATTGAAGATGGCTCGCTCGGTGGGATCGCAACGATCCAGCGGCGTATGCCCCTCGATCGTCTCGCGGATGAACTCGAAGTGCAGAGACCAAGCTCGGGCGCTCAACAGGTGGATGACGTTCCCGGACGCGAGATCATCCACGAATTCGACCGAGGCGATGCCCAACTTGTTGCCCCCCTCGGCGAGGGCCGCGAAATCGTTCAAGGTGCGCAGATGGCGAACCCGGTCCCCCACCGGACGGCTGGCGAGGATCTGGCAGGAGTCGTTGGCTTCGTCCGGTGTCGCGGGCTGGCAGAAGACGTGGCGGCCGGGGTATTCGGGGATCCGCGCCAGGGAGGCGTCCTCGGGCCAACGCATGAAATCGACTCGGTCGACCACGGCACCGTTCGCGTCGGACAGGGTGACCACCCCCTCGAACTCCTCGCGCTCCAGGAGCGAAGAGGTGGCCTCGGTGGGCACCGCCACGGAGCGATAGGCCCCGGGCTGGAGGTCCTCCTGGGGAAGCGAGAGCGCCACCCCGTCACTGACACCGGGCCAGCGCTGGCCCGGTGTCGTGGGAGCGACACGTAACGAGAATGCGCCGAGCGACACTGGTTCGCTGCTGGTGTTCACCAACTCCACGAACTCTGAAGGTCTCAGCAGAAGCTCGCTCAGCGCCAGGGGCGTGGGTACGGAAGGATACGGCAAGTCCCAGTCATAGGGGGCGAACTGCTGGTCATCCGGTGGGGCAGGGAGCTCCGGGGGCTCGCAGCTCGGACCGTTGTCCCGGTTGGGACTGGCGAATCGACAAACCGCGAAAGCTCCCTCCTTGTCCGGGAACCGCGCGTACGACTCATTGGGCTCCAGGGCGGGGAGTTTCAACTCGTCTTCGATCTGGCCGCAGCGTCTGAGGGTGACCTTTTCTCCGTCTCCACTGAGTCGAAAGGGAAGATGATGAGCGGCAGACGTCGATTCCCCGTCGGCCCAGAGCAGGATCCTCTCTCCCGGTTGCAGAACCTGGTCGGGGAGTGTTCCGCTCGAGCCCGAATCCGACAGCCGGTATTGGGACAGATCCACCTCGTGTTGACCGACGCTGACGAGCTCCACGTAGTCCTCGGTGGCTCCGGTCTCGTCAATCGCGACCCCATCATTGCGGGACACCAGCTCATTGATGCGGAGCTGTGCCCGCAAGTCGACCTCGCAGGTTGGTTGCGTTCCACCCATCCCCTGGGGAGAGGGACGGGGAGAAAACTCGGGTTTGCCCCCCGTGCAGGCCACGGAACACAGCACCCACAGCCCGAGCGTCTTGCGCAGAGAACCAAGCACCAAGCACCTCATTTTCACCCATTTTCGCCAGGGGCCACCGCCCCAGAAATTTGCCATGTCACTCCACCCCGCGCCTCTCCCCGGGCCGGGGCACCGGTTCGAATGGGTGGGCTTCAGGCGAACCGGTTCGAAGTTGCGGCTTGCAGGCCCAAATGACAGTGGGGTAGCCATCCCAGGGCACGATGGTAAGTATTCACAATCATTGTATTAAATGCTTCAGACCTTGACAAGTGGTGACGGCACCCCTAATTGAGTACCAATTCGGTACTGATTCGCAATGCTGAGAATAACCCGGCTCTCCGACTATGCGGTTCGCGTCCTTTGCACCATGTATCAGGTCGCCGGGGACCGCGCCTTCTCGGCTCGGGCTGCGGCACAGGCTACCGGGTTGCCGCTGCCGGCGGTCAGCAAGATCCTCAAGCGGCTGGCTCAACGCAGCATCGTGGTTTCGCAGCGCGGCTCTCTGGGTGGCTACCGGATGCCCCGTCAGCCGGCGCAGATCGCTCTATCCGAAGTGGTCGATGCGCTGGAGGGTCCCTTCGCGTTCACCGATTGCGGTAATGGCAAAGACGATGGTCCGGGTTGCGAATACCGGGCAAGCTGCGCCGTTCAGGCCAACTGGGCGCGAGTCAGCAGCGTGGTGCGGCGGGCCCTGGCCAGCGTAACCATTGCCGACATGTTGAGTCCGGGGCGTCGCGCGCTGGTGCCGCTGCGACTGGGCAGGGTTCGGGCTTCTGCAGGTGCCCACGGATCGGGGAGCAAATCGTCGTTCGAACCGGGAGTATCCTCGTGACAGAGCAGAGCTCTAACAGGGACGCGCTGGAGCGGATGCTCGGGACCGAATACCGAGCTGGCTTCGTGACCGAGGTGGCCGAGGAGTCCTTGCCACCGGGCCTCGACGAAGACACCGTGCGCTGCCTTTCGGCCAAGAAGGGCGAGCCGGACTGGCTGTTGGAGTTTCGTCTCAAGGCCTATGCGCATTGGCGCACGCTCGTTGAACCGAGTTGGGCACGAATAGCCCATGCCCCCATCGACTACCAGGGCATCACCTACTATGCAGCTCCGGTCCGTCCTGCCAACGCTCCCAAGAGCCTGGCCGACGTGGATCCCGAACTGTTGCGCACCTACGACAAGCTAGGCATTCCTTTGGAAGAACGGGAGGTTCTAGCTGGCGTGGCAGTGGACGCCGTATTCGACAGCATCAGTGTTGCCACCACCTTCAAAGTCAAGCTATCCGAGATGGGCATCATCTTCTGTTCCTTCTCGGAAGCCGTGCGGGAGCACCCGGAGTTGGTGAAAAAGTACCTGGGCACGGTCGTCCCATACACGGACAACTTCTTCGCTGCCCTCAACTCCGCCGTGTTCAGTGACGGGTCCTTCGTGTACGTCCCCAAGGGTGTCAAGTGCCCGATGGAGCTGTCCACGTACTTCCGCATCAACGCTGCCAAAACCGGGCAGTTCGAACGAACGCTGATCGTGGTGGATGACGACGCCCAGGTGAGCTACCTGGAGGGCTGTACCGCGCCCATGCGCGACGAGAACCAGCTGCACGCGGCCATCGTCGAGCTCGTTGCCCTGGAACGCGCCCAGATCAAGTACTCGACCGTTCAGAACTGGTATCCGGGTGATGCCGAAGGACGCGGTGGCATCTACAACTTCGTGACCAAACGGGGAAAATGCGTGGGGGCGCGCTCGAAAATCTCCTGGACCCAGGTGGAAACGGGGTCGGCCATCACCTGGAAGTACCCCAGTTGCATCCTGCTAGGGGAGGAGTCGGTTGGGGAATTCTATTCGGTGGCCTTGACCAACAACTACCAGCAGGCCGACACGGGCACCAAGATGATCCACATCGGGAAGGGGACTCGGAGCACCATCGTGTCAAAGGGGATCAGCGCGGGCCACGGCCGCAACGCCTACCGCGGCCTGGTGCGCATCTCGCGGGGGGCCGAGGGAGCGCGGAACTACACGCGCTGTGACTCGATGTTGATTGGTTCTCACTGTGGCGCCTACACGATTCCATACATCGACTCCCGCAATCCAACCGGCGTCGTCGAACACGAGGCCACCACCTCGCGGATCAGTGACGAACAGCTGTTCTACTGCCGGCAGCGAGGCCTGTCCGACGAGGATGCCGTGGGCCTGATCGTCAATGGCTTCTGCCGCGAAGTGATGAACGAGCTGCCCATGGAGTTCGCGGTCGAGGCTCAGAAGCTCTTGGGTGTGAGTCTGGAAGGAGCCGTTGGCTAGCCTAGCCGCGGCATGGAACGATCATGTTGGAAGTTCAGAATCTCTGCGTTTCCCTGCACGACAAGCCCATCCTCAACGGTATCGACTTGAAGGTTGCACCTGGCGAAGTTCATGCCATCATGGGTCCCAACGGGTCGGGGAAGAGCACCCTGGCATCGGTGCTGGCGGGTCGGGAGGGAGCCGTGGTGACCGAGGGCCAAGCTCGCTTCGCGGGGCAGGATCTGTTGGAGCTGTCCCCCGAGCAGCGGGCTCGAAAAGGGATGTTCCTTGGCTTCCAGTATCCGGTGGAGTTGCCGGGGGTCAGTAACCTCTATTTTCTCAAAGCGGCTCTGAACGCGGTTCGTCGCGAGCGCAACGAGCCCGAACTCGATGCCTTCGACTTCTTGGCCTTGGCCAAGGAGCGTGCCCGGTGGGTGGGTTTGGACGAGACCCTGGTTCAACGCGCCGTCAACGTCGGGTTCTCCGGCGGAGAAAAGAAGCGGAATGAGATTTTCCAGATGGCTTTGTTGGAACCCAGCCTCTGCATCCTGGACGAGATCGACTCCGGTCTGGACATCGATGCCCTCAGGACGGTGGCCGAAGGGATCAATCGCCTGCGCAGTCCGTCTCGGGCCATGATCCTCATCACCCACTACCAGCGGTTGCTTTCCTACGTCGTCCCGGACCGGGTCCACGTGCTGGCGGGCGGTCGGATCGTTCGTTCCGGAGGTCGCGAGCTGGCCGAGCTGCTGGAGCAGAAGGGCTATGCCGCCGTACAGGGCGACAGTCCCAAAAAGGGAGCGACGGCATGACGATGCCCGACCGGTTGCAGACGGGCCCGGAGGGTCCGCCCTTGGCTCGGAGCATCGGGCGGATGCTGGCTAAAGAGGGAGATGCCGAGCCCGAGGCCCTGCGGGCCATCCGGCAGGCGGCGAGGGATTGGCTAATTGGCCATGGCATACCCAAGGGCAAGGAAGAGTCCTGGCGCCAGATCCCCTTGGACACCCTGCTGGGGCGTGAGCCCAGCCCCGCTCAGGAGGCCGACACCGAGCCGGTGGAGTCTCTGGGATTGACCCCGCGGGGAACCTGTCTGGCCCTGGTGGATGGGGAACCGGTCATGCCGTCGGAGGGCCTTGCCCCGGGCCTGACGCTGGAAACGGTGCAACAGAGTCTGAGGCGAGAGCCGGACCGACTCCTGTCCATCCTGCACAGGTCAACCAACACCGAGGACGGTCTGCTGGCGGCCCACACAGCCGGTTTTCGCGACGGCTGGGTCTTGCGCGTGGCACGGGACGCGCAGATCGAAGCCCCCGTCGAGCTGTGGGTCACGGAGTGGGCCGCGCCCGGTTCGAGACTGAGTTTGCCCTTCGTGGTGTGCCTCCTGGAGCCCAACTCACGATTGACCCTGGTGGAGCGTCACGTGGGAAGGGATCCATCGGCGGAACACGTCTCGATGGGGCGGATGTTGATCGATCTGCAGGGTGGTGCCGCGCTGGAGCATGCGCGCTTGGTGGCTCGCGATGCCCAGGCCGATCTGTGGTGGACGTCCGTCGATGTCGGAGCTCATGCCGCGTACCGTTTGTGGTCGGCCAGTGTCAAAGGGAGCTTCATTCGATGGCACCTCGACGTCAATTTGCAGGGTGACGATGCGACCTGTCTGGTCAAGGGGTTGTATCTGGCCCGGGGTCATCAGCGCGTGGCGCAGCACACCCGAATCACTCATCGAGGCCGGCGGGGCAAGACCCAGCAGATCTTTCGAGGAGTTGCTGGGGACAGCGCCCGCGCGGTGTTTGACGGTCAGGTGGTGGTAGCGGCCGCTGCGTCGGGCACCGAGGCTCACCAGGAGAGTCGGAACCTGCTCTTGTCTGCCGACGCCGTCGTTCATGCCAAGCCGCAACTCGAAATCGACACCGACGACGTGGTGTGCAGTCATGGGGCCACGGTGGGGAGCCTCGATCCCACGCAGCTGTTCTATCTGCAGTCTCGAGGGCTCCCGAAGGACGAGGCGGCGTCGATTCTCACCCAGGCCTTCGTGACGGAAATCGTCGAGGAGTGTCCCAGCCCCGAGCTCATGGAGGAATCGAGGCAGCATATCGGTCGCTTTGCGCCAGGGGGCGCGGAGACGGGATCATGAGCACGGCATCGAACTGGGATCTGGACTCGGTCCGTGGCGAATTCCCGGCCCTGCATCAGACCATTCACGGTCATCCGCTGACCTATCTCGACTCGGCGGCGACGGCCCTCAAACCCCGCTCGGTGGTGGAGGCGGTCCGCAGAACCTGGGAGTTCGACTGCGGCAATATCCACCGTGGGGTACACCTGCTCTCGCAGCGTGCCACGCAGCGGTACGAAGCAGTACGCGACCAGGTGCGGAATTTCTTGGGTGCCCGGGACCGGCGAAGCATCATATTCGTTCGAGGTGCCACTGAGGCCATCAATCTGGTGGCCCAATCCTATGCCCTGCCGCGTCTTCGCTCCGGAGACGAAATACTGATCTCCGGCCTGGAGCATCATGCCAATCTGGTGCCCTGGCAGGTCGTGGCTCAGCGAACCGGGGCCCAGCTGCGGGTGGTCCCTATGACCGACCAAGGGGACATTCCCTTGGAGCGATTCGAGGTGGCCATGGGCCCTCGGACGCGATTGGTCGCCGTGACCCATGTCTCCAACGCGTTGGGTACGGTCCTGCCGGTTCGGGAGATCACGAGGTTGGCCCACCAGAGGGGCGCGGTGGTTCTGGTGGATGCGGCGCAATCCGTGCCTCATCGGCCCGTCGACGTGAGTGAGATCGATTGCGACTTCTTGGCCTTTAGCTCCCACAAACTGTACGGACCAGACGGTGTGGGGGTGTTGTACGGTCGCCTGTCGCTGCTCGAAGAAATGGAACCGTACCAGACTGGCGGTGACATGATCCGCTCGGTGACCTTCGAACGAACCGAGTACGCCGATCCGCCCCACCGATTCGAGGCCGGGACCCCGGCCATCGCCGGGGTTCACGGGTTGGGCGCTGCCATCGATTTCCTCGGCCAGGTGGGTTGGGAACGGCTGATGGCGCACGAGCAGGAGTTGCTGCACGTTGGTGCCGAGTTGCTGGCAGGAATCGACGGTGTCCGTCTGGTGGGACAGGCTGCACAACGGTCGGGGGTCCTGTCCTTCGTGGTGGACGGCATCCATCCTCACGATCTCGGCACCGTGCTGGACGGCGAGGGGATCGCCATCCGCACCGGACACCATTGCGCTCAGCCGGTCATCGACCGGTTGGGCCTGGGGGCGACGGCGCGCGCCTCCCTGGGGATGTTCAACGGGGTCGATGACCTTCTGCGTCTGGCGGCTGGCATTCGCAAGGCCAAGGAGCTTTTTTCCTGATGTCCGATCTGCGCGAGCTGTACCAAGAGGTGATTCTCGACCACGGGCGTCGACCCAGGAACCATCGGGTTCCCGAGGGCTGCAACTGTACCGCCGAGGGCCACAATCCACTGTGCGGAGATCGAATCGGTGTCAGGCTGCGATGTGAGCACGATCGCATCGAGGATGCCGGATTCGAGGGCAGTGGCTGCGCCATCTGCATGGCAGCGGCTTCGACCCTGACCGAAGCCGTCAAGGGTCGAACCAAGGAGGAATTCTTCGCCCTGCTGGAGAGCTTTCTGGACATGATCGTGCACGGGATCCCGGAGGCGTCGCAGAAGCTTCCTGCCAAGTTGGGTGTGTTCAAGGGGGTGGCGGAGTTTCCGATGCGCGTCAAATGCGCCACGCTGGCCTGGCACACCGCGGCGGCCGCCCTGCAGGGGAAGCCAACGGCCAGCACCGAGGAAACGGACCATGGCGGGTCTGGTACGGGAGGCTGACTTGCCGCAGCCGAGCCATGTCCTTGCCCGCCGGCATCTGACGGTCGTGAATCGAACCGAGCCGTTGGGTTCAAGTCAGTACGTGCTGGAGGATCCTGGCATTTCTGGCCCGTCGGAGGTCGTGGCGGGGGACCGCCTGCGTACCAAGGTCATCGAGGCCCTGCGTACCGTTTACGATCCAGAGATCCCGCTGAACATCTATGATCTGGGGCTGGTGTATGGTCTCTCGGTGGATGAGCGGGGCGCCGTGGGACTCCGCATGACCCTGACCTCCCCGGGTTGCCCGGTTGCGGGCGTGCTACTCCGGCAGGCCCACGAGCGAGTGAGGCGGGTTCCCGGCGTGAGCTCGGTGCGCACCGAGCTGGTGTGGGACCCTCCCTGGGGCCGCGACCGTATGAGTGCGGAGGCTCGCTTGGCCTTGGGTTTGCTATAGGTCGCCCGTTACTGGCTGGTGCAGATCCAGCGACCGACCATGAGGTACTGTGGCTGACAACGCACCGTGACCGTTCGGCTCGGGCGCTTTGCGCCCTCGGGCGCGGCCACGAAATCGTAAGTCTGCGCGATGGGACTGCGGTCGAGACGAGTCAGCTGCGTCGAGCACTCGTGGCCACCGCAGGCTATGGTGGCGGCCTGAGCCTGGACCTCACGGTTGTCACCATAGACATTGACCAGGCCCAGTACCGTGAGCCCGAGCAGGGCGACGGTCAGGACCGGGCGAACGGTGTTCTTGGCTCTCGACATCCTCAGCCTCCCGCGACGGACCAACCCTACTTGCTGGTGTTGCAGATCTCCAACTCGTAGAAGGGCGCCTCGCGATCCTTGGCCCACCACAGACCCGCCCCCACATTGACGAAGTGCTTGGTGAGAATCCCCCGATAGTAAGAGCCATTGCGCACGAAGATGTCCTGGTCAGTGCGTTCCAGGTCACAGTTCTCGCGAAGATCCTGCCGCGTCGTCACTTCCAGATACACCAGTCCCCTGGACATGGCAGCGATGTTGGCGACGGCGGGAGCGACGTCCGGATCGGGCAGATACTGCAAGACCCCCTGACACACGATGAGATCGTGCTTCTTGCGATCACGCCAGCGCGCAATGTCCTTCTTCTGGAATCCATGTCTCTTGCACATGGCGGCGCTGACCTCGGTTCCGAGATACTTGACTCCCGGATGGTGCTGCTCGATCCACGTCTTCCAGAGCCCGACGCCCGCCCCGATGTCCAAGACGCTCTTCATCTCCAGATCGTTGTAGCGGGCGAAGGCGAACACGAACTCACACAGAGCAGCATGCTGGTCCGGAGCAACCACACGTGTCTTGGGGTCCTCGTAGTAGCGCTGGTAGTACGCTTCATCGAAGCGCCGAAACCGATCCATGGCGCGCAGTCTATCCAAATCCGGAGAAACCGTATCTGGCGCGAGCACTCCGTGTGCAGACCCACTGGTCGGCCCATATGATGAACTTTAAACTTGCATCAATGCGTATGGACGCATATATATGGACCGGTGGCCGCGCAATCTGCCGATATCCCCAGCCGATGGCAGCTGTACAGGGCCCTGGCCGACCCTGCGCGCCTGCGCCTGTTGGCGTTGGCGGGCGAAGAGGAGTTGAGCGTCGGCGAATTGGCCGAGATCCTGGGGGAGTCACAGCCGAACATCTCCCGCCAGGCGGGGCCCTTGCGTCAACTGGGGGTGCTGGTCGACCGACGCCAGGGCACCCGGACGTTCATCAGGCTCGCTGACGAGTATCGTAGCGATCCAGTGGTGGGGGACGCGCTGCGCGAGGGAAAAAATCTGTGCGAAAAGGCGGAGTGTCTGTCGCGGATTGCCGCCGTTGTGGGGCTTCGCGACCAGAGAACCCGTGAATACTTCGGCCTTCAGGGCCCCTCGGAACCGGACGCTCGTCCCGCCCCCGAGATACCGGCCTATGCCCATGCTCTGGCGCGCGTGCGCGGTGACCGAGACTGCGTGTTGGATGCGGGGACCGGTGAGGGACTGCTTCTCGATGTTCTGGCACCGTCCTACCGCCGAGTGGTGGCCGTCGACAGAAGTCCGCGGCAGCTGGAGCGCGCGCGCGCTCGCGTTCGCCTCCGCGGTTATGCCAACGTGACGCTGGTTTGCGGCGAACTGCACGACGAGGTGGTCCGGGCTGCGGTTCATCCGGGGGCCGACACGGTGTTTGCCAGCCGCATCCTGCACCACGCGGCGGTTCCCCGAGTGGCCATGGCGACCCTGGCGGGATTGCTCCGGCCCCGGGGCACCCTATTGCTCATGGACTACGCTGTGCACGCGGACGAGGCGCTTCGCGAGCAGCGCGCCGACGTGTGGTTGGGATTCGCAGCCGCCGAGTTGGCAAGAATGGCCGAGGCGGTGGGCCTTGATGAGGTCGAAGTATCTCCGGTTCCACCGGGTTTGGTTCTGGGCAGCTTCGACGGACATCTGTCCTGGCTGCTGCTCGTTGCGCGCCGTCCCGCGGATGGTGTGCTGCGCGTTTCCGAGTCAGACAAGGAGTAATCCCAATGCCCAATCGCACCTTCGCCACTCAGCCCAGTGCCGCTGTCCCGTTCCCGCGCCAGCGCGCGGTCAAGACGCAGGATGGGGGCTGCTACGAGGTTGCCGATCTGAGCCTGGCGAGCTGGGGTAGAAGGGAGATCGCCATCGCCGAGATGGAGATGCCGGGCCTGCTGGCGCTCCGCGAGGAGTACCAGAAGGAACAGCCTCTGCGTGGAGCCCGGATCGCCGGGAGCCTACATATGACGATCCAGACCGCCGTGCTCATCGAGACGCTGGTGCAGCTGGGTGCTGAGGTGACCTGGACCTCATGCAACATCTATTCCACTGAGGATCATGCGGCAGCGGCCATCGCCCGCGCCGGGATCCCCGTCTTCGCGTGGAAGGGGGAGACTGCGATCGAGTATGAGGAGTGTCTGGAACGTCAGCTGCACGCTTTCTCTGAGGGGCGGGGCCCCAACCTTCTGCTCGACGATGGCGGGGATCTGACGCTTCGGGTCCACGAGCGACACCCCGAGCTCTTCGAAGAACCCAATCCGATCCGGGGCCTGAGTGAGGAGACGACAACCGGGGTCCATCGCCTCCTCGCCATGGCTGCCGATGGGCGGCTTCGATGCCCTGCTGTCAATGTCAATGACTCGGTGACCAAGAGCAAGTTCGACAACGTGTATGGGTGTCGCGAGTCTTTGCTGGACGGATTGAAGCGAGCCACGGGAGTGATGGTGGCCGGGAAGCTCTGCCTGGTGGCGGGGTACGGAGACGTCGGTAAGGGCTGTGCGCAGGCTCTCCGAGGGCAGGGGGCTCGGGTGCTGGTGGCCGAGATCGATCCCATCTGCGCGCTCCAAGCGGCGATGGAGGGCTACCAGGTGACTACGGTCGAGCAGGCGGCGCCCATCGCGGACATCTTCATCACGGCCACCGGCTGCTGCGACGTGGTGCGAGGGGAGCACATGAAGGTGATGAAGAACGAGGCCATCCTGTGCAACATTGGCCACTTCGACAGTGAGATCGACGTCGGTTGGCTGGAGCGAAACCCCAGTGTGCGCGAGGAATCCGTCAAGCCACAGGTCGATCAATTCGTGTTCGCGGATGGCCGCCGGCTCACCCTGTTGGCTCGCGGACGACTGGTCAACTTGGGGTGCGCAACCGGTCATCCCAGCTTCGTGATGAGCACCAGCTTCAGCAATCAGGTCTTGGCCCAGATCACCTTGTTCAATCAGACTTTTCCGATTGGTGTACACCGACTCCCCAAACAGCTGGACGAGAAGGTGGCTCGGCTCCACCTGCCCAAGCTAGGGGCGCAGCTGACGACGCTCAGTCCCAGCCAGGCCGAGTACCTCCAGGTCCCGATACAGGGTCCATACAAGCCCGATTACTACCGCTACTAGTCGACCGGCCAGGGGTGGGTCGAGTTGGTTCGATATGTTCGACTCGCATTGTCATCTCACCGACATCGACGACCCGGATGCCGTCATCACCCAGGCGTCACTGGCGGGCGTCTCGGGAATGCTGACCTGTGGGTATCATGAAGCCTCCAATCGGTCGGTGCTCGAGCTGTCCACCCGTTGGCGCGGGTTGTCGATCGCCATCGGTCTGCACCCCTGGTACGCGCACCAGCCCCTCGAGCCGGTGCTGGAGCTCATCGAGCGACATCGACCCGCAGCGGTGGGCGAGTGTGGCCTGGAAGGCACGCTCGGCCCCGAGATGCCCGGCCTGGTTCGGCAGCGGCAGGTATTCCTGGCTCAGCTGGATCTGGCAAGGTCGCTGGATATGCCGGTGACCGTCCACAGTCGACGCGCGGGCGCCGAGGTGTTGGCATGCCTGTTGGATTTCCCGGGGCTGCGCGGTGCCCTGCACGCCTTTTCGGGTTCGATCCAGCAGCTGCGGCCCTTGGTGGAGCGGGGCTGGATGATCGGGTTGACTGGAGCGGTGACCCGTCCCAACGCCCGTCGAGTCCGCGAGCTGGCTCGGGGACTGCCACTCCGGTCGCTCCTATTGGAAACGGATGCTCCCGCCATCGGTTTGGAGGGTGTGCCTGCTGGCCTGGTTCGTCCCCAACATCTGGTGTTGGTGGCAGAGGCGGTGGCAGCCTGCCGTGGTCTTTCCGCATCAGAGATCATACAGGCGACTTCGCAAAACGCTCGGGAGCTCTTCGGTGAAGCCGCTCTGGGAATGGTGGGGCCGTCCCGCGCCGACGGCATGGCCCATCCCGGCTAACGGCGGGGCCGCCGGGGGCGACGACCGTGAGGCCCGACGTTGGTCTGCGCGGGTGCCTCAACCGGCGGTGCGGCGGCTCCGGGTCGGGGAGCACTGGACACGGTTGGTGGGGCGATAGCAGGCGGTGGAATGACAGCAGCAGGTGGCTGAGGCGCCGCCGTTGCGGCCGCCGGAGCTGCCGCCGTTGCGGGAGTCGGTGCAGTGGCGGCGGCGGGCGGAGCAAGAGATGGCAAGGGATTCGTCGGGGGTGCCGCGACGCCCGAAACGGGACCTTGGGTCGTTGCGACCGACGGGGGCTCCGGGAGGTTCGATGGCTTTCCCGTGACGCTGGCGGCTGTCGCAGCAGAGGGGGCCCCCATCGGTCGGAATGGCGACGCTGGCGCGCTGGATACCGGTAACGAGGTAGCAGCGATCGGAGCGTTGGCTTCGATCGGTGTGTGGGACAGGACAACCGTTGGAACGGACTGGGCAACCGGTGCCAGTTCGGCCATCGAGCTCGGCGGTTGCGACTGGGCGTGCCACGCCCAGCCGCCGACTCCGGCGACGGCCGTCCCGGCGAGCAGCAACACGACGACGATTGGCCAGCGCCGTCGGCTGCGACGAACCGGCAAAGGAGCCACGGCAGAGCTCCGGATGGAAACAGGCTCGGGCAAGGTCGGTTCCAGAGCAACACCCAGCGGACCCTGGGGCAACCGCGCGTCGATCGTCGGTTCCAGGGCGTAGCGGGCAGTGCTCTCGCGCACCGAGACCGGGACGGGGAAGGGGACCGTGGCGTCCACCGACGCCGGCACCACCGGTGCCTTGCGATCGGCGCGGGTTGCTCCGTCGTCAAGGGTCAGCCGCTCCACGGCGAATCCAGGTCGCTGCCCGGCTGCCACTGCCCTCACGTCGCACTGCATCGTCAGGGCGTCGGGGTAGCGGGCCTCTTTGGCGAAAGCCAGCGAACGGTCCACGATTAGGCATAGATCCGCGGGGACATCAGGCGCGACGGTCGCCAGACTGGGTGCCGGTTGGGAGGCCATGGCCATCAGCAGTTCAGCCTCGCTGGGGGCGTCGTGGACGCGACGTCCACTCAGCACACGAAACGCCGTCGCACCCAGGGAGAACAGATCGGCGCGGGCATCCACGTCGTCGCGACGCCCAAGCGCCTGCTCGGGGGCCATGTAAGGCAGGGTGCCCAAGGCCATGCCGGTACGGGTCAAGAATTCCTTGGAACTTGCGGCGAGACAGCGGGCCAGTCCGAAATCGAGCACCTTGATCCGACCGTCGGCCGTCAAGAACAGGTTCTCTGGCTTCAAGTCACGATGGATGATGCCTTTGGCGTGAGCTGCGGCCAGAACGTCCAAGACTTGATCGAGGATCGACAACACCTCCGCGACGGGTAGCCGCCCGTGACGTCGGGCCCGCTCCCCCAGCGACTCGCCGAGCAGCAGCTCCATCACCAGGTAGATGGTGTCGCCATGCTGGCCCTGCTCCAGGACGGTGACCGCTCCCGGGTGTCCGACGGACGTAGCGGCCGCGGCCTCCCGGATGAAGCGCTCGCGGGTCTCTCGCCGCAGGCCCATCTCCGGATGGAGTAGCTTCACGGCGGCGCGTGCGCCGGTGGGGTCGTCCGCGGCATAGACCGCTGCCATGCCGCCTTGCCCCAAGAGCTGACGAAGCGTCCACCGTTGACCAATCACCTGGCCAATGCGTGCAGCAAGGACCCCGTCGACTGTGTCCACGGATCTGGTGTACCACCGCTCGCCCGGGAACCAGAGGGAGATTCGTCACGAAGTGGAGTCCGCCCCGACTCCTCAACAGTGCGGTTCGGGAGCGTCGGTGCTGGTGAACCGGCAGGGTCCCAGGCTATCATGTGGCGTGGGGATTCGGACCCGCCGTCCGACACGAAGATCCGAGGCCCTCGAGCCCAGAATCTACAGTGCGGCGAGCCGCTCCAGCCCCTCGATGCGCTGGAGCAGGAACCTCTGCTCGGGCGTCATTCGTCCCGCATCTTGTCGCAGCTGCGCTACGTACTGTCTTAAGAGGCTTCGATCGACGCGACGAATCCCCTTCAAGTCGGCGGACAGGAGATCCAGCAGGGTTCGTGGCATTGGCTGGCGTAGCGTCGAATACAGGCGAATCGGATACTCGAACCACCGGATCTTGCCGGTAGCAAACGCGATGCTGATGGCGTAGTTGGACGCACGCTCCGCGGACTGCGCCGCCTGTTCCGAGTCCGAGGATGCCAGCTGCATGACCCGTTCGAGGTGACTACCGAGGACCCGTTCGGCGGCATCTGCATTGCCGGCAGCCAGTGCCCGCTCGACCGCGCCGGCCAAGAGCTCGAGGGCATCGGAGCTCCGCGTGCTGGTGTTCTCGCTCTCGGCCCCGTTGGCCGGGTCCAATCGGTTGACCGCGACCGTCTCCCGGTGGCGGACCTCGGGGCGTGCCACCCGCGCGACGGTGCCGGATGGGGTGGACTCATTCTCGGCCACGAACTCAAGCGCTTCATGCCCGAGCAAGATGCGAGTCCCGGGGCTGAGCCGGGTTGGACCCTCGACCAGAGCCCCATTGACGAAGAGCCCGTTCCGACTGCCCAAGTCCTCGATGGTCGCTCCGTGACGATCGAGCATGAGCCGCGCGTGGCGACGCGAGACGAGCGGACTCGATAGCACCACGTCGCAATCCGCATCCCGCCCCAGAACCAGATCGGTCTTGTCGAGCTGAAGCAACCGACCGCGATAGCGAAGTGCATATCGAAGTGTCGGCCTGAGGCGCAGCTCGCTTTCCGGCGAGTGCGGCCGGTTGCCAGGAGCCCTGTCGTGCTGCATCTTACCTTGTGCGACATCGCATAACCGACCTGACGAGGTTCGTCGAGTCCGACCAGGCAGATCACCGGCAGGTCGGCCCAGCGGCCCGGGCTGGTCAGTCGGCTCTGGGGTAGCTTCCCAGGACGCGCACCATTTGAGAGACGCTCCGCAGCTGCTCGATGGCCTGGTGCACACCGGGCTCGGTCTGGTGTCCGTCGATGTCGGTGAAAAAGACGTACTCCCACAGCTTCTCCCGGCCGGGCCGGGACTCGATTCGACTCAGGTTCAGGCCGGAGGCATCGAAGATGGAGAGGGCTTTGAGCAGCGAGCCTCGCTCGTCGGGCATCGAGAACACAATCGAGGTCTTGTCGTGTCCGGTGGCTGGAGGCTGGTCAAAGGACAACACCACGAAACGAGTGATGTTGTCGGTGACGTCCTGAATCGCCTCGGCCAGGATATCCAAGTCGTTCAGCTCGGCCGCGAGATGACTGGCTACCGCGGCGGATGCCGGATCCGATGCCGCCTCGCGTGCTGCGGCGGTCGTGCTGGGTGTCGCGATCAGCTGGGCATGGGGCAGGTGCTCGGACAGCCAACTGCGGCTCTGGCCGAGCGGCTGCGGATGCGAGTAGACGCGAAGCACCTTGGACAAATCGTCCTCCTTGCCGATCAGGCACAGGGACACGTCCAACAATTGTTCCTGCTGAATGCGGGCTGAACTGGTCAACAGACAATCCAGCGTCTGGCTGACGCCACCCTCGGTCGAGTTCTCGATGGGCACTATGGCGTAGTCGATTCGTTGGGCCTCCAAAGCCGCGAAGACCGCCGCGATGTTGGGGTAGTCCAGGTAGGTGGCGCCGAGTCCGAAGGTGCCGCGAGCCGCCATGTGGCTGTAGGTCCCGGGCGGCCCCAAAAAACCGACCCTGCCCGAGGATCCGAAGCCGGCGCAGGATGAGAGAATGCTTCGATAGATCTGTCGTGCCGCAGCCCGGGTGAGGCGGGCCGGTACCGTGGTAGCCAGCTGGTCGATGCGCGCAAGGGTTTCTTCCTCTCCTTTCGGATCGTAGGAGGGCAGCCCGAGTTGTTCGCGCACGTGGGTGATCCGTGCCGCTTGCTCGGCGCGTGCTCGGAGCAGATTCAGTAGCTCCTCGTCGGTTCCCGACAGGGCGGTGACGAGTCCCTCCAACTCCCTGCGAAGAACGGTGGCGGTGGACGGGTCGACGAGATGTGGATTGGTCATGGTCTAGGTACGCTCGATGAGGGCTCGAATCAGCACCGCGGCGTGCATTCGACCCAGCTGGTTCCAACCCAACAGTTCGACTGTCCCGTCCACGATGGCGGTCCAGGGATCGTCGACTTGGCGCAGCGCCGCGACCAGATCGATCACACGCTCCACGGTCAACCGTTTCTTCAGGACCATGGGCAGTCCTGAGTGAATGACCCCGGCGCAGTCGCGCAGCGCCGATGCCTCATCGGCTCGACCCGATTCGCGGAGCGCCTGGTGGGCGCGTGCGATCAGGTGCGCCACGCGGGCGACGTGGTTCTCCGATGCACCGCCGCAACGCCAAGCGTCGTAGGCACGGGCAATCGCCACCTGCTCAAGGTTCGATGCGGTCCCTTGTTCGATGACGGCCTCGCAGACGCGGGACAATGCCCGCGCCGCCTGCATCCAATCCGGCGCGCTCGGAGGGAGGCTATCACGAATTGTCTTACGATTCGGCGCAGCTCGCGACGGTGTGCTGACTGGGCCCAGAGGCTCCGACCCCAACTGGGCCAGTTCCTCGGGCGAGGGTGAGAACCGGTCGATGGCGAGAATTGGCGAAGAAGAAAGGGGCCGCGACCGCTGGCTCTCGAAGAGAGGTAGCGTGCGCGTCAGCGGCTTGGACTCCTGTGCGGCAGGAATGGCCGAAGGCGGACGAGAGTCGGGCATCACCTCTCCGACAAGGTATCACGTGTCCCGCCAACGACTACTACACCATGCTGCGACGGGTTGGGTTCCACGTCGGTCCGATGAGCAACCGACTGATCCAGCGCCGACTGCCTACGGGGCGGTCGTCGTGGCGGGTGCCCCTCCGACGGCCGTGGTCGGCGCCGTCCCCGCGGTTGCAGTGGTTACATCCCCCGTTGTCGCCGGGGCTCCTCCAGCGGCCGCCGCGGGGTCGGTGGCCACTGCCGCCGGACGCTGCCGAGGCGGTGCATGGAACCGGCGGCCGCGCTGGGCAGGGGGAGTCGTTTCGGAAGTCGAGGCAGCCGGAGCGGTGGTGGCTGCCTGCGTGGGTTGTGATGCCGGCACCGCAGCGGGGGGCGGCGGCGGTGGTGCGCTGTCAGCAGGCCGGTTCTCCACGACACAGCCGGCGATCAAGGCACTGCCCAGAACGAAACCCACGATTCCCATTCGATGCTTCATAAACCCTCTCAATACCAAGTATCGGCAGCTTTATCACAGAACGTGCAGTTTCGGTGCCCATGTGCGGACGGGCCCCGGTCCCGGGCCCGGAACTGAGCGAATTGGATTGGGAATCCACCCTGCGCCAAGCTACCGAACGAACGCTCGGCCAACTGCCGAGAATTTGGCTCACCAGGCGGCCTTTTGGCATCCAGCAGACATGAAGGACGCGAAGGGACATGCTCGAGCCGATTGGTGGTGGTCCCGCGCCGTGCTTCCCGTGCTCGTCGTGTCCTGCGCCAATGACGCAGACTGGCTGGGAAAGCCGGGCCCAGCCAACCTCCGACTGGTGGAGTCTCGCGCTCCGACGGGAGAGCAGCAGGCGCTGGAGCGCAAGGTCAGCGACTGGTCGCGCTTTCCAGTGCCTCCCGCCGACGGTCCAACCCTGGCGCCGCTTGCCATGCAGGTGACGGTGCGGGAGCGGCCCGAACGCGAATCTCCGCTGGTCGGTGCGCTTCGAGTCGGCGCGCGTGTGCCTCGGTCCGCCCAACCCGTTTCGCACCGCGGCTGTCCAGATGGGTGGTACGCGCTCAATCCTCTCGGATTCGTCTGTACCGGACCGGAGTCCACGATCCGCCTTGATCACCCCATTGCTCGGGCCATCCAGGTCGAGCCAGATCGGAGCCGCCCCATGCCGTATCGGTACGGTTTCATCCGTGCCATCGCGCCCAACTACCTGCGCGTTCCCAACCGCGAGGAGCAGTTTCGCTACGAGATGAGGCTGGAGCGACACCTGCGCAATTGGAAGAAGCTGGCCGAGAAGTGGGATGCCCTCGACGTGGGCGCCAACGACGTCCCACTCGACGAGCGAGGGTTCCCGCGTGGCACAATCCCCGAGCATGCCCTGCCTCTGGGCGTCAACGAGCGATACGGGGGCAATGGTGACGACCGCGTCCCCTGGTGGCTGACTGGAGAGCGCCGAATCCCCAACCTTTCCTCGTTCCGGGTGCCTGAGTATGCAGTGATGTCCAACCGCATCAAGCGCCATGCCGGGGTGTCGCTCATCGGCACCTTCATTTCCGGAGAGCAGGCCGAGCGTCGGCGATTTGCCATCACTGCCGATGCGCGACTCATCCCCGCGGACAAGATCAAGGCCAGCTCGGGGTCACCATTCCACGGGCAGTCGATCACCGAACACGGCCTTCCTGCGGCGTACGTCGCCGACGCGGAGACGTACGCCTACCAGCTGAACGATGGTCACCTGGAGCGGGGTGAGAAGCTGTCGCCACGCGATTTCGTGCTGCTCAACGGTGAAGTCCGGATCCTTCGAGGGCGTCGGATGGTTCAGACCCGGGATGGCCGTTGGCTTCGCAGCGCGGAGTTGAGAACCGTGGCCAAACCCACTACGCTACCCAGCTTCGCCCGCGGCCAGACGCGATGGATTGACGTATCCATCATCAACCAGTCGATGGTTCTCTGGGAAGGGGAGCGCCCCGTCTACGTGACCCTGGTGTCCACGGGGCGCGATGGTCTGGGGGAGCCGGGCAAGACCCTGAGTACTCCGCAAGGTGCTTTCCGCATTTATCAGAAGCACGTGACCGCGACCATGGACTCCGAGGTCGCCGACAAAGAGTTCGAGCTGCGCGATGTTCCCTGGGTCATGTACTTCCAAGGGGGATACGCCCTGCACGGTGCCTACTGGCACGACGATTTTGGCCGAGCGCGCTCCCACGGCTGTGTGAACCTATCTCCTATCGACGCCCGGGTTGCTTTCTTTTGGTCTACGCCGGATGTGCCCGAGCATTGGCATTCGGTTCAGGCCGGGGGCGCCTTCGAGGAAGGAACCTGGATCAACATCCATCCCTAGGGAGGGGCGCTGTCGCAGAGGCTCGCGTTGCAGCGGTTAGCGAGTCAGCCGCTGGCGCAATCGACGATAGGGTTGAACCCAGTACCGCTGTACCGCCCCGTCCAGGGGAGCCTCCCATCCGTGGGCACGCAGCGTACGGTACAACACGGCGGGTTGCCCAGTCCGATACGACAGGACGGTCAAGGCAGCGAGAACCAGAAGGACCAAGAGTGCCATCCAGGCACCGCGGTGTCTGCGGCGACGTTTGAGGCTCGGCGCGGTGACCTGGGGGTCGAGGTGGTCGAGTTGTTCTCGCACGACCACCGAGGGACTCGAATCGCGCCCCCCAGGGCTGCCAGCGGTGCCCAGCGCATCTCGTTTGGACTGGCCTGAGGAGTCGGGCCCGAGCGCGCTGGACGCATCCTCGGTTGTGGGGCGCAGGGCGGCAGAACCCGCCGCCGGCCCCAGCCAAGGCATCCCCTGGGTTTTGGCCGGGGCCTCGGACGAGGCCAGCGCGGGTGGTTCCACCTGGGGAGCATCCGCCGCGGGCGGCTGGCGTGGTCCGCTGCTGGCCGCATTCTGCCGTGAGGATGGTGCAGTGGTCTGTCGCAGCGTGAGGCCGGCACGCGAGAAGGGTACCTCGAGCTCCCAGATATCCTCGAGCTTCATCCATTCTTCCATGCCATCGCGCCAGGCGCGCGTGTCCCGGTCGACGCGACCGGCTCGGAAGGCTTGCACGATGGCATCGGCGGTCATGGTGGTGCGGCCCTCGCCGCGCACGATGATTTCCCATTCCAGATCCGGCGGGACACTCAGAGGCTGGCTGTCGCTGGGACCCGGTGCGCTGCCTGGCGCGGCGTGGAGTCCGCCAATCATCGTCTTCTTGGGCACACGCTTGCGGGCAGCGGCGGGCGCAGCCGGTGCGGCCGCATCAGGTGGCGAGGGCTCGACGGCGATCGTGGCGGGCGCAGCCGGTGCGGCCGCATCAGGTGGCGAGGGCTCGACGGCGATCGTG
>CAZYKT010000020.1:0-19802 GCA_964648165.1 uncultured Polyangiaceae bacterium | reverse complement strand
GCGCAGCCGGTGCGGCCGCATCAGGTGGCGAGGGCTCGACGGCGATCGTGGCGGGCGCAGCCGGTGCGGCCGCCGCAGCAGCAGTCTCCTTCAGGGGAGGCGGAGGATTGGCGGGTGCCGCAACACCGATGATGGTTCGATGCAAGGGCCGGCGGAGCTTGGGGACGGTCGGTGCCGACGAGGCTGATGCGGCCGACATTGGAGTCGGTTGGTTGGGGGTCAGCGGAATTTGCGGCGCGATGGGTGGCTGTTGCCGCTCCGGGGCACTCGAGACAGAACGCGATGGAATCGAGGAACCGGTTGGGAGCCCCGGCGACCGCGCCCCAGTACGCCGCGCCAGTGTGGGTCGCTCATCGGACTCGGGCGACTCCGTGGACGATTCGGAGGTTGTTGGTTGGGGCGTCGCAGGAACGTCGGAGGGGGCGGGGACGGCGGAGGGCTTGGGTGGGTTGGGCGGTTCCTCGGCGGGGGGCGCGCGGTCCACCGGGGGTGCGGGGATCGAGGTCCCATCCACCAAGATGGGCGCCTTGCAGTTCTTGCAGGCGATCTTCACGCGGCGGCCGCGCACCTTCTCGTCGGCGATCGCATATTTCCGTTGGCAGGATGAGCAGGTTACGTGCATCGGGGCATCACGGTCCTTGGCGGACGCCTCCGATGAGTATCATGGTTCGAGTCGGCCATCCAGAAGGGGGTGGGCCGGGCCGTCTGGTTGCCGGGCCGCTGTGCGGTTGGCCTGTCCAGCGCAGCGCGGCGAGCTATCGTTGCCTGACGAGGAAACATGGTGGTGTTGATTCTGGCGCGGGCAATCCTCTCGACGGCCGCCCTGAGTGCCGTGACGGTTTGGGAGGCCTACCGAGGCCGTCTGGACACTGCGCGTGCCGACGGGATCCTGAAGAAATGGTCCCGAGGGTTGTTGGACGGGGCTCGTGTTGAATTGGACGTGCGAGGTCTCGACCATATCGAACCGGGTGCGACGTACGTTGTGATGAGCAACCATCAGTCGCTCTACGACATCCCCGTGTTGCTGCATGCCCTGCCCCTCTCTTTGCGCATGGTCGCCAAGGCGGAACTCTTTCGCGTTCCACTATGGGCCCAGGCCATGCGCAAGGCTGGCTTTCTGCCCGTGCACAGGGGGGATCCCGCCAAGGCCCTCGAGGACATGAAAGCGGCACAGAAAGCCCTTCGCAACGGTCTGAGCATTTGGGTGGCTCCGGAGGGGACGCGCAGCCCCGACGGGCAGCTGCTGCCCTTCAAGCGAGGTGGTTTCCATTTGGCAGCCGCCGTGAAGGCCAAAATTCTGCCAGTGACCATCGACGGTTCGCGGCAGGTGCTGTCCGCTCGTTCGCTACGGATCGTGACGGGACGCAAGGTCGTTGTGACGGTTGGCTGTCCCATCGCCACGGCCAAGTCCAGTCGCAAGGACCGCGAGCAGCTGTTGAATGCCACCCGTGAGTCCATCGCGGCTCCGCTGTTCCCCGCGACGTAACGCCTCGGCCTTTTCGACCATCGGTGTTCCCTTCCCATGGGGGGGGGCTTCCCGGTGCAGCGACGAACAGCGTCGATTGACAGCACTCCCCCGACCGGAGCCGTCCGACCACAATCGGTTTGGGGGCTCCGGCTACCGCCGACGATGGACGCCGGAATCGGCCTGGCCGTTGGCACGCAGGGATACGAGTTCACCACCAGCCGCCAGGGCGGTCTCTCGAACCGCATCCGCCACCGCTCGTTCCAGCCGATGCAGGCCCTCGTGCCGGCTCACGTAGGTTCCCAAATTGCTGGCGCGAAGCCGGAAATCGACATCCTCGGTGGCCCCGAAGAACACCGCACAGCGGATGCGCTGCTCCACCAGCAACCAGCCCGCGAAGCTGACCGCGTTCCCGTCGTTGAGCCTGTCGGCGAAGATCCCGCAGTCGAACCTACGCGGAATCCGACTCGCCTCGGTCATCCCCGACGTGGGGACGACCGAATACCCTCGGCGCTCCAGGACGGTCGCCAGAGCTTTGCGAACCGGCCGACTTGGTTCTACGACTAGTACCCACCCCTCCACGAGCAGAAGGCTACCATGGCATCGTTGCACGAGTCCAGGGGTCTCTTCAGCGACGAGACGAGCCTGTCGACGAAAACGGTCGGTCCGTTGTTGGCCGCTTGGTTTACGCCCCCACCGGACCGGACACGCTAGACGATTTCCACTTCGTCGCTCAGAAAACGGTCAATTGACCGGGCCGCCTTTCGTCCGTCAGCGATGGCCCAAACGACGAGCGCCTGGCCGCGCTGACAGTCTCCTGCCGCGAAAACACCGGGAATCGAGGTCATCATCCCGGCGTCGACCTTGATATTCCCTCGGGCGTCCTTGGCCGCGCCAAGCTGTTCCAGTAGGCCGGCCGGTTCGGGGTGAGCGAAACCCATGGCCAGGAGCACTAGATCGACGTCCAGCTCGAACTCAGACCCCTCGGTCTTCTCAGGGCGTCCCGTGTCCCAGCGGACTCGACAAGCCTGGACCCTTCGTACCGCCCCCTCAGTCCCGGTGAATCTTTCGGTGAGGACGGCGAACTCACGGACACCCCCTTCCTCGTGAGAGGACGACGTCCGCAGCATGAGAGGCCAGGTTGGCCAGGGGGTAGCAGGGGAACGTTGCCCGGGTGGTTTTGGCATGATTTCGAAGCTCGTCACGCTGGCTGCACCCTGCCGGAGGGCAGTCCCGATGCAGTCGCTGCCCGTGTCGCCGCCACCAATCACCAGCACCCGCTTGCCGGTGGCGAGGATGGGCTGCGGCGGTTCGGCGTCCTGTGCGAACCGCCGATTCTGCTGGATCAGGAAGTCCAACGCGAAATGGATCCCCGAAAGCTCGCGCCCGACGACTGGGAGGTCACGAGGCACCCGAGAGCCGATGGCCAGGCAGATCGCGTGGTGATCTCTCCTCAACGCGGCGAGCGTCACGTCACGGCCGACATGGCAGTGTGTGCGAAAGGTGACTCCCTCAGCCACGAGCTGTTCGATGCGCGCCTGGATGAGGGCCTTGGACAGCTTGAAGTCGGGTATGCCGTAGACCAAAAGGCCTCCAGGGCGATCCGCCTGTTCGAACACGGTGACGCTGTGGCCCATTCGGGCAAGCTCCTGGGCCGCGGCCAGCCCCGCTGGCCCCGACCCAACCACTGCCACCTTGTGTCCGGTCAAGAAACGAGGTGGTCGGGCCACCACCCAGCCCTCTTGGATGGCTCGGTCGGCGATGGCGTGCTCGATCTGCTTGATCGAAACCGGGTCGCGATTGATGCCCAGCACACAGGCGGTCTCGCAGGGCGCCGGACACACTCGACCGGTCACCTCGGGGAAGTTGTTGGTACGGTCCAGGTAGGCGAATGCCCTTGGGTAGTCATTGCGGAACACCTGGTCATTGAAGTCGGGAATGAGGTTCCCGAGGGGACAGCCGGTGTTGCAGAACGGCACGCCGCAGTCCATGCAACGGGCTCCCTGTCGTTCCAGTTGCTCTTTCACCACCGGAAGCTCGAACTCGCCGAAATCCCTGACCCGCTGCTGAGGAGGGCGCCTGCTCACCTCTTCGCGCTCAAACTCGAGAAAGCCAGTCGTCTTGCCCACGATTCTACCCTGTCCTTCCTCTACTCGGCGGCCGCCACCGCCTGCATGGCCTGCAGAACGCGCCGATACTCACCAGGTACGACCCGAACGAATCGAGTGATGGTTGCTGGCCAATCCGAGAGCAGGGCGGCAGCTCGGGCGCTCTGGGTCCGCTCGACGTGCTCCTTCAGTAGTCCCGCGACGAAATCCGCATCTTGCTCGGAAAGTGGTTCGATGTCGACGAGCTCACGGTTGCAGTGACGGGCGAAATCACCCTGCTCGTCAAGGACGTATGCGTATCCACCGCTCATCCCGGCGGCGAAGTTGCGCCCCGTCCTGCCCAGGACCACGACGCGCCCACCGGTCATGTACTCGCAGCCGTGATCCCCGACCCCCTCGACGACGGCCACCGCTCCACTGTTCCTGACCGCAAAGCGCTCGCCAGCCACGCCGGCGAAGAACGCCTTGCCGCCGGTGGCACCATACAGGACCGTGTTGCCCACCAGCACGTTCTGGTGGGGCAAGAAGGTGCACTGGGGAGGGTGACAGAGCGCCAGGACCCCGCCGCTCATGCCTTTGCCCACGTAGTCGTTGGCTTCTCCCTGCAGCGTCAGCTCCATGCCTCCGATCAGGAAGGCGCCGAAGCTCTGCCCCGCCGAACCCGTGAACGTCAGCTGGATGGTGCCGTCGGGAAGCCCTGCTGCGCCGCATCGGCGGGCCACCTCTCCGGCCAACATGGTTCCGACGGAGCGATGGCCGTTGCGTACCCTGACGCTCGCTCTCACCGCTTCGCCGCGGTCCAACGCCGGGGCGCAGGTGTGCAAAAGCTCGTTGTCGAGCGCCGCCTCCAGGCCGTGGTCCTGGGCGTGGGTCTTGCACACGTCGACGCCCGGTCCCGCTTGCGCGGGGCTGAGCAGATCCGAGAAATCCAAACGAGAGGTCTTCCAGTGTCCGGACATGCTGCGGGGACGAATCCAATCCACCCGACCAATCAATTGCTCGAATCGAGAGACCCCCAAGCGTGCCATCCACTCGCGGACCTCCTCGGCGACGAAAAAGAAGAACCGGATCACGTGCTCGGGCGCCCCGGCAAATCGGCGGCGAAGCTCGGGATCCTGCGTGGCGATCCCCACCGGGCAGGTGTTCAGGTGGCATTTTCTCATCAGGATGCAACCGGACGCAACCAAGGGGGCCGTTGCGAAACCGAACTCTTCGGCGCCGAGCAGCGCCGCTATCACCACGTCTCGTCCGGTGCGCAATTGCCCGTCCGTCTGGAGGGTCACGCGACTGCGCAGATCGTTTCTGACCAGCGTTTGGTGAGTCTCGGCCAGGCCCAGCTCGAAGGGCACTCCCGCATGGTGAATGGATGTCTGGGGTGAAGCACCGGTGCCGCCGTCGTGTCCCGAAATCAGGATCAAATCGGCTCGGGCCTTGGCCACACCAGCCGCCACCGTACCCACGCCCGCTTCGGACACCAGCTTGACGCTGATGCGAGCTCGGGGATTGACGTTCTTCAAATCGAAGATGAGCTGAGCCAGATCCTCGATCGAGTAGATGTCGTGGTGAGGCGGCGGCGAGATGAGGGTCACACCGGGGGTGGCAAAGCGGGTTCTGGCGATCACAGCGTCCACTTTGTGTCCCGGGAGCTGACCACCCTCGCCCGGTTTCGCGCCCTGCGCGATCTTGATCTGGAGTTCGTCGGCGTTGACCAAATAGTGAGTCGTGACTCCGAAACGACCCGAGGCGACCTGTTTGATGGCACTCCGCCGTGACGCCCCGTCCGGGTCGGCAATGAATCGAACCGGATCCTCGCCTCCCTCACCGGTGTTGCTGCGCCCTCCCATTCGATTCATGGCCAGGGCCAGGTTCTCGTGGGCCTCGCGGCTGATGGAGCCGAAGCTCATGGCCCCGGTGGCGAATCGTTTGACGATGGACTGCGCCGGCTCCACCTGATCGAGTGGCAGTGGCGAATCCGAAGGCTCAAGATCCCAAAGCCCGCGCAGGGTGATGGGGCCGTCCTTCTGTTCGTTGATGAGCCGTGCGTACTCGGCGTAGCTTTTGGCATCTTCTGCCCGAACCGCTTGCTGCAGCGAGGCGATGGTCTTGGGATTCCACAGATGGCGTTCCCCTTGGGCCAGATAGCGATAGCGGCTCCCCAGCGCCAGCACGTTCGAACCCCGCTTCCGGGAGGCGAAGGCCTGCTCGTGGCGGCGTCTGGTTTCCTCGGCGATGAGGTCCAGATCGATTCCTCCAATGCGAGAGACGGTGCCGGTGAAGAATCGTTCGACGAGATCGGCGTTCAGCCCGACGGCCTCGAAGATCTGTGCACCGTGGTAGCTCTGTAGGGTACTGATCCCCATCTTGCTCATGACCTTGAGCAGCCCCTTGCCCACGGCCTTGATGTACTTCTCCCGCGCCACAGCCGGGTCCGAGATGCCGGGGACCTTCCCGTCGCTGGCCAGTTGCTCCACCGAGTCGAGAGCCAGGTAGGGATTGATGGCGCCCGCTCCGTAGCCAATGAGCAGGCAGAAGTGGTGGATCTCTCGCGGTTCACCGGACTCCACCACGATACCGCAGCGCATTCGGGTGCCGTTGCGCATCAGGTGGTGGTGAACGGCTGCAGTGGCCAGCAGGCTGGGGATGGGAGCCTCCTGTTCGGTGGCCCCGCGATCACTGAGGATGAGCACGCTCGCCCCGTCCAGCACCGCGATGGATGCCAGCCGACACACCTCATCCAGTCCCGATTTCAACCCGGGTCCACCGTCTGACACGGGGAATACAATGGGGATGATCGAGGGCTCGCGGATGGTTTGGGGATGGCCGTAGCGCAGTCGAGCCAGGGTTTCGTTGGCCAGGATGGGGTGGGAGAGGTGAAGCATCCGGGCCTGTTCGGGGGCGGAGAACAGGATGCTCCCTTCGCCCCCGAGATAGTTGTCCAGGCTCATGACCAATTCCTCCCGAATCGCGTCGATGGGAGGATTGGTGACCTGGGCGAACTGCTGTTTGAAGTAGTTGAAGAGCAGCTGCGGTGTGTCGCTCAGCACGGCCAGCGGGACGTCGACCCCCATTGAGCCCACCGCCTCCTGTCCGGTGGCCGCCATCGGGGTCATCAGCTGCCGGAGTTCCTCCTCGGTGTAGCCGAACAGTGCCTGCTGGAAGACGAGTTCCTCGCCAGTTGGACCGGGCTGGGGTGGGGGCCGCACCGGAAGCTCCTCCAACCGGACCGAGTGATCCTTGAGCCACTCCTCGTAGGGGTGTTGGCGGGCAACCTGCTCCTTGACCTCCGCATCCTCGACGACTCGAGCCTGGTCCAGATCGATGAGGAACATCCGACCTGGTTCCAGACGGCCTCGACGCTCGATGCTCCGGTCGGGCAACTCCAGGACCCCAGCTTCCGAAGCCAGGATGACCAGCCCGCTCTTCGTGATGGTCCAGCGAGCTGGGCGCAGCCCGTTGCGGTCCAGGATGGCCCCAATTTGGCGCCCGTTGGTGAAAGCCAGTGCCGCTGGCCCATCCCAGGGCTCGACCAGACAGGAATGATACTCGTAAAACGCCCGCTTGTAGGGGGGCATGAGGGGGTCGTTCTGCCAGGCCTCTGGCACCAGCATCATCATCACGTGGGGCAGGGAACGCCCGGCGTGCAGCAGCATCTCCGCGACATTGTCCAACATGGCGGAGTCGCTTCCTCCCGGAGCGATGGTGGGCAGGATGTGACGGATGTCCTCCCCGAAGCAGCGCCGGTCGAACAGCTGCTCGCGCGCCTTCATCCACGCGGCGTTCCCGCGGATGGTGTTGATCTCCCCATTGTGGCACAGGATCCGGAATGGCTGTGCCAGCTCCCAGGTCGGGAAGGTGTTGGTGCTGAAGCGTTGGTGCACCATGGCCAGGGCACTGGTCAGGTTGGGGTTCTCCAGATCGCAATAGAAGCCAGCGAGCTGGTCCGCCAGCAGCAACCCTTTGTACACGAAGGTTCGGGCCGAGAGACTGGGGATGTAGAAGCGAGATTTCTCAGGGATATCGCCCTCGCGCACGGTGCGCTCAGCCCACTTGCGGATCACGAACAACTTGCGCTCGAACTCGCTCTCGGTGGGAACGGTCGAACCGACGAATACCTGTTCGATAACCGGTACCGACTGCCGAGCCATCGGACCGAGCACCTCCTCGTCGACAGGAACCTTCCGCCAACCGAGGAGACGCTGACCGGTCCCCGTGATTTTGTCTTCCAGGACCTGTCGACATCGCGCGCGGGCCAAGCGATCCCGCGGCAAGAAAACCAGCCCGGAGCCATAGTGACCTCGAGCCGGCAGGCGGAAATGCAGCCGCTTCGCCTCGGCCTCGAACAAGGTGTGGGGGAGCTGCAGCAAGATACCTGCCCCATCCCCGGTCAGCGGATCGCAGCCGCATGCTCCTCGGTGTACCAGGTTCAGTAGGATCTCGAGCCCCTTTTCGACAATCTCGTGAGTGGCCGTTCCACCCAGATGGGCAACGAAGCCGATCCCACAGGAATCGTGCTCGAAGTGAGGATCGTACAGCCCTGACCGAGGGGGGAAGCTCATACCTGACGTCATAGTCTAGGCCGCTGGAAGGACAAGCGTTCTGCTGCGCAACTCCGGACCAGGGGGCCAATCTGGGCAGCGGATCAATGCAGATCGGCGGATGCGCGGTGGGGTACGACATCTGCCGGAAACAACTGACGTTCTGGCTTTGGTCCAAGTCTGCTGGATCCGGGGTAGCCAACCGCTCCGCGTGCCCGACACCGCCCCAGAAACGCATGGGGTGGCGACACCACGCCACGTCGAGGCGCCGCCGGTTTCGCCCGTCCTAACGGCGCGGACGCTCGGTCAGTCCACCGCATACAACTCGAGACGGATCGGTCCGGGATGGCGGTCGGCATTCAGACGTGCGGTCAGCCGAGATCCCCCGGGGACGCACAAAACCCCGTCGGCGGGTGTGGCGAGGGCCATCGCACCGTGACCTCGACCCAGGGGTTGCTGCCGCGCGTCGAGCACGACGAGCGTCGCGTCCACGCTGGGCTCCGAGGTGACCGCCAATGCTCTCAGGCAGGTCGGTTCGGCCACCGCAACCGGACCGACCACGGCTGCCCACGTGGGGCCTTGCGTCTGTTGTCGTGTGGAGCCCAGCAGACGACGGCTGCCGACGCAATCGGCGACCAGGCGCTGCAGGCGTTCGTCGAGTGTCGACTCCCGTCCTGCGGCGGTCGCACAGGGGGCATTGCTGACGACTGGGGTGGACACCTGGGTCGGGGCGTTACGGCTGCTGCCCAGCGCTCCGATTCGGCTGACCCGAGGGTCCGTCTGGGTTGGGGATGGCGCGGGATGGTGATTCGTTTCGGGAGCCCTGGTGCATCCCACGGCCACCAGTAGCGCCAGCATCAACTCGGAACGGTAAGGAAATCGACTCACCGCTTCTCGGCGTGGGTTCTCATGTCGGAGATGGCTGAGTCCGCTGCATAGGCGACTTCACCGGTCACCAGAGAGCCAGGGACGGGCATCTTCGGAACCAGGAGCATTTCCAACCGAAGCTGTGAAGACTGAGCGTCGAGCTTGCGGACGCGCCAGACGGCATCCAGGCGCTCCACGTTGCCACGAACCATGTGTCCCTCCACGATGCTCTCACCATTCTCCTCTCGAGCAGGCGAGAAGCGAACGACCGCCCAGATCTTGGCGGCCCCCTTGAGGATGGGGACCTGCATGTAGACGTCGACCTGGCTGCCCTTTCGCGACAAGATCTTCACTTTCTCGAAACGGCTGATGAATCTCGGGTAGCTGTTGTAGTCGGTGATCAGCTTGACCAGTTCATCGGGTGTCGCCTGGACGCGGATCTTCGCTGCACCAGCCTCGATCCGGCTGTGGGGCGTCCGAACGCTGTAACGAACCGAGTCCTTTGCCGTGCCTTTGGCCTCGACCGGGGCCGACACCAGGGCAAAGGTCATCAGGCAAGCCGCGAACAAGGAAAGGGGCTTCGAGTTCATGGCAATCACCTCATCCTACAAGTCATGCAGTCTACCGATTCGACGCCAGAGACGACAACAACCGTTGCAGCTTCCGTGCCCGGCATCAGCGCCGTCCCTGCGCCGTCTCCAACCCAAAAATCAGCCAGCATGACCAGGGATCGGGCCGTCGGGTACGCTGGGGGCGGCGTAACTCCGTGGTGCCCTGATCACACTGTGACGCGCAGCCACTCCCCTGGCTGGGCCTGGTGGGTCGTGCTCGTCACAGGGGGCCAGCCGGCCTCACAGGGAGGGGTGGTCAGGCCCACCGGTCGGTTCGCTGGAGCCTTCCGTCTCGAGCGGGGCGATGGTGCAGGCTCCGGAGAACTGCACCCCCTTGTCGAGTAGGATTTCTGGGGCACAGAGTGAACCGGTGACACGGGCGGGGACATGCAGCTCGATGCTCTGCGAAGCCCGGATGTTTCCCTGGACCGTGCCCCCCTTGACGATGACGGTCGTGGCTGTGATGTCCGCCTCCACCTCGGCACCATCACCGATCACGATGGCATCCCGGCCTCGGATTTCCCCCCGAAAGCTGCCATCGAGACGAACGCGGCCCTCGAAGTAGAGCTTGCCTTCGAAATGGGTGCCCCTGCCCAACAGGGCGGTGATCTCCACGACGGGAACGGCAGGAATCATGGCGGGTGCAACTCTAGCAGCGCGCGTCCCGCTGGGGAATCCGGCGAAGCCCCGGCTGCTGGCTCGGTCTGGCCACAGGGCCCCGTGCGGCACAAAAAGGCGGACTTCGAGGTGAGACGCGCCTCACGGTTGGCCCACCGCGGCCCATCGTGCTCAAATTGCACCATGAGACGCTGCCTCCGAGTTTCTGTCCTGAGCTTCTTGGGGCTGGGCCTGGTGGCGGGGGGTCTGGTTGCAGCTGACCCACCCGATTCCGGGACGGGGACGGCCAGAACCTCGCCTCCGGTGGGGACGACCCGAGCCGCGACTGCCCCGCAGGATCGGACAGGATCCAGGTCCCCGGTGCCGGAGACGCCGGGAGGTACCCAGAACACCGATCCGACGTCTCCGGGGAGCCCTCAGACCAAGGCAGGTAATGACCAATCCGGTGGCGCCACCGCAGGGTACACCTGGCGCGACCGGCGCGCGTCCCGCCGTCATGCTCGCAGAGTCGCAATCGATCCCGCGCGCCCTCTGACCAGTGCTCCCACGTTTCGGATGCTTGCCGATGGCACCAGTCGCGTCAGTCTCTTGGTGACTCGAACCACTGCGGTGACACCCCAGGCAACCGGTCGCAGAGTAAGCTACTTTTTGAAGGATGCTCAGGTGGGGGTGCACAACAACACCAACCCATTGGTCACGCTCCACTTCGCGACGCCCCTATCGCGCGTCAAGCTGGTTCGCGAAAAGACCGGTGCCACCCTCGTCCTGGAGCTTCGAGAGGACGTGAAGACAGCCCACCTCACGCGTTCGGGGCCGGGCCAGAGCATGGTGTTGGAGGTCTCGGTGCCGCGGCCGACCCAGACCTATGCCCCACCTGCCGAGGTTGTCCTGGCGGAGCCGGTGTCGTCCGAAGCCTCGGAGCCCTCGGAGGCTTCGACCCATTCCCCTCCCGCTTCGGCTGTCGGCCCCGCACCCTGAGCCCTCCGCACGATCCGCGACGCTGCGGGTCGGGTCTGGCCCCGGTTTCTCCAGAGCCAGACGCGCCGCCCGGGGAAGGGTCTTGTGAAGCATCGGGCCCCTGGGGCATAGCTTCGCGGCGTGCAATATCGAAGGCTCCGCCCTGTGCTCGTGGCGTTGCTCGTCGGGCGAGCGGCGAGCGCAGAGCCGCAGACTGGTGCGGTCCCGGTTGGGCCGGCCACGCACGAGCTGCGTCTGCATGCCGGAACCGTGGATCTCGACGGCTCGCTCACCCGCTTGCATCTCGCCGACCAGGTTGAGCTGCGTGTCCATCGCTACTGGCTGGCGGCGGACGAGTTGATGCTGGAGCGCACCGCGCGGGGGATCGAAGTGGAAGGGCAGGGGCGCATCGCACTCTGTCCTTGTGCCGATCCACCGGTGACCCTTGGGTTTTCTCGCGTGGTCGTGGCTCCCCCCACGGATCTCTTGCTGACCAACGCCACGTGTCGGGTTGGCTCGGTACCGATTGCCTGGGTGCCGGTGCTGTGGCTGCGTTCACCGCATCGATTCGGATTGCTCGGTCCACAATTCGCCGTTCGAGGTCAGGACGGGCCCTGGGTCGGGGCGGGCGTGCACGTCCCCATCGCGGGCAGCGAACGGCCAGGTTCGGAGGTGATGGACTGGCGTGTCGGTGCCTACGCCGCCGGCGGATGGGACATCTCGACGCAGTGGGCCGCCCACTACTCCACGTCCTATCTGCGCTGGGACTGGCTGGACCAGAGCCTGTGGCACGCAGATGCTCGGGGTCGAACCGAGCCGGGTGACCTGGACGTTGCCTGGCGTGTCGATGGGTTGCGTGGCGCCCGAGCCCTGCGCGGTCCAGTCCCACTCGAGGTTGCTTCGCGTCGGACCGATCGCGCACGCGTCGAGTGGTTCGATATTTCCGGGCCTTCCTTGGCATCGTTGGGGATAGCCGCCGACGGACCCCGAGGCGCTGAATCCTTCGAGGGGATCCGGGCTGGACCAAGGATTCGGTGGACCGTCGGGACCGGGCTCTCCGACTTCGGACACGTCCAGTCTTCGACACTGCTGGCGACCGACACCAGACCCCAGCAAAATCCCGAGCCCACGCTGATCCACCGAAGCGACCTGGGATTCGCGGTGCGACCCGCGTGGCTCGTGCTGGAGGCCCAGGCCCATCAGCACTGGTTCCTGCACGGCGTGGAACGGGAGCTCACCGGAGAGGGGCGTTGGGGCGCTGACGTTCGCGTTGGAGCTCCTTTCGTTCGACGCTTTGGCGCTGCACATGACGATTGGGGGCACTGGCTGGAGCCCTACGCACAGGCCGCATCGGCGTGGGAGCCCAGTACCAAGGGTGCAGTCCAGGCCGGGTTGAGGAACGTGTTGGGAGAGTCTGGAGGGGACCGAGCCGTGTCCTTCGAGGCGGGGGGGGGCCGTGCGCTGGGCTTGGGCCGAGACCGAGGGCTGTTCATCTCGCGCCTCAGTGCATCCGATCCATATCTGGGCTTGGGGGGAGATGTCGGGTGGGTGGGAAGCGCTGGGTGGTTCTCCAGCGCGCGCGCCCGCCTGGGTCGCGTGGATGCTTTGGCTTTGAGCCTCAAGGTGGAGGGTCGAGACCCTGGAGCGTTCGAGGCTGCCGGTTGGTTGGTCGGAGACTATGTGGCTCCCGCACCCGCTGACTGGTACCGCCGCAGCGGATGGGCCGGCTCGGCGGACGCAACCATCGCCGCGACACAGTGGTTGGCCGCGGGTGCTGGAATCGACTACGACTGGATGGCCGATACCTGGGTTGGCGAGCGGTTGGGGGCTGTGTACCGCCATCCCTGTGGGTGTCTGGCCGTTTCGACGATCGCCGAGCGCCGGCGGGGACGAGATGGTTGGGACGCCATGGCCACGGTCGATCTGATGCCATAGGTGGGCGTCGCCGTTGGCGCAAAGTGTTTTCGACTAGGGTATCTTCTGGGAGTGACGGGCAGTCCGAGTCGTCCCAGCGAGCCAGTGTTCCAGAGCGAGCCTCCGGTGACCGCCGAGACGAAGGCCGCGACGCTGGTCGTTGCCGATGACGACCGTCTCACCCGAGGGTTGCTGGCCGAGACCCTGCGTAGCCACGGCTACCGGGTGGAGGAGGCCGAGGACGGGCAGGAAGCCGTGGAGCGGGTGGGGCAGGGAGATGTCGACCTAGTCCTGCTGGATATCCTGATGCCGCGCCTGAATGGACTGGAGGCTTGCCGCCTGCTCAAGAGCATGACCAGCGACAGCTTCTTGCCGGTTGTACTGGTCACGGTCAAAACCGACACCGCCAGTCGCGTCGAGGGTCTGAAGATCGGGGCTGATGACTATGTGTGCAAGCCCTTCGAAGAGAGCGAGCTGTTGGCACGGGTGGAGGCCATGCTGCGTGTCAAGCGCCTGCACGATCACGTGGCTCGCGCCCGGGCTAAGTTGGAACGGGTCAGCATGCATGACGATCTGACTGGCCTGTTCAACTACCGCTACCTGCACAACCGCCTCAGCGAGGAATTCAAACGGGCCGAACGATATCACGACCCGCTAGCTTGCGTCGTCATCGACATCGATCGTCTCCAGAGCATCAACGAGCGCGACGGTCGCGAATTCGGGGATCGCGTTCTGGCTTCGGTCGCCGAGGTGGTTCGACACAGCGTTCGGGAAGTAGACGTGGTGGCCCGGTTTGGTGGAGACGAATTCTTGGTCATCCTTCCCAGTACGCATTTTGCGGGCTCGGTCACCGTGGCGGAGCGTATCTGGCGAGACGTGGGGAACGCGACCATTGTCTCGCCCCGCGACCTCAAGCTCGAGCTTACCTTGTCGTTGGGTGTTGCACTGTTTCCCTCACGGGACGTTCGTTCCAAGGATGGTCTGTTGCGCGCGGCCGACACCGCGTTGCATCAGGCCAAACGGGACGGCGGCAATCGGGTTTGTGTGTTCCAGCAGCAGGGGTACATGTACACCCCCCTGGCCGGGGCACCGGCCTTCGAGACCTCGGACGAATTGGGTTCGACGCTGATGGGCACTGGTTCGCTGCCCGTCGAGTTGCCCAATTTCGATCCCGAGCGCGAAGGGACGGTGACACTGCGCCCGGTTCGTTCACCCGAGCAGGTCGAGAACCGGTCGCCGGAACCGCTCCCGGAGGACTCGGTGGACGGTGCGAATGGTGCGCGACCGTCAAAGGGGAGGACCGATGAACCTTTCGGCACGAAATCGTAGCAGCGAGCTGCCGATGAACCGGGAGGGCCCGCCCGCCCGGGTCATGATTGTGGATGACGAACCCGAGCTGCGGCGCAGCCTGGCCAGGCTCCTGTTGAGCCGCGGGATGCAGGTGGTTACGGCGGACGACGGGAGCGCAGCCATCGATATCATGGTGGCGCAGCACATCGATGTTGCCCTCATCGATCTGATCATGCCCAGGGTCAATGGCCTGGAGTTGCTCGACCACATCAAGGCCAATCACCCGGGGACGGAAGTGATCCTGATGACCGCGTTTGGTGACGTGGAGACGGCCGTGCGCGCGGTACGGGCGGGCGCCTACCACTTCTTGACCAAGCCATTTCGATCCAACGACGAGGTGGTCTTGACCGTGGCGAAGGCCGCCGAGCGGCGGCGTCTTCTGGACCACGCCGCCATGTTGGAACGACGGCTAGAACAGATGGAGAAGTTCGGGGAGCTGATTGGTAACTCCAAGCGAATGCAGGAGGTCTACCGGTTGGCGACCGGTGTCGCAGCAACCTCTTCAACGGTGTTGATTCTGGGTGAGAGCGGGACCGGCAAGGAACTCACGGCCCGTGCCATCCACCAGCACTCCCCGCGTGCCGAGCGACCCTTCGTGGCCGTCAACTGTTCGGCCATCCCCGTCGATTTGGTGGAGAGTGAGCTATTCGGGCACGTGCGGGGGGCGTTCACCGGTGCCACCAACACCCGGGAGGGCCTCTTCGAGGCGGCGGATCAGGGTACGATTTTCATGGACGAAGTAGGAGACCTTCCGCCGCTGGCCCAGGTGAAGCTGCTCCGGGTGTTGCAGGAGGGCGAGATCAAGAGGGTCGGCTCCAACGAGACGCGCATCGTCGATGTCAGGGTGGTGGCGGCCACCAACGTAGATTTGCGTCTTCGTATTGCCGAGGGCGCATTTCGCGAGGACCTCTTTTATCGACTCAACGTGGTGGCGATCGGGTTGCCCCCTCTGCGGGAGCGCAGTGAGGACATCCCCTTGCTCGCTTATCACTTCCTGCAGAAGTACTCGGCGCGGGCCGGCCGTGACGTGCACCGGATCTCGCCGGAGGCCATGGAGCTTCTGCAGCAGCAGTCATGGCCCGGCAACGTTCGGGAACTCGAGAATGCCATCGAGTACGCCATCGTCTTCTGTCGCGGGGACGAGATCACACCGGAGGCGCTGCCCATGACCCGGGGCCAGAAGCCGGGGCTCGAGTCACACCCGGCGCGTGATGCCGGGACCTCCTTCGCGCTCTCGACGCGCCTATTGGATCTGCCGTACCGAGATGCCAAACAACAGGCGCTGGATGCGTTCGAAAGCGCTTACTTCGAGGCGGTCTTGCGGCGTACCGGGGGCAACGTCAGCGAGGCGGCCCGTCAGGCCGGTTTGGACCGATCCAACTTCCGGCGCGCGGTTCGGCGGGCTGGAATTGGCGGCGACCCCTAGGACCACTTTTTGCTAGGCTGGGGCCCGTGATGCCCAAGTCTCCGCCGGTCGCGGGCGCCTGGCTCCACCGGGTGGCCCGTGGATTGTTGCTCTGGTCGTGCATTGGGTCCCTCGTCCCTTGTCGGGCCGTGGCGGCACCCGAGCCGGCGGGCTCCCCGGGGTCGGAACCCGGCTTCGAGGCCAAGGGATCCGGTGTGCGCAGCCCCTCCGCCCCGCGGACGGTCACCCTGAGTGATTGCCTGCAGCTGGTGGAGGGCAATTTCCCGAAGATTCGAGAGGCAAGGGCCAAGCTCAAGAACAAGCAGGCCCAAGCGTGGCAGGCCCGTACGCAGCCCTATTCGGAGATGAATCTCCAGGCGGGGCTGGTCCTGGCGCCAACCGTGCGGGGGACCTCGTTGCTCAGTCCCGACACGGACACCGCAGTGAGCTCCAACATGGCGTTGGCCTGGCAGCTGGGGGCGGACGGCGTGTTCCCGTTGTGGACGTTCGGCAAGATCGAGAACGTGGCTGCCGCAGCGGACGCTCAGGTACGGTTGGGACAGCACGAGATCCGCAAGGAGGCCAACGAGGCCCGTCTGGCGGTCCGCCGCGCGTATTATGGGAGCGTTCTCGCGCGCGATGTCTTGGGTCTCATCCGCGAGGCCGCCCAGCACATCGACGCCCACCTCGACCGGCTCAAGCGGGAGGTCGACAGCGGGGAAGGGGACGATCTGCAGCTGATCAAGCTGCGTTTGTATCGCTCGGATCTCTCCTCTCGCGAGGTGGAGGCAGAGCGTCAACAGACTGTGGCGTTGGCGGGGCTCCGATTCCTTACCGGTCTTCAGGGCGACCTTCGCGTGGCGGACGAGACCCTGCAGGTGGTCACGGATCCGATCCGCTCCCTCGAGGAGTATCTGGCCATGGCCCAGCGACACCGCCCGGAAGTGAACATGGCTCGCGCCGGGGTTTCAGCGCGACGTGCACAGCTGCGCCTCGAACGGGCCAAGCAGTTTCCCGATCTGGGGCTGGGCTGGAACGCGCGCTACTCCTACGCCCCCGAGGTTGTCGACCAGACCAACCCCTTCGTCCGGGACAACGGCAACTTCCTTTACTACGGCGTGGGTTTGGTGATGCGTTACAAGCTCGATATCTTGCCGCAGTTGGCGCGGGTTGACCAAGCCCACGCCCAGCTCGACGAGGTGTTGGCCACCGAACGGTGGGCGCGTAGCGGGGTGGGGCAGCAGGTCCGCGAAGCCTATGTCGAGGTGCGTAGCGCAAAAACCAAGCTGGAGATTGCGGCGGAGGCCTCGCGTCTGGCCAAACAGTGGCTACTCAAGGTCCAGCAGGGGATCGACATCGGTACCATGGAGGAGGAGGACATCGTCGATCCGGCCAAGGAGTACGCGCTGAGACGTTTCGCCGAGATGATGGGGATCTTCGATTACAACGTGGCCTGCGCCAAGCTCGCCCAGGTGACCGGGTGGGAGACGACCCCGCGGCTGCCGTAGCCGTGCCCCCAGAGTTCCGTGCGGCCAGATGCCGCCCCCGCGCGGTTAGGTGCCGCCCCGCAAACGCGCGTCGTTTTCGTCAAGGAGCTTCTCGATGCTCACCAGGGCATTCAGCAAGGACTCCGTAACCATCTGCACTAACTGGGGCAACGCCCCTTTCAGGGACTCGTAGTAGCGCTGGCGTTCGGTCGAATGGATGATGGCGGGCGGATAGCCCGACCGCAGCAAAAGGAGGTTCATCAACAGCCGCGCCACCTTGCCACTATCGGTCTGGAAGGGGAAGACGCGCAGAAGCTCGTAATGCACCCGGGTTGCAACGCGGATGGGGCTCTTGAGCTTCTTGGGCTCCGGCCCATTCAACCAGTCGACGACCTGGCGCACTTTGTAGGGGATCTTCTCGGGATGGCAATACTCGTGGAAATAGAGGCGATGCTGGGGGATGTCCCGGCGGTACTTGACCGTCTTGATATCACCCTCCTCGGGGTGGAGCGTGATGTAGATCTTCTTGATGACGTCCACCGTGATAGCGGCCCGCTTGCGCTCCCCGAGCTCCCGGACCAGCTCAATTGCGGCCTTGTGCCGCCGAATCTCCTCAACCACTGGCTGCAGGCTGGAATCCGAGATGACCGGCAGCCCCGGATCGATCGCGGACTTTAGTTCCTGGAACGTGTAGACGACACCCTCCAGGGCGCTGTCGTGATGAATCCACGACATGTCCAGGGTCTCCGCGTAGTCCCGGCGGAACCCCTCCGACACGGCCTTGAGACGTTCCACGATGCTGGCAAACCGCTCCTCGATACTCTCGGGGAGGGGTTGGCCGCGCTCGGCGGGTGAGCTGTCGTGTTTCTGGTCGGGTGCAGAGGCAATCGGCGAAGAACCAGTGGGCTCGGCCTCGGGGGCGGGGGTCAAACGCGGGGATGGCTCGGCGGGAGGAGTCGGAGTGTGCAGAGTGGGCGAGATGCCGCTTTCCGAGGGTAATCGTCGAGTCGTTCCGGACTGATTCGGGATGGCCCGAGGCGAGTAGAAGCGCGTCGTGGTGGCGCGTCCGGTGCCCAACTTGTTTGCATTGCGAGTTGCCTCGGCAACCCGACCTTCCAGGGCGCGCCGAGCCGCCTCTTTGGCCGCACGAATCCGCTCACGCTCGGCCTCCTTGGCCTTGCGATACGCTTCGCGCTCCGCTTCGCGTCGAGCGCGCTCCTCTTCTTTCTGGCGCCGGAGCTCTTCGCGCTCCGCCTCTTTTTCGGCGCGGAGTCGCAGGCGTTCCTGCTCTCGGGCCAGGCGCTCTGCCGCTCGTTTGGCCTCCCGTGCCTGAGCCTCCGCCTCCCGGGCCTTGCGGGCGGCGGTCTTCTCGGCAGCCTTCTGGGCCTCGATGCGAGCGCGCTCCTTCTCTTTGGCTCGGCGAGCGGCTTCAGCCTGAAGCGCGGCTCGTTTGCGCTCCCGCTCCCGACGTTTCTGGTCGAGCAAGCGCTCTCGATCACGCCGCCTTTTCTCGACCTCTCGGGCTTTCGCCTTCTTGGCCAAGAGGGCGGCCTGCGCGCGGCGTGCCGCCTCGCGCTGCTTATTCTGCCGCAAGCGCTCCGCTCCGGTCGCACGACTCTGGCTGGAAGGACGCCGCGTGGGCCGCGCCGGGGTCTTGGAACGACTCTTTGAACTGCGCTCAACACGCCGAGTCCCTGACGGCCGGAGTGTGTTCTTCTTCGAGGGTTTTGGCGTGCCCTTCGAGGGTCTGGCGGCTCGGGCAGCGGGTTTGGCTGACCTGTGGTGGCTCACTGTTGCCACTCGACTCAGCTTCTTGGGCGCCGAGGCAGTCGGGCGCTTCTTGGTCGAGGCACCGGCCTTCGCCTTGGTCGTCTTCTTCTGGTTCACCGCTGCCTTGCCCGAAGAACGAGCTTTCTTGGCGCGGTCACGCGCCCCCGAAGGGGAAACCCCCGCAGAGACGCGGGCTTTCCGCCCAGCCTTCGTCCGTCGCCCCTTGTTCTTGGGGGCCGCTTCCTTCTTCCTGGCCGACATCGACGTGACTACGTACCCGTATCTCCAGCGCTCCGACACATGGATGTCAGAGGGCCAACTGGCCTGTCGATCTGGGGCCGACGTCCCCTGAGCATCCGAGTCGGCACGCTAGTCGCGCTGGCAAGTATCCGTCAAGGCGATCCTCTCGACAATCGTCGGATTTTAGCCCCTGCCGACCCGTGAGGCTCCTCTTGGGCAAGGGGTTCCGTTGCCGCGGCGTCTGCTCCAACCCGCGCTAGTCGGGAAAATACCCAGGGAACAGCTCACTGTTCGCCAGGCGCGCCCCTCGAGCGGTCAGGATCTCCACGCCGGTTGTCGTGACCAGGATCGTGTGCTCGAACTGTGCTGACAAGCGACCATCGAGGGTCACGGCCGTCCATTCATCGTCGAGGATCCTGACCTTCCAGGTCCCCAGGTTGATCATTGGCTCGATCGTGAGCGTCATTCCCGGCTT
>CAZYKT010000019.1:97384-99897 GCA_964648165.1 uncultured Polyangiaceae bacterium | reverse complement strand
CTCGGCGTCGCTCTCGGTCTGGCGGGGCTGACGATGGCCGAGGCAAGTCTGGCTGACGTGGTCAGGTTCGATGACGTGGCCGAACCAGCCCAGCCGAGCGCGGCAGCGAACGCGGCATCTAGCGCGAGGACGACGGCGGGGCCGTCGGCGGGGCCCAGCACGAGCGCGGCGAGCACGACGGCGGGGCCCAGCACGAGCGCGGCGAGCACGACGGCGGGGCCGTCGGCGGCGGTGGTGATGCCCCGTGCTCTCTCGACTTCGGTGTCGTTCCCCCAGGGCGCCGAGCAAGCGGCGATCGTGTTGCTGGAGCTGACGGTGCGCCTGGATGGGAGGGTCGAGAACGCGGTGGTCTTGGAGGGTGACGAGCCGTACCGAGGTGCGGTGCTGGCAGCGGTGGACCGCTGGCTTTTCGCGCCGGCTCAACGAGCAGGCAAGCCGGCGGCGGCCCGCATCCGATTCTTGGTGCGCTTCACGCCACCGTTGCCCCAGCCTGGGGAGGGTGACGGCAAGCCGCCGGCGGTCGTTACTGCGCCGCCCCCAACACCCAAGAAAGGGCCAAGGCTCGAGCCTCTGCCGGGGTCACCCGAGGTGCTGGAGGTCGTCGTGCAGGGGCAACGTCCCGAATCGACCGCCGTCTCCCTGGGACGAGCCGACGTGGAGCAGATGCCGGGGGCGTTCGGGGATCCGTTTCGCGCCATCGAGGGCTTACCCGGCGTGACCCCGCTGATATCCGGTTTGCCGTTTTACTACGTGCGCGGCGCGCCGCCCGGCAATCAGGGTTTCTTCTTCGATGGAGTCCGGGTGCCATTGCTCTATCACATGGCACTGGGACCCGGAGTGGTGCATCCCGCGCTGGTCGACCGCGTCGATCTGTACCCGGGCGGTTATCCTGCGCGCTATGGTCGTTTCGCGGGGGCCATCGTAGCAGCCGAGTCGAAAGACCCCATTCCCGAGTGGCACGGGCAGGGCAGCATCCGGTTGGTTGACAGCGGGGCCCTGGTGCAGGGTCCCGTGGGGAGCGGGGCTTTCGCGGTCGGCGGACGCTACAGCTACACCGCGGCGATGGTGTCGCTGTTCGCGCCCGACGTGTCCCTTCAATACTGGGACTACCAGGGCAAGTTGGTGATGCCGATAGGGGCCAAGGATACGGCCAGCGTGATGGCGTTTGGTTCCTTCGACCAGGTGGCGTACGACGAACACCACGACAACGAGGATTACGTGGGAACCGAGTTCCATCGTATCGATCTGCGCTACGACCGGCGCTTCAATGCCGACTCGCGCATCCGGATCGCCACGACGGTGGGTCTCGATCAGACGGGCTCCAGCGAGGACCTGGCTCTGCGGGATTACCTTTGGGCGGTACGCGCCGAGGGGGTGACCCGTCTGAGCCGAGCGGCACAACTGCGCTACGGCGTGGATTTTGGGCTGGATGTGTACGAGACGTCCCTCTACGACGACGACGCGATCGGTGACAACGATGCCGAAGAGCTGCTGCCGGAGCGCACCGACCGGGTCCACGGTTTCTGGGCGGACGTGGTGCTCAGACCATGGTCGCGCCTCACGGTGGTCCCCGGATTGCGGCTCGACCACTACGCGAGCGGAATGGACCATGCCTACGGGATCGATCCGCGACTGTCTAGCACCCTGACGTTACACGAGAAGTGGCGGTTGTTGCACGCCATCGGGATCGCACACCAGACACCCAGCTTCGTGGTCCCGACCCCAGGGCTCCAGATCTCGGATCTGGGAGGGGGGCTGCAATGGAGTGTTCAGAACAGCCTGGGAGTGGAGACCGATCTGCCCCGTGACCTGACCGCCAGTGTTACGGTGTTCGAAAACGTCTTTTACAACCTGACCGATCAGCTGAGCCTGATCAACACCGACGCCGATGACAGCTACTCGCGACTCCGTGGGCACGCCCAGGGTGTGGAGCTGTTGCTGCGACGCTCCCTCGCCCAACGGGTGGGGGGATTTGTTGCCTACACACTGTCGCGCTCCCAACGTCGGCTGGGTACCCAGGTGTTTGCTGCCGCCTTCGATCGCACCCATGTCTTTCAGGCCGCGCTGGCCTTCAACCTGGGGCGCAATTGGCGCAGCAGCGGTCGCCTGGTGGTCTACTCGGGGCGGCCGGCGCAGCCGGACGAGGTGATGGTGGATCGCCCCGGCGACGCGACGACGCCCCAAAACGATGCGGTCTACGAGCGCGCCCAGGAGTCGCGCACCGACCCCTTCTGGCGGCTCGATCTGCGTTTGCAGAAGCGCTGGCCACTCAAAGACTCGGGGGCCTACTGGGCGTTGACCTTCGAGATGCTCAACACCACCTTGAACAAGGAGATGATGAACCTACGCTGTGACGCGGTGTCCTGTTACGGAGACGTAGAAGGTCCGATTGCCGTGCCGTCGATTGGAGTGGAAGGGGCGTACTGAGGCGCGGCGGAGCGAGGGGCTTCACCACGCACCGAGGGCTCGGGGTGCCGAGGGCTCGGGGTGCCGAGGGCTCGGGGTGCCGAGGG
>CAZYKT010000019.1:95244-97284 GCA_964648165.1 uncultured Polyangiaceae bacterium | reverse complement strand
CCGAGGGCTCGGGGTGCCGAGGGCTCGGGGTGCCGAGGGCTCGGGGTGCCGAGGGGTTCAGGCGCAGCGGCAGCCTCATCAGGCTCTGGAGGTCCTCGCTGCGAGCGGTCTCTCGTCGCGAAATTGGTTAATGCAATATCGATTGTATGCGCCCGCGTGCGCTTCTCCCACGGACCCTGCCGGGGGGACACGTCTCCTCGCACAGCCCCCGCCAGCAGGGCACCGGCGCCCGCGGCGTGACCGAAATTTGCAGGCCTTTGCAGCGAGGGATCTCTCGTCGCGAAATTGGTTAATGCAATATCAATTGTACGCGCCCGCGTGCGCCTCTCCCACGGATCCTGCCGGACCCACCCACGCCCGCGTGCGCCTCTCCCACGGATCCTGCCGGACCCACCCACGCCCGCGTGCGCCTCTCCCACGGATCCTGCCGGACCCACCCACGCCCGCGTCCCCTCCTCCTGCGGACTCCGCCGGACCCCGCCCCTCGAGCCGACCTAAAGGACCTGCATGGAGGTCAGCGCGGGCAGAACCTCACGGCTCACCGTCGCCGGGGAGCGACCCTGGTGGACGATCTGGACCAAGACGATCCGGTGGTCGCTCCGCAGCAGGATCTCGCGACTTCGATTGACGAAGGGCATCTTGGGGGCGGGCACTCCACGCTCCACGACGTACTCCCGCCCTTGGGCATTGAAAGAGGCGAAGGGGAACGGCTTGCTCAAGAGCTGCCCGCCTTCCTCTTTCAGATCCTTCTCGTAGCGGCTCAAGAGCACCCGCCAGGGATCCCAGGGAGACTCCAGACGTTCATAGATGGAGAAGAGCACCTGAGAGGGGGAGACATACTCGATGTAGCGTTCCTGGGGCTCGATGCTGGCGCGCCGGATGACCCAGGACCGGGGCCGCGAGAAACGAACGATCCCGGTCAAGACCGCCACCCCCCGGTACTTGGGCTCCCAGTCGTGCAGCGGGGGATAGTCCCGCTCGATCAGGTTCATGTCCACACCGGTGCTCATCCCGCCGTACTCGTAGAAGGTGCGATTGCGAAATGCGCTCGGATCCGGCCCGCCGCAGCCGATGAGGAACAGGGCCAAAACGGCCCAGGGTGCGGCTCTTGGGGGTGAATGGACCATGACAGGGGTAAGGCTAGTCAATCTGGCTCTTCGTAGCCAAATTGTTGCAGCGCGGGGCCGGCCGCGACCCCCGATGGACCGGCGATCGACCCCGAGCGTCGGCGTCGACGGACCCACCCCGAAAATTCTGCCTGGCCGTGGCAAAGGTGTAAGCTGAAAACGGCGATGTTCAAGTGCTTGCTGTGCAGTGTGGCGCTGATCGGTCTCGGCTGCAGCGTCTCGACGACCACCCAATCCACCGACCTTCATGCTTCCGCGACCGGCAAGCTGGATGGTTGGGTGCGCGACATGGATCCGGAGGATTTGGGCCGAAGCTCGACGAGCACCAGCCTGGGAGACGTGCGGCTGCTGCCCCGGGCCTGCCAGGGGTTCGACCTCGACCCCGAGTATGACCCCATCGACGCCGAAAGCTTCTATGCCCACCTGCGGAGCCAGGGGCTCGCCTTCACCGTGGAGCGGGCCCGGACCGATCTGGTGTACGTCGACATTCCCGGTTCGGAAGGGAGCTCGCGCCTGAGGGTCGCCACCCTGCCCTCCGCCCCGGAGGCAGGCCGTCATCTGCACGAGGCCCTGTTGCAGCACGGCAAGGGGTCCTGGGGAGTGCACCGCTCCAACGTGGCCGTTCTGGGGCCCATCGGAAGCGTTGACGACGTCCTCGATTTCGCGGTCTCCTCCAAGTTGGCCTGCTGGGGGGTGTTGACGGTGTCGGGCCGCGACGATTCCTTCGTAGTCCCGGGCGGATACCAGGAACTGTAAGGGGCCGCGGCTTGGCCACGACGCGGAACACGGGGCCGCGGCTTGGCCACGACGCGGAACACGGGGCCGCGGCGCGCCCGCGATCACACGGCGAAAGCTCGGGCGTCAACACGCCGTACAACGCGCAACGCCGCCGCGCCGTGAAACGTACAACGCG
>CAZYKT010000019.1:0-95144 GCA_964648165.1 uncultured Polyangiaceae bacterium | reverse complement strand
CAACGCCGCCGCGCCGTGAAACGTGCAACGCGCAACGCCGCCGCGCCGTGAAACGTGCAACGCGCAACGCCGCCGCGCCGTGAAACGCGCCGTTAGACCGGCGGCGTCAACACGCCGTACACTGCGCCGCCCAAAACAAAACGGGACCACACCCGAAGGCATGATCCCGTTCGCCTAGCAAACCGAAGGGAGCTGGTTACTCCTTGTCCAGCTTACCGACCAGGCTCAAGGTGAAGAAGGCCCCCATGTACTTGAAGTGGGGACGAACCTTCATGTCCACCTTGTACCAGCCGGCATTGCCCGGCACGTCTTCGACGGTGATCTGGGCCTTGCGCAGGGGTCGACGACCACGGACCGCCGGGGTTACCGCGTCCATGTCCGCAACGTACTGGCTGATCCACTTGTTGAGCTCGACCTCCAGATCGCCGCGCTCCTTCCAGGTACCGATCTGCTCGCGCTGCAGCACCTTGAGATAGTGAGCAATCCGGGAGACCACGAACATGTAGGGCAGCTGGGTGCCGAGGCGGTAGTTGAGCTCCGCATCCTTACCCTCTGGAGACTGTCCGAAGGTCTTGGGCTTCTGCACGCTGTTGGCCGAGAAGAAGCAGGCGTTGTTGGAGTCCTTGCGGAAGGTCAGGGCGATGAACCCCTCTTCGCTCAGCTCGAACTCGCGCCGCTCGGAGATCAGGATTTCCGTCGGGATCTTGGTCTGGATCTCGCCCATGGCCTCGTACTGGTGCAAGGGCAGATCCTCGACCGTGCCGCCCGCCTGCGGCCCGATGATGTTGGGGCACCATCGGAACTTGGCGAAGCTGTCGGCGATGCGGGTGGCCATAGCGAACACGGCGTTGCCCCACAGGTAGGCGTCGTGCTGACCGATCACGTCCTCTTCGTAGCCGAAGGTCTTGGCGGGAGTGGTCTTCTCGCCGTAGGGCAGGCGCAACAGGAAGCGGGGCATGCAAAGGCCCACGCTGCGTGAGTCTTCCGATTCACGGAAGCTCTGCCACTTGGCGTACTGCGGCCCCTCGAAGATGCTCTTGAGATCCTTGAGGTTGGGGACGCCCAGGTAGTCGTTGCCACCGAAGAACTGGGGGCCGGCCGCGGCGAAGAACGGGGCGTGGGCCATGGTGGACACCGCCGCGCAATTCTGAAGCAGCCAAACGTCCTGGGGTCCCGCGGTGACAGCGAAGTCTGCGAACACGCCGCCGTAGGGCTTGCCGCCGAACTGCCCGTATTCGGCGGTGTACACTAGCTTGTACAGCCCGCTCTTGGTGATTTCTGGAGCGTCCTCGAAATCGGCGATGAGGTCGTCCTTGGAGCAATTGAGCATCTCCACCCGGATGTTCTCGCGGAAGTCCGTGCGGTCGATGGTGAACTTCAAGCTGCGCCAGGCGCTCTCCAGCTTCTGGTAGGTGGGGTGATGCATGATGGCATCCACCTGCTTGGAGAGCTTGGCGTCGATCTCGGCGATCATCGCGTCCACCACCGCGCGGTCCACCTTCTCCTGGGCACGGGTGGGCTTGAGCATCTCGGTGATGAACAGCTCCACACCCTGCCGAGCAATCTCGTAGCCGTCGTCTGAGGGCAAGAGCTTGGTCTCGCTCAGGATCTCCTCCAGCAACGAGCCGCCCGCCACCGTGGTTGTAGCCGATCCTTGGGATTGAACTTGTTCGTCCGCCACGTTAGCCTCCCGCTTCCTTGGTGAGACCGAGCTCCGAGAGGAGCTTGGACCGTGAATCTGCATCCTGCAAAAGGGCCTGGATCTTCCTGCGGAAGGCAGGAACGTTTCCGAGCGGCCCCTTCAAACTGGTCAGTGCCAAACGAAGCTCCATCAGCTTCTTGAGCTCCGCAACCTGCTCGACGACGGCGTCGGGGCCGAAGTCACTGAGCTTCTTGAACTTCAGTGCCACCGGCAACTCGCCCCCATCGTCCGCCAGCTTGTTGGGAACCTGGATGGAGATGGACAGGTTCTGTTCCCCCAACACCTGCTGGAAGTTGTCCTTGTCGACGTTGATGGGCTTGCGCTCTTCGAGGGGACGCGAGTCCGCTCGACCGGTGAAGTCCGAGATGAAGAGCATCTTCAGCGGAAGCTCGACCTCCTGCTGAGCGTTGCCGGTACTTGACTGATAGGTGATGTTGACGCGCTCTTGTGGCGCAACCGAGCCCTCTTTTGCCATGCAGAACTCCCCTGTCTTGAGGTGGAAACGAGACCGTCCCTACCACGACCGTGGTGTCGAGGTCGAGAGAACGAATGATCTGGACCGGTTCAGGAGCCGGACCATCGGAGGGCGCTGGCTGGATCCAGACGACACAGGCGGTCGTAAAGTCCCTTGAGCTCCGGCTGATCCAGGCTGACCCCCAGGGCGCGGTGAGCCGATACCAATCCTGAGCAGACGGCGGCCGCGAGACCTGGCTCCCATTCCTCCAGACGTCGCGCTACGACCTCGTCCAACAATTGTTCCAGGATGGGACGGCCCACCTCCGCCTTGCCACCCTTGAGCGCCAGCTCGGCCAGGGCCAGCTTGCCACGGAAACGAGCCCGTTCGTCGGCGGCACGAGCCGAGAGCTGGGCCGCCAGGGCCAGACCCTCCACCAGCTTGCCGGAGGAGACCAGCTCCCGCGCCTCTTCGAACCGCCGCCGGAGCTCCTCGTCTTCCTCGCTGCCACGACTGGAGCCCCCGCCCGCCGAACTGCCCCCCCCACCACCCGCCAATTTGGACTGCTCTTCTTCTAGGAACGATTGGGTGGCGGCGTCCGCGAAGGGCGTCCCGTCGGAGAAACAGAGTTTGGGCAGCGTGGGGCACTGCTCGAGAAAGACCACCAGCTGCCGGCCGACCGTGGCACGCGCTTCGATGAACAAGGCGCCCAGCCGGTCCATGGCCAGAGCCACGTATCGGTGCAGATCGAGCCAGAAGATCGAGGTACCGGTAGCGTCCTCGGCGCTGGCCAATAGATCCATCCACTGCTCGGAGGTCATCTTGGCCTCCAGCTTCTTCTTGAGATCGGCGGGGGGAGGCCCAATCCGTGTCCGGGAGGCCTCCGCCGGCGGTGGCGCCTTGACCGCGATCCATAACCCAGTGCGCTGCAGCCGATAGGCCCAGGCATTGGCTGGGTCGGCGCGTCGCAGGTGACGGGCCGCCTCCTGAACGCTCTTGCCCAGGGTCCGAAGGGCGGGCATCACATCGTCGGGGCCCGACATGGCAGGCACCTCGGCGGCCACGGCGGAACCAGCCGAAGCGGCGCTCTGAACGGAATCGACTCGCGTCGCAGCGGGGCTCGCGACCACCGATTCCGGCGAGGGCGAAGGGGCCGCTGGCGCCTCCACTACCTCGGCCGGAATGGCGCGCACCTTGTCGCGCAGCACCGAGCGAAGCACTCCCAGCCCGGAGTAGGCGTCCTTCAGCTTGTCCGACAGGAGCGAGTCGAGCTGGTCGTAGAGGGATTGGACGGTCCGCAAGGCATCACCATCCGCTGCGGTGGGCTCGATGGGCTGCAACAGGGCGGCGACCTGCTCATTCATCCAGTCCCAGAGGTTGGCTCGCGCCTTGGCGCGGCGCACCGGCGGGAACATGGGCTCCCAGAAGGTCTCTGACACGCCGCGCAGGATGGCCAGCCCGGTGCCCAGACCCTGCAGCCCCTGGGCGTGGAAGCGCGCTACGGTCGACCAGGCCAACAGGCGAAAGTCCTTGGAGGTCTCCCGGGTGATGCGATCGGCGATTGATACCACTTCGCGCCAATCGGGCTGGTCCCCGGACAATCCAGTCAGCTTGTCGATCTCGGCTTTGGCTGCCTCGAACTGCGGGTCGTAGGAGACGTCGGCGCCGGCCGGAGAATCCCCGGCCAGTGGCTGACAGTAGCTCTGAACCGACTCCATCAACCGCTGTTCGTATTCGCTGGTCATGACCGCCTCCCTCTTTCTACAGGGCAGCCAACAGGGCTGCCACGCTCTCGTCGGCTTGGATCGCGGCGCGAAGGGCCGGGGTCAGCTCTCCTTTGATCGAACTTTCCGCCACGTCGCACAGGGACTCACTGTTCTGGTCGGGACGATACAGCTCCGCCAACCAACGAGGGGGCGGCTCGCCGAGCGCCAACACCAGCTGACCGGAGTCCGGATGGGCGTGCCAAAACGCACAGGGAACCGTGCGCTTCCAACCCATGGCCCGACGCACGACCTCCATCCAGAACACCGCAGCACCGACACCCCCGGTCCCCAAGGGGAAGCGCAGACCCAGACTGGTGCGAGGTTGCTCCTGATTGCGAAGGGGACGAACCACCTCCAAGAGCATCACCAACGCCCTCTCGGGAAGGTCTGAACTGTCCGGCCCGAAAACGGCCTGCCACACCGTCGAAGGACGAGTCTGTCCGGCCCATTGTTGGAACTCGTCACAAGCGCTGGAGAGATTGGCGCTGGGACCCTGTTGAAAACCAGCCACATCGGGGCGCGGATCACGCCCGCTCGCCGCGCCGGTCAGGACATCCATCGCCCGTTCCAAAAAGTCGCCAGCCGCCAACGCGAGCATAGGGAATTGCTCGACGTCGTCCCCCAGTTGACAGGAAGCGTAGATCGACAGGGGGAAGAGTCTTCCCACCGCGTCGCGGCTGGGGCCCAACAGGCCGACTGCGACCTTGCCGTCCGGCTTGTCCGCGTTGGTGGAGAAGACGAAGGCACGGGCATCGTTCGGACCGAGCGCCGCCATCAGATCGGCCCGGTATTCTGCCGTCCAACTGATCCCTCGTTCCATCCAGGAGGTCAGATGGCTCACCGCCTCCATGGGCGGGCCCACCGAAAGGAAGTCGGCGACCGCCGGCATCTTGCCGAACAGACCAAATCCGAGATCGCGAGCGGGACCCTGGCGCCGAGTAAAGCCGAGCATGTCAGTTCCCCGCGGTGGCGATCACCCGGGGACACCGGTAGTCGCGAAACACCTCGGAGGAGATGGCGACGTTGGCCCGAACCGGACGGAGATCGAGCTTGAACTCGACCCCCTGGGAGCGAAGCGACCAGGTCGCCACCTGAGTGCGCTCCGCACCCGGGACTCCGCCCGCGGTGCCGGCCTCGATCTTGTTGGCGGCGTCAATCAACCGGAACAAGCCGAAGTCTCCCTCGCGGACGATCTGCTCGTCCAGGCCGCTGTAGCCGCGAATCCTCACCTTGGCCCCGCGCGACTTGGCGTCCTTGGCCGGCCACACCACGCTCAACCATTCCTCGGGAGTGTTCTTGTAGATCTTGGAAGCTCCGTCGACCTCCAGATGAACCTCTGCCACGTCCGGACTGACCGAGTGCAGATTGATGTCGAAAGCCACGACCGGATCAGGGCTATTGGGCGGGAAGGTGGCGTTCACGATCTGGGTACCCCGTTCCAGACAGTTGTTGACGAAATCTGGTGTGTAGCTGGCGCTGGCCTGGAAGCGACGCGTCGGTCGGAAGGAGTCGCCAACTCGCTTGAGAGAACCGCCCAGGTTGTCCCGATAGAATGCCCACAACAGGCCCTTTTCCGGCTGGAAGAAGGCCACGTAGTCCTCGAGCCGAACATCCTTGGGGGACTGGGTGAAGGGATAGTGTCCCTCGATGCTGGCATGCCACTTCTCCCACACCGTCGTCTCCCACAGACCGCTGGCAGCGCCGCCCGCATCCTTGACCACGCCGCTCCAGGCACCGGTGATGGGACGCATCAGGTACGGTGATAACAGCGGCCGCGTGAAGCCGTTCTGCGTGGTCAACAGCGAGCTGGTGGCACGGAATGCCTGCTCGAACTCGGTGGCCAGCTTGCTGGTGTCGGGCCCGGCTTCGGAATCCCGAAGATCGGTGAGCACCCCCACCAGCTTGGCCAAGAGCTGCTGATACTGGGACAGTCCGGTGGGGGCTGCGTCCGCCTTGGCGTCGCTGGCGGGCGGAATCGCGAACTCCAGCATGGGCAAGAAGGCCTTCTCCACCGGTGACATCTTGCGGGTCTTCTTGGCAGGTGGTGCCCCGGCATCGATGAGCTTCTTCTCGGCCAGCTTCTTCTCGGCCAACGCCTTCGCCTTGTCCACCAGACCATCGGCCAGGGTCGGGGTGTCGTCCTCGACGTCCAGCACCGCGTTGTCATTCAGAGCGCGCAACAGGCGCTGGTACGGCCACACCGGCTCACTGAGCGCTTGCAGCTCGTCCAGGGAGACCATGGCGCTCTCCGGCTGTCGAACCTCCATGTCCGAGAGGAAGTCCACCCAGGCCTGGGTGTAGCGAGTGAAATAGAGGTCCCGGAGCTCGCCAATCTGCTTGTTCATCTCACCGGCCACCAGATCTCGTTCTTGGCCGAGGACCCATCCCTCGTCCGCCAGTCGAGATTGCTGAGCTCCGAGCAACTGCCGCACCCGTTGCCAGCCCTCCTTGGTGTAGGCACCTTCCACCACCACCTCGTCCTTGGAGGTCACGAAGGGCGCCACGGCGCCGTAGAAGACGTCTTGGCGGCGAATCGGCGGGACCTCCTGGTTGGCGTCCCGCACCAGGATCTCGTACAGCCGCTCCAGGCGCGGGGCCCTGAGCAGCACCGCCCGGCTGGAGGTGACCACCGCCTCGTCCAGCTTCCAACTGGGGGCCTCCTTGCGCTTGACCAGCCCGACATAGTACGAAAGATTGGCTTTCATGGGGGCGGCAGCCGGCTCCGCGGCGCGGGCCAGCGCCTTCCATTCTCGGCCCAACCGCATGGCGGCCCATTCCTCGTCGAGCCGCTCCGGTATCCCCATCATCAAGTACAACTTGAGCGCGTCGTAGTTGGGGCGGAACTCGTCGGGAGGTAGGGTGCCCATCTGGGACATGCCGCTGAGCTGGGCGCGCACCCGCTCCCGCACCGGTTGGGAGAGGTTTTTGTCGTGAATGGAAACGAACACATCCCGCGCCGGGGTGTACAGCTCGTCCCCCGTGTACATCCACCAGCGCAGACGCAACGGAGCGCCATCCTTCTCGTAGGAGGCTAGCTGCGCGACGCTGTCGCGAAGCGCGTCCAGTTTGGGCACCTCGCCAACCGGGGGAGCTCCCCCGGCCCACGGAACTCGCGTGGCGGCCAACGCGACGGCGGCGGTGTGGGCGCTGAGCTCCCGGTTGTTGGCGTAGGTGAAGACCGCCGGGATGGCCAGGAGTGCACCAAAGAGCATCAATCCGCCAGCGATCAATGCTTGCGTCAGGACCCGGCGCTTGATGGCAAGTTCCGTTGCCCCGGCGATGTTCTGATCCGGGAACACCACCCGGCGGAACAGATCGGTGACGAAATAGCTCTTGGGTTCGCGCGGCTCCTGCCCCACCTCTCCCACTTGAAGCCCGAAGGCGCGAGCCATGCCACCGATCACGCGATCGATGGGACGCCCCTCCTGCGTGCCGCTGGTCAAATAGAAGCCGCGGAACAGGGGACTTTCCTGGAAGGTGTTGGGCGCGAATACGATGCGCACCAAGTCCTCGACGTTGGCTCGAAGCGCCTTGAACTCCAGGGGGAACTGGAGGATCCGGGGACGATTGTGGGGGAACCGTTCCTCGCCGATGATGCGGACCGCTCGAGCGTGCAGGACGCTGGTCAGCTGATCGAACTGCTCGGTGAAGGCGGCCCCCGGATCGGCAATGGGCGAGCCGGTGATGGGGAAGGTGGCTCCGAAGATCTGGTCGCGTTCGCTCTTTCGGAGCTCGTTGAAGAACTCGCTGAACCCTCCCAAGAGATCGGTCTTGGTCAGCACCAGGTAGACGGGTAACACCGTCTCCAAACGCGACATGATCTCGTCGATGCGGGCGCGAAGCTTGGCCCCGTAGGCAGCGATCTGCTCTTCGTTGGCTTGAACCAGGTCGGACACGGCAATGGCGACCAACAGTCCGTTCAAGGGTTTCTTGGGGCGGTACTTCTTGAGCAGATCCAAGAAACCGAACCACTCGTCCCGGTCGTCGTCCTCGGTCGCGTAGCGACCGGCCGTGTCCAACAGGATGGCTTCGTTGGTGAACCACCAGTCACAGTTGCGGGTACCCCCCACGCCCTTGATACCCCCGCCCCCTCGAGGATCGGCGAAGGGGAAACTCAGCCCGGAATGCCTCAGCGCCGTGGTCTTGCCACATCCGGGGGGACCGATGATGGCATACCAGGGCAGGGCGTACAGGGCACTTCGGCCGTGTTTCTTGCCCAGCTTGGTCTGTTGCAGCGCCTTGATCCCCTGGGTTATCTGGCGCTGCAACTCGAGCAGCTCGGCGCGGCGCTCGGGACGTACCGAGGCGGCCTGGCGCTCGCTCTGTTTCATGATCTCGCGCTCCAGCGCCCGGGCCCGAGCTCGGGCCCGCAGGGTGCGCAGCACCAGCACCCCCACCACCAAGCACACGACGGCTACGGTGGCGATGACCAACAGGCTCATGGGGATCTCGACGTCGAGCAACCCCAAGACCCAGGACCCTCCCCAGATCAAGATCAGAAGAAGAACGGCTACGATCCAAATCCACATGACGGTTTACCCCGACCGGACGATTCAGCTCGCGCTAGCGGTTACCCGAGCCCGGTTCATTTGGTCCACCGCATCCGAAGCGTTGGACGAATTGAGCACCCAGAGGGTGACGAAAACCAGGATGCACAGGGCGCACACCCCGATGCCAATCCCAACCAAGGGAGGAACCCGGCGCTGCCCAGTGACCGCTGCTCCCCGGGGATACCCGGCGGGGCTGATGGTCTCACTGGCCGGTAAACGCCGGGCCACCACATTGCGGGCGTGGTCGCAAATAGCAGCGGCGTCACCCGCTCCCGGAACGGCATACCGGCCCTGGAAGCCCAGGGCCAAGCACAGGTAGTATACTTGGACCAAGTGCTCCTTGCCCGGCATCTGCTGGAGCGCACTGAGGCGCTGGAAGAACCCTTCCCCGGCCGTGTTCTCGTTGAAGTAGATGAGCTGCAAAGGTTGACTCATCCAGGCGGTACGCCCCGACCAGGAAGAGCGCAGGATCTGCTCATCCATCAGGGCAGCAATGGCGTAGGTCGCGTCACGAAGATCCTCGTCGGAGAGGTTGACCTGTCTCCCGCGCTGCGCCATTCCGGAAAAGAGGGCGTTGATGCGTTGGCGCAGGATGTCCGGGGTCGGGAGCTCCTGTGCCTGACCCAGCTGCGCCGCCAGTGTCAGCGCGTCCGAGCAAACCCAGTAGGTGGCTTCGATCATGGGGCTTCCTTCAGAGCGATTGGGGGTCGATGGCGTACAGGGCGAGTTCCACGCCGGTGCCCAGCGGGTGATAAAGCGCCACGGTTCCGGTCCCCTGAATGTCGGGCCAGAACTCGGGCGTCTTGGTGACACGGAAGAAGATGACCCCGGGCCGGACCGGGAGCGCACCGGGGGGGCGGTACTCGACGTCGAGCCGGGCTCCGTTCAAGGCCGAGTTCAGTAGGGGGCCGATCTGGTTCCAGGAAGCCATCTTGCACAGTTTGGGTAGACGGTCCCGAAGATCGGCCTCGGGCAAACCCCCGGTGGCCGATAGGAACAGCTCCTGCCTGAGGATGCGAGGGTCCTGGACCTGGCCCAGATAGATACCATCATCCCGTTTCTGTAGCGGGATCTCGGTGTAGCGCTCGGCAATGACGGCGTCGATGAGGGCCAGCGCCCGGGCGAATAACGGTTCGAAGACCTCGCCCAGGGCGAGGTAGTTGTACTTGGGCAACCCACTCGGATCCCCGTCCACGGCCAAGGTGCACAAGCGCCCAATCAGCCGCACCAGGGCCAGATAGGCCGCCTCAGGGTTGCACAGGCCATTGTCGACGAGGTGGGCAAAGACCGGGATGGATTCGTTCAGGGCGTCCAACAGCCAAAACTTCATGGCGTCGTCGGCCTGGAACTCGACCGAGGCGAGGGTTCGTTGCCGACGCGAAGCCATCAATCCGCGCTGCCGAGCGGTCATGGCCGCGAGAACTCGGCGGAAGCGGTCCATCAGGAAACCAGATGCCCGGAGGTGGACCACCGGGGGCACGTAGTTCTCCTTGAGCACGATGATCCCCGACGAATTGCGGCAGAGCTCGGCGATCTGGATGGTGTCGTAGGCCTCACGACTCTCGTCACCCACCAGCAGCCTCAGAGAGGGCCGCGCCCAGGTGACGTCGTGGTCATTGGCCCCGGTATTGAAGTCAGTGACGCGAGCCTGCTGCTCCAGGTACCGGACCGCCTGGCTAGACTGAGCTTCTGGCAACACGTTGGGTCCGTTCTCACGCTGGTGCGCGATCCCAACGTACACCGGCAGAGACGCTAGATGGGCCGGGAAGACCGAGTCGATGGGGCGGGGCGGCGGAGCGTCGCCGTCGCTCTCCGTACAGGCCACCGGAGTCCCATCGGGCAGGACGGCGCAGAGCTCGGCGAGTCGCAGTTGTCCATTGCCGAGAGCCCGCTCGTCCAGGGAAAGAGACAGGACGCCCCATGGGTACGGGACGATGGCGCGGACCCGCTCGTCCAGCAACCCCTCGTGATACTGACTCAACTGTTGGAAGTGGTGCTGGGTGACGAACAGACCTTCAGTCCAGACAGGCTTCTTGAGGTTCATGATCCAGGTTCCGAGCGATGTCCGATATCTATAGCGAAGAACGGGCCTGGTCCTTGGCGGGATGGGCGGCCCAGGTTGGATCGGGGGAAGCGGGAGCACAGGCCCCCTCGACGGCTACTGGCTTCAGGTCCCCGGCGTCGTGCACTCGACCCTTGGGGTAATCGTCGGCGTGGTCCGAGCCTTCAACCAGCGTCGAACCATCGATCCAGAAGTAGTATTGGGGGTTGGGGCCATCCTTGCCCTCACATTCGCCCTTCTTGCACTTGGCAGCGCAGGAACCGGCTCCGGGAGGGGGCGGCAACTCCAGACTGGTGTACCAGCTTCTTCCCTTGGGTTCGCGGAACAGGCCCGCCGCGACCAGGAACTGCGCCTCCGGATTGCGCTCCATGTTCACGGTGGTTCGGCTGTCGGGATAGACCGGGAACTGTTCGACCTTGACCAGATCCTCTCCCAAGGCCTTCTTGTCGTCCTTCCAGACTTCCTCGAAGGAGGAGTTGAGCAGGCTGGTGTCGGACTTGAGCTGATACAGGCGCACCTGGACCGGCCGCGGCTCCCCCGACTCGGTGGGGTTGATGTGGGGTGACGCAATGATGGAAGAGGTCAATACCTGCAGCTTGCATGGTTCAGCGGCCTTGGGAGCAGGACCGCCCGACGAGCACCCGATGGTGCAAAGGGCCAACAGCCCGGCGCCTGTCCGCAGCAAAAGACGAAGCTTGGGATTCATGAGTGTTCGTCCTGGGGCGTGCTGGGTTCCACGACGCGCTCCGTCGGTGAACACGCCGGTTTGATCACGAACTGGTCCTTCTCCAGGGCCAAGTGCAGGGAGGTGAGCGCCTCCTTTTCCGCCATGCGCTCCAGGATGGCCCGGGAAAGCACGGGCAGAACGCTGCGCCGCAAGACGTGATCGACGTTGCGGGCTCCACTCTCCACCTCTCGGCAGCGATCCATCACGGTTTGGATGACCTGTTCGTCGTAGGTCAGCTGCAGGCCGTGCACTCTCTCGGCTCGGCGGCCCACCGCGGAGAGCTTCTGGCGCACGATGGTGGCGAGGGCCTCGGGACCAATGGGGATGTAGGGGACCACGCTCATCCGAGCCAGCAGAGCCGGTTTGAAGTGCGCACTCAGGGTGGGACGAACCAGCTCGACCAGCTCGTCGAGGGGAGGAACCGGGCGGCTGGGGTGGGCCGCCTCGGTGATGAGATCGGTGGCCAGGTTTGACGTCATGACCACCACCGTGTTCTTGAAATCGATGACGCGTCCCTCGCCGTCGGCCAACATGCCCTTGTCGAACACCTGATAAAAGATGTTCAACACCTCTCGTTCGGCTTTCTCGACCTCGTCGAGTAGTACCAGCGAATAGGGTCGATGACGCACCGCCTCGGTTAACACCCCACCCTCGCCGTAGCCAACGTAACCAGGGGGTGAACCGATGAGGCGGGAAACGGTGTGGCGTTCCTGGAACTCGCTCATGTTGATGGTGACGACGAAGCGCTCCCCGCCAAACAGAGCTTCTGCGAGCGCTAGGGCGGTCTCGGTCTTGCCCACCCCACTGGGTCCCACCAACAAGAACACACCCAACGGCGTCGCGGGATTCTTCAAACCTGCCTGGGCGGCCCGGAGCTCCCGAGCGATGGCCTGAAGGGCCGGATCCTGCCCCAGGACTCGGGCCCGCAAGCGATCCTCCAGCCTCAAGATGGTCTCGGCGTGGTCCTTGACCATGTTGCCGATCGGAATCCCAGTCCAGTCGGAGACAATCCGTTCCACCACCGACGCATCAACGTCCGCCGCCATCAGGCGCAGTTCGTTGGGAACCTTCGACCAGTCGTTGACCAATCGGCGAACCTCGGCGCCGGGCAGCTCCGGGGCTTGGTCTGCGGCGGGAGCTGCTTTGCGCGCCGCGTCCAGCGCCTCCACAAGCCCTCGCTGCTCTCCAAGGCGCGCTTCCAGCTCCACGAGCTCCGCACCGAGCTCGTCGCGCCGTGCCACGGCCGAGGCCCTGGCCTCGGCATCCACGTCCAGACCGGCTCGAGCGTCTGCGTCGAAGGCCTCAATGGCCCCAGATAACGCCGCCACCTCGGCTCGCTTGTCCTCGATGACCGGGGGGGGGGCGGCCCGGACCAGCTTGACGAAGGCCGCACTGGTGTCGAGCAGATCGACGGCCTTGTCTGGCAGTTGACGGCCACTGATGTAGCGGCTGGAAAGCTGGACTGCCGCCTTGACCGCGCTGTCGTGAACGGTCACGCCGTGCACCCGTTCGAACTCGCGGGCCAGTCCGCGAATCATGACGATGGCGTTCTCTTCCGAGGGTTCCTCGACTCGCACCGGCTGGAAACGGCGCTCCAGCGCGGCATCCTTCTCGAAATATTTCTTGAATTCGCTGTAGGTGGTGGCGGCAATGGTCCGCAACTCGCCTCGGGCCAGAGCCGGCTTGAGCAGATTGGCGGCATCGCCGGACCCCTGGGCCCCGCCTGCGCCGATCATGGTGTGCGCCTCATCGATGAAGAGCAGGATCGGCGTCGGCGAGGCCTTGACCTCGTTCAGGACCGCCTTGACGCGGTTCTCGAACTCGCCCTTGACCCCGGCCCCGGCCTGCAATGCCCCCAGATCCAGGGACATGATCCGGGCCGTCTTGAGGGCATCGGGCACCGTCCCTTCCACGATGCGCCGAGCCAGCCCCTCCACCAGCGCCGTCTTGCCCACCCCCGCCTCGCCGACGATGATGGGGTTGTTCTTGCGCCGACGCACCAGAATCTCGATCATCTGCCGGATCTCGCGCTCGCGTCCGAACACCGGATCGATGTCCCCGGAGCGCGCCCGCTCGGTCAGATCCGTGGCGAAACGCCCGAGTGCCGTGGCTTCGCCGCGCACACCGCTCGGGGCAGTCCCACCCTGGGGTGCGGCGGCCGCCAGCAGGTTTTCTCCACTGCGCGAGGCCAGGAGCAGCGCGTCCCTGCGCAAAACCTCCCGGTCGATACTCTCCAACCACGGCCAGGGGGCGGCCACGAACCGCATGGGAGCGGTCACCAACCGGGACAGTAGGCCAACGGAGCGGACCTGAGTCTGTCCAAGCTCGACGGAGCTCACCAACCAGGCCTCTTGTATCCATTCCAGCAGGGCCGAGCTGAACACGGGTTTGCCCGCGTTCCCGCTGCGCAGCTCGGAAAGGGAGCGAGCCACCGCCTCCCGAGCCAGATTGACATCGACTCGAAGTGTTTCCAGGGCCGCTCTGAGGTCGCTCTCTGGATCGTCCAGCAGGGCGACCAACAGGTGTTCGACCGTCACTTCGTAGTGCCGATGGGTCAGGCAGGATCCCGCCGCGGCCTCCAGCGCTCGCGTGCAGGTTGGGCTGAGTCTCTTGAGTAGTGATCGTGGCTCGACCGTAAGCATCCACTTCCCTTTCGCGTCGCGCGCGCATTATCGGCACAGGCCCGGGTCGTGGACCATGTTTTTGCGCTTCCCGCCCAGCTAGCCGTCGGTTCAGGGTTTGAAACCGCGGGTCGACCCCCCGGCCCTGCCGTAGCTGGGGGTCGGCGCTCCCCGCCTGTTGGAGGCCCCAGGCGCGCCTCGAAAGATTGCGCGATCCGGGGGGGAGCGTGATAGGGTCCGCGCGTGGCTTGGGGCCTTGGAATCCACGTTGCCAATCGTTCCGATGGTTCCAGCCAAGACCGGGTTTTTCCCGCTTTTCCGGTCCGGGTCGGGCGGAATGCTCTGAACGACCTGGTGTTGAACTTTCCATTCGTGTCGCAGTTTCATTTGGTGCTGGAGCTGCAGGACGGCCGTCTGTTCCTCAGGGATCTGGGCAGCACCAATGGCACGATTGTGCGCGGGCTGGGGCGGGCGCCAGCCAATCAGCTCGTCGATTTGGCGGCCTATGGTTTCGAGTTCTCCATCTTGAACCTGGAGTTTCGGACCTATACGGCGGTCGTCGACAACGCGGCCGCACCGGTCGCCTCGCACCGCCGTCCCTTGCGCGTGACCGACTTTCTGAACTCGGTCAACGCGATGGACGTGGCCCAGGCTCTCGCCCTGGCAGACGCGGCGGGCGGGGTCACCGACCAGCACCGGGGCCTCTACGTCAAGTACCGCTCCGCCTACAACGAGCTTTTTGCTTCGATAACCGAGGCGATCAATCGAGCCCCCGTGACGTCCCGCGCCCAGCTGATCGGGGACTTTTCTCGCCAAATGGATGCCCTGGGGCGAGAACCCGAGTTTTTGCAGCTGTGCGCCCAACAGGGTGCTGCTGTCCCCCCCCAGGGTGGTGACCGGTCCTCGAGAAACCGGCTGGAGGACGTGGCACTGCAGGGGATCCGCGAGCTGGCCAACGACTTCTGCCCGGGGGCTGGGCCGCTTGAGTCGGTGCCCGACCTGGTGCGCTTCGCCGAGCGGCTGCAACAGGTCCTGGACCTGTTTCTGCGCTCGTTCATCCCGCTGCGGGATGGGCAACGCCAATTCGAGCAGGACATGGCGGTGCGTCGTCAGTCGAGTGCGCCCGTCGGCGTGTCGACGGTAGCCAGCGCGCAGAACCCCCAGGAGCTGGGGCAGGCCCTGTTGGACTGGCGGCGGGCCGTCAATGATGACTTCGCCCAGGTGGAGCACACCTTCGCGGATCTGATGATCCACCAGGTGGCGCTGTTGAGCGGGGTGATGACTGGGGTGCGCTCCCTTTTGGCCCAGTTGTCGCCGGAGGAGCTGGAAAGGAAGGCTCAGGATCCCCATTACAACCCGGACGGCCTGGGGATCGGCCCCTACCGCTACAAATCCCTGTGGAAGGTGTTCGAGAAGCTGCACGCCGACGTCGCCAGCGAGGACAAACAGGTGTTTGGAGTGCTGTTCGGACGAGATTTCGCCCAGTCGTATCAGCAGTCCTTCGGCGCCAGCTCCGGAGTGGCGCCCGTCGCCCGGAACCCCACCCCGATGGCCCCCGGCGGTAGCACCCCTCGCTGATGACGGCTATCGACCCGCACGCCTCGTTCCCAGCAGCAACGAGGAGACAGCCCGGGGGGATCGACGTGGGTTTGTTGCCCAGGCGGCCAGCAGTCGAACAAGCTTGGCCTGCCCGAGGGCACGTCCGGATTGGAATGTCAGCCATGCGACACACACTCCCCTTCGTTTTTTTGGTCTGCCTCTTGGTGGCGAGCCCGGCTTGGGCCCAGAACAGCCGGGATCGGGATGAGAACTGGGGAACCGTCTCCACGGTCAGCCTTCTGGTGGGTGCCGGCACGGAGTTGCTCATGCCCCGCATCTTCTACTCGGATCCGGAGGCCACGGTCGGGTGGAAGGGCCGGTGGCATGTGTCGGTCCTGGCCCCAGCCATGAGCCTGGTGGGGATGACGGCACTCAACGAGTACTGGCTCAAGGACGAATTCGAGGGATATCGGCCAGGCTGTAACGAGGACAACCAGGGTGGGCCGGGGTGCCGCACGTACGGCATGTTGTCCACACACACCTTCGGCGCCTTTGCGGCACTGGGTCAGGGTGGGGCCATCTTCCTGTTCGATATGACCAAATGGAGCGACGGCCGGTTCAACGCGGGCAGTCTGGTCGGTCACCTCGCTGTACCGGCCGTGGCCGCCACCTTCACCGCCATCGGTCGCGACGCTGGCGACTACGAAAAACCGGCCCAGGTGTGGCTGGGCGCCGGCGTGGGTCTGGCCTCGGGCTTCCTGATGGGCATGACGTATGCGCTGATGCAGCGTCCCGAATGTGGCTATTCCGGTTCGCTCATCTGCTGGTAGCGTCTCGGTCCCATGCCCCAGGGCCCAGACCGGTCTGCCTTCTCCATTGCCTTCGGTTCTTCGACACCAACCACCGTCGCGAGTGACGGCCCGGACGGACCAACCTCGGGATGGTGCCCGTTCCGCCTGGCCTACGTGGCAGAGCTGCAGCCACGCGTCGAGTACGCCTTGTCACCTCGGTCGGCCGCGGCGACCTACCTGATCGACGCAGAGGGTGTCGATGGGCTCTTGGCGCGGTTGGCACCGAGCTTCCAGGTGGACGTGCTGGACCCGGAGTCGCAGCAGGGCTCGCTCAAGGTCGATCTGCGATGGTCGCGCAGCAACCACCTCTCCATCGAGAACCTGGTTCGCTCCTCCCCTGCCCTGCTCAGCCTTTCCGACGCACTGGCTGCCGTCAGGACCTCCTCCAATCGCCCCGACCAGCTCCATTCTGCCCTGTTGCGCCTGTTGGGTCCCCGCGCAGAACACCTGCGCCCCCTGCTGCCCCCGGCCAACCTGCCGCCCCCAGCCGGCGGCAAGGGCCCCCTTGGCGCAACCGACTGCCTCATCGATTCCCTGCTAAGTCGCGTCGATCTTCCCACGGAGCGAGAGCTCACCGCGCCCACCGGTTACGAACCGGAGGCACTGCAACACTCTCTCGCGGCGGCTCTGAACGATCTGTTGCGACGAGTCCTGGCCCACCCCGAGTATCGCCGCTTGGAGCGAGCCTGGCGCGGCCTATCGATGCTGGTAGCCGCAGCTCGGGCTGGCAAGAACTGTCAGGTCCATGTGATTGATCTGGCCGAGGACGCGGAGCAACGGCTGGGAGCTCTGCTGGAGTCGGTGGCGCCGGATCTGATCCTGGTCGAAGCGTCCCTGCCCGCCAGTCCGCGCGCTGTAGAGCAGATGTCCGACTGGGCCCGCCGCGGAGCAGATTTGTCCGCCCCGGTGGTCATGACGCTCGGTGAGGAGTGGTTCGACGCGGCTCCGTCAGCATCGTCGGCTGCGGCGGAAAGACCCATCCTTTGCCAGGCAAGACGCACGCTATTGGCGGCGGTGGCAGCCGACGAGCATGCCCGATGGCTGGGTGTGGTGACCAACGACATCAACGTGCGAGATCTGACGTTCCGGATCGATTCGACGGGCGCGGCCGTTACGGAGCCAAGCGACCCGATCGCAGCTTGGGGGTTCGTTGGTGCCGGAGTGGGCTTGGGCAGCCTGGTCCTTCGCCGCTGCTTCGAGCAGGGACAACCCTATCCGTTCGCGGGCGACTCGGAGGGAGTGCTGCGCGGCCTCACCGTGCGGATCGTGGCCGAGGAACAGACGGAGCGAGCCATCTGCACCCGCCTTTGGGCCACCGAGGACGACCGGGATGCCTTGGCCCGCGTCGGGGTCAGCTGCCTGGTGCCGGTGAAGAACCGGGATTCTGCGCGGTTGGAAACGGCCCCCAGCCTTTATCGCACCACCAATGCAGCGGGTGATCTGGGAGCCCCGGTCTCGACGCTCGCCGACCAGATCCTGGCTGGACGCGTCCTGCGCATGGTCTCGCGAGAGCTGGACGCGCGGGCTTCCCGGCAAGGCCAATGGGCAACCGAAACAACGAGTCTACAGGAACGCCTGCTGGCGCTCTTCCCCAATCCCGCTCCGGTGGGGCCAGAGGTGACGGTGACCGAAGCCTCGGGTCACCTGAAGATCTCGGTGGCTCCCCACCGCCACGGGAGGCTCGAGATGGAGGGCCTGCAGTTCTCGGCCAACCTGACCCGGGGATCTGAGTCCGATTAGTTGCCAATGTAGGCCCAAGTAGGTGATTGTGCGTTATCACCGATGAGTACTGACAAGCTCCTGGGTTATCCGCTGGCAATACTCAGTGGTTTCGCTATCTTAGGTCAGAGGCCCGGCTCCGAGGCGCCCGCTCTCGGCGTGCGCGGAGCGGGAGGAGCGAACCAACTGGAACCGGCTCAGCTGGCCGCTGAGCTGGTCACTCCGCCCCCCAGTCCGACTGGCGGTCTGATCCGGGCAGCGACTGTTCCTTCACCGGGCAGACCCAGTGGGGAGTCGGCCGAGCTCAGAGCGCTCAGGCTCGACGAGGGACACCTGTTTCCGGAGCTGGGGCTGAGCCGCAGCGGCTCGCCGCTGGTACCGCCCTCGGCCAGTTGCGAGCTCCCGAGCTACGACGTCGTCCCGTCTGCGGAGTTCGAGGTTCCGGTGGCGGACAACTGGTTGAAGGGCCTGGTGCGTCCGGAGATCAACATCCCCAAGGACGCGCGGGTAGCCAAGTACATCCGCTATTTCGGGGTCAGTCCCAAGGGGCGCGAAACGTTCGCAACCTGGTTGCGACGCAGCGGGGCCTATCGCCCCATGGTGTCGGCGGCCCTGCAACGCCATGGTCTACCTCGCGACCTGGAAGCCGTGATGTTCGTGGAGAGCGGGTGCTGGCCTACCGCCGTGTCCAGCGCTGGCGCGACGGGCCTTTGGCAGCTGATGCCCAAGACCGCCCGAGCCTATGGCCTCACCGTACGCAGCGAGTATGACGAGCGGCGCAGCCTGTGGCGTTCGACCGAGGCTGCCATATCCCACCTCGCCGATCTGAGAAGCCAGTTCCACTCCTGGCACTTGGCTCTGGCGGCCTACAACTATGGCTATCAATCACTGCTGCGCCGCATGGACGAGACGGGGTTGGACGAGTTTTTCGCCCTGAGCCGGGTCTCCGACGCCTTGCCCAAGGAAACGGTCCTGTACGTCCCAAAGATCCTGGCCGTCGCAGTCATCCTGCGCAACCTGGAGTACTTCGGATTCGACGGTACCGAGACCCGTCCCCCCCTGTCCGGAGCGCCCATCGAGGTTCCACCCGGCACGCGCCTGTCGCTGTTGGCGCGAGCTGCCGGAACCAGCCTGCGCCGGATCAAGGAGATGAACCCGGAGGTCAAGACCGAGACGACCCCGGACCTGGGAAAGAACGTGGTCGTGCACCTGCCCACCACGGGACTGGCGCGGGCCAAGATCATGCTGCCAAGGCTGTTGGACCACGAGGATCGGGAGAATCTCGACCTGGACGTGGCCTCCGATTTCGATTGGGGACGCGACGAGCTGGACACCAACTGGCGCACCCGGTTGGCCCAGACGGGCAGCGACAGCTCGGAACGACCGGAACTGGAGTTCGCGGACCCGACGGGACCCGAACCAGCTCCAGCCGCCAACCAAGACCGACAGGACAGCGAATACGTGGCGGCTCAGAACGAGCCGGTGCGCCCCGCCCCGGCGCGCACCACCGCAGACCGCTGCGACCCCTCCGCGGGGCAGCTGGATCCGAGCTGTCGGGTCGCCCAGAAGAATCCTGCTCCTTCGCGAGATTCGCGCACCGAGCGACAGCCCGCCAAGGACGAGTTTGCCTATTTCGGCGAGCCTCGGAACCGGCGCAATCGAAGCCGCGAAGCCACCATTCAATACCGGATCAAACCGGGTGATACCCTCTCCGAGCTGGCGCGTTACTTCCACGTGTCGCAGGCTCGGCTCATCGCGTGGAACCGCATCGAGAACCCCTCGCGAATCCTGGCTGGCTCTCGCCTGAGAATCCTCAAGAACAGCCGAGAGGATTGAGCGCCGTACTCGACGACGCCTACTCGACTAGGATCTCCAAGAGACCCAGCTCCAGCGCCTCGCGGATCCCGGTCAGGATCCGCTCCCGCGGCGTGGTGGCACCCAGGATCCCCGGTGCCTTGCCCAGGGCCTCTCCCACCGTGGGACAGTCGGCGACGATGTCCAGCAACCGAATCGATGCGCGGGAGCAGGCCAGGGGCTGGACCAGACGATTCTCGGGCAGGATGGCCTGAATCCGGCCGTCGTCCCGTTCCGAGAAGCGCGCTCCCGGTGGAATGACCAGGTGGGCTGCCAAGAAGTCCGCCTCCGGCAGAGCCAAGAGATCCCGAGCACCGAGCAGGCGTTCCAGCGCCAAACTGGTCGGCTCCGACTCACCGAATCGGGGCACCTCGAGGGTGGAAGTGAAGGGAACGCGAGCCGCAGCGGGTTTGAGAACCACCAGACTGGTCTGCAGCGCCTCGATCCCGGCGCGAAAGAAATGCTCCCGCCCGACGTGAACGCGGCGTTCGAACTCGGGCCCCAACTGGGGCAACAATCCCGCGGCATAGTAGGTAACGTGATCGTCGATGTCCTTCTTCGGACAGAGCAACAGCAGGATATCCACCGCGGCATCGCCCAGGGCCCGCCGAATCCGATCCGGCACGGGCCCGTCCGAACCAATGGGCCATTCCACCAACAAGATGGCCCGCCCCCTTTCGCTCAGATACTGGGGAAGCTCCGCGATCAAGCGCAGAGCCAGCTCGTCCCCTCTTCTGCCGCCGTGGAGCCAGGTGGCATGCTCGGTCGATTCGTCGAATGCCACGAACGGAGGCTGCGAGACGATGCGGTCGAAGCGACGACCCGCCACCGGTGAAAAGAGATCACCCACGGCGAAGCTCGCGTTGGGGATGGCGTTGAAGCGGGCGTTGAACTCGGCCAGGGCGATAGCCCGTGGGTTCAGATCGGTACCCAGACTCTGTCCGGCTTGCCGCGCCAACAACAACGCCCCGGTTCCCGCCCCGGTGCCCACGTCCAAGAGGCTTTGGACCGGCGAGAGCGGGTAGGCAGCCTGCAATAGGCTCGCCGTCGTGGAGCCCGCCCCCATGACCGCCTCGGAACCCTGGCTGAGATCGTCGGTGAAGATGATGAGGTCATCCACGAAGTTGGCCAGGAAGGGACAGACCGTTGCCCCCTCCCGCTCCACCAAGAGTCCGTGATCGCGCAGCTCCCCGAGCAAGGATCCGAAAACCACTCGAGCAGCCTGGGGCGCGATTGGATCAGCGAAGAAGAGCGCCCGCAGCGCGTCGGCGAGCGGGGTGCCCTCACGCCGCAGATGATAATGCCGGATGGGCGGGCGCAGTACGGGGTGCATACCCTCCAGGATGCGCCCGTAGCACCCCACGGCTTGCCGAGTCACCCCCAGCTCCGCCAATCGCTTGCGCAGCAGACCCAAGGTTCGGTCCGATAGCCCTCTGAGCCCTGAGATGTCCGCAAGTGCCATCCTGCCCGGACAGTAGCAGAAGGCTGCGGCGGGCAGGCAAGGCCTTTCTTTCGGCGCAGACTGGGGATTGGGCCCGGCTCGCTACCTTGGTGGCTGCGGTAAACCCAACCCCAGGCGCAACGCAATCACAGCAGCCTGGGTTCGATCGGTGACGCCCAGCTTGGCGAAGATGGAGGTCATGTAGTTTCGGATCGTACCTTCCGACAAGAAGAGTTTCTTGGCGATCGCGCCGTTGCCCAGGCCCTGAGCCAATAGTGAGAGGATCTCGCGCTCGCGAGCGCTGATGTCCGGTGGGAGGGTCGGGCGTGGCCCACCCGGCTCGGACGCGACATGGGAGAGCAGCTTGCCCGCCACCGCTGGATCGACGTAGCTCTTCCCAGCGGCGGTACCCCGGATCGCCTCCACCAGTTGCTCGGAGGGAGAGTCCTTGAGGAGGTAACCGCAGGCACCACCGCGGATCGCGTCGTAGACCCACTCGTCTGCGTCGTAGGTGGTTAGGACCAGGACCTTGACGCGGGGATAACGCTCTCGGATCTGCCGCGTCGCCTGCACGCCGTTGACGCCGGGCATCTTGAGGTCCATCAGCACTACATCCGGCTGGGCCTCGGGGATCCGCGCCAGCGCCTCCGCGCCGTCCGAGGCCGTGGCAACCACCTGAAGGCCAACCGCTGCGCCGAGGATCGTCCCCAGCCCCTCGCGGATCACGTCTTGGTCGTCGCAGACCAGCACCCGTATCGAACGAGCACTCCCTGGGCCGTTGGGCGAATCCGTCGAGGCCATGCTCAAGCTCCCACGGGAACGGTGAGAACGATGCTGGTGCCGGCACCCGGTTGACTGGTCACCTCCACCACGCCACCCAAGAGCAGGGCTCGCTCCCGGATCCCTCGCAATCCGTAGCCGCCCTGCGGCATCGCGGACGGAGTGAACCCCTGACCGTCGTCGGTCACTCGAAGGACCAGCCGTTCCGGTGAACACTCCAGAGTCAGCGTGACCTTTGTGGCGCCAGCGTGGCGCTCGACGTTGTCCAGGGCCTCCTGAACGATACGGTACACACCTTGCTCGACGGTGGCCGGGAGCTCCGGGAACTTGTCGGGCAGATGCATCTCGGTCATGACACCCGTCCGCTCCGCGAGCGCCTCCACCAGACCACGAATCGCCAACAACGGTCCCAAATCCTCAAGGGGCGTAGCCCGCAATTCGGATAGCGCCCGGCGCACTTCGGTCAAGCCGTTCCGGGCGGTCTGGCAGCTGCAGCCCAGCAAGGTCCGGGATTTTTCGGGGTCCTTCGGCTGGACGGCACGGGCAGCCTCCAGCTGCACGGCAATGGCGCTCAGGGTGTGAGCCAGCGTATCGTGGAGCTCTCGAGCCATGCGATTGCGCTCGCGACTGATGGTCAGACTCTCCAGACTGGCCGCATGGCTCGCGAGCTGGGCGTGAGCCAACCCCAGCTCCTGGTGCTGACGACGCTGCTCGCCGACCAGGCGGGACACCACGTAGCCGACAATCAACAGACCAAAGGTGCGACTGAGCAGCAGGTGAACGAAAACATCCCGTTGCTCGGCGTGAATCGGAGCATACAGCGCCAACGCGACGTCAACGGCACCGGTCGCCAGGGTCAGTGTCACCACGGCGCGGTACGACTGCTGCCAGGCAACCATGACCAGGGGAACCACCAGCTCCAATACCAGTTCGGTGGCCATCTTCTGATAGGCCGCTCCGCCCTGATGCAAGGCCAGGGACTGACCCAGCAGCGGCACACCCAGCAGCACGCCCAATACGACCGGAACATAGGGGCGAGAATCGCGCAGACCAGGGACCCAGGTGCTCGAAAGGACGGCGACGTACACCAACAACAGCACATGGACCGCCAGGGTTGCATGGTGTGGGGACTGGTGACCGAGGAAGAACAGCGCGGTCAGCCCCAGGGACAGCACATGCACGGCCGCGAAGAGGCGCAGGACGGAGAGCACCACGGAGCGCTTCAGCGACGACTCTGCCAGCTGCATACTGGATAGGTAGCATTCTTGGTTTCACCTGTCCCACCCGAACCCCGTGGATGTGACAAGTGTCATGGTGCTTGGTGAGCTTTTGCACCCGCATTTCGTGCGGACCCACCTGGCATTTGATGAGGCCAGACACTGACGCGAACGACTGGCCCCGGCTAGGCTCGACCCCATGGCAAACGTTCGCCCGTCAGTTCGAGCTGGTCACCGCCCGCCGCAGGGCTCGGGGAGGCATCGATGAAGCGCGGATGGGCCATGCTCTGGGGCTTGGCCATCGGCGTGGGCAGCGCCCATGGTCTGGCCGGCGAGGAGCTCCCCAAGCCGTCCCCGTCGACACCAACCCATCCCCTTTCCGGACTGGGCCGAAACCTGGCTTCGTCCTTCACCGGCTGGAATCTGGCCTTGCATGCGAGCGGCATCGGGGCGACGCCGCTCATGGTCCAGAGCGGAATGGACACCGATTTGCACAACTTCTTCGCGCGCCATCAGGGTTTCGAGCCCTACAGCGCGCCGGGCGTCTACGGTGGGTACATCGCGCCGGTGCTGTTGGCGTCCTCGTTCTACGGCGTGGGGATCCTGGGCAAGTCCCAGCGCGAGATGGATACCGCCAATGCCCTGGTCCAGGCGACGCTGCTGGCGGTCAGCTATCAGACGCTGCTCAAGGCCGTGACGGGAAGACCGCCCCCTGACCCCGAGGTGTACGAGGACGATTCGGCGAGCCACCGCTTTCGGTTCGGCCTGTTGCGAGGTGGCGTTCACTTCGGGTGGCCCTCCGGACACCTGATGACCAGCTCCGCTCTGTTGGTCACGTTGCTCCGGATGTACCCGGACAGCTGGATCCTGTGGTCCGCGGGCAGCGCAACCTGGGGATACGTACTGGCCAGCGTCGCGGTCCACGAGTCCTGTAGCATGCACTGGCCATCGGACATGCTGGCTGGGACTCTGATGGGCATTGCCATTGGCAATGGCGTGGGAGAGGGCTTCTCGTCACCATGGCTGCGGCGCAACGGCATTGCCAGCCGCATGCAGATGGTGCCCATGACCTGGCCGCGTGGGGGCGTCGGTCTCGGCCTTTTCGCGTCGTTCTGATGACCTTTCACCAAAGGAGTCAACCATGAAGCGATCCTACCTGTCGCTTTTCGCAGTGCTGGGCGTTTCAGTTTCCACTCTTGGCGCCCAAGCACACCCCATGCAGCTGGGTGCAACCGTCGACTACGTGGAGGTTCTGTGGAACTACGAGGATCGCGGAACGGGGGTTACCGACCACTACGACACCCTCGGAGGGTCGGTCTTCGTCGATCTGAAGTTCGCGCGTCTGGGACTGGGACTGTCCCACAACTTCGGCAACCAGATCCGGTTTGTCGATGGCGGCGAGGAAAAGGACGATGGCTACCGAATAATGGAGATGCATGGCGACGCGCTAGGCAAATACCCATTCCAATTCTGGAGGGGACGCCTCGCCGTCTGGCCGAGCCTGGGGGTGCGTTACAGCCGAAGCTTGAACTACGAATACCAAGGAACGAGGGACCGAGAGATCAATCACCAGCCGCATGACCTGGTCCTGCTGGGCGGGTGTGGCGTTGACTATGCCGTCTCGGCCCCCGTCAGTCTGACCGGCGTGTTGTTGGGCGGCTACACGCTGACGCCGGGCATGGGTTCTTTCGCCCGGGATGCGAGTGGATGGAACCTGGGACTGAGCCTAGGTGCCGCGGTGGCACTGTGACGCGATGGGGGAACCTACGGACACGCGAAGGGACGGCGAGAGGCCGCTGTGTCGGTCACCCGTGCTACCAGGTGCCCCCCGTCCGTCTCGGGGGTGGTCTGACCGGTTGCCCCGGCACCGAACAGTATCGCAAAGGCGTCGGCTGCGACGACCTGCTCCAAATGATCGAAGAAGTAGTCGAGGCGGTTGTCGTTCCAGGCATCGGTGGTGTTGGCGAGGTTCATGTTGCCAACCGGTAGCTGCCACCACATGAGCGGTTGGTTGGCGCCCTCGGAGAGCGCCTTGGCCCAGCGGAAAGCCTGCTCGAAATTGGGCAGGGTCTGGTTCTCACTGTCCCACCAGGCGTCCCGCCCCGTCGATTCGTAATACCCAGCATCACGATCGGCCGCGTCGACCACGATGAAGTCGGCCTGATCGGTGCCGCAGTCCACAAGGAAGGAGGCGAGCTTTCGCGCCTCGGCCTCCACGTCCAGCTCCGGATCCGAGTTCCCCAGCGCATCAAACCCCGTAGCCCAACCCGAACCGTGCAATCCCACCAGGGCGTTGGGAGCATAGGTCCTAGTCATCGCCACGAAGCAACGCCCCAGACCCGCGATGCTGTTCTCCTGGTCGGCACAGTCAGTGGGGTTGGCCGAGGCCACCGCCGACGGGAGCCCCGCCGGATCGGCATTCATCTGCATGGCATAGCCCCAGAAATCGGGCTCCAGGTGCACGAAGGCCCGGGCATCGCCTATCTGCTGGAGCATGAAGCGGTAGTCGTTGAAGACCCGGGTCATGAATGCATAGTCCTGGGTCGCCTCGACCTCGGGGGAGCCCTCGTCGACACCGCTCGCCTGCAGGATCAGATAGTACGTGATCATTGGGATCTGGCCGTCCTGCTGGGCGGTTTCGACCAGGCTGCGCACGTAGGCGCCCGGGGGATCCTGGTCCCATTGCCAGCATCCCCACCAGTTGCAGCCAGCGCCCTGGTTGTCACAGGAATCGCCATCCGAGGTGCAGCCGCTGGCGCAGGATTCGCAAGGCTCGGTCCCATCGAACAGCCCCCCCGCGAGATACCGGTAGCGAGCATCGAAGGGGGCGGACTGGGCGGTCGAGTCCTGCATGCTGGCGCCCAGCAGGGGATGGTCGATGCCGAGCCGGGACAGCATGTCCCCGACCCGACAATCCGACGAAGCCCCGCCAGCGCTCGGTTGGCCCGCTGCGCCGGCGTCGGAGGCACCTCCTTCGGCTCGTCCCCCTTCGGCGATGCCTCCACTGGCCGTTCCGCCGCTCTCGGTGGCTTGTCCTGCTTCGGACTCTCCCGCGTTCTCGGCTCCGCCACCCGAGCTGCCGCCCTCCGCTCGACCACTGGCACCAGCCGCCACCGATTCCCCTGCCCCACCGCCCTGCGATTCGGAGGACTTGTCGTCACTGCTGCAGCCCAACAAGAGGGTCGTCGCAAGAGACAGTATGCAGGATGAGACTGCAACTGGGCGCATGGGCAGCTCCTCGTCAGCTAGGGGTAGAGCTCTCCCACCGGGCCCACCACCTCGAATTCGTTGGACGATATTGATTTCAGCTCGTCCAAGTCGTCGTCACTCCAGGCGGGATCCGAATCCCCCTGGAAGTAGAAGTCGCCACCGTTGTCGGCCAGGATCATCCCATACTGTTGCATGGCGGTGAGAATCACTTGCACATTGGGGCGGTAGCCGCTGACGTCGAAGTCTCGATTCAGGCGAACCCGCAGGCCCATGGGGGGCGCGTTGGGATCATCCGGATCGCAGCCGTTGGGCACCGCATAGTGAGAAGCGGGCCGGACGTAGCTATCGATCGTGCAGCTCACCGTGAACCGAATCGCGTGCCGCACGATCCCCGCCACCACCTCGGAGTAGCGCAGGATCCCGGGCGTGACCGCCAGACCCGCCGCATCCACCGAGGTCCACCCCTCCGGACGCTGGCCGAGCCCCACCCTGGACAGATCCCAGACGGCCGTGCTGCCGCAGTGCCAGCCGTCCTGCTGGTACTCGCAGGCGTAGCCCTCGTACAACATGCAGGCCCCCTGCTGCACGACCAACAGGTGACAGTCGCCGTCGCAGGCCGTGGGGCTATGACCCTCGATGTCCACGTCCTCGGGGCCCGGGAACGGGAAGGGCCCTTCATCGCTCTCCTCGGGATACCAGTCGATCGAGACATCGACGAACTCCTGGTCCTGGGGGACGACGTTGATGGGGATGCCGTATTCGCCCTGTCCGCCGAAGTCCGGATGGATGTCGGTTCCGTCCACATAGTTGTGAAGGCGCGTCGTCCAGTCTTCATCCACGGGGGCGTCGTAGACGGGTGTGTTCCAAGGGTCGTTGGCGGGGAACATGGTGCAATCCCCGATGGTCGGAAGCTGGCCCGGATCGGAGCCACCCGAGGGGGCACCGGCTTCGGCATTCCCGGCGACACCTGAACCCCCCTCACCAACAGCGCCACCCGTTGGTTCTGCGCCAGCTTCACCCGTGCCACCTGCCTCTTGTGCGCCGCCTTCAGCCGCGCCACCCTCGCCGGTTGCGCCTGCCTCTTGTGCGCCACCCTCGGCCGCACCACCAGTGCCAGCCCCACCGCGACCCGCACCACCAGTGCCAGCCCCACCGCGGCCCGCGCCACCAACACCAGCCCCACCGCGACCCGCACCACCAGTGCCTGCCCCACCGCGACCCGCACCACCGTTCACCGCACCGCCCGACGGCTCTCCACCCCGATTGGCCCGACCGCCCTCGGCGCTCCCTCCGTCTTCCGACGTGCTTCCCCCATTGGATGCTCCGGCCTGTTCGATGCCGCTAGTACCGGCATCCCCCGTATCCTGTGAGTCGTTCGAATCGCTCGAGCAAGCCACCATCCCCAGAACCAGGAGCTCAGCCAATGCCAGGCGTGTGCGATACGTCATGGTCCACCTCTGGGGACGCAGTGTACTCGCTCTTTCGTGTCGACCGCTACCCCCAGCCACCCTGCTCACCCTTGCTGCGGTCTTCTCCACACATTATCCGGGATGTAGGTCGATTGGAACCCTCCCTATCCATTGGGCTTTCTTGGCCGGTGCGGCGCAGTGGACGTTACTCTAGCGAACCAACAGGGAGCGTCAGCCCCTCGGCAATTCCTTGCGACGCAGGCGCATGAGCTCCGGGCTGGTGTTCATGCTCCAGCGCTTCTTGTAGAAGAGATCGAGAAAGGCCTCACAGCGCTCGGCGTGCAGGGTCTCGGCGATGCGGTCAGCGGCGTCGATGATGGCCTCCTCCAGGTCGCAGAACACATCGGTGACTTGCCCCAAGTTACCGGTCAGCGCCAGGTGCTTGCATCCACAGCTGCTGGAGCAGCGCTCGCGCAGCGCACAGGGGGCACAGGTCACCTCGATGCGGTTCTTCTGGGCAGCCATGGCGGCGAGCTTGTCCAAGGCCATGCCGGAAGACACGTCTCCCAGGATCAATCGCTCGTCCTGGTCGTCTCCAACCATCTCTCCGCAGGCATAAAAGTGCCCGCTGGGCGCCACTACCAGCTCGTGCTGACCCAGTTGACAACGACGGAAACAGGGCATGGCACCGTGCAAATGGGACAGGATCTTCGTCGTGAACGGTTCGAGCACCAGCTGCTGGCCGGAACGGAAATGTTCCGCCCAAACCCGAGTGGCGTCAGACAGACCCTGACGGAACCCGGCCAAGGCCGGTTCGTCCCAGTTAGCTCGCAGGTTGCAGGTGATGTGAGCGCGCACCAGGGGCAGGGTCGCAAATTCCTCGACCACCGCCCCCAACTCGGGGGCGGTATCGGGGTTGATGACGGCCGCGGCCACCATGCGCGCCCCGGCGTCCGCCAGTTTCAAGAGGCCCTGGCGGGTCGCGGCGTACGACCCTTTGTTTTTGGCATCTCGGCGATGTCGGTCGTGGACGGACGCGGGGCCATCCAGGGACACGAAGGCGTTGATGCTCGGACAGCCCCGGACGTATCGAACGACCCGCTCGTCGACCAGACTGGCGTTGGTGTTCAGATGCACCACCAGCGTGGCACCCGGAGAGCACTCGGAGAGACGTCGTTGGGAATAGTCCGTCAGCTCCTCGATGAGCGCCATCCCCAGCAGGGGTTCGCCACCGAAGAACCCTAGCTCCAGCCCGGAGGGATCGCGCCGAAGCGCGAACTCCACGGCAGCCCTGGCGATCTCTTGCGTCATGGGACGGCTGCGCTTCTGTCCCGCGTAGCAGTAGCTGCAGCGTAGATTGCAGGCGTGGTCGACGACCAGAGTCAGTTCCATCGCGGGACGGATCCTAGCTGCTCGAGCCAGCCGCCTGCTGTTCAGCCGCGGCTCCAGCTTCTCCACCGGGTTCGCTCGAACCCGAACTGCCGGCTTCACCGGGGGCTCCCGCCGTCGCGTCCAAGCCGGCGATTCCCGCGGCTCCCGCCGTCGCGTCCAAGCCGGCGATTCCCGCGGCTCCCGCCGTCGCGTCCAAGCCGGCGATTCCCGCGGCTCCGGCAGGTTCATCCCCTGCGACTGCGCCGGCCGTGCCAGCAGTGGGGTCCGAGGGCGGTTGGCCTCCCATCACGGAGCCGCCGTCGCTGGCGCCTCCCACTGTCCAGAAGGAACCCCCGGCTCCACCCCATGACGAGCCCCCGGCTCCACCCGACAGTCCACCATATCCAGCCGTGTAGTACGAGGCCCCTCCCTGGTACGAGGCCCCTCCCTGGTGCGAGGCCCCTCCCTGGATGGCTCCGCCCCCTGATTGGCTGGCACCGCCCGCACTGGGCAGCTCGATGGGAGTCGCGCCGCCAGCAGCGGGGATCACGGGCATGCCCCCGTTGCCCCCGGCCGAACCCCCCGTTCCCACGTATCCACCGAATCCCTGGGTTGTCGGCGCTCGACCGCCCACACCCCAAGGCTGCCCCGCCTGACCACCCGACAGTCCACCGTATCCCACTGTGGATTGGGTAACGCCGTTTCCACCAAGCGAGCCCGCCGTGCTGGCGGTGCTCGGAGCGATGGGAGCATTGCCACCCATCGCCGCACCTGGCGCTCCACCCTCTGCCGCCGGTCCGACTTCTCCCGTGGCATTCGGACCGGTGGCATCGACATCGGTCTGCCCTCCACATCCCATGAGCACGGCCGTGACGATGACCGCGGGAAGCGGTGGATACTGCGGCGTTCTGGCCACCGCACGCGGACGGGCTGAACCAGCCATAGAGCCTCCGATACGAAGCCAATAGCAAGCCCCGTGCCGCGGCGAGCTTCCGAAATGATGGCGTTTTCTCGACCCCGCCTGTGCCATCTGGGCCAGGTGTGCCACGCGAGGCCAGTCTCTTGTCTCGTGACTCCGCCGGGCCATCTCCAACTCCCCCAATATCCTTTAGCATACAAAGTAATGGCGGCGACCCGTGCCCCCCCGGTCGCTCCCTTCAATGCACCCCCCCGGTCGCTCCCTTCAATGCACCCCCCCGGTCGCTCCCTTCAATGCACCCCCCCCGGTCGCTCCCTTCGATGCTCCCTCCCGGTCGCAAGAATCCCACTCCACGGATTCACCGTTTCCTGCCGCGGCTCCGCTGCCGCGCATCTCGGCACAGGATCTGCTAAACTTGGGGGCATGCAACGACTGGGCGTGGTGGGATTGGCTCTGCTTTGGGCCTGCGGTGGACGCGTGGACGGAGACACCAACCGAGACCCGCCCACTGCCGGGAAGGCCGAGCAGGGCGAGGGTGGAGCGGTTGGTGCTGGGGGTGAGGGAGCCACGTCGGGTGGTGGCGTGGACCCGATGAGCTTCGGGGGACTGCCTCTGTTGTCCCCGTGCGGAGACGGGCACATTGAACCCGGTGAAACCTGCGATGACGCCAACTCCGAACGGGGCGATGGCTGCGACGACTCATGCAACTGGGAGCCCGGATACGTCTGCCTCGAGGTGGGGCAGCCCTGCGTCTCGTTGGGAACGCTACCCGACTGTGACGCGGAACCCGTCGAGATGGGTTACGAAGGCGGAGACTGCCAGGATATGCTGCCCGAGCTGGTGGGGGAGCTGGATGGTGAACCCTGCCACATCGATTGCCTCAATGGCCCCTATTGCGGCGATAGGATCGTCCAGCCCGAGTATGAGCAATGTGACGACGGCAACAACGAGCCCGGTGACGGCTGCGACGAGCGCTGTCAGATAGAGGCCAGCTACGATTGTCGGCACCAGGGGCAACCCTGTGTGTGGGTCGAGGGCTTGCCCCCGTGCAGCAGCACGGCTGTCCAAGCCTCGAACGACGAACGGTGTGGAACAATCGCCCCTATCGTGATTGAAGAACACGACGGTCAGTCGTGTTTCAACGAGTGCTTCGAGGTCCTGCGTCCGTTCTGCGGTGACGGGATGATCGACAGCCGCACCGAGCAATGTGACGACGCCAACAACGAGCCCGGTGACGGCTGCGACGAGTACTGCCGGGAGGAGTGAGCGTTCTCAGTCTCGAACCAGGACCCGGGACGAGAAGGGGGCAAGCTGGATGGATCCGACCGTGCTCTGCTGGTCCAGATCGAGATAGACCCCCTCCAGACTAATTGACTGCTCTTGGGCAGTGTCGTTGACGAAGAGCTCCGTCTCGGCCTCGGCACCCTCGGAGCTGTTGAACCAGGCATCCTCGGACTCGGCGTCCTCGCCCGAGAATTCCTGCCATTCCGGAAGCGACATCACGACCCACTCGGCCTCTTCTCGGAAGAGATACCGCTGGCTGTAGGGTTGGATGTAGTGGTTCTGGTCGGAGGACAGGATCCGACCACCCGATTCGGTAAAGACCATGAGCATGGGGCGAACCGCCACCAAGACGTTGCCCGTCATCTCCTCGATCTGGGCGCCGCTAGCGCTGTAGACGAGTGAGCCTCCCATGGCGTCGTTGGTCTGGCGGCCCCTGACGTCGTAGACGGTGTTGTCGAGGACCTTCCCGGTCGAACGTTCCGTGAAGAGGATCCCATGTTGTTGGGTGCCCACGAACGTGTTCTCGGCGCATTCGACGGAGGCGTCCACATCCACGTAGATGCCGAAACCGTACCGGTCGATGTACGTGCTGCTGAAGGCCTCGTTGGGAGAGATGACGTTCTGAACGATGTTGCGCCGAACCACCAAGTCCTGCGCCGTTCCACACCCGATGGCCCCGCAGTCGCCCTTGGTGGCGCAAGAATCGATGATGACGTTCTCCTCGAACAGGCCGCCCTGTCCAGGGGTCCCAATGCCGACGCTCCCGCTCCCCTGTACGCGATTGCGACGGGCAATGACGTTGCGTGACCCCAGCTTCTGGCTGTCGAAGGCGGGAAGGAAGATACCGGTGCCGTTCTCGTGGCAGTTGCCGTTGCCGAACTCACAACCAAGCCCCGAGGTCCCCAGGTTGGGGAGCAAACCCACCTGGGTGACCAGGTTGCCCTGGAAGACCGAGTCGCGCGCCAGGGACTTTACCCCGAAGTGGTTGGGGCCATCGATGACGTTATTGAGGACGTAGATGCGCTCACCTCCCCGCCAATCGTCCTCGGGAAACGCCCAGATGGCGAGGTTGATTCCCTTGCTGTCTGGGTTGCGGATGGTGTTGCAGCGAATCACCAGATCGGTCGGCTCACCCTGGGTGGTGTTGATGGGCGTCCCGATGCCGTCACGCCAGCCATTCTCCAGGCGGAGATTCTCCACCACCACGTGGTGAATGGGCGCGCTAGCATTGGGACCCAGGTCCACCAAGCCGTGAAAGCCTTCGTCGTTGGTTGGGCTCTTGGGATCGACCACGCCGTCGGGGATGACCGAGCCCTCCATGGCGGTCGGTTCACGGTCGCTCACCAGGAACAACTCCTGAGTGCTCCGGTCGTAATACCATTCGTCCCTTTCATCCAGCGTGAGCCGATGGTCGTTCAAGAAGTAGCCCCAGCCGAAGTCCGCGGGGTCGTCCGGATTGGGATCCCCGCACTGGTCGTAGTCGCAAGAGATGGGTGCGCTCAGGTTGAGCGTGCCATCCTCCGAGCTTTGCACCTCGCTGTTCAGCATGACCCAGCGAATGACGAAGTGATGCATGGCCGCCCCCGACCAATTGCCGCCGGGCAGGCGCGGATCACCGACCCGAGTGCCACCGTCGTGGGTCACGATGCGGGAATAGCCACCGGGGAAATCCGGATCGCCGAGGTTCGGCCAACGCCCAATGGGCAGTCGCTGGTCACCCCGGAAGAGTTGATTGACGCCGTTGGGGAAATGGCCGGCGTTGTCACCGGCAGACAGATCGGCCACCCAGATACCGTCCGTGTCCTGAACCCAGCCGGTGATGGGATACGACCCTGAGAAACGCGGCTGGTCGCTGCAAAGAGCGGGGTACGAGCCGTACACGATGTGCTGGCATTCGGCGCCGCTTTGGGTGATGGTGAGGCGCTCGTTCCGCCACAGATCTCCGCAACGAAAGAGCACGCGGTCGCCGGGTGCGAGCTTGAGCTCACCGGCCCTGGACAGAGTCCTGATGGGTGAATCCTGGGAGAGGCCATCGTTGGCGTCGTCGCCGCTGGTCGAGACGTAGTACGTGGTGCCACTCGGAGCATCCGAACAGGTTTCCTCTTCGGTGAACTGGTCGGCGCAGGAGGCCGTTACTACGGGTGGCAGGACAGCAGCAACACACTCGCCGCTCTCACAAGCCTGATCGCCATCGCAGTGGGTGTCGCAGCTGCCGCAGTGGTCGGCATCCGTGTCCAGAGCGGCACAGACTTCTCCGCAGGCGACCGTCCCGTGGGCGCAGTCGCCGCCATCCTCGTTGCTACAGGCTACGGCTACCCAAGCGAGTACAACGACGGCAAGGGCTCCAGGAAATTCCGATAACCGTGGCTTTTGCATGGGCGTTGCCTGGCGTGACAATCCCAATCTACACGAAAGGGGTGTGGTTCGGCTATACTGTGTGGGAACGATGTTCTTTGCTCGCTTCGAGATGGCCCCGGTTGTCGCCCTGCTAATGATCGGTTGCGGGGGTCGGGTCCAAACCGAGCCGACCGGGGTGACGGAGCCCAACGGCGGAGCCGCGGGCGCGAAGGGCGGTGAAGCGGGGGAGGACGACGGCGGAGCCGCGGGCGCGAAGGGCGGTGAGGACGGCGAGGACGGGAGTGGGGGCGCACACGGTGGCCAAGCGGGTGATGCCGGCAGCGGTGACGGCGGAGCCGCAAACGCGAAGGGCGGTGAGGCCGGCGAGGACGGGAGTGGGGGCGCACACGGTGGCCAAGCGGGTGATGCCGGCAGCGGTGAGGGCGGGAGTGGCAACGCGGCTGGAGATATCCTGATGTCGGGGGGTGGCAGCGATCAGCCTGGATTCGGCGAGAACTGCGGCAACGGCTTCTTGGACACTGGTGAGCAGTGCGAGGACAGCAACCGCACGTCGGGTGATGGTTGTGACAGCTACTGCCAGCTCGAGGACGAGTATTTGGAGGCTTGCGGCAATCGTCAGCTCGACCGGGGCGAGGGCTGCGATGACGGCAATCAGACCGTAGGGGATGGATGCGACCCGAACTGCTGCGTCGAATCCAATTGGCTGCCGCCTCCTTATGATGACTGTCCCAATCAGTGCTGCCCGGTGAGCATCCCATGCCGCTGCGGCGATGGAATCCTCGAATGGGGTGAAGAATGCGATGACGGCAATCTCATCGAGCACGACGGCTGCACCCGCCTGTGTCAGCATGGCCCCAAGGGAACCTGCGGCAATGGGATCTTGGATGCGCGGGAGGCCTGCGACGACGGAAACACCGATCCCGCCGACGGCTGCGACGAGACCTGCCTTATCGAAGACTGCAGATGGATGATGGCCCTCTGCGGCGACGGTGCACTACAGGGCGCCGAAACCTGTGATGACGGTACGGCGGGCCAGCTTCCGGGCTGCATGCCCAGTTGTGAGATCGAGGCTGGGTATTACTGCCCCGAGGTAGGCGAGCCCTGCCTCCCCTTGCCTGATCCACCGGTATGCGGCGACGGGATCGTCGACGAGGCAGTGGGGGAGATGTGCGACGATGGTGTTAACACCGGCGCATATCGGCAATGCAACCCGGAGTGCACCTATGCGCCGCCGGGCTGGTGCGGCAACGGCGTGGTGGAAGAAGATCGCGACGAGACGTGTGACGATGGTGTCAATGACGGCGCCTATGGCCTGGTCGACGGCGTGCCCCGGGGTTGCACCGGCTTATGCCAGATGGGTCCCTATTGTGGAGACGGCATGGTCAACTCGGACCGCGGCGAGGAGTGCGACCTCGGCGAGAACACCGGCGAATACGGGGGATGTTTCCCTGATTGCGTGCGCGCACCCTATTGTGGCGACGGAATCGTCCAGTCGCCACCCGAGGACTGCGATAGCGGGCCAACTGACGACGACGTGTGTCACCAGTGCCACTACATGCTTGACTAGGCCGAGTATCGACTCAACCGTTGCCGTTGTCGTATAGCTCGCCAAGCTCTGTGACCTGGAAGTCCGCGAGATCGATGAGATCCAACAGCTCGTAGGTGTCAAACTCGATGCTCTGCCAGTACGCCTGGGCCTCGGGCGAGTTGTCGGCATAAAGGCTGATCGCCCCCGAGAAATCCCCCACGTAGGCGCCGTACTCTTGCAGGGCCAATAGGACAATGCGCCCCGCGCGGGAAAGCCCCAGGCTGTCCAGATCGATCTCCGGATTGTAGCGGAGCCGCCCGCCGCAGGGGACCCCGCGGTCGCTCTGGGCGCCATTGCCATTGGCAGCTTGCGCGGTGCTGGCCGGAGGCGTGTACCAGCCGGCGCGGATATGCGGATAGGCCACCACCAGGGCATGATCAATTCGACCCGCTTCGATCTCTTCAGGGCGGATCAAGCCCGCGATCAATGGGAAACCACAGGCCCGCGCGCCATGTGACGTGTACCAGGTTGGGTTGTCGTTGGCAGGAACCCGCACGCCGGTTCCGTTCAGGTCCGAAGTGGCGCACAGGCCAGCATGCCAATCTTGACCCTCGCGCACCATGTTCCAGCAGCCCCACTCCGTCATCTGCTCCCGATCGACGATCAGCAGATGATGGTCGCTCTCCGGATCCGGCTCGGCCCCGTCGGGAATGGGCATCTGCCCGGTGGTGTCCATACCGTTGTCGCCAGTCCAACCCAGACCCCCCACGTCAGAAAGGACCGTGTAGACGGGCGTGGAGGAGTCCGCGTAGTAAAGTGGAATGGAATAGCTTTCGATGTTGACGTCCAGATGCTCCCCATAGGGCGAGCTTGATTCGAAATCGGCAATCAACTCCTGGCTGTCGGCCTGAAGCGCCGCGTCGGCGGCAATCGGTGTGTTCCAGGGGCTGTCGTCGGAGAAGGGACGCCAAGCCTCCGAAGGAGCCCCGCTGTGACCCTGACCACCGGTCCCTTCGATGGCACCGGCTTGCCCGCCTTCGGTGAGCCGATGGTCCCGGTCCTTGGAATCATCCGAGCTGCAGCCACAGAGACCCAAGGCAACGAGACCCAGCAACGAATATCGGAGCATCGTCCATCCTCCGGCAAGGGCTCGACGGCTCATGCCGTCGAGAGCGGAGTCTATCACCGTCTGCATCGGTGTCGGCTTGGAGGCAGCGGGTGGCGCCGCCGGCAGTAGGGCCGAGACCCTGACGGGCCGGCACAAGGACCCCGGCCTTTCCGCCCGAAACCGGTGCGACACCATCCTGCCGTCAACCATCGGTCAGGATTGCCAATCGAGGGTTGCTGGCCCATAGATCCGCGCCGGTCAGCTATCCAAGGTACCCCATGAAACGTCGGAATGACTCCGTACCCCCAAAAGGCGCCGGCTCCAGCGAGCGCCCGGGAGAACCCACCGACTCGCTGGTTGACGACTTCTCCCCAACCATGCCCGAGCGCTATCGCCGCGAGCACAGTCCGCTCGGGATTCAGCAGCACGCCCGCATCGTGAAGGCTCGGGGCAGCCGTCCGATTTACGTGGAGAGGTTCTGGGAGGGTGCGCCGACCGGACCTGGCGTTTGCGTCGTCGCCGATGATACTCCTGGCCTGTTAGCCGTGATCAGCACCGGGTTGATGTTGGAGGGGTTCGACATCGACCGAGCCGACGCGTACACACGGCACCTGCCCCGCGCCAGGCCCGAAGCGGTCGATCTTTTTTGGGTGAAGCGGCGTGGCCTCGGCTCGATCGCTGCCCCCAGCGATGAAGAGGTCGCCGCGGTGGCTTCTACGTTCGATGCTCTGATGCGGCACAATGACGCCCGGGAACGGCTCAAGGCCGCCCTGGCCCAGTTGCCGCCTCGGTTCGGGGAGACGACCATCCGTTTCCAGGAAGACCGGAACGTACCCAGGTTGACGCTAGAGCTTCTGAGCGACGACCGACCGGGCCTCTTGGCGATGGTGACGGACGCGCTGGCCGCGGAGGGCGTCAACATCCTGGACTGCCGGATCCGCACCTTCGGGACCCGAGCCAATGATTCGTTCCAGGTCGTCGACGCGGACGGCTCCTGCCCCACCGGCCCCCGCTTGCACCGGATACAGACCGCCGTACTAAAGGCGGTTGACGGCTGCTTGGTGCGGTGACAGCCCTCTCTGAATAGCCCGATGCCCCAACAACCGGGCAGCTGCGGGGGCATCGGAACATGTCACGGTAATGTCAAACTGCGTCTCTGGTGCGTGAGACACTCCTTTCTTCGACTAGGATGATCGGAACTCAGGGTAGGCTTCCATTCCGTGCTCACCGATGTCGAGGCCTTCGACCTCTTCTTCGGCGCTGACCCGAACGCCCATGGTCACCTTGATCAGGTACCAAAAGACCAGGCTGAGGCCGAAGGTGACGGCCGCCGCCAACCCGACGCCGAGCAGCTGCGGACTGAGCTGTGCCATTCCGCCGCCCAGGAACAGGCCCTTCTTCACGACCGCGGCGGAGGGCGCCACGCTCGGATCACCGAATAGCCCAACGGCGAGCGTGCCGAAGATGCCGTTGACCAGGTGAACCGACAGGGCCCCCACCGGGTCGTCGATGCGGCGCTTGTCGAAGAACATGACGGCGAGAACCACCAGGACACCGGCGACAGCCCCGATGATGATGGAGCTGGTCACGCTGACGAAGGCGCAGGGCGCGGTGATGGCGACCAGTCCCGCCAGCGTCCCGTTGATGATCATGCTCAGGTCGGGCTTGCCCAGCAACGCCCAGGCCGTGATGGTGGCCGTGATGGTGGCCATTGCCGCTGCGGTGTTGGTGGTTACGGCGATGTGAGCGATGGAAGGCCCATCCGCAGCCATGGTGCTGCCGGGATTGAACCCGAACCACCCGAACCACAGAATCAGACCACCCAGGGTGACGGATGTCATGCTGTGGCCCGGGATGGGGATGATCTTGCCCTCTGCGCCGTACTTGCCCTTGCGCGCTCCCAGCACCAGGACGCCGGCCAGGGCTGCCCAGCCGCCGACACTGTGCACCACCGTCGAACCGGCGAAATCGAGCATTCCCTTGCTCGCCAGCAACCCGCCGCCCCAAACCAAATGACCAACGATGGGATAGATGACGGCCGTCAGCAGCAAAGAGAACACCAAGAACGATCCGAACTTGATGCGCTCCGCCACGGCGCCGGAGACGATGGTGGCGGCCGTACCGCAGAACACCAGCTGGAAGAAGAACTTGGCCCACAGGGGAACCCCGGCCCAGGAGATTGATTCGTAGACACCCTTGTACGCGTCACCCGTCGCCGGGCTGTTGTCCAAGCCGCCGACGAACCAGAGGCCTTCGGTTCCGAAGAAGCCGTTGCCGTGACCGAACATCAAGCCCCAGCCGACAAGCAAGAAGCCGATGGTCGATATGGCGAAGACGATGAAGTTCTTGGCCAGGATGTTGACGCAGTTCTTGGCCCGAGCCAGGCCTGATTCGACCATGGCGAAGCCGAGGTTCATGAAGAAGACCAAGAAGGCGGTCACCATGACCCAGATGGTATCGATGGACACCTTGAGTTCGGCGGCTGCCTCGCTGGCCTGCTTGGCGGCGGCCATGGCCTGCTCCGCCGAGGCCGCCTGTGCGGCTGGCTCGGCTGCGTATACGACGGAAGAAGCCAGACCGACGGCAAGAACCGCAAGCAGCGCAGCGAGCCTCTTGTTGCGCGGTGTCGGTCGACTCCAGGGTGGCGAAAAAAAGGGTATCGATGCGTCCATGAGCGAAAGGGTGCTCGCCGTCTGGTTTCCGATTTTTTTCTCTGGGCTTTCGGGATCGCGCACCCCGCATTACGGCGCCCGAGCCCGCGGCGACGGCCTATACCGAGGAGGAAACCCCGCCGTAGCGTGCCGGAAACATCCGCTGTCGCAGGGTACTGGGTGTTCTCGGGCTGGACCGCGGAAGTGGTCCCTGTTCACAGATGAAGGCGCATCACATGAAGAAGGTCGAAGCCACCATCAAACCGTTCAAGCTCGACGAGGTCCAAGCGGCCCTGGCCGAAATCAGCATTCAGGGCATGACCGTCCGGGAAACCAAAGGGTTCGGACGCACGGGCGGCAAGCGGGAGGCCTATCGAGGCTCCGCCTACGTGGTCGATTTCGTACCCAAGCTGTCGCTGGAAATCGTGGTCCACGACGAGCTCGCGGACCAGGTGGTCGACATCCTGCAGCGGAGCGCCAGGACCGGCCAGATCGGTGATGGCAAGATCTTCGTGAGTGAGGTCCTCGACGCGCTGCGCATTCGTACTGGTGAGGCCGGCGAGTCGGCGATCTAGCGTTCGGAACGCAACCGGACGTGATTGCGCCGGACCAACCAAGAGACCACACCGACCGGAAGGGGCAAGATCTGCCCTTTTTCGGGGCCGACACCGACATGCAGGGATGACGGTGCTATCGACCAGGTCGAGGAGTTGGTCGATGCCTACGAGATCTGGTCTTGGCTTCGTGTTGAGCGTGGTGCTAGCCGTGTCCGCCTGCGGCGGGGAGGACGACAAGGATTCTTCCGAGCTCGGGGGCTCGGCTGGAATGGACGCTCAGGCAGGCAGTGAGGCCGGGGGACAGAGCTCGGGCGGGGCGGGAAGCCGAGAAGAGGGAGGCCGGGGCGAGACCGCCGGTGAAGGCAACCCATCGGGTGGACGTGCCAGCACCGGCGGAACATCAACGGGAGGTGTCTCCGGCTCTTTGACAGGTGGGACGGCAGGCGCGGGAGGCGCCCATCGCGGAGGCAGTCCGGGCACGGGGGGCGTCGTCGTTGGTGGCGGTCCCGGCAACGGAGGGAGCGACCCGGGTGGTGCTGGCGAAGGTGGCAACTCAGCCGCTGGCGCGGCAGCGGGTATGGGAGGCGAGCATGTCCCGCTGGGCGGCGCTGCCGAGTCGGGCGGATCGGCGGGCGACAGTGGTGGAAGCACTGGCGGTGCCGCGGTGGGTGCTGGCGGTGAATCGGGTGGCGTGGCTGGCGAGGGTGTTGGGGGCGGCGCAGGGACGACGGCTGGCGCTGGAGGCGAGGGACCAACGGCGGGGGCCGCTGGTGTGCCGAGCGCGGGGGCAGGCCAGGGCGGTCAAGCGGGCAGCGGTGGCAACGGCGAGGCAGGTACGGCTGGCGCCGGAGGAGCCGGCACGTTGACCATGGATCCGGGATTCGACTGTCCGATTGGCGATCCCGAGCTTTCGTACTTCTGCATCGAGGGCGCGGTCGTGCACCCCGGCGACTCGGTGCGTCTGGATATCGTTCTGATTCTACGCGCTGGATGCCGGCGGGTTTCCCAGAGCGGAGTGGACGTCAAGGTGTCGAGCCCGGAGCTCACGCTCACTCAGGATCCGGTGGCCCCGCGCCAGTGCATCACGGTCGACGACTGCGTCGAGATGGGCTACGAGGACGCGACGTCCTGCGACTTCGAGACCGTTACCGGGGTGGAAGCCCAGGTGTGCCAGTGCGGCGCGGACGACTGCAGCCAACTGTGGGCCCTGGATTGCGCGCAGTTTCGGCAGTCGACCACCGACGAGACGGCGTACAGCTGGTATCATTTCGCCGATCACTCGAACTGCCAGGGGATCTACTTGTATGAAGGCGAGGTGGGCGGCCTGGTCGTCCAGGTCCCAGCCGATACCCCGGCCGGTGACTACGTGATCGACGTGACTCGCGCCAACGTGGGGGGTGACAACTTCACCGACGACGAGTGCGAGAGCGAGCTGGGTCGCGGGGCCATCATCCGCGTAGAGTAGAGGGGAGCGGCCATGGGTCACCCTCTGCAAGAGATTTCTCCGCATGCGACCGAGCGCTGGCGCCTGTTGGCAGGGTTCGGCGTCATGGCGCTGGTGGGGCTGGCCCAGACGCTGCACGTGTATGTCGGCCACCAGAGCAGCCTGCTCATATCCACCCTGTCAGGTGCGACGATCGTCGCTCAGTGTGTGGTCCTGACCGTCGGGAATTCTCTGCTGGTGCGCAGGAGACTCCCTCGCTGGGTGGTGTGGCTTGGCTGTGCTCTGGTCAGCGTTGGCTTCGGCCTGTTGATCTTCGCCCCGCACGCTGACGAGTGGCAGAGGTCCTGGACGGCGGTGCTGGCGGGCGGAGCGCTGGTGGGCACTATGGTGACGGGCCTATGGCTGCTCGTGTTCCAGGTGCCACTCTTCGTGGTTCGAGCGCGCCTGCACGCGATGCAGGTCGAGAACCTACGGCGCGAGGCGGAGCTGTCGCGTCTGCGCGTCCATCTCCATCCGCATTTTTTGCTCAACACGCTCAACGCCATCGCCGGCTTGGTCACCGAGGATCCGGCCGAGGCCTGCCGGCTCATCGAGGCTCTGGGCGATCTGGTCCGCGACGCGCTGTCGGAGGCAGACGAACTGCAGCCGTTCGAGACCGAATTGGCATGGCTGCGTCGCTACACGGAGATCCTGGAGAGCCGCCATCGGAGCCGGCTCTCGGTTCGCTGGGAAATCGCAAGAGAGACCTTGGCCGTCCACGCCCCTCGTCTGCTGCTCCAACCCCTGGTCGAGAACGCCATCAAGCATGGGGCACTTTGCCGACGTGAGGGCGGTTGGATCCTCGTCAAGAGCGAGCTTCTGAGTGACGGGATGGTGCGCTTCATCGTCCAGGATGACGGTCCAGGGCTTGCGCCAAACTGGCGGGAGGGACTGGGGATCAGCCTGGTGCGGCGGCGCCTGGAGCTGCTGTGTCCAGGCAGCAGCCTGCGGTACGAGGCGGTCGAGGTGGGGACTCGGGTCGTTGTCGAGCTCCGGGCGCAGGCGGAGGGCCGAGCGTGAAGGCTCCGGAGACCGCATTGAGTGCGCTGGTCGTCGAGGACGAATGGCCCGCGCGCAACTACCTGGTCAAGCTCTTGCAAGAGAGCGAAAAGGCCGAGGTTGTCGCGGCCGTTGCGACGCTCGACGAGACGAGCGAGATCCTGGGACCCGGTGGGATCGCGGTCGACGTGGCGTTCGTCGACGTGCAGCTGGCCGGGGCGAACGCCAGTGACGCGGGCCTTCGGCTGATTCGCTCGGTGGCGGGGACAGCTCGGGCACCCTGCTTCGTCCTGGCCACCGCCTCCGACACCCATGCCGTCGAGGCGTTCGATCTGGGCGTGGTGGATTATCTGCTCAAGCCGTTCTCCAGAGAACGCGTAACCCGTTGTCTACAGCGGATTCAAGACCGCCTCGCCGAGCCTCGTCGGCAACCGCGGGATGGGCGCGTGGTGGCCCGCCGCAAGAGTGGGCTGGTGTTTCTGCGACTCGAAGAGGTCTGGGGCTTCGAAGCGGCAGACCGGTTGACGTTCGTGCATACGCCCCACGGGCGCTTCGACGTCGATCTCTCACTCTCCGCCATCGAGGCGTCCTTCGGCCGGACTCTGCTGCGTGTTCATCGGCGCTGGCTGGTCAACCCGGATCACATCCGCGCTCTCGATCACGCCGATGGAGACCACGAGCTATTGGTCGGCAGCGGGCTCGGCGAGGAACAACAGGGAGTCAGGGTGCCCGTGGCGCGCGAGCGTGCGCCCGCCGTGAAATCCCTGCTCCTGGCCGGGACGACGGGGCTGCGGGGACCGTGAGCATCGGTTAGGCGTGTCACTGCGAGTCGCTCTTCTGGAGGCTGGGGGCTGGGCCCGACCCAAGGGCTGCGGGCACGGCGGGCCATTTCCAAGTCCGAAAAATCATTATGCACACAAAGCGTTCGTTGCAACCGGCGGCCCCCCTTGCATTGGCCGCCTTTGGTGACCGGCGACACCCCTTGCGTTTGCCGCCTTTGGTGACCGGCGACACCCCTTGCGTTTGCCGCCTTTGGTGACCGGCGACCCCCTTCCGGTCGCTCCCTTCACGACCAGCGGCCGGTGGCTGCTGCGCCCCGGTTCGTCGAAAAAACGCCCCGGTTGGTCGTCCCCAGCCCGCACGGGGGGACGGCCAGGCCCAGGCTGGTGATGCGGAGAGACCCCATGAATGCAGAACCAAGAGTCAACAACGACATCTATCGGAGCATGGGCCATGCCTGGTGGGACGATGACGTCGGTGAATTTTCCACGCTGCGCTTCTGGATCAACCCGGTCCGGTTCGGCTATTTCGCCCGCATTCTCGGGGTGCAAGGGGCGCTCGAGCGGGGACGAGCGAGGCTATTGGACGTGGGATGCGGGGGTGGCGTGCTGTCCGAGGAGTTCGCTCGCTCGGGACTCGACGTGACCGGCGTGGATCCGGCACCGGAGAGCATCGAGGCGGCTCGGGCGCATGCCGCGGCCTCGAGTTTGGACATCGAATATCTCGTCGGCACGGGTGAACAGCTGCCCTTCCCCGATGGGTCGTTCGATCACGTTGCCTGCTGCGATGTCCTGGAGCACGTGGACGACGTCGACCGAGTGGTCGCCGAGATTGCCCGGGTGCTCAGGCCTGGGGGCCTCTTCTTCTACGACACCATCAATCGCACCGCGATCAGCAAGCTTGCCATCATCAAGGTGATGCAGGAGTGGCCGTCCACGGCATTTGCCGCTCCCAATTCGCACGTTTTCGAAAGGTTCATCAAGCCCGAAGAGCTGGTGGCCCTGTTCGGGAAGCACGGCCTCGAGTCCGGGGAGATGCGCGGGATCATGTCCAAACGCAATCCCCTCCTGGTCCTATTGGATTTCAGAAAGCGCGTGAAGGGCAAGCTCACGTTCAAGGAGCTGGGCCAACGCCTCGCCTTCCAGGAAAGCGAGCATCTGGAGGCTTCATACATGGGGTACGCCCAGAAGAAGGTCGCGTAACCGGTGCAATCCGAGGACCGATCCTCACGCACCTGGGTGAGCCCGCTGACGGGCCTCTCGTTCCTCATCATCGGCGTGACCGGGACGTTGATGCTCTTCCACGTCCGACTCCCGGGGATGGTGATCCTGCATGAGTTGGGTGGGGCTCTGTTCGTCGTGGTGGCCGTGTGGCACACGTGGCTCAACTGGCGCGCGCTCTTGGCGTGTTGCCGCAGGAGGTCCGCCCAAATCGCGCTCTTGGTCGGAGGCCTGGTCCTGGGTTTGTTCCTACTCATGGGCCTCGAGCACGAGGCGCAGCATCGTCAGCGGGGTGACCCGATCCACGCGTACGAGCAGGGACGGGAGCACCGCTGAGCGCGCACCTACGGCTTCTCGAAAACCAACAAGACCTGGTATGGCAACAGCTCCTTGGGCGCTGCCTTCAGCACCAGGCCAGCCTTGGCGCCCAATTCCAGAAGCTGAGCGCGCGGGATCTTGGCACCGGGCGGCGGTCCCTGGGGCAGCTCGCCCTCTTTGAACTCGACGAGCACCACACGGGCACCAGACTTCAATTGACTTACCAGCTTTGCGAGCCACGCGGAACGATCCGCGACGTGGTGGAGCACGTCACAGACGAACACCAGATCCACGTCGCTTGACACCCCGGGATCGGTGGGCTGGATCAGCTTGACCTCGACGTTCGTGACGCCCTCGCTCATGGCCCGGTGGTGAATGTGCCGGATCATCTCCGCTTCGGTGTCCGCGGCGATGACCTTTCCCCTGGGGAGGGCCTTGGCGAAGCGGAAGCTGAAATAGCCGGAGCCAGCGCCGAGATCGAAGACGGTTTCCGTTCCCGCGAGCCCCAGGATCGCCACCACCTCGTCAGGCTTTTGCCACAGGGCGCGGTCAGCCCGTTCCAAAAACGCGATGTACTTTTGGACATCCTCGAATGGCCGAAGATGGGTCGGATCGATACCCTGCTTGCGCAGTGGGCAATCGATGGGTGGCTGGGCCGTGTCGTGTGCTACAATAGAGGGTGCCACTGACGAAGGCGCCGGCCGCTCGCCGCTTGGTTGGTCTTTCCTGGCGCAACCGACGAGCCCGTTCACTGCGACGAGCAAGACCAAGAAAAGGCACTGGGTGTGATAACGGCCGGGCATGAGCACCGTTTTTCCACGCCTGTCCCCCGCGTCAACCCGAGCTCAGGTGACCCCAACCCCCAGCAATTCGATGACCAGCAGCATCCCGCCGGTCGTTTTTTGGACCGATTCGGGGGCCGCGCGCGGCTGCAGGGGGGTGCTGCACAGAAGGACAGGCCACTCGGAAGGCTCGTTGCGATGAAAGCCGCAATTTCGCAGAGTAGGACGTTGATTGCCGCAACCCTGGGGATCGCTCTTTTTGGCTGTGGAGACTCCAGCAACGACACCAACGGTGGTGACAGTGTGGTTCCTGCCGCTGGTTCTGACGGCGTAACCACGGGTGGGAGCGTGGCCACCGGCGGGTCCGGCGGCGGTGCAACCGGTGGGGCTTTGGGAGGAATGGGAAGCGGCGGCTTGGGCGTGGGGGGAGCTGCAACGGGGGGCGCGACTGGTAGCGGCGGAATCATGGCGAGCGGCGGGTCGACGGGTGGTGTCGGACAGAGCGGCGGACAACCGGGAAGCGGCGGGCAAATCGGTTTCGGTGGTCAAGCTGGACAGGGGCTCGGTGGGCTGGCTCAGCTGGGAGGCGCGCCGAGCAACGGAGGGCAGATCACCTCGGGTGGCCAGGCGGGAGGCACCCAGGCGGGGGGCGCGGCAGACGTTGGCGGGCAGTCCAACCTCGGTGGTCAGGCTGGACAAGAGACAGGGGGAGCTGGTCAGGCGGGCAGCACGACGGCTCTCGGAGGGCGGGCCGGCGCAGCCGGTCAAGCCGGGCAACAGACAGGGGGAACCGGTGAGACGGGGGGAGAGACCGGGGTCGGTGGGCAATCCGAAGGGGGTCGCTCGATCTCCTTTGGCACCCTGTTGGCGCCGCAGGCGGTGATGACCGCCGCGCAACAGCTCGCCGAGTCCCTGTCCGATCCGAGCTCCGCCAATTGGCGAGCCACGGGCGACCAACAGAGGAGCTACCACTTCGCGGAGGCTGGGGCCGACGAACCGTATCGGATCGTCGTCCCCGATGACTGGGACGGACAATCCGATTTGCCCCTGGCGATGTTCTTGCACGGCAGCGGCAGCGATCAGAACTCCTATCTCGACCAGAACGGTCAGCAGATGGTGAGCCTGGCCCGGGAGCACGGCTACTTACTGGTGTCACCCTTGGGTGCAGAGGGTGCCTACGGGAACTTCTTGCGGCTGACCGCTCCCTTCGGTGACGAGGCGGCCGCCGCCGAGCTCATGTCCCAGGTCACCGACCAGAGTGAGCGGACCAACGAGCTCAGCGAACAGGACGTCATCAACGTGTTGGAGCTGGTCCTGCACGAATACCCGGTGGACCGCACCTCCCTGTTCCTGTTCGGCCATTCCATGGGCAGCGGCGGCACCTGGTACATCGGTGGCAAATACGCGACCTATTGGCGAGGGATAGCCCCCATGTCCGGCCCCTTCGTGCAGGAGACGGGTTATCCATGGGATGACGTTCGAGCCCTGTCCATCTTCGTGACCGAGGGAACCCAGACCCCGTCCCTCGACGCTAGCCACCTTCTGCGAGACTGGCTGGACGAGAACGGTTTCGACGCGGAGTACTTGGAAGTCGATGCCGATCACGGCGGGATGATTCAGCCTGTCTTGCCCAATATCTTCGACTTCTTCGACGGGTGCCGAGCCGGTTAGGAGCCTATCCGCCAACCGCTCGGCAGCTGGGGCCGCAGGCATCCTCTACGCACAACGCCAGGGGAATGAGGAGCAACGTGCACTGGGAACCCGGATCGGAGTTGAGGCCCTGGATGAAGTCCGCCCAACACTGCCGTCCGCAGGCCTCGTCACCGCAAGCGCAGCGACGCGCACAGCTGGGAAGCGCGCTGCAGGGTCCTTCATTCACCCCGGTCCGCCACTGGCTGCCGAGCATCGCCGACAACTCGTCCGGGCAATCGTCTACCAGACAGACGTGACAACGGTGTTGCGGGCGCGGCACGGTGCGGCCATCCCCACAGTCCGGGTTCAGCCAATCCAGCGTGAATTCATCGCCCGATGGGTATGCTATTCCACCGCTGCCGGTCACCGGTGAGCCGCCCCGAGAAAGCGGCGCCGAGCCGCCCTCGCCGGTCCCGCCATCGCCTGCCGAACTCTCTTCGCCCGCGGAAGCATCCCTGGAGCCACCCTGGTTTGTGACGGATCCTCCAGAACCTCGACTGGAACCCGACGGCTCGGCCTCCATCGAGCCCCCGCAGCCGACGGCAACAGCCAGAGCCAGGGAGTACCAGAATGAAGAACACCCAGACATCAAGGTTGCCGGAAGCGTACCCCGTACGCTGTCAGGTGACCAGTCACAGTCACCGGCGCGCGCCCCTGCGCCATGGCCGGCGAACCATCGTAACCATCCCAACGACCAGCAACGCGGCCACGCCCGCGTCCCGTCGCGACGAGAAGCGACCCAGGCTGCAGCCGCCGTCATCACCGCCCTCGTCGGTGACAGCGCCGGCCTGGCCACCCAGGGCAAAGGTGGCCCCTCCGGTCGGTTGGGTCGAGGCTGCTCCGCCCGCCCCGTCGCCGACAGTCAGCGCCAAGACCAGGTTGCCATCTGCCACAGTGACGTTCTTGCCCTTGTGTTCAGAGAGTCCCTTGGGCGACTTCCAGCCTCCCAAGAGCCATCCAGTGGGTCGGTCCGTCCCAGTGAAGTCTTCCCGCCACTGCAACTGGAACGCGCCGTCGACGTAAGAGGAATACTGGACCCAATTGACGTATTGGTAGACGGGCAGGATGGATTCGCTGAAATTCCCGCCGAAGCTGGCATCCCCAGGCCAGATGTTGAAGCGGATCTGCATGCCGGGGTTCGCATTCTCGGCGTAGGCTGTGGCGGTCTCGCCGGTCTCTCGGCGGATCTCCACACCATCCACCGACCACGCGATGTACTCGGGGGTCCATTCGTAGGCGTAGACATGGAACCCACCGCAGAGATCCTGGGCGAGGGTGTGATCCTGGGTGTGGGTCGCGCCGGGATTGCCGAAGAAGGCGTTGGTCGCCAACTGGCAGTCCGCTCCCACCTTCTCGAAATCGAGCTCGTTCCAGAACGTCCCCGACCTCTCCGAGCCGTCCTTCCAAAGGAAAAAGGAACCGACGACCCCGTCACCGGCAGCAAACTTCATCTCGGCTTCGACTCGACCGAACCGGTAGGAGGCCGAGGTGTAGAATTCGGCACTGTCGACAGCGTGAGCCCCCCCGGATAGTGAAGAGACGAACACGCCGAGCGCGATGGGGAGTAGATGTCTGGTCATTGGCAGTCTCGTTGGAACGGGATGCAACGACGATTAGCGTATCCGCGTTACGCGACAAAGCTCGAGGAGCGATACTGGGCTTACGGCCGGGTCGTCACGGATAGCTGAGCCCGTATCCGTAAGCGAAGAGCACATCCGTGCTGGCCGCGTCGAGACCAGGCTCGTCGGCTTGCTTGTTCACGTTGACCGGGATCTGCTCGAAGGTCCTGGGCCAGGAGTGGGGCAGCTTGCCGGTGAAGTTGACATCGCCGAAGAGGACGTCGGCAACTCCGATACCGCGTGAACCGGGGAACCAGGCTTCAACGACCGCACTGCAGCGATCAAGCACGGTAGGGTCCTCGATGATCAAGGGCCGGCCGGAGAGGACGACCAAAATCACCCTGGCGCCAGCGTCGAGCGCGCCCTGTAGCTCCGTGAAACCGGGCTGCTTGTGTAGGCGGACCGAAGCCCAGGTGTTCGTGTCACGCGCCTTGTGACCGTCGTCGCCGAATTCCTCGGCGGAGGGACGCTCACCCACCACCGCGACCACGGTGTCGCCGTTCGCGACGGCGGTGCCGTACTCCACGTTGCTGCCGAGGGCCGTGAGCCCGCCGAGGATCGTCTCCCCCACGACGTCGGTCGTGTCGTACTGATCGCTGCCCTGCCAGCTGACGGTCCAGCCACCGGCCTGGGCGCCCATGGAGTCGGCGTAGGGACCGACCACCTTGATGGACTGGGCCTTGTCGAGGGGCAAGGTCCCGTCGTTCTTGAGCAGGACCAGCGACTTTTGCACCGCCTCCCGCGCGAGATTCTGGTGTTCCTGCGACCAGATCTGGTTGCGCAGCTCCGCGTTCGAGAACGACTTGGCGTGTTCGTTCTCGAACAAGCCCATCAGCACCTTGACGCGAAGGATGCGACGAACTGCGTCGTCGATGCGTGTCTGGGGGATCGCGCCGCTACGCAGGAAGCTCATCCAGTCACCGACGCCTCCCTCCATCGCGACCATGGCCATGTCCATGCCAGCGTTGACCGATGCCGAGACGGCTTGCTGCGTGTAGGACAGCGCGGAGCCATCCGAGGCAGTCCCCTGCGCTCGCGGCACGGCGTCGTAGTCGGAGATGCAGAACCCGCGGAAGGAGAGCTCGCCCTTGAGCAGGCTGGTGAGCGAGAAATCGTCGATGCTCATGGCACGCCGCTGTCCGTCCCGCAGCCACTCGTGGTAGGAGGGCATGAGCGCGGCGACGTTCTGCGCCACCGCTGCTTGGTAGGGCGGCAGGTGGATGGCGCGCAGCGACGCCTCACCGATCTCGACGACGCCAGCGTTGGTGCCGTTCGTGGTGGCGCCGTCGCCGAAGTAGTGCTTGGCCGTGGCGGCAACGGAGCCCGGATCCGACAGAACGCCCCCGCCCTGGAGCCCTTTGATGTAGGCGGCACCGAGCTCCGAAACGAGCTCAGGTGTCTCGCCGAAGCTCTCGTAGGTCCGCCCCCAACGCTCGTCCCGGGCAACCGCCAAGGTCGGCGCAAAAACGAAGTGGATGCCCGCGCCGCGGCATTCCCTGCCCACTGCCCGACCGACTCGCTCAACGAGGTCCGGATCGCGGGTGGCACCGAGCCCGACCTCGTGAGGAAACACCGTGGAGCCAATGACCTTGGCGTTGCCGTGGACGGCGTCGATGCCGTAGAGCATCGGGATGCCGCAACCTTCGATGGTCGCTCGCTGTAGCGCGTCGAGATTCTGGGCCCAGGTGGCCGGATCGTTCGGGAACGGGAGTTCCTCACCGCCGTTGAAGATGGATCCGTAGCAGGCCGAGCCGGCTCCAAGCGCCGACACGTCATCGAACTGGATCTGGGTCATCTGCGCGGCCTTCTGCTCCAGGGTCATTCCGGACAGAATCCGCTCGACCTCCGCAGCGACCACGGGATCCTCGATGAGCTGGCCTCCCACGGCAGACCCTGCGTCGCCGCCCGCGCCGCCCGCGCCGCCCGCACCGCTCGCGCCGCTCGCGCCGCTCGCGCCGCCGACACCGTCACTTGTGTCATCGGCCCCGGAGTCACCGCAACCGGGAGCTAGAAGCATGAATGCGGCCAAGCCGAGTAGCAGGGAGGTCGAGCCGGTGAGGGTCATGGCAATTCGGTTCCGAGTGTGTCGAGTCATGGTAGTCGCCGGAGCAGCCCTTGCCACCGAAAACGGGGGTTTCGCCGTCAGTCGCCTTCCGGAGTCGATGCCTGGGCCGCGATTGACTCGCCGCGCGACGCGGTGGGCCGGCACCGCGCGGTGGGCTCACCGTTGCGTCCGGTACCGCGCCGTCGCCGCCCGAGCAGGAGCGCCAGAATCGCCAAGCCGCTCCACCAACCCTCGCTGTCACTCCCCGACCGAACTCGACAACCGCAGCCAGCATCATCGGATTCAGCGTCGGCCGGCGCAGCGCCGCTGGTGGCGTCGCCCCCGGTCGCAGGGCTCCCGCCCAGAGTGCTTCCGCCACTCGGCACACCGCCCGCCGTGGGGACACCGCCCGCTGGGGCGCCACCCGCTGGGGCGCCACCACTACTCGCGCCACCCGCTGGGGCGCCACCACTACTCGCGCCGCCCGCTGGGGCGCCACCACTACTCGCGCCGCCCGCTGGGGCGCCCGCCGTGGGGACGCCGCCGTTGCTCGCTCCACCGTTGCTCGCTCCACCCGCTGTCGCGCCACCCGCTGGGACGCCACCGTTGCTCGCTCCACCGTTGCTCGCGCCGGCCGCGGGAGCACCGCCTTCTCCCGTGCCACCGGTGCTGGCGCCGCCGGTTTCCGTGCCGCCGGTTTCCGTGCCACCGGTGCCCGTGCCGCCATTGCTCGCGCCACCACTTTGCATACCACCTTCGCCGGTGCCACCGGTGCCGTCACCGCCGGCTCCGGTGCCACCACTGCCCGTGCCACCGGTGCCAGTGCCGTCAGCCGGCACGGTGGCGGGCATGCCCGTCGCCCCGTCGGTCGTAAGCGCCAGTACGGCGATCCCATCCACAAACCCGACATTGCTGGGGTTGTGAGTGGACTTGTTTTTGGGAGAGCCCCAGTCACCAGTGGCCCATCCGCTCGGCAGCCCCGCGTCGAAGTCCTCACGCCACGAGGGATTGAAGGAGCCGCCTTCGTAGGAAGAGTACGCTACCCAGCTGATGTACTGGTACACGGGCAAGATGGACGGATCGTAGTTGCCCCCGAAGCTCGCATCGCCAGGCCAGATGTTGAAGTGGATCCGCATTCCGTCGGTGGCATTCTGAGCGAACGCCGTCGCCGTCTCGCCGGTTTCACGCCGGATCTCCTGTCCGTCCACGGCCCAAGCGATGTAGTCAGGAGTCCAGTCGAACCGGTAGTCGTGGTACGTAGCGCACAGGTCGGCACCCGAGTACATTCCCTTGTGAACGGAACCTGGGTTTCCAAAAAGCGCGTTGGTCTGCACCTGACAGTCGGCACCGATCTTCTCGAAGTCGAGTTCGTTCCAGAACGCACCGGACACCTCGGAGCCGACCTTCCACAGGAAGAAGGAGCCCACCACGCCGTCCCCCGCGGGGAAAATGATCCGGGCCTCGAAGCGGCCGTACAGATAGGTTTGGGTGGTGTAGAGCTCGGCGCTCGCGTCCGCTAGCGCCACGCTCGGGACACTGGTGGCGCAAAGGAGCACCGCGGGCAGCGTGAACTTCCTCATCATCATGACCGCCTCCCGCGTCCGATGGCTGCCCGTCGTCGCCGGGCGCATCCGAAGAGGATGGCACCGAACAGCGCCCCGAGCCCTGCGAATTGGCGTGACCCGGTCGCACCAACGCGGCAAGCGCAGCCGCTGTCCTCGTCATCTGCCGCGTCTACCGGTGCTCCCGCCATGCCACCCCCGAGCCCGGGCGAGCCGCCCGCGGCCGTGGTGCCGCCAGCCCCTGCCTCGGCGTCTGCGGTCAGCGCCAGAGTCGCGTAGCCGTCCGCGAAGGTCACGTTATCCGGGGAATGCGTCGACAGCCCCTTGGGGGAGTCCCAATTTCCCTGGGTCCATCCCGTCGGCGCGGTGTTCGCGGTGAAGTCTTCGCGCCACGCTAGCTGGAAGGTGCCACTGGCATAGGACGAGTACTGCACCCAGTCGATCTGCTCGTAAACGGGGAGGATGATCGGGTCGAACACGCCGCCGAAGCTGGCGTCTCCTGGCCAAATATTGAATCGAATCTGCATTCCTTCGGTCGCGTTCTGGGCGTAGGCGGCGGCCGTCTCACCCGTCTCCCTGCGGATCTCAGTTCCGTCTAGGAACCACGCGATGTACTCGGGGGTCCATTCGTATGCGTAGGTGTGAAACCCGCCGCAGAGGTCGAGCGTGGTCGGGATCTCCTTGGTGTGAACCTTCTCGGGATCGCCGTAGAACGCGTTCGTATCGAGCTTGCATTCCGCGCCGACCTTCTCCATGTCGAGCTCGTTCCAGAAGACTCCCTCCAGCTCCGAACCGTCCTTCCAGAGGAAGAAGGCCCCGACGACGCCCGAACCCGCCGGAAAGCGAATGCTGGCCTCGAACCGACCGTACGTGTAGGGAGTGGTCGTGTAGAATTCTGCGCTCTTCGTCGCGTTGGCGCGCGCACCCCAGGCGGTAGCGGCAACGGCGCAAGCCAAGGCCGCGGCATGTCGAAGTTTCATGGAGGTTCCTTCTCCCGGTCTAGGGCTGCACCAATCGCGACAGCCGCATGGGTATTACCCAGGTAACCATGGTGGTTTCCAGTGTCAGAACTGGCATTGTGGGGGTATACGGGGGAAATACTGCAAAAATGCGCGCTCGCTGGCGGCCCTTGGCGTCGGCTCACACCGACCGCACGTACTGCCCGGCATAGAAGACAACCCGTTCGCGCTGCTCCGGCTCGGGAGGCAGAAGCGCGAGTTCGTCGATGCGCCGCCGTAGCTCCTCGACCTCGCGACGCACCCGAGCCAGCGTCGAGCGCGCCTCTTCGCGGAGCGGGTGCCCCGGCCAAACGTCGAGCGACCAGGTAGAGCCGCCAACCGCGTCGCGCAGATCGGCCCGCGTCGCCCCGTCACGGAGCTTCATCGTGATGGCGGCAACCATGGCCTGGAAATGGTCTAGGACTGCCGCCTCCCAACCGCGGGACTCCCCGAGCGGCACCTCCAGCATCTGGCTGGAGTAGCGCGGCTCGTCGCCACCAGCGTCGGCCACGACCCGCCCCGCTGCGCAGAGGCGATCGAGCGCCTCCCGACAGACCGCCTCCGGGATCCGCGCATGCTCCTGGATCTGGGCGGCGGTCGCGGGCCCGTGCCGGTAGACTGCCAGCCACGCCAGCCAATCCCAGGTCTCGTTCGAAGCATGGCTGGCGACGGCAAAGTCCGCCTCGGCAGCGGCACGAAAGACCGCACCGTCTCCCCTCCCGGCGCGGTAGACGAGCCCCGAGCTCACCAGGTCGTTGAGTACCCCGGAGACGACCTCCGGATCGTCACGGACGAAACGACGATGGATCTCGACCCCGGCCACGGGCTCGTGGGTCCGGATATGCTCAAACACCGCCTCCCAGACGCTCCGCCCCACCTCGGTGCGGCTCTGTCGCGCCGCCAGGATCTTCCGGTGGTAGGTGCGGAGCGCCATCCCGAACATGTCGGCGATGACCTTCTTGGTGACCCCCTGGCTCTGCAGCTCGGCCGACAGCTCGAGAAAGACCTGGTCGGCCACCTGGGCTATTGGCGCACGAATGCCGCCCGCGGTGGCAAGCTGGGCGATGAAGACCATCGTCTGCTGGACGACGGCGTCCACGAGGACATGGGCGTTCACGGGGTCTCCGAGCGGTGTGGCACAAGGGCCAAGCAGGATTCTCGCTCGCTCAGCGGCCCCGAGCCAGTGTCAGGATCGACATTGCCATACCAGGACCAGGGAGGCTACCCTTGAACCCTTCGGTCATGGAGGTTCGGACCACCTCACCAGTCCACGTCGTGGCGCGCCGCGCTGTGCGGTGGCTCGTCCGCCACGGCCGTGCGGCCACTGCGGCGCTCGCCGCCACCGCCTGCGGCGGCAGCGTCGGACCGGAGACGTCGAGCTCGACCCACTGGCTAGCGTGCCGGAAGGACTCGGACTGCGCCAACCTGTGCCCCGACGCGCGCTGCGACACCGACGGGTACTGCGCCACCAACGACGGGCAGCGCCTCGAACGACGACCGGTCTTCTCCCAGGAGTTCGAGGAGGACGCACTCGACATGACGGCCTTCGGCTACGAAACCGGCGCGGGGATCCGCAACGGCGAGCCGCAGGATTACACCGATCGATCCGAAAACGTGCGGGTCGAGGACGGCGTGCTCGTGCTCACCGCGCGCGCCGAGGCCTACCAGGGCTCGGCCTACACCTCGGGTTCAGTCAACACGGAGGGGCGCTTCGCCTTCACTTTCGGGCGCGTGGAGGCGCGACTCGCGGCGCCGGGCGGGCGCGGCTGTTCGACGGCGTTCTGGATGCTCCCCGAAGAACCAGCGCCTGCGGTGAACACCTGCATCGACGCGGAGCCTTGCTACCGTGGCACCTGGCCGGCATGGGGCGATATCACGATCGCCAACCTACAGAGCCAGGTCCCAGGCCAGGCGCTGGGCGCCGTGAGCTACGGGGTGTGGGATGAGGACACGAGCAGCGTGTCCCACGGCGTCTTCGCCGGAGAGCCCGCCACGGTGGTCGCACCCGAGGACTGGCACGTCTACGCCGTCGACTGGGGTCCGGAGCGCATCGATTGGTACGTGGACGACGACCTGGTCCGCACGCTCGACCTCCCACCGGCGGATCTGTACCAACCCGACGGGGTCGATCCGTTCCAGCAGCCGTTCCACGTCCGACTCAACCTCGCGCTCGGGGGTTTCGATCAGGCGCCGGTCGCCGCCGACTACCCCCAGGAGCTGCGGATCGACTGGGTCCACGTCTCGCAGTGGCTGGCGCCGGAGTGAGCGGAGGAGGTCCTCGCTGTCAAGGGACCGTCACGATCTTCAGCATCACGACGCTGTGCCGCTCCACGGCGTTTGCCGTGTAGGAATCCGTGAACGAGCCAAGATCCTCGTGCGCCCAGAGATCGCGGACCGTGGCTTCACCTACCGGCAAGTCGAGGTCGCTCCAACTCACGGATATCGAGGCGGTGCCGTCGCCGCGATTGAACAGGGCCACCGCTCGAGCGTTCGGCTCGGATAGCACCTTGGCCCACACCTCGAGGTTGCCCCCGGGAGTCGCCACCACCCGCCCCTGATATCCCAACGGATCCTGGTTGACGGCGATGACCTCGGTGTTGGTGAGCGTTTCGATGGTCGTCTCGCTCATCGTGGTCAGGTCATTGCCCGCGATCAGCGGGGCCGCCATGATCGCCCACATGCTGAAATGGGCCCGACTCTCCGCGTTGCTCAGTCCCGGGTTGCCGACCTCCAGCATGTCGGGATCGTTCCAGTGCCCGGGCCCCGCGCCGATGTAAAGTTCCTTGTTGGCATCGATGCAGCGCAGGATCTCGCTCCAGCCGTCCCAGATGTCCATCTCGATGCGCCACATGTTGGCGACCTCGGGCAGGTTGAATTCGAGACCCGTCGGAGCGGTCGCGCAGTTGACGGGGGTGCAGAAGGGACCCTGATTGGCCGGATTGATGCTGTAGAAGATGGGTCGCCCCGTGGCTCGAAGCGCGTCCCGCATCACGATGAAGCTCTGCATCGAGCCGGCGCACAGATCGTACTTGAGATAGTCGATACCCCAATCAGCAAACGTCTGTGCGTCCACTTCCTCGTGTCCGAGACTGCCCACGCAATGCGGGACGTTCCCGTAAAGGCCGGTGCAGGTGAGGTTGTTGGGCGTGGTGTAGATCCCGATCTTGAGCCCCAGGCTGTGAACGTATTCGGCCAGGGCGGGGATCCCCGAAGGGAACCTGCCTGTGTCCCACTGGAGACGGCCGTCACCACCGCGCCCATTCATCCAGCAGTCGTCCAGGTTCACGTACTGGTAACCGACGTCGGCCATGCCACTGGAGATGAAGGCTTCGGCGGTTTCTCGGATGACGGTTTCGTTGAGTCCATCGCACGCAAACGTGTTCCAGGAATTCCAACCCATGGGTGGGGTTGCTCCGACAATGGTAGGGCCCGCGCCGGCTGCCTCGCCTCCGGCACCGCCGGCCTCGGCTCCTGCCGTGGTTGCGCCGCCCAAGCCCTCGCCAGCTGTTCCACCAGCGCTGTCACTGCCGCTCGAACCCGCTGTCACCGTCCCGGCGGAACCACCGGTCGCGATGCCACCCGACCCACCGACGGCCAGGCCCGCGGAACCACCGGAAGTGATGCCTCCCGATCCACCGATGGCCAGGCCCGCGGAACCACCCCTGGCAATGCCCCCCGATCCGCCGATTACGAGGCCTCCGGATCCACCAAGGGCAAGACCCGCCGAGCCACCAGCAGCGATGCCTCCCGCCCCACCGGTGAAGCTACCCGCCCGGCCTCCGACGGGATTGCCCGCTCCACCGGAGAAGACACCTCCCAGGCCAACATTGCCACCCCGCCCCAAACCGCCCGCACCGGCTCCTCCCCAGCCAGTAGCTCCCCCTGCACTGCTGCCACCGCGCGGCATGGCCGCGCCACCGGCCCCGGCAGTCGTTGTCGTCGCACCGCCGATGACCTGGGCGGCGCCCGCATCGGCTGACGATGAAGCCTGCCCGTCACTGCAACCCGCGACTGCGACGAGTGTCGTCGCGACTAGTCTTCGCATCCTGTACCTCTCGTCCTCGCGAACCGGCTCGCGTCGGTCTTTGGAGACTCGCCCATGGGCTCTCCAAGGCACCGATTCACTAGGCATATTGTCGAGAGTGAGGAAGGGTTGTTGGAGGAAGGCCCAGGGATTCGCGCCTTGGCTCGCCGAGGCTGCCGTTTCAGGCGCGGCCCGCCGATCCGAAGGTCGATTTTACCGCTCGAACGAGGAGGTTCGTTCAGCCCCGGCTCGGCCCAGTGACCACCAACCGAACCCGATTGGCAATGGTACCACGGTGGTCAACCCGAGTTCGCCAAGGTCGTGAACGACCTGCCCCGTCCCTACGCCGTACCAACCCAGAAACAGTCCTAAGGTGTGGGTCAGGGTTTATCCCGTAACCGGTAACCTACCCCCGGTTCCGTCACCAAGAGCTTCGGGCAGGCCGGATCGAGCTCCACCTTCTTTCTGAGCTCTGCCATGTGGACGCGAACGGTGTGGGTCTGATTGACGTAGGCGGGGCCCCAGATCTCTTTGAGGATGTGGCGGTGGGTCAGGACCTTGCCCGCGTTCTGGGCCAGAAGGGCCAGCAGGCGATATTCGATGGGGGTCAGGTGGAGTTCCTCGGTGCCGCGAAAGACCTCACGGCGCGTCAGATCGAGCCGAAGCTCACCGAAGGAAAAGACCTGGGAGGGAGCAGAGCTGGCCGCCATCTGCGCGTGCCGAAGGGCGACGCGCATCCGCGCCAATAGTTCGTTGACCCCGAAGGGCTTGGTTAGGTAGTCGTCGGCACCCGCGTCGAGCGCCGCAACTTTGTCCTCTTCGCGTCCTCGCGCGGAAATGACGATGATCGGAACGCGGCTCCACTCCCGCAGGCGCCTGGCAAGATCGATCCCGTCACCGTCGGGCAGGCCCAGATCGAGCAGTACGAGCTCGGGCTGGTTGGCCGTCATCAGCGTCATGGCTTCGGCAGCGCGCTCGGCTTGCAAGACGCGGTACCCGTGCGATTCGAGCGAGGCCCGGATGAAGCGTCGCATCTGAGGCTCGTCCTCGACCACCAGAACCAAGGGCTCAAGGTCGCTCATGCGATGTCTCCGGGAGGCGGGAGAGGAACGGGAGGCTCCCCACCAATGGGGAGCGTGAGATGGAAGACGGCGCCGCCCGCAGCGTGATTCTCGGCGAAGAGAGTGCCGCCATGGACCTGGGCAATGGCCCGACAAATGGCCAATCCCAACCCGGCCCCCCCGATACCGGCGTGGGGGCCGCGGACGAATTTGTCGAAGAGGTTCTCCTGTGCACCCGAAGGGAGGCCGGGGCCGTGATCGCGCAAGTCGATGACCACCTGCTCGGTGTCGCACCTGGCCGCGATTTCGAGTGGGGTGCCAGCCGGAGTGTACTTGTCCGCGTTCTCCAGGAGATTGATGAAAAGCTGTTGCAGGAGCACCGGATCCACGAACAACGATGGGACATTCGGCGTGATCTGCACGGTGACCCTGCGCTGTTCCAGACGGTCCTCCAGGCGCGTCAACGCCGCACCGATGATCTCGTCGAGCGGCACCCAATCGCGGTTCAGGGTGACCCCCCGGGATTCCAGACGGGTCATGTCCAGAAGGTTGGTCACCAGGTGCTCCAGGCGCTCCGCCTCGCTGACGATCGATTCGACCAGTTCGCCCTTGGTTCGCGGGTGAAGGTTGGGATCATCGCGAAGCGCCGTGGCTGCCCCGGTGATGGACGCGAGCGGCGTACGCAGGTCATGGGAGACCGCCGACAGAAGAGAGGAGCGCATCTCTTCTGTCTTGGCACGCAAGGCAGCCGCGCGGGCCTGTTCCGCCAAGCGGATGCGTTCGAAAGCGAGCGCGACCTGGCGACAGAACGCGTCGAGGAATGCACGCTGCTCCGACCGCAAAGGTTGCCGGATGCTTGGCAGCAGAGCCAACACACCGAGCGATGACGAGGCGGTCTGCAGAGGGGCGCAGATGCTGGATGAACCGGGCAAGTTGTCGGTGCCGCAGCCTGCCAGCTTCGAGTGATCGATGGCCCATCCGGCCACGGTGAGCTCCTTCGCGGAGAGTTCGGTGTCGGCGGGGAATGCACCGATGGCACACAGCCCCGAGTCCACGGTCTGTTCGAGAACCACCGCGCGCGCCACGAAGATACCGGCGGCTTGCCGGGCCGTCACCTCGGCGATGCGGGACGGTGTGTCCGCCAACGACAAGTCACGGCTCAGGGCGTAGAGCACCGCCGTGCGCTCCTGGCGAGCCACGGCATCGCGCTCCTGTCGCTTCACTCTGCCTGCCAGCTCGCTCAGCAGGATTCCCACGATGAACATCATGGCGAACGTCAATACGTAGCGCCGGTCGGCGACCCCAAAGGTCGCAAACGGGGGCACGAAGAAGAAGTCGTAGGCTGCCACGCCGAGGCCGGCCGCCAGAAGCGCCGGACCCCGCCCGAACCACAGGGCTGCAATCATCACCGCCAACAGGAACAGCATCTCGGGATCAGGCAGGGCCAGCGTTGATCGCAGCACGAGCGTCACGGCCAGCGTCGCGCCAACGAGCAGCGTGGAGCCAGCGTACTGGGACACGCGTGGCTTCGCAGTCGGGGCAGGTTCTCGGGTCCGGTCGGGGCCCGGGCCGCCGCTGCCGCTAATGACTTGAATGTCGATGTCTGCGCTACCGCGAACGACTTCGTTGAGCAGCGAACCTCGCAGGCGGTCACGCCAGCGGGAGTGAGTGGGCTTACCGATCACGATGCGCGAGACGTTGTATCTTCGCGCATAGGTGAGCAGGGCCTCGGCGACACGACTTCCCAAGAGTCGGGCTACCGTCGCTCCGAGGGACTCCGCCAGGCGAAGGTGAGCCTCCAACCGTTCACGATCGGATTCACTCATACTGGTCAAGGCGGGTGCCTCGACGTAGGCAGCAACCCACGGGCAACGCAGGCCCTTGGCCAGTCGGGCCGCCGATCGGACCAGGTGGGCGGAGCTCGGCGCCGGACCGACACAGACGAGAATCCGTTCGCCCGCAGGAACAGTGACGGATAATCCCTGTTCCTGCCGGTACTCGAGCACGTCGTCATCGACATGTTGCGCCGTACGCCGCAGGGCAAGCTCCCGAAGCGCCAGCAGGTTCCCGCGCTGGAAGAAGTGATCCGCCGCCAGCCTCGCCTGCTCGGGCAGGTAGACCTTGCCTTCGTGCAGGCGAGCCAGCAACTCTTCGGGGGCAATGTCGACCAGCTCGATGCTGTCGGCACCATCCAGGACGGAATCGGGCACGGTCTCTCGGACCTGGATACGCGTAATCTGTGCAACCACATCGTTGAGGCTCTCGACGTGTTGCAGGTTCATCGTCGTGTACACGTCGATCCCGGCATTCAACAGTTCTTCGACGTCCTGCCAGCGCTTCGGGTGCCGCATACCCGGGGCGTTGGTATGAGCCAATTCGTCGACGAGAATGGCCTTTGGTCTGCGCGCCAAGGCGCGATCCAGATCGAACTCTTCGATGAGGTGGCCGCGGTACTCGATCTTTCGCCTTGGCAAGAGCTCCAGCCCCAGCGTCATTGCGGCGGTTTCGCGGCGGTGATGGGTCTCCACGATCCCGACTACCAGGTCCAGGTGCTGGTCGGCGACGAGGTCACGCGCCACCTGGAGCATGCGATACGTCTTGCCCACACCCGGGGCGAAACCGAAGAACACCTTGAGCCTACCGCGACGCGCGCGCGCCTCCTCTTGTTTGAGGCGAGCCAGGAGCAGGTCCGGGTCCGGTCGCTGGGGAAGCTCACTCATGAGCCAAGGATTCCATACGCCTGCCACACCCCAAGCGTCAAATCACCTCCGGACGTCGGGTGAGCGCCAGGTCCGCCCAGGGAGGCGGGGCAAAATGACGGGGCTACCGGAGTTCATCCAGCGCCCGATTCAGCACCAAAACGTTGACACGCGGTTCACCGAAGATGCCGAGCGTGCGACTCTCCGTGTGCTGCCGCAGGAGCTCACGGACCCCATTGGGGGCCATTTGCCGCGCGCTGGCGACACGGTTGACTTGGAGCTCCGCATTGGCGGGGCTGATGTGTGGATCGAGTCCGCTCGCAGAGCGTGTTGCGGCATCGGCAGGGATGACGGTTCCGTCCGCTAGGCCATTTTCCTTACGGTAGGCGGCGGATAGGGCCTCGAACCCGGCGCAGGACTCGTCGATTGCCTTGGTCGCCGGGTCGTCTTCGATACCGTGAACGAGCTTGTCACTGGTAGGTCCGAGGTTGGTGCCACCCGAGTTGGCAGCGTCGTAGCCCGTCCCGGCCGCCGATGGTCGGGGATGGAAGTACTTGGGTTCGGCAAAGGTTTGGCCGATCAAGACCGAACCGATGACCCTGCCGGACGCGTCTCGAACCAGACTCCCATGGGCCTGATGGGGGAACGCAATCTCTGCCACACCCCACACCGCAACGGGAAAGGCGATACCCGTGACGAGTACGAAGAACGCGGTCAATACCAGGGCCGGACGTAGGTGTTGCATGACTAGGCGAGCCTCAGAAGGACCAATAGGCGGTCGAGTAGCCAGATGGCGGGAAATGGAGCGATGATTCCCCCGACTCCGTAGACCAGCAGGTTGCGGCGCAGTACCGTCACGGCGCTCGACGGCCGGTAGGAGACGCCGCGCAACGCCAGCGGAATGAGGGCGACGATGATCAGAGCATTGAAGATCACCGCGGACAGGACCGCCGACTGTGGGTTGGTCAGGCGCATGAAGTTCAACTTCCCGAGCTCGGGGTAGGTAACGAAGAACAGAGCGGGAATGATCGCGAAGTACTTGGCAACGTCGTTGGCAATACTGAACGTCGTCAGGGAGCCGCGAGTCATCAGCATCTGCTTGCCAATTTCGACGACCTCGATGAGCTTGGTCGGGTTGGAATCGAGGTCGACCATGTTTCCAGCCTCTTTGGCGGCCTGGGTCCCGGTATTCATGGCGACGCCCACGTCGGCCTGGGCAAGGGCGGGTGCATCATTGGTACCATCGCCCGTCATCGCCACCAGGCGTCCACCGGCTTGCTCTTGGCGAATGTAACTGAGCTTCATTTCCGGGGTTGCTTCGGCCAAAAAATCGTCGACGCCGGCCTCTGCGGCAATGGCGGCAGCCGTCAGCGGATTGTCGCCCGTAACCATGACGGTCTTGATGCCCATTGTGCGCAGCCGCGCGAAGCGCTCCTTCATTCCACCCTTCACAACGTCCTTGAGGTGCACGACGCCGAGGACGCGCCCATTCTCCGCCACCACTAGCGGTGTACCACCCTCGCGACTGACCCGTTCAACCTCGCTCTCTACCTCGGAGGGGAATTGCCCGCCGTGGGACTTGACGAATCGTCGGATGCTTTCCGACGCACCCTTGCGAATCTGTGTCTGACCGTAGTCGATTCCGCTCATACGGTCCTGGGCGGTAAACGGAACGAACTGCGCCCGGTCGAGGACCCCGGGCCCAACCTGCCGAACCTCGAAGCGTTGCTTGGCCAGGACCACGATGCTGCGTCCTTCCGGTGTCTCGTCGGCCACAGAGGCCAACTGGGCGGCGCGGGCAAGTTCAACGACGCTCACTCCGGGGGCTGGGTAGAAGTTGCTTGCCTGACGATTGCCGAGGGTAATCGTTCCCGTCTTGTCGAGGAGCAACGTGTTGACGTCGCCCGCGGCTTCGACCGCCTTGCCACTCATGGCGAGCACGTTGTGTTGCATGACACGATCCATCCCGGATATGCCAATCGCACTCAACAGGCCTCCAATGGTGGTTGGGATCAAGCACACGAGCAGAGCCACCAGGACGGTGATGCTGGGCACGTTTCCCCTCTCTTTGGCGGCGTACTGGGCGAAAGGCAAGAGTGTCACCGTTGCTGCCAAAAAGACGAGCGTCAGTCCGGCGAGCAGGATCGACAGGGCAATCTCATTGGGGGTCTTCTGCCGCTTGGCACCCTCCACCAACGCAATCATGCGGTCCAGGAAGCTGTGCCCGGGATCCTGCGTTACCCGAACGATGATCCGATCGGACAGCACCTTGGTGCCGCCCGTCACGGCACTGCGATCGCCACCTGACTCACGGATCACGGGCGCGGATTCACCGGTTATGGCCGATTCATCGACGCTGGCGATCCCGTCGACAATCTCGCCGTCGGCCGGGATGACTTCTCCTGCCTCACAGACCACCTGGTCGCCCTTGACCAGCTGCGGGGCAGCTACCCGCTCTTCGCGCAAGGCGCCATCGGTCGCAATGTCGATGATGCGCCGTGCTAGGGTCTCGGTCTTCGTCTTGCGCAAGGCGTCGGCCTGGGCCTTGCTGCGGCCCTCCGCCATGGCCTCGGCGAAGTTCGCAAACAGGACCGTGAACCACAGCCAAAGGCAGACCTGGCCCACGAACAGGGTTTGCGGCGCCTGTGTCACGAGACCTCGTATCCAGAAGTACGTCGTCACGACGCACCCGATCTCGACCACGAACATCACCGGATTCTTCGCCACCACGCGCGGGTCGAGCTTGATGAAGGCCTCCTTCACTGCACGTTTGACGGTGGTCGCCTCGAAGAGGCCACGAGGCGGAAGCTTCGGTCGGCTCGGTACACCCAGGGGCGGGCCGTCCTTTCGATGGATTATGTGGGCATCCTGCGTGGTCATGGTAGGCTCCCCACTAGTTGATGGCGAGCGCCTGCATCCTGATGTGTTCCACGATTGGACCTAGCGCCAAACCGGGTATGTAGGTCAACGCCCCAACGATGACCACTACGCCGACGAGCAGGACCGCGAACGTGGCGGTGTCGGTCGGGAACGTCCCCGCGGAAGCGGGAACGGGCACCTTCTTCGCCAGCGCACCCGCCATCGCGAGCAGGGGCACGATCATGAGGAAGCGCCCGATCAGCATCGCGAGCCCAAGGGTCAGATTGTACCAAGGCGTATTCGCGGTAATGCCGGCAAAGGCGGAGCCGTTGTTACCCGTTGCCGATGCGTAGGCGTAGAATATTTCACTGAACCCGTGGGGGCCGGCGTTATTCAGGTTGCCAGTGGCGGCTCCGTACACCGTATCGCTGCCGCCGTAGGCGCCGCCGGGCCAGGTATTGACCCAAGCGAGCCCGCCGTGTTTCGGGAGCTCGATGACGCTCGACAGTGCGGTGAACCCAAGGACGCTGGCGGTCAGAATCAGCATGGCCAACATGGCCATCTGCACCTCGAATCGCTCGATTTTCTTGCCGAGGTACTCGGGCGTTCTACCCACCATGAGCCCGGCGATAAATACAGCCAAGACCGCGAACATGAGCATGCCGTAGAGCCCAGCTCCGACGCCGCCGAAGATGACTTCTCCGGTCAGCATGTTGAAGAGGGGCACCAGACCGCCGATCGGGGTGAAGCTGTCATGCATCGAATTGACCGCACCGCAGGAGGCGCCGGTCGTGACCGTGGCGAAGAGCGCGGAGCTCGCGATCCCGAAGCGCACCTCCTTGCCCTCCATGTTACCGCCTGGTTGAAGCGAGGTTGCGGCGGTCTCGATGTTGGCATGGGCGAGGTGAGTTGTTCCCGCCTGTTCGGCTGCCGTGGAAACCAACATCCCGACCAGGGCCAGGGTCGCCATGGCGGCAAAAATGGCCCAACCTTGCTTGGTATTGCCGATTGTTGTGCCCAAGGTGTAGGTAATGGACGCCGGAATGCTCCAGATCAGAAGCAGGGTGAAGAAGTTGGAGATGGCCGACGGATTCTCGAAGGGATGGGCCGAATTGGCGTTGAAGAAGCCGCCGCCGTTGGTGCCGAGTTGCTTGATGATCTCCTGGGAGGCGACCGGTCCTTGGGCGATGGTCTGGCTCCCGCCTTCGAGGGCAGACACCGTCGTGTACGGGTCGAAGTTCTGCGGCACCCCCATGGCAACGAACAGCACCGCCCCTACCATGCAGATTGGCAACAAGACATAGAGCGTGCAGCGCACGACGTCGACCCAGAAGTTGCCGATGCTGTCGACACTCTTCTGCGAAAAGCCGCGAATGACGGCAATGGCGACGGCGATCCCGACCGCCGCCGACGCCCAATTGTGGATGGCAAGGGCCACCATGTTCGAGCCATAGGACAGCGAGACCTCGGGGGAGTAGCTCTGCCAATTGGTGTTGGTCGCGAAGGACACTGCCGTGTTGAACGCCAAGTCCGGCGGCATCTGCCTCGCCCCGTAATGCTGGGGGTTGAGCGGCAAAAATCCCTGCAGGCGCAGAACCGCGTAGCTGAACAGCAGAGCGACCAAGGAGAACGCCAGCATGGCGAAGGCGTAGACCGTCCATTTCATGGACCGTTCGGGATCGATACCGAGCAATCGATAGGTTCCCCGCTCCAACCAGCTGAGACCGGGGTGCAAGAACGTCCGTTCACCAGCGAAGACCCGCGTCATGTGCGAGCCAAGCGGCTTGACGATGAGCAACAGGAGCCCGAAGTACAGGAGGATTTGCAGGATCGCCTGACCTGTCATGGCTAGAACTTCTCCGGCGCCAGCAGAGCGTAGAACAGATAGCCTGTGACCAGGGTAGTCATGACACCAATCCAAAAAGTGTCAGCCATGTTTGCCTCCACGGAGGTGTTCGCAGCCGAGCACGCAGGCGACGGCGAGCGCGAAGAACGCGCCGGTGATTGTCAGAAAAGCGATATCGAGCACGGACGCGACTCCTCCTGTCCTTCTTGCGGCATACTTGTTCGGTTTGGCGTCGAGATTCCGGGACCGAGCATCAATATCTCGTCACGATCGAGACTCCGCGAGCCATTGCGTCTCGGTTGCTGGTGCGCCGACCGCCTAGCGCGTAGGTCGGAACGCGCGCGGAACGACGAGAGCTCGGCAGGTTCGGTCGCACTCCGGCATTCTCGCAACCAACTCCGCCTGGCGCCGGCAATACTCGGCGATGTTCGGGCCGGTCGCGCCGGTGCCGGTGGTTTGGAGGATGGAGAGCGTCTTGGCTTAGAGCGCCTGCCGGTCGGCCTCGGGAAGACCTGCCAGTTCTCGGTCGGTCTGTCCTTCGAAGAGGCACCAAAGACCCAGGAGCGCCGACGTAACTGCCAGCCAAGCCGCAACCGTCCTGGCCCGACTGGCACGCGGGGTGCGGGGGGCAATGGGGTCGGTAACGAGTGCATGGGATTGCCTCGGAGGACAGCGTAGGCCGCGACAGATCGGATTTTTGTCAAGACATCGGCCTTCGACATCAAGAAGTCGTCAACGGGGGGGGTGGAGGGGCCCTGGCGCCGTCACCGCGGTGGCTCGGCTGTGCGCGAGAATCTCGGTCGGTTTTCCGGCCAGAACCCCTGGAGGCTCACGCGCCGTCCATTTCGGCTATGCTGCCGCCAGGGATGCACGATCGTTCATGAGTCCTCAGGGCTATTCCAATTACGAGCTCGAGCTGGCGGTGGGGCCCGTCGAGGCAGGCACGTTCCGGGTGTTGCGAGCGTTTCTCCTGGAAGAGTGCTCGCGCCCCTTCCTGGCTCGGGTCGACGTGCGCTCGGACGACATCCGTTTCAACGCGGCTGCCCTGCTGCGCGAACCCGCCACCCTGGTGGTGTACAGTCAGGGTTCGGGCAAGGTGGTCCGTTGGCTTCATGCCATCGTGGAGAGCGTCCACGATGAGGTGGACCGCTCGGAGATGGCGCAACGCATCAGTTTCGAGCTGGTGCCCGCGCTAAGCTTTCTTTGCTACACCAAGGACAGTCGCCTGTATCAGGAGATGACGGTCCGCGACATCGTGCACCAGGTGTTGACCGAGCATGGGCTGCCCGCGGAGTCCATCGCGTGGCGTCTGGAGCAGTCCTACTCGCCGCGCGAGATTACGACCCAGTACGACGAAACGTGCCTTGACTTCGTCTTGCGGCTACTGGAGGAGGAAGGCATCTGCTTCTTCTACGAGCACGATGAATCGGGGACCCGTCTGGTACTGACCGATGCTCCCAGCGGCTTCTCCAAGCACCCGGGGGGCGGGGTGCCGTATCGGGCCGAAGCTGGGCTACTCTCCGAGGAGGCCATCACCGAACTTGCCCAGTTCGACAGCCTGCGCCCTGGGAAGCTGACCCTGCGCGACCATGATTTCAAGAAGCCCAGCATCCTCTTGGAGGCGATAGAAACCGAATCGGTGCCCTTCAATCGGGAGCTCTACGAGTATCCGGGGCGCTTCGTAGATCCCCCGGTGGGCAAGCGCTACGCCAAGGTGCGGCTGGCCGAGCAACGTGCGCTCGGCTCGGGCGTGCGGGGAAGCGGTCATGTCTTCGCCATGACGCCGGGACACGTCTTTACCTTGGAGGACTCCCCAGATCCGAGCCTGAACGGGGATTATCTGCCCCAGGTGGTGGAACACGCCTTCGCCCAGACTGCCCAGGGAGCGGTGCGCTACCAAACCCGTTTTCTGCTGCAGCCCGCGGATTGCCCCTACTGCCCGGAACGTCGCACCCCTGCTCCGGTGGTATCGAGTCCCACCCTGGCCATGGTGAGTGGGCCACCGGGGGAGGAGATACACTGCGACGAGTACGGTCGGGTCAAGGTCCAATATCTGTGGGACCGCTATGGCAAAAATGACGACAAGAGCTCGAGCTGGGTGCGGGTCACGCAGATGCAATCCACCGGCTCCTGTGCCATTCCCCGCATCGGGTGGGAGGTCCTGGTCGAATGCGAGGATGGCAATCCAGACAAGCCGGTGATCGTGGGGCGCCTGTACAACAACGTTCAGCCTCCGCCCGCCCAGCTCCCTGCCCAGAAGACGGTCACCGCCCTCAAGTCGTTCAGCTCCCCAGGAGGGGGCGGTCACAACGAGATCCAAATCGACGACGCCGCAGGGTCGGAGCTGGTCAGCGCCCACGCGCAGAAGGACATGAATCTGGTGGTCGCCAACAACCGCACCTCCCACGTCACCAACTGCACCTCGGTCGGGGTGGGCGCCAACCAGACCCTCGAGGTCGGGGCCATGCGCATGGAGGACGTGGGCGAGAACGACGAGATCAAGGTCGACACCAATCAGTCCTGGACGGTGGGGGCGGTCCGAACCGAAACGGTCAGCGGGGACGAGGGGGTTTCCATCAAGGGCAAGCGCGACGTGACCATTGGCGCCACGCACATGACCCTGACTCCTCAGGCCATTTCCATCGACACCGCTGGGACCTTCACCGAAACCATCGGGGGCATGGCCTTGGAAGCCTCGGCTCTGGAGACCAGCATGGCAGTAGCTGGCAGCCTGTCGGTCACCGTGGGGGGTGCCAAACTGGAGGCCGTGGCCTCGGGGCTCACCGAAAGCACGGTGGGGGCGCGGGCTGTCACCGTCGGGGGAGCCCATATCAGCGCGGCCGGAAAGGACGTCAGCGTCTCCTCCAACGCCGGCAAATCCAGCACCGTGGGCGGCGTATACCTGGGGTCGGGCGGAGGCAATGCCGAGCTCTCCGCCAAGGGGGCCCTGGACATCAAGATCGGAGCCGCCCTGGCCATCAACGGCGCAACCGTGGTGTTCAAAGTGGGGGGCTCGAACGTCACGATTGCGGGGGGGAGCGTGGTCTTGAGTTCCAAGCAGATCGTGTTGAACGCGACCGGTCCCCACGCGGAACTCGCCCCCATCGTGGGCAGCAAGTAGTGACCGTACAGGTCCGTGGTTGCGGCTACCAGCCCTGCTCGGAACTGGCGGGGGCGGCCGGTGCCCGGTTGGGAGAGGCGGGGGCAGAAGGCTCGGCCTGGTCGGTTGGCGGGTGATCGGCTTCTGTCGAACCCGACGCCCCCCCCGCGGCCTCGGGAACGATCCGGGTCCACAGCGAGGGCTGCGTCTCGGTCCAGGCGCCATCGGCGCGTTGATAGGCGCGTTGCAGCTCCACGGTGCGTAGCGTTCGTCCGGTGGAATCAATGGCCGTTATCTGCTCGAGCAACTGGATGGCCTCTGCTTCGTATTGGGGTGTGCTCACCAGTCGATAGCGAACGGGGCCTTGTGCGCCGGGCTCGCCACCCGCGACGAATCGGCGGCGTTCGGTCGCGATCCGGGCCTGCTCCACCAGGTTCCCCGCCCACGGCGAGTACACCGTGACCCAGCTCTCGCAGGCATCGTCCGGGCTGGCGCCCTGACAACCGTCATCGGTGGCGGTGATCACGACGTCATCGGCCATTCGTTCGGTCGCCAAGCGGGTCTTCTCGAACGAGCCGCGGTAGGTGCCGATGCCGAAGACCTCAGCATGGTCCTCTTCGGCTCTCACCAGGGCTAGGGCGCCACCTGCGGTACCGTCGTCCCAGGCGTGGGTTCGAAACCAGACCACCTTGGAGCGCTTGGGACCCGAGCCATAGAGGATGTCTCCGGTCTGCGCGGTTATCGGCCAGGGGCGGCGGGGATGTCCACCCGAGAGCTGCGGGTCACTGAACACGGCACGCCCTGTGCAGGCGAGGGCATTCGACTCGAGACCCTGGTTCTCGTCGTAACTGGGGAAGACCGCCTTCCAGATGACTGGTTCCGACAGCTGGCGCAGCGAACCGCGCTGAGCCTCTCCCCGCTGCGGAAGTCGCAAGAGGCAGGCGGGTAATGGTGCCGAACTCCTCGGCGCATCGGCAGATACCGATTGGGTTGGGGTCCCGCAGCCGACGGCCAGGGCCGAGAGCCCGATGGTACGGCCGATGGAACCAACGAATAGACGCAGAACTCCGTCCTTGCTGGACCTGGACATCGGACCCGTTTTCTAGCCCGGCTCGGGCCACAGGGCCCAGTTTCGGTCAGGTTCCCGGCTCCCGCGCCGACTCGGCCCACCGTTTTTCAAAGTTTCCTTGAGCTGGCCCGAAGCTCGACGCTAACCTCTTGTCCGCGCGGGAGTCTCTCGACGCGCCCATTTCGGGTAGGCGAGGGAGTCGCGAACAGAGAACAGAGGGTCTGAACACATGGCATACGAGTTTTACGTCACCATCGAAGGCACAAAACAGGGCAAGTTCAAAGGGGAAAGCATCCGCGATAAGCACAAGGACAAACTCGCGGGCATCGCTTACCGTCACGAGATCAAGTCGCCCCGCGACGTGGCGACCGGTCAGGCCAGCGGCAAGCGCCAGCACGGACCCATCTCCTTCACCAAGGAGTGGGGAGCATCGACTCCCCAGATCTTCCAGGCCCTGGTGACCAATGAGGTCCTCAAGAGCGTCCTGTTCGAGTTCGTCCACACCACTCCCGAAGGCGACGAAGAGGTCTATCACACCATCCGCCTGTCTTCGGCAACGGTCAGCAACGTGAAGTACTCGACGGGAGCCGCGGAAAGCGCCGGCACCGCCAAGACCACCGTGACCTACGACACGCACGAGCTGGAGGATGTTTCGTTCACCTACCAGCGCATCGAGGTAGAGAGCAAGACCGGCAAGACCACCGCCGTCGACGACTGGAAGCTGTAGGCCACCTGACGAGCGTGCATCGCGCCCTTGGCCGGGAGCGATGCACGCCCGGTCCGGGCCAAATACCGGGTCCTTTCTCTATGTCCCGTCAAGGGCTTCTGCGCCGGGTCAAACAGGGTACGGCGCTTGAGAACCGCCGGGCAACCGAGGCGGATATTCGTGATTCGGTGCTGGAGCATCTGCGGGTCATGTGCTCCACGCGCCAGGGCACCATGCTGACGCGACCCGATTTCGGGGTCTGCGATGTCAGCGAGATGCTGCACTCCTTCCCCGACGCCATCGCTGACATGGCCCGTTCCATTCGCCACACCATCCAAACCTACGAGCCGCGCCTGCAGAACGTGAGGATTCGTCACGTTCCCACCGAGGATCTGACACTGCGGTTCGAGATTACGGGACAGCTGGCTGCCAGTAGCGGGAAATCGGCTGTAGCCTTCGAGACCACCGTCGACGCCGCTCGTCGAGTCAGCGTGCGCTAGCTCGTCGCAGGCCGTAGCCCCCCATGTTCAACAAGTACTACCAGGACGAGCTGACCTATTTACGTGACCTCGGTCGCGAGTTCGCCCGGGAGTACCCGGCGCTGGCCCCGCTCCTGGGCCAGGCGGGCTCGGATCCGGACGTGGAGCGGCTGCTGGAAGGGGTCGCCTTTCTGACCGGTCGAGTCCGGCAGAAGCTCGACGACGAACTGCCCGAGATCGTCCATTCCGTCGCATCGCTGCTGTTCCCGCACCTTCTCAGGCCGGTACCAGCCGCCAGCATCCTGGAGTTCTTGCCGGCTCGACAGGCGCTCAGGGATCGACGGGTCATCCCCGCGGGTGCCGAGTTCGACAGTATTCCGGTGGACGGCACGCCCTGCCGCTTTCGCACCTCGGTCGACTGCGAGGTGATTCCCTGGACGCTGGAAGGGGTGCGGCTGGTCGCAGTCCAGGCCACCCGTTATCGTCTGTCGTTTACGCTGCGTCTCTCACCGGGGATGACCTTGGGTCAGCTGCGCCCGGAGCGGGTGCGCCTCCACATCGCCGAGGAACGGCGGCTGAGCTTGTCCTTGCTCAGCGTCGTGCTGGAATCCACTCAACAGATCGAGCTCTCGGTCGAGAAGATGGGTGGTGGGAGGGATTCGATTCACCTGCCCAAGAGCGCCATCCGCCCCGTTGGATTCGGGGACGAAGAGGCCCTGTTGCCTCTCACCGACCATGTCTTGCCGGGTTTCCGGCTGGTGGAGGAGTATTTCATTCTCCCCGAGAAGTTCGCGTTTTTCGAGCTCGAAGGCCTGGAGCAGGCAGCGGAGAGGTTCCCCAAGGCAACTGCTCTGGAGGTTGCCATCGAATTGGAGGCGAGCCTGCCCTGGGCGCAGAACGTTCCGGCGGACATCTTGCGCCTCCACTGCGTCCCCATCGTCAATGTCTTTCGGACCACCGCCGAGCCGATTCGCGTGGTGCCGGAACGAGAACGGTTCCTGGTGCGGGCCGCGGGACTGCCCGCCAATCGGGGTGGGGTCTACGCGATACTGGATGTGGTGGGCGTCGATCGGGCAACCGATCGACGCGTCAAGGTCCGGCCCTTTTTCGACTATTCGCACGCGTTCGATCCGGACAATCCTATCTGCTATGCGACTCACCTGCAGTCGAGCGTGATTGGTCACGACGTAGATTGGATGTTGACCATCGACCGTCCGGGGACCGGTGACGCCCCGGTGGTCGACGTGCTAAGCCTTGAGATCCTGGCTACCAACGGCCGATTGGGGGGCCAGGTTCGCGCTCAGGACGTTACGGTCCCTACCCCGACGTCCCCTCCCTTCGCTCAGTTTCGGAACATCGTCCAACCCACCCCCTACGTGCCGGCGCCGCTGGGAGACGATCTACACTGGCGGGTCATCGCCCACTTGGCCACCGGTTTGAGAACGCTGCTGGACGCCGACGTGCTGCGGGCGGCCTTGCGTGTGTACAACCTTCACGGCCTGGTCGATCGCCAGGCGGCACGGGCAGCGGAGCTCAGGATCGACGCCATCCGGCAGATGAAGGTCAAGCCCGCGGAGCGATTGTATCGAGGTTCACTGGTGCGCGGCATCGACGTTCAGCTGGAGCTCGACGAGGGTGGATTCGCAGGGGAAGGAGACATGTTCCTGTTCGGAGCGGTACTGGATCGCCTCTTCGCCAGCTACGTCCCCATCAACTCCTTTGCCCAGACCCTGGTCAAGGGGTTGAACTCCCGCACCGAGCACGCCTTCCCGGCCCGGAGCGGCAATCTGGAGATTCTGTGAGCGAGCCGATTTCGGTCGATCGCCGCTACTCGTTCTTCCAGGCGGTTCGGACTCTGGAGCGCGCGCAGCCAGACCGAGTGCCCATCGGGCACTTGGGGCCGGCCGCCAACGAGGCCTTGCGCCTGTGTCACGACCCCCATCTGGTGTTCGCCACCGGGGACGTGGCCGGGTTCGAGTGGCATCGAGGACAGGCGCGTCTGACAACGACCTTTCTGGGACTGACCGGAACGGTCAGTCCCTTCGCAACGTGTCTGGTGGAAGAACTGTCCACGAGTGACGACTCCGCCACCGAGCCGCTGCGAGCCTTTTACGACCTGTTCCACCACCGGCTGCTTAGCTTCGTGTACCGGGGCTGGCTGAAATACCGTCCCCTGCCCCAGTATCGGTCCGAGCCCTGGGATCCGTTCACCCGGCGCGTGTTGGCCTTGTTGGGCGTAGCCCCCGATGCGCCCCAACCGAGGGGAGCCTTGCCCCCCTTTGTCCAGCTGTCCCTGGCTCCGGTTCTGGCCGGACGTTCGCGCTCGGGGCGCGCCTTGCTGCAGGTCTTGACTCGAGCCTTCCCCGGCGTCCATTTCGGCATCGAGGCTTTCGTGGAGAGGAAGGTCGCGCTGGACCCATCACAGCGTAGCCGGCTCGGTCAGTTGCACACGACCCTGGGGGAAGACTTCACGATCGGCAGGCGTGTCAGCGATCGCGCCGGCAGATTCCGGGTGCTGGTGGGTCCGGTGGACCAGGAGACCTCGGAGCGGTTCCTTCCAGGCGGCAAAGATTTCCCTTACTTGCGCGGGGTGGTCGAGCATTTCACCCGGGGAGTCCTGGAGGGCGAGCTGGAAATCGAGCTGGACCAGACCGCAATCCCCCGGTTCCAACTGGCGTCACGCTACGGCTCCACGCTGGGGGTCACCACGCGGCTCGGCACCAAGAGGCAGGCCCGCACGCGACTGCGCGTGGTGTTGAGCGAAGAGCTGGCGGACCTGAGGCCGACGATCGTGGCAGACGCATGAGCTGGGGTCCGAGCGACGAGCTTGCCATGGTAGTCTCACCCGCACCATGGCCGACCCGCTCGAGCAACGCCTGAGGACCCTGGAGGCCACGCTCCTGGTCAACCCGAAGGATCTGTGGACTCGGATCCGACAGGGACGCGTCTTGCTGCAACTGGGACGACTCGACGAAGCCCACACCGTTTTCGAGAAGGCCCAACAACTGGACGCCCAATGCGCCGATGCCGAGCATGGCCTGGGCGACGTCGCCAAGGCCCGAAAGGACGAACGAGCGGCCATCGGTCACTATCGCCGCGCCATCGAGCTGGACCCGGCGCATGTCCTGTCCCACGCGGAGCTCGTCGAATACCATACGAACAGAGCGGACACCGAAGGCGTGACCCGTCACCTGGAGGCAATCGTCAAGGCGAAGCCCGAGGATCCGGAATGGCTCTCGCGAACCGCACGGCACCAGCAGTCACTGGAAAACTGGGAACGCGCTGCCGAGCTCTTCGGGCGCGCTCACGACAGGCTCCCCGACGATCCCGAGTTGACCGGAGAACTGGGCATTGCCCTGTCTCGTCTGGACCGCCTGGAGCAAGCGCTCGGGCTGCTAAAGTCCGTGGCTGCGACGGCCCAACCCAAAGCCCGTTTCCTGTCCGCGCTGGCCGAGGTCTACGACCGGCTGGACCAGCCCGAACCGTCGCGGGAAGTCTGGCTGCGGTTGGTCGAACAGGACCCAAAGGATGATTCGTGCCGGCTCGGTCTGTGCAACAGCTTGGTGCGCCTCTCACGATTCGACGAGGCGCTTCGCGAGCTGTCCCGGCTTTCGCCGGCAGGACAGGAGCTTCTCCGGGCGCGCATCTTGCGGGGGAACTCCGAGCTCAGACTGGGTCGACCCAAGCAGGCCCTGGACGCTCTGGGACCGGCTCGGCAGAGTGCGCCCGGCGACGCGACCGTGCAGGAGCTGGTCGGCGAGGCGGAGCTGCGGCTATCTCGATTCAGCGACGCAGTGACCAGTCTGGAGCGGGCGCTGCGCTACGCACCAGAGCGGGTGTCGGCCTGGACGCTGTTGGCCGAAACACGTCAGAAGCTGGAACAACACGATGCGGCTTCGCGCGCCTTCGAGCAGGCAGTCGCCCTTAGTCCTGACGACCCCGAGCTTCAGCTGCGCTGTGCTGAGCACGAGCGGCTGCACGGGAGCCTGGAGCGCGCAGTGTCCGGGTTTCTGCGGGTCGTGGAGCTGAATGACGAACACGCCCTTGGCTGCTTGCGTGCCGCCCAGTGCTATCGAGCCCTCGAGCAACTCCAGGAGGCGGGCCGCTGGGTGGACCGGGCCATTCGTCTCGATCCAGGCCAGGGAGAGGCTCAGTTGCTCTGCGGTCGGGTGCGATTCGAAAGGGGAGATCCCGCCGCCGCCGTCACTCCTTTGCAGGATGCCGCTCGGCTTCTGCCCGAAGACCTCGAGGTTAGGGAACTCTTGGGGCGTTGTCTGTTGGCCATCGGCAAGAACGATCGAGCCCTGGCAGTCTTCGAGGAAGCCCTGCCCCTGTCGCCGGAGCGCCCAACCCTCTTGCAGGGCTTGGGTGATGCGGCCATCGAGCTCAGTCGTTACGAACGAGCCAAAGAGGCCTATGTCGAGTTGACGCGACTCGTTCCCCAGGATGCCAGCGCCCACCTCAAGCTGGGCCTGTGCTGGGAACAGCTGGACAATCTGGCACAAGCCAAGGAGTCCTTGAGTACCGCCGCCCAGTGGGACAAGCTCAATCCAGATCTTCTGTTCGCCCTGGGGAGGGTAACCCTGGCGCTGGGCGAGACCGAGCCGGCACTGGCCGCACTGGAGCAGGTGGAGCGACTGACACCGGGGCGGGCGGGGCTCGACCCACTGCTCGGTCGTTGTCAGGCGGAGCTGAAGCGATTCCCAGATGCAAAGCGCTGGCTCGAGCGCGCGGTGAGCACCGACCCCGACGATCTGGACAGCCGTTACCAACTGGGGCGCGTATTGGTGGAGATGGGAGACGACCGCGGTGCCGAGCAGCAACTGCTGGAGGTTCTCTCGCGTCGCTCCGATCATGTGGATTCGCTGATCCTTCTCGGCTCTCGAGAGCTGGCCGCCGGGCGCGCGGAGCAGGCGCTGGAACGGCTCAAGCGTGCGATGCTGTTGCGCTCCGACTCGGTGACGGCGGCTCGTCTACTGATCGCCGCGGCAACGGCTGCCCAACGCCACGAAGAGGCGGTGAGCGCGGCGCGAGCCTTCATCAAGCTCTGCCCGCAGGAGCTGGAGCCCCTCTCGGAGCTTGCCTTGGCCCTGGAGCGTCTGGGTCGTTACCGAGAAGCCAAGGACGCCTGGTTGGAGGTCCTGCTCCGAAGCCCCGAGCTACTCAGCGCCAAGGAACGACTGGGCCTGGTCTGTGCCAGGTTGGGCGATTTCGAGCCGGCCGTCGCGCATCTGGCCGAGGGTCTCTCGGGCGACGCACCCAATCTGGATTCTCTGGATGTCCTGTGCGACGGCTACCTGCGCCTGGGGACCACCGCCGAGGCCGCCTCCACGCTGCGGCGGAGCGTAACCATCGACCCAACCGTCGGGACCCGCTGGCGCAGCCTGGGGCAGCTAGAAAATCAGCTGGGACACGAACTTTTGGCCATCGAGGCGCTGGAACGGGCCATAGCCCTGGGTGCCGTCGATGAACCGGCTCGTGCCACGCTACTGGCCCTGTATCGCGCCGCGGCTCAGCGCGAGGCCCTCCAGGGAAGACACGCGGAGGCGTTGAGTGCCCTGGACAATGCGTTGCGCTTCTGCTCCGACGATCCGGACCTCTACCAGAACCGCGCCGTCTCTCTGCACCAGCAGGGACGTGACAAGGAGGCCCAGGCGGCCCTGGCTCGCGCCGTGGAGCTGGGGCCGTCGCGTAACGACGTCAGACTGCAGCTGGCAGAGCTGTCCGGCAGGCTGGGTGACAACGAGACGGCTCGACGCACGTACCGGGAGGTGACAGAGCGGGACGCGAACTCGGTCGAGGCCTGGTCGGGACTGGCCCACACCGAGGTCGCGCTGGGGCATCCCAAGGAAGCCATCCAGGCCCTCGGCCGGGCGGTGGCCATTCGCCCCGAGCTCTTCGAGCTCGAGCTGCTCCTGGGCAGGCTCCTGTGCCAACAAGAGCGCCACAAGGAAGCGCTCACGCCGCTCGGCAATGCCGCCAAGGCTCGCCCTCTGGATCCCGAGGTACAGCGCAGCCTGGCTTTGTGCTGCCGCGAGTTGGGGGATGACAAAGGTTCATTGTCGGCCTGGCAGAGTCTCCTGTTGCAGTCTCCCAACGACCAGCAGGCCTTGTGGGAGGCAGCCTGTGCCCTCTTTCGATTGGAGAGGTTCGAGGAGGCAGTCGAGATCCTGGGGCGGCTGGAGACCGTGACACCCTTCGAGGCCAAGGAGCTGGAGCTGCAAGTCAAGGCCCTGATGGCACAGCAACGGTTCGAGGAGGCCCTCAACCCGTTGGACAGGCTGCTGGAACTGGAGCCGCGGGACGACCTCCGGGAAAGACTCCTGCAGGTCCTGTCGATCGTGGGTCATTCCCAGCGGACCATCCTGGTTGCCCAGGAGATCGTGGCCAAGAACCCGGGGCACCTGCGGGCCTGGCAATGCCTGGCAAAAGCCCTGGAGGCTACCGGTCAATCGGATCGAGCCCTATTGGCCAACGAGCAGCTGCTGAGCCTGTTGCCGGGGGACCAACCAACCATCGAGCGACTGGTCCGGCTTCGCTCCGAGCGAGCCGAAGCCAAGGAAGTGACGAGCTCCGAGGAGGCGTTACCCGATCTGGACGCCGCCCTGAAGCTCGCCCCCGAGGATGCCAATCTGTGGTTGCGCAAGGGTCTGGTGCTGGAGCGGTTGTCGCGGGCCCAGGAGGCGCTGGATACGGCAGCTCGAGCCTGGGAGCTTCGACCCGAGCTGGTCGCCGCCGGTCTGTTGCGGGCGCGCCTGTTGTTGGTCCGGGGTCGTTCCGAAGCCGCAGGGGAGACCCTGCAAAAGATCCTGACCATCGACCCGAGCTGTTTCGAAGCCCTGACCATGCTGGCCGAATGGTGGAAGGAAAACGGGGATTTGACCCAAGCCGCCGACCTGGCGGAGCGTGCCGTTCAGGCTCGTCCCGACTCGGCCGATGCCCAAGAGCGGCGCTTGGCACTGGCGCTGGACCTCCGGGACATCCCCAAGGCCGTGGAGACGCTCGGTGCCCTCGCCAAGCTTCGCACCCTGTCCGTGGCCGAGATGCGACAGCTGGGAATGATGTCCAACCAGATCGAGCATTTCGCGGAGGCTGTACAGTGGCTGGAACGGGTCCAGAACAGCACACCCAACGATCAAGAGGTCCTGTCCGATTTGGCCCTGGCCCTTCAGCGCTCCGGGCGCGAACCCGAGAGTATCCCCTGGCTCGAGCGGTTGACTCGCCTCTGCCCCGAACACCAATCCGCTCATCAGCGATTGGGGATGGCCTGGTTGCACCTGGGCAAGGCAGAGGCCGCTGTGGAGGCCCTAGGTCGTGCGCGGCGTCTTGGACCACCTGACCCGTCCATCCTGACCGCGCTGGTGGATGCCTACCGAGCGTTACAGCAACCCCAATCAGTGCTCGAGGTACTGGGGGAGCTCGTCGAGCTTTGCCCGGACGATGCGGCGTGGCACCGGGCCTTGGGAATGCAGCGGATCGAGCTGGGCCTGGGCGAGCAGGCGGTATCGGCTCTGGTTCGTTGTCTGGAGCTCCAACCGGACCCCGGCGTGAGCGAACGTCTAGTGGCGCTGCGGCTGGAGCGCGCGGCAGCGGCGGAGCAGAACGGGGACCGCGAGCTAGCGATCGCCCATTTTGCTGATGTCGCGGAGCGGATCGAGGCGGACGGCGGAACCCTGTTGGAGTGCACGGCCGCGCTGAGACGTCTGGGAGCACGAGCGGACGCTCTCGGTGCCTGCGAGAAGGCCAATCGGCTGAACGACGACGTGATCTCCAATACTTGGCTGGGGGAAATGCTGCTCGAGGAGCGGCAGGCGGACGCGGCGCTGGTCCGTTTCGAACGGGCGGTAGCCTTGAAGGTCGATGCCATCCCTGCCCTGATCGGAGCAGCCAAGGCCTGTCACGATCTGGGTTCGAACGACGCGGCAGAGGATTACCTGCGTCGTGTGGTCCGAATCGACGCCGACAACCTGGAGGCCAACCGTTTGCTCCGCGAGCTACTGACTGGCGCCGAACGGCTCGCCGAAGCGGAGGCGGCGCAGCGCCGCGTATTGAGCGTGCGCGACGATGACGCCCAAGCCCATGGAGAGTTGGCGCAGCTATTAACCCGGCAAGGCAAGCTCGAGCAAGCCATCGAAGCGTATCAGAAGGCCCTGCAGATCGCCCCGGAAACCCTGGACGCGGCACGGGGACTGGCGGGGGCTTGCCATGGGATGGCTCGCTACGGCGAGGTACTGGTCGCCACCGAGCGCGTCCTCCGGAATGAACCGGAGGATGCAGAGATGCTCGCGCTCCGCGGGCTGGCCCTGGGGGAGCTCGGGCGTCTGCCCGAGGCAATCGAGACCCTGAGTCGGGCCCTTGAGCACAACAAGGATGATGTTGCGCTCCGCCAGCGACTGGCGGTCCTTTGTCACACCCAGGGCCAGCTCCTTGTGGAGCAGAAGGATTTTGGGACGGCTCTTTCAGTACTTCGGCTGAGCCTGGCTCACGGAGAACAGAGTGCGACGCTGTTGGACCATCTGTCCCAATGCCTTCGCGAGCTGGGGGATCGCCACGAGGCGCTCCGGTTCGCCGAGCGCGCCAACCAGCAAGAAACCACGGCCGCGCGCTGGATGTGGCTGGGAACGCTGGAGTCGGAACTGGGGCGTGCGGATCAGGCGAGGCTCGCTTTCGCCGCGGCCGTGTCGCTCGATCCCGCCGAGCCCCGAGCCCATTCGGCGCTGGGTCGGGCCCTTTCCGAGCTGGGGCGCGACACGGAAGCGATCGCGGCTCTGCAGGAATCGGCGCGCCTCCTGCCGGACTCGACGGTGCTCGTTGATTTGGCGAAGCTCCATGTGGCCCACCAAGAATGGCAAAAGGCCAGCCTTGCCTACGAACGGGCTCGGGGCCTGCGCGAGCTCACGGCGCGGGAACTCGAGCAGCTGGCTGGCTGCTACGAGCAACTCTCAAAATGGCAGGATGCCGCCAACAGCTACGCCGACGCTCTCGAGTTCGAGTCGGAAAACTCGTCGCTACTGGTAGCGCTGGGTCGTGCGCGGCTCGGGGCCTGCGAGCCCAAGGGAGCGGTCCCTCCGCTGGAGAAAGCACGGAGGCTGGACGAGAATCACCCGGAGGTCGATGGGCTATTGGCGCAGGGATACGCCGCGTCGGGAAACCACCAGCAAGCCATTTTGGCTGCGGAGCGCCAGCTGAAAAGAAGACTGGAAGAGCCCTTGTTGGAGCTTCTGGCGTCATGCTGGCAGGCTCTCGGCAATCAGACCGAACATGCGCGGGTGCTGGAGCGTATCGTGGCTTGTCGTTCCGAGGATCCCGAAGCCTGGGTCGAGCTGGGACAGGCCCAGATTCGGGCCGGAGAAACGGAGCGCGGCATCGCGACCCTCACCTCGGCATGGGAGCGTTCCGAAGGTCGCCTGGCGGGCGAGCCCCTGACGCGGCAGCTACTGGACCTGGCTGCCCACAAGGAGGCAGAAGGCCAGCGCGAAGTCTGTCTGGAGCTCCTGGGGCGTGCTGCACGAACCGGGCAGGGGCAGGCCGAGCTCCTGTTCGAGTTGGCCCAGCGCTATCTCGGCCTTTCCGAGTTCGCCCTGGCGCTTCCCGCCACCCTGACGGCACTTTCGTTGGGTCTGGATGGCTACGAGGTTTGGTTGGCTCGGGCTCGCGCCGAACAGGGCATGGGCGATGCGGCCAAGGCGCTGACGTCGTTCGAGCGAGCCAGCCGCCTGCGCGCTGATGGGCTGGATGCGTTGGTGGGTGCCGCCGCTTGCCAGATGACCCTGGGCAGGCCGACCGAGGCGCGTCAACCGCTTCTGGTCGCCCTGCGGCACCACCGAAGTGAGGATTCGCTGGTGAGCGCTCTGCTGGACACCCTGGTTATCGAGGAGCCGCCGGAACGGCGCCAGGAGTTGCTCCAGCAGATGTGGGAGCTTCGAACGGATCACGTCGATCTCCGTTACGCCCTGGCCCGCATCGAGGCCAGGCTGGGGCGAAACGGCCAGGTTGTCGAGCTGCTCGGCGAGCTGGGCGCTGCCGAGCAAGTGCCCTTCGACCTGTGGCTGTTGCGTGGTTCGGCGGAGCTCAACCTGGGACGCCTCGAGGCCGCAGAAACGTCGATTCGTATCGCTCTCACCCTGCAACCAAGCAACGAGGAGGGTTCCCGTTTGCTGGGAGTGGTGCAGGCACGGCTGGGACGCTCCCGGGAGGCCGTGGACATCCTGGAGAAGGCTTTTGCCGCTCAGCCCACCTCTGAGACTCGGGCTCGACTCCTCGAGCTGTACCTGGGATTAGCGGACGAGGCCGAACAGGGCAAAGACCTCAACGCTCTGGCCTCGGCCTTGGCCCGGGTCATCGAGCTTGACCCTGACGCCCAACCGGCAAGGTACCGCTTAGGCCGCTGCTACGCCGAACAGAATCGCCTGGCAGAAGCCGCCGACGTATTGAGGTTGGGACTCACCGAGACGATCGAGAGACTGCCGGCGTGGCTGTTGCTGGGCGAGACGTACCTTCGGTTGGCGCGCCCCGACTTCGCCGAAGACGCGTTCCGATGCGCGGTCCGCCTGGCCCCGACGGAGCCAAAGGCAAACCGTGGTTTGGGGTTGGCCTTGGCTCGAACAGAGAAGTTCGACCAGGCACGTCCCCTGTTGGAGTCCGCAGCCAGCGGCCCTGGGCTGGATGCGGAGCTCCTGACCGAACTGGCCCGACTGTATGAGCGAACGGGGGATCGTCGTCATGCCGCCGAGACCCTGCAGGCGCTGGGCCGGCTGCGGGCCCTGGACGGGGATGAGCTCCGACGGCTGGGCCTCTCTCTGGATCCGGATACCGATCCCAATGGGGCGTGGGAGGTGTTATCCCGCATCGTCGAGCGGGACCTGTCGGATCGGCACGTGCTCGAGGCGGCGGTGCGAGCCGCCGTCCGCCTGGGGGATCCGGGAGCAGCCGCCGCGCTCTTGACGCGCGTCGTGGCAACCATCGACAAGGACGAAAGCCTTTGGAGAATGCTGGGCGAGGTGCTGGCGCAGGACCAGCGCTACGCCGAGGCGCTTCGGGCACTCGAGCAATCGGTCTGTCTGGGTAATGACCAGGCCAGCACGCATCAGCTCCGCGTGAGCTGCGCCGAGAAGCTTTCCGAGCCCCCCCGTCTGCTCGCGGCGCTCCGTGATTTGACCAGGACCGAGCCGACGCAGGCCACGGCTCACGCCAGCCTCGCCGCACTCGTGCTGTCGCTCGGTTCTCAGAAGGAGGCGATAGCCAGTTACGAGAAGGCCGTTGAGCTCGATCCGCGTCCGGTTTGGCTCCGCGAACTAGGCCGCTGCTACGAAACCACCGGCCAGCTACCCCAAGCCCTGTCCGCGTTCATGCGGGTCGCCGAGCTCCTTCCCCAGGATGCCAATGCACAGACGGAGTACGGCATGCTGCGACTGGCGGCGGGACACGTCGATGCGGCCCTCGACGCCCTGTCCCGTGCCCTAGCGCTCGACCCGAATCACCAGGCCGCTTCACAGCCCTTCTGCCAAGCGGCCTGGGCGGTCGCCGAGCACCTGATGGGACAGAACGAACTGGAGCGGGCGCTATTCCTCTTCGCGCAGGCCCGCGCCCAGGTTGATCCCCCCGAGGCACAGCTGTACCTGGAGGCGAGTTGCCTGTCCCGACTGGGACGCGCACAAGAGGCGATCACGCTGCTGGAGCGACTCCTCGCCAGGGAACCTGGTCATGAGACGGCGGCTTGGTTGCTGGCGACCCTGCTGGTCAATCAGAGTCAGCAGCCTCGCGCAACGACGGTGTGCGAGCAGGCATTCCAGCACCACCCGCGCTCGGCCCTGTTGGCCATGGTGTTGGCCGAGCGTTACGAGGAGTTGTCACGATTCGAGGACGCGGCGCGAACCCTGGCCAGCGCGTGGCCGAACGCTCAGGAACGTCCCGACTTCGCCGCTCGGTACTCGGATGCACTATTGCGCATCGACCGCCACGGTGAGGCCCTGAATGTGGCCAACGTCGGTCTCTCGCGGGACCCGCACTCGGTCGAGCTCTTGCATCGAGCAGCCGTTATCCATGCGAGTTTGGGCCAGGATGGACAATGCGTTGAGTTGATGGGACGGGCCCTGGCTCTGGACGCTTCGATGGCTGTCCGATTCACCGTGTACGCAGCCAGCCTGTTGCGGTTGAACCGGATCGCGGAGGCGCAACAGGCCATGGCGGCTGGACTTCAGAGATTCCCCGAGGATGCGGCCCTGCATCAGCTCGGTGTCGCCGTGTACCGCACGGCGGGGCACCTGGAAGCGGCATTTTCCGTCGCGCAGCGGGCCGTTCACCTCACTGGATCGGCGGCCAGCTATTGTGCCCTGGGAGAGCTTGCGGCGATGCTCCGCGACCATCAACAGGCCATCGCTGCCTTCGCCAGGGCCATCGAGCTCGAACCCGGCAATGTCTCAGCCTGGCGCTCGCTAGCCAATGGCCACATCATGCTCGGCAGCCAGGACTCGGCCATCGAAGTCTATCGTCGCGCCGTTCAGCTGCTGCCCCGAGACGCCACGCTCCGCTACGAGCTGGGCAGCCTCTTGGCGGCACGTGGACGCTACGGGGAGGCAACCGCTGAATGGCAGTCATTGCGGGAGCTCGACCCCAAGCTGGCGGCGCACCTGGCACAGCAACTCGGTGGAGGCAGTGTCAGATGAATGGTCAGCCGGAGAGCGCACTCTCCACCAACCGACTGTACTCCTCGTGGAGCGCCGGATCAGCCAGGAGGCGCCGCGTCCACGCCGCCTGGAGGGCGAAGAATTCGGGTAGCGTCAGACCTGCCTCTGCGCACACAACCAGCGGTACAGCTCCAGCCTGCAGAGCGGCGGCAATCTGAGCGTAGGCCGCCAGAGGCCGCGAGGGGGCTGGGGCAGGACAGGCAGCTTGTTCTTCGGCATGCCAGCCCTCGAATGCCTTCAGGGTTTCCACATCCCCACGCCGGGCCGCATCGGCCAGATAGAGACCAAAGGCCTTGTCGACGTCTAGCCATCGGGCATCGTCCAAGCCATACTGGGCGATGATCTCCGCTCTGGGCACGCCCGAGGCCAGTCGGGCCGAGGCTTTGGCGTATCCCAACAGATCGACACCGTGCACGACGGGCGCTCCAAGCGCCGCTGGTTCAGGGGACTTCGCCCCCTGAGCCGGCAGGTTGGGCTTGGCAGGAACCGGGTCTGGCATATGATGGGACCGGTGACGGATCATAGCAGAGAGACAGCGGCTCAGGCAGCCGACATTGCGGGGGGGGGCGCCGGAGCCGCGGAACAGGAACCTCGGATTGGTTTCGAGGAGCACGCCCGCATCTCGGCCGAGATTGCGGAGGGTGACGAGCCGCAGAACCAGATCCTCGAGCGGCACCAAATCTCGGAGGCGGATTGGCTGGCGGCGACCAACGTTCACATGAGCCGGTTGGCTCAAGACACGCTGGAGAAGGGTGCCGAGGCCACGCTGGCCATCCGCTATTCGGAGATCTTCTCCGAACATCAGCGCAAGCTCAAGCCGGTGGCTGACTATTCACCAGAGCAGTGGGCTGAACTGGCCTACGATATCGAGCGCGAGGGCTCGCCAGAACGGCCCCTGAGCGCACGCCAGTTGTCGCTCGCGGACTATTTCCGACTCCTCGATTCGTTCACGCGGCGTATCGTGGCTGAACCCGCCGTGGCCGTGCGCGTCGAGCGTCGGATGCGGGAGCTCTCCCAGGCGCCAGCCCCTGCCTCGGACCCGGAGCGCTAGCCCCGTCGAGGACCGGTCCCTGACCGCCTATTTTTCCCAGGGCAGCTTGCCCAGGGGCTTCAAGGGGACCTGGGCTGCCACGTCGGGCGGTGCTGCGGGAGGTCCAGAAGGAGGCGTCACCACCAGCGCAGGGGGAGTGATCCGAGGGGGTGCATGAGGAATCGCTTGCGGCGATGGCAAAAAGGACGGCACGGCGGGTGGCTGCCCCAACTCGGTGGCGCCAAACGGTTGCGCCGTCGGTCCCACCGCAGAGGGCACCGCAGCAGCCGGGGTGGGAGCCGGAACGGACGGTTGGCGGAGAAACGCTGGGACCTCGCGAGCCGACGGAGGCAACGGCCGTTCCGGTTCGGGCGGGGGCGCCACGACAGCGGGCTCGGATGGCTTGAGCCAGGGGATGGGCGCGTCCGACAGCAGCGGCAGCCCCGGTTCCTCACGATGGGCGTTGGCCGGCGCTGCCGCTGACGTTGGATCCATGGGCCGCGGCAGCATACCGACCCCGGCGAAACACCACCCTCCCTCGGGGGACGAAAGCCGTCGCAAATGCTCCGCCGCCCGCTCCAAACAGCGCTGCTGCCGGGTTACCCAGTCGGTGACGCTCAGCCCGTAATCCTTGCCCGTCGCAACGCTGAGCTCGAGGCTCGCCCTCGCGCGATCCTCCGGACGGGGCTCCTTGGCCCACAGCTCGCCCAGGATCGCCGACACGGCGAAGGGCTTGCCAAGGCGGTACCTCTGGGAACCGTCGAGGTTTCTGCCCTGGGTGCGTTCCCAGTCCCGCCAGCGCAAAGGGTTGGTAGTGACCCGGCGAACAACGTGCGTGGGGATCGGGATGTCGTTCAGATCGGCCTCGGGCGGCAACTCCTTGACCCAGGGCTCCTCGGTTTCCTCGAACATCCCAGCGCCGGTGAGCCGCTGAAGCTCCCGGGCAGCCACGGGGGCCATCACCTCGTCGCCTTCCTCCAACCTCTCGATCAGCCGCGGGATCGCCGCCACATGCCCCAGACGGCCCAGAGCCTCCGAGAGCAGCGGGGAGGGCGCGGCTTGCTCCAGCTGCAGGAGCGACTCCACGTCCCGTGAGGTGCCCGAGATCCCCAACAGAAAACCGGCTCGCGGCGGGAAACCTCCCGGTTCGGAGATTTGCACGGCCCGGCGCAGCTCCTCGCGTGCCGGGCCGTGGCCGCGGCGCAGACCGGCCTCGACTAGCTCCAACCAGACCGGGGATGGGCAAGCGGTCGAAAGGAGCATCCGGTCCAGGTGGGCGAGCGCCACCGGCACCTCGAGGTTCGTTCCCAGGGCACGTGCCACCCGCGCCTGCATGACGGGGTCGGGATCCTGAAGGGCGACCTGAACGTCGGACTCCAAGAGCTCCCGTCGCGCCATCAGGACCTCGAAGGCCAAGGCCACCAGCTTCGGGTCATTCATTCCCAGAAGACGGCGCATCCCGTCCGCAATGCCAGGATTGGTACCCAGAACCAATCCCTCCAAAAAGCCCGGATGCTCCTCGGGGGCACTTTGGCGCAAGGTGGCCACAATGGCGTCGATGGCGTCCGAACCCTCGATGCAGCCAAGCGCCAGTGCCAGGGCGAAGGCGCGTGCCGGATCCGGGCTGTCCGACTCGGCGTGGTAGAGGAGCGCGGCTCGAAAGGCGGGCTGGCCGAGACTCACCAGATAGTCGAGTCGCTGCAAGAGCCGTTGCTCGAAGGGACCTTGGTCCTGCCAGCTCTCGGTCTCGATGGGCTGCCGCAGCGAACCGAGAGACGCGATGTCTTCGATGGTGTCGCGGGCAGCCTCTTCGAGGAACTGCCGCTCCCGGTCGCTTTCCAGACGGCCCACGGAGTCCGAAAGAGAATCCTTGTTCTGGTCCTCGTCCGTTTCTGCCTCGAGGTCCGAAGTCCCGAGCTGCTCGGCCACTTGCGAGCCGAGGTTCTTGGCCAGCGCGCGGAGCTCGTCCAACCCCTGGGGTGGTGCGACGGCCACCCCTTCGGGCCGGGGGCTCCGTACCGGATCGGCTTCTCCCAGATCCACCAGCGGAATCACCGCCTCGCGGTTCAGCGCATAAAGCTCGGGTTCGCCCTGACTGACACGAAACGGACGCGTGGAGGTTTCGACTCGGGGTTCGCCGAATCCCAGCTGCATGCGCCTCTGCAGCTGATCCATGGCCACGATTTCCGCCGCCACCCGCGCGTGCGCTTGGGCGTCCTTGAGAGCGCCCAGCAGACGCTGGATCTGGAATTGCCCATGCTGGGGACTGGCCGAGAGCAGGCCACCCGCATCAGACAGACAGGTCGATGCCTGCATCAGAGCCTCCGAGCGCGCCAGAGAATCGGGACCGACGTCCATGGCCCGGTAGATCTGGGATATGGCAGCCCGCAAGCGTTCCGCCAGACCCTCGCGATCGAAACTCACCCGAACCTCGCGCAGGCCGAAGAGAACGTATTCAGCCGCATTGCGACTGAGCCTCATCCGGACTTCCGGGTTGTCGTCGGGGACGGCGGGGCTCATCCTGCTCGTTCTGCTACCGTGAAGGTCCTAGTTGAGCTCGATGGCCCGTCCAATGATCTTGTGGACACGAGCGGCTCGCGACGTGATGAACTCCGCCACGCTCTCGATGCGCCCCAGCGCCGCCACGACGAGTCGTGCCATCCCCGCCGACAGGACCAACTCGTGTTCCGCCCTGATCTTGACCCGTCGAGCCTCGATGACATAGTCGTCACCCACGTCGACGCCCGGGGTCGCGCTGGTACGGAGCACGCCCAGGATGATCCACCCCTGTCCCTCGTCCTGTACCACCACGTATTCCTCGCACTGCTGAGCGCGTCGCACCACCACTGGGTCCACCGCGGGCAGCAGGCGTGCTGAGGTCTCCCGGTTACCGACCCGCACCGTGGCCACGCCGGACTGACCATCGAAGGCGACGACCTTGGCCATGGTCAAGGTCGAGGGAACGACGGCCGGAACCGGTCGTGCGGCAGGTTCGGACTCGGCCACCGAGAGGACACGGAGCGCCGACTCTGGTTCTCGGTGCTCCGCTGCATCGATTGGCATGGTTCCGTGAGCTCTCATCGTGTTCGTCCTTTCGCCTCCGACCCGGGTTGGGAATTATAGCGCTGGTTGGTCGCGTGCGGGCGCGCCAGCTATGGGTTGTGCTGGATGGTGCTGCCCTTTTTGGTGAAGGTGCCGACCGGACTGGCCACGTTGGGGGATTTCAGCTCGATCTTGCCGGACGTGATGGTCAGGGAGGTTCCACCGACCTTGATCGCAATCTTGCTCTTGGCCTCGAAAAGGACGGTCGGCCCGGCAATGACCATGGCTCCGCCGACCTGGATCTTCATGGAACCGCCGGAGGATTCGCCCACGTTGCCCCCGGCAGCGCAGATCATGGCCCCTCCAACCACCTCCGTCATCGACCCCTTGGCCCCCACGCTAACCCCCCCACCGGCCGCGACGATCTTGGCTCCCCCTACGGTTTCGGTGGATGCGCCCGCCGTTACCGCTTCGATGCCGGTGCCCGCGGCGGCGATCCACGCACCTCCAACCGTCACCGAGGCCGAACCCAGGGTGGTGCGCTCGACCCCCATACCCGCCACGCTCATTAGCATGGCTCCGGCAGTCAGGCTCCGGCCTCCGTCGGAGTTCAGAGTGGTGCCCCCAGTCACGGTAGCGATGCGCGCCGCCCCCACTTGCTCGGTCACTGATCCGCCCACATCCACGGTGCGGTTCCCGCTGATGGTGAGCGTCTCGGCCGCGCCGACCGTCACCGTCTGGGAACCCGTGACCCCTTGAGATTGGTTGCATCCCACCGAGATGGTCTGATTGACCCCGATCGTGGTTTGGTGATCGACTCCGATCTTCTCGTCGTAGTCGTTGCCCACCTCGACCGTCATGTCCCGCGAGGCGTTGATGAATATCTCCTCGGAGCCGGCCTTGTCTTCGAATCGAATTTCGTTGGCACTGGCTTCGCCCGGCGTCGTGGCGGTTTGCCACGCGGTGCGGGTTTTGTTGGCAGGTAAGGCGTAGGGGACGGTCTTCTCACCATCGTACAGGTGTCCGGCCACCACCGGCGCGTCCACGTCGCCGGCACCGAACCCTACCCACTGCTCCCAACCGATGCGGGGCAACATCATCGATCCACCCAGCGGGAATTGCGACACGCGCATCCAGGTCGAGGCTCTTTCGTCGCGTTGCCCCTGGCGGTCCCAGAAGAACTGGGGCCGCACGTGCCCGGTGGAGTTGGTGTGGAGTTCTTCTCCCGCGGGACCGGCGGTGATGGCCGATTGGGGGCCGGGCATCAGGCGAGGACCCCGGGGCAGAGGTCGGTAGGGTTGACTCTCGGGGACGGCGTACAGGACCATCTGAAGCCCGGTCGGTTCGCGACGCTCGGCACCCCCTGTTGGGTCGGGGCCTGAGCGGCCCTGCTTCCCGGTGGCCGTCAACCCTCCGATGAACCAGCCTCCATCCATGCTCGGTACCGGGTGCTCCGCCAGTGTGAAGATCCGGCCCGGAACCGCTCTGAGCACACCGGTTCGAGCGGTCAGCAGGCGGCGATCCCTGCCCAGGGCTTCGAGGCGCAACTGAGCCAGGCGCTTGCCCTCGCCCGGCTGGGTGAATCGTCCCGGCACATCGTAATGCTCGCGCCAACCCGAAGCGCTCTCGGCCATCTCATCCAGCTTCAGGGGTGGATTCTGGGGATCGTAATCGCGCAATCGGACTCGGGTCGTCGTCATCCGGCTCTTGCCAGTGACGGAGGTTACCGAAGCCTCCAGCGCCATCTGCGAGGCATCGCGAACCGGTAAGACTGCGTCCCCCTCCATAGCCGGCATGGCACTCGAATCGTCGAAGAACACCAAGTTGGTCTGCTCCTCCAAGAAGTCGAAGGTGTAGTTGATGCCTTCGTCGGAGAGCAGCCGCTCGATGAACTCCCAGTCGCTCTCACCGTATTGAACTACGTACGTCCTCTTGGAATACGATGCCGCCAGCCTCCATTGGATCTTCGCGCCGTCCACCGACGCCTCCGCCAGAACCTGGCGAACGATGTCGGGCACGCTCATCTCCTGGAAGAGGCGGTGGTTCTTTCCCACCGCCAAGGGAGCGACATCCGGCGCCAACACCAGCTGATAGCCACGACGTCCTTCCTCCAGGTGAACCAGAGCCTTCTGGACCACCCCATGCACGACCAGGACGTCCCCCAGAAGCGAGCGTAACGTCAGCTGGAAGGGTTTGGCCAGAAGCTCGGTCAGACTGGGGGAAGCCTGTGGCGTCGGGACGGCCGCCACCTGCCAGGTGAACAAGTGATTGACCTCCAGCACCCCCTGGACTCGTTCGACGTCCAGACCCTTGCCGTCGACGAGCAGCTGGATGAGACGATCATTGGCGCTGTCCAACAGGGGCATGGGTTTATCCGGGGAGATGCGGCGCACCCTTGAGTTTAACGGCTCCCGAAGCCTTGACGGTGGCCGTTCCGATGAAGGAACCGCTGCCAGGGGTCAGCGTCATGATGCCCCCGCCGCCGAGGACGTTGACGATGGCTCCGGCTTGGATGCTGATGGTCTTGGCCTTGATCTGGACCTGGGACCCGCCCGAGAGCAGGGCGACCCCACCCACCTTGAGGTCGTTCTTGGACTTGCCCGAGCCAATGCTGTTGCCCCCTGCCGCCTGAACCAAGACCCCACCGACGGCCATGGTCAAAGAGCCGATCACGGATTCGGTGACATCAGCGCCCGCAGCCGCGAGCTTGACTCCCCCGACGGTCACCGACTTGGAGCCCGCTACAGCGGTGGACACGCTCAGCCCCGCAGCCGTGACGAGCGCCCCTCCCACCGTCAAGGATTGAGAACCCAAGGAGGTGCGCGATACGCTCATCCCGGCCAACCCCATATTGCTGGCCCCAACCACCTCGGTATCCGCTCCGGTGATCTTTTCGGTGAGGGCCCCACCGACGGTGATGAGTTCGGCGGCACCCACCACCAGCTTGCGGTCGGCCTTGACCGCCACGGAGCTGTCGGCACTGACCGTCTTGATCCACGCCGCTCCAATCTTGGTCGTCTGATCGGCGGTCACGGTACTGGCACTGTCAACGTCCGTCGTCAGCTGGTCGTTGACAGCAACGTCCTCGGTCTTGTTGTTGTTGACTTGACAGCTGTAGTCGTAGCCGCTGGTCACCGACAGTCCCATCCGGCCACCGGAGTCCTCCATGGAGAATTCGTTGTGCCGGGCTGCACCCGGGCTGGCCAGGGTCTTCCACGCCATGGAGCTGGCGGCGGCTGGATAGGCGTACGGCGCGGTGTGGCTGCCGTTGTCCATGCGTCCCACCGCCACCGGTCGATTGGGATCACCATACAGATGGCGCACCAGCATCTCCCAACCAGTTCGCGCGACCGCTAGGGAGCCCCCCAACGGGAGCTGGATCACGCGGATCCACAGCGAAGCCGTGTCATCGGCAGGGTTCAGGCGATCCCAGAAGAAATGGAGCTTGGTTCGGCCCAGATCGTCGGTGTGGATCTCCTCCCCGGCCGGCGCCGAAACCAGGGCAACCAGGGGCCCCGGAACCATCGACATCCAAGCGAAAGGCAAGGTCCGGTAGAACTCCTGCAGGAGCGCGAACTGCACCCGGTTCTCGTAGCTACCCCCCTGTGCTGCCTCGCGATGCTCGATGGGACGCACGACGAAGCGATGCTCCACACTGGTTAACAGCCAGGTGCGAGGTTCGCCGTCTGCACCATGGGTCAACGTCACGTGCTTACCGGGTTCGAAGCGAAGATCCTCGGAAAGACCCGTGGCCAGATCGCTGCGGCTGGCCCAAGCCTCGGCGCGACGCTTGGCCAGCACAGCCCCTCGAGCCGGGTCCTCGTAGCGTCCCGGATACTCGTACCACTCCGACTGGGCTGTGTCGCGGATCCCCACCTGCTGGTTGAGGGCGACGTTGGGCGTGGCGTAGCTGTAGTCGTTGGTGGCGTATCGATCCGGTATCGTGTTCGAGTGCATCGAGAAACCCCAAACCCCGGAGCGATAGCTGGCCTCCACCAGCTCCACCGAGCCGAGGTCGGAATCCGGGTAGTCCCCCACCATGTCAGCTACCACCAGAACCGACTGGTCACCGCTGCGAGTCAGAAGGTACGTCGCCCCCTCTTCACCCAGGAGTCGCTCCAAAAAAGCCAGATCCGTCTCGCGGTACTGCACGATGTATTCGCGTTCCGGATCCTCATCGACGCAGAACTGGATGGCCCCCGCGGAGATACTGGCGGGCTCCACCACTTTCGCCACGATGTCCCTCAGTTTCTGTTTCTGGAATGCCCGCACATCGGAACGCAGCGCGAGTAGGCCGAGGGCGTGGGTCAGTCCGACACGATAGCGGTGCGACTCGGAGCGCGTGTCGAGATACTCGGCCTCGGTTACGACCAACTCCCAGATTCGGGCATCCGCTCCTCGCTGGGCGCTCAAGCGCACGGCCTTGTCAATGACGGTGTCCGGGTCGAACGGCTCCGGGACGACGAACTCCACCTGTGCCGTGGTGGGACTGGATATGGCCTCCCGGACCGACGCAGAAAGGACGGTTGCGTCGGCAAAACCAGGTCCATCGAGCGTGAACTCCAACCCACTCACGGCGTTGAGCGTGACCCCTGGGAATGGCACAGGTCAAGCGGGGAGCGGCGCGGCGGGCAGGCGAAAAGGGGCACACTTCGCGGCACCAGCCGCGGTGGCGCCAAAATCCCGGGGGGAACGGCCAGGGCGAACGGGCCGCTCGGCCCACACCGCGCCAGCGAGGAGCGAGGGCGTCCGATCGGCCGCGGGGTGGGAATACCACCAGGTCCACCGAGGCGCCGTCTCAGGCCTGGTCGTCAAGCAACCCAGTTAGCAGGGGGAGCCCAGCACGCGCATAGAAAACTCGCCCAACGGATCGAGTAGGGTGGTGAGCACGGCCCGCGCGGCGGGCTGGTCGATGCCCCGAGCTGCCCGCCAAGCCTGATAGCGCCCCTCGCCCAACAGGAGACCGGATAGAGGCGTGAACCACAGATCGACGCCGGAGGGACGAACCCCGTTGGCCTCGAAACCATACTCCCACAGGAACGTCGCGGCGGTGGCATAGCCAACAGACCCAAGCCACCCGAAGCCACAGCGGCGGGGCCGCAGATAGAGTTCCGAGCCCAATAGGCCGTGCCCCGGACCGTTGATGAGGAACGAGTCCCCATCCCACTGCATAAACGGCTCACTGGAATCGAATTGGGGGTAGTCCGAGAACGCCCGGTGATAGCGAACTGGCCATTGTTCCGTCTCCCGAAAGGAGAATGGGGCGGGCCATAGAGCAGCCTCGGTGCCTCTCATGACGGTGAACAGGCTGAGCGTCTCCACCAGAGGTGGGACCAGCCGTGGCTCCTGCACCGGCTCTTGGCTGCGGGCCGTTCTGGCTTGCGAGAGGGCCAAAAGGCCTATGACAACCAGGACCTGAGAGGGACAACGCACGGCGGGGAAACATATACGCCCGGCGCCGAGTCTGTCACGAACCGATGCGTGCCGTCACCGCACCGGACCGACAACCAGAACGCCGCCCACTCGGCGTCATTGCGGCCGGGGCTTGGTTTGGGAACCGGTGCCGCGTAGTCTTGGTGGCACCCCACGCCCCCGGTGATGAGGTTCCACGTCCCACCCAGCAGGAATGGTCGAAATGACACGAGAGCGACTGTACATCATCAACGGTTGGGGTCCGGATTCGGTGGGGCTGGTGGATGCGCTGACCACCCCGCTCGGACGCGCCCGGGCCAATGTCGTCGACCTTCGTCAGGACGTCTTGCACGGGTTATTCACCATTCACATGGTGGTCGATCTCGCTGACACCGAGTTGCGGCTGGAGGAGCTAGAGAGCCTGGTGGCTCACCTGGCAGAGGACACGGGATTGGTCCTTACAGCACAGAAGTATCATCCCGCCGCAGCAGTCAAACGATCGGAGAACTTGCTGGTGGTACTGCTGGGGCGTGACCGTCCAGGGATCGTGGCGACCGCCTCCGAGGTGCTGGGGCGATATCGGGCCAACATCGAGCGCGTCGAGAGCATCTCTCGCGAGGGCATGTTCCTGATGGAGTTGCTGACCGACACCAGTCAATGTCGGATCCCCTTGACCAACCTGATGGCGTCGTTGAAGGACGCCATGGCCGCGTTGGACATGCAGACGCTGTTCCAGGCCCAGGACGTCTTCAACAAGCAAAAGCGAGTCATTCTGTTCGACCTTCGCTTCAGCCTGTTTGACGCCGTGGTTCGGCAGGAACTTCGCCGGCAGTTGGGACCCGACCACGCCGCCAACGCTCGGGCGCCCGCTGCGAGCGGCTCGGGGTCACTGCGTGACACGTTGAATCGTTTGGAAGGGCTCCCGGCGTCGGTGCTGGGAACGTTGGTGGACGGAGTCTCACCCACCCGCGGCACCTTCGAGCTGGTTCAGGTGCTCCGGACGCTGGGCTACCGAGTAGCACTCTCGGCACCGGTCCTTCGGCATCTGGTCGACCATCTCCACGAACGCCTGGCGCTCGATCACGGGTTCGGTGTGCCCGTGCAGATCGACGACGACACCCAGACGTTGACCGGTGTGGTGTCCGATGACGACATGCTGGCAATCCAGCCGGAACGCGTGGTTCGAGAGCTGGTTGAACGGGAACGGGTTCCACGGGCCGACATCACGGTCATCTCGGATCAATCGGGACAGGGCCCGGTGGGGATGCGCGCCGAGCTCGATCTGGGCCTCATGCTGCATCTGCGCCAGGAGCGAATCCTGTCCCATCAGCAGATGGCGGCCCTCTTGGATGCCTTCGGGCTCGCCGACTCGGAACGGCCTTCGGGGAGGCCCTCTTGAAGTCCGACATCGAGATAGCCCAGGGCGCCAGCAAGCGACCCATCGTCGAAGTCGCCCAACAGCTGGGACTCGGCGCCGACGATCTTTTGCTGTACGGACGCCACATCGCCAAGGTACCGCTGTCCGTCCTGTCGCGCCTCGCGGACCGACCCGACGGGAAGCTCGTGCTGGTCACGGCCATGACGCCCACCTCCCTGGGGGAAGGGAAGACGACGACCACCATCGGCCTTGCCCAGGCATTCACCCTTTTGGGTCACCGAACCTGTGTGGCGATCCGGGAGCCGTCGCTCGGTCCCTGTCTGGGCCTGAAGGGGGGAGCCGCGGGCGGCGGCTACTCACAGGTCCTTCCCATGGAGGAGATCAATCTGCATTTCACCGGCGACATCCACGCGGTGACCACTGCCCACAACCTGCTAGCCGCGCTGATCGACAATCATCTCCACCAGGAACGCGCCCCGATCCTTCATCCCCGTCGAGTGACGTGGAGAAGGGTGCTCGATCTGAATGATCGCGGCTTGCGTCACATCCTGGTTGGCCTCTTGGGCAGTGGAATTAAC
>CAZYKT010000018.1:25440-102649 GCA_964648165.1 uncultured Polyangiaceae bacterium | reverse complement strand
GATGAATCTCTACTTCCACGAACAGGCTTTCGTTCACTGACGCTGAAAATGTCGGATCTCGTGACCGATACCAAAGTGCACATCTCCCGCCCGGCGGGCGTGTTCTGCTCACCGGTCATTCGTGTGCATCGTTGACGTTCCGGTCACTCCCAGTCGGGCGATCGGGCGCGTGCGATGGGGGGCGGCTCCGTTGACATCCCATGTTGCTCCAGGATTTGCCTCGCGCGCGAAGCCTCGGTAACCAGCTCGGTGGCCTTCAGGCGACCCCCGCAGGGGCAGGAAAGAACGTCGATATTGCTGGCACTGCTGCTGGACTGGCGCAGGGGTTGGCCTCGGTGGCCGACAAGCGGGAGTCTCTGATGGCTGAGGCCACGTCCACGCCCTTCGCGTCGCCTGGGCTGGGTGATTGGTCACCACCGATTTGCTCTGAAGCCCTCGGCACGCAGAGCTTCCGCCATGAGGAGTGCGGTCCGAATACGCCGAAGTAGCGACGTAACGGATGCCTTGGGGGAGGAATCAACGCCGCGAGCCGAGCCAGGAACTCGATTGGGGGCGTGGACGGTCACGCCCGCGTGGACGCCGAAGCCGCCAAATTCGCCGACCTGCGGCGAGCGCCGGAGTGCGAATCGCTGAGCATTCAGGTCTTCTTCGGTGGCTCTCAAGTCACCCTCGACCGTCACCTGTACGACCTTGCCGATTCCCAGCGAGCCCCGGAGGCACGAAGCCAGCCCATCTTCGTCATCGAAGGTCTCGTCGACATCGGTCAGACGGTTCACCCCCCTTTTCTTGAGCCACGTCAGAAATTGCCTGTAGACGTCATATGCCAGTGCCGCAAGATCCACGGGCTCCGGCGGAGGTAGCGGATGAAACCGCACTTGCTCGTCGCCGGTCGGCGAGAAGACCTTCTCGAACACTCCGTCGACCACCACTGCATGCAGGTGGGTGTTCAGGTTGAGGCTCCCGCCGAATCGATGTTGAAAGACGAGCGGCACAGCTGCTGCAGCAGCACCTGCGCTTGCAGGAGAACGAGAGGAAAAGCGTACGGCCGCAGGCCTCGCAGACCAGTCGAGTAAAGCCGTGACACAAGACTCCGCAACGAAGGTAATCGCGAAATTCCTTTTCGACGTATTTCGGAAGCCCGAGTCCCGAGTCGTTCCTCTCCCTTGCCGTCTGCAGGAGTGTCTCGAGATGTTCGGCCACGATGCGGTAGAGCAGAGTCTGCTCCGGACGACGCGGTGTGTAGCGCGGAGTCTGGCGTTGGTGGGCGTGCCGTAGCACCTGGGGCGGCTCGGCGCGTTTCGCCATGGCTGCCGACCTGGCTAGATTCGTGCCCGCCCAAGAACTGCGCCAGACGCGCCCGATTTGTGAGGTCGGAACTGGCCTGCGCCGGCTCGAAGTCGGCCAGGCGCCACCCGTTGTGGTCACGCCGAACCGACCGACGCGGAACAGGATCACCCCGCCGCCTCGCCCAGGCCCCGTGCTTGCGCCGCACCGACCAACAGCACAAGCCCGCAACAAACGGTGGCTATCTGACTTCGAATCCCGAGGGGTCCGAACTGCGCGGGAGCAATTGGTCCGATTTACCCTGTTCGGGCTGGTAGCGACGCAAGCAATCCAGAGGGGCCTGGGTCTGTTCGGTGCAGCGGATGACCTTCTTGTCGAAGGGCTCGGTCAGGCACAGGACCACCACGGTATCGAAGCGTTGCTTGTTGCGAAAAGAGAGCATCTGCTCCTGCTCGCCAATGCCGAACAGTGTCCGAGCGAAGCCTAGACACTCCCCGGGCCCCGGGGCTCGGCGCTGACAGCCGAGGGCAGCGACACCGACCGCGAGCAGTGCGCAAAGGCGAACCAAACGGTGGGTCACAGGATCAACCCCAGCTCGAACAGCCCCATGAAGCGATGGGAAACGGAGGGCAGCCCGTCCAGGATGATTCGGTGCCCATCGGCCGTGAAGGCCTGCGTCGAGTCCAAGAGCGTGCCGGTCTGCATGGTGGGCAGAGCAACGGACAGGGACAATCCCACCGACAACCAATCGCGGACGGGTTCGGTGCGAAGGCCCACGAGGGCCTCGTAGTCCACGAAGACCACGGCGCGATTGTAACTGCGAAGATGGGTGGCGTCGTGGGACGTCAGCTCATTGGCGATGCACCGTTCCCAACCCAGGCCGAGACCGGCAACGAGGTCAGTGCGATGACCCAGATTCAGGGTGGGCTCGGCGCGCAGGCCCAGCCGGATGACGGAAAGCGGCGGTTGGTAGAGTTGAAGCGACGGTTGCCGCAGGGCGCCGGAGCGAAAGACCACCGGTTGAGTGCCATACAGGAAGAGCGCTCGCACACCGAGCCAGGACAAGGGATCGACTCGACCGAACGCACCAAATACCGGGCCGATTCGGTCCTCGATCTGGTTGGAGTCGAAGGCGTGGCTGAAGGCACCCACGACCGGACCCAACACGAGGTGACGATCGGGGCGGGCCGACTCAGCGGGTGGTTCGGTGGGCTCGGGTTCCACCGCCAGGGCCGGGCGAAGCGACAGGCCAAGGCCCAGCCCCAGCAGCCATGGACTACGCCCGCAGCGTCGCCCCCAAACGCTCTGCCACCGCACGGATAACCTGTTGCTGCCTTTCATCGATCTCGACGTCCGTCAACGAGCGAGCCTTGTCTGGCTCGGTGGCGGACTTCGGGTCACGGTACACGATCCGAAAGGCCAGCGCACGCCGATCCGGGGGCAGCCCCCCCCCTTTGAACTGGTCGAAAACCTCCACCGATTCGCAGAGCTCACCCGCCGCCTCACCGAGAACTGTCAGGATTTCCTGGGCAGGAACGGCGTCCGGAACCTCCAGCGAGATGTCCCGCACGATGGCCGGAAGGCGCGGGATGGGGCGGTGACGCGGTACGGCCCGGCCCAAACGCGCCAGCTGGAACAGATCGAGCTCGACCACCTGGACTGCCTTGGGAAGCTCGAAGGCATCGACCAGGTCGGGATGCAGGGTGCCGAAGGTTCCGACAACCACCCCATCCACCAGAACCTGGGCACAGGCACGGGGGTGCAGATGGGCGGTTCCGGGGAGCTCGGTGCCCACGGCGACCGTCGCGAGCCGCCGCGTCAAACGCTCGACGAAGGCCAGGGCAACCCCTTTGGCGTCAAAGACATCCATCGGCTCGGGGCGCTTCATGTACTCGGGTCGAGGCCCCGCCAGGACCGCCGCGAAATGAGGGACCTCAATGGGGAGATGACCCTGATCCTCTCCGGCTCGGGGGCGCAGATTCCACGTGCGGAAATCGGGCGAGGCATCCTGGGCCAAGAACACGCTTCCGACCGCGAACAGTCGGGCCGCGGTTTCGCCGTGACGGGCCGCGCGCTGCACGGCCTCCAGCAGCCCAGGCAACAGCGTGGTGCGCAAAACGGTGCGTTCCTCGCTGAGTGGATTGCTGAGCTCGACCACGGGAGCGGGAGCCTTCAGCCACTTGAGGTGTTTCTTGTTGACGAAGCCCATCAACAGGGCTTCGGACAGGCCCAGAGCAACCGCCTGCTCGCGCGCTGCCTTCTCCCAATGCCCCACCTGGCTCGGGAGCTGGGGTCGCATGGCGGGCAGAACCGAGGGGATCTTGTCGAGCCCAATCGTTCGCGCGACTTCGTCAATCAGATCGGCCTCTCGCTGTACGTCGGGACGGTGGGAGGCGCCGCGCACTGTCAGCTCCACGATGTCCCCAGCTGCGGGAGCCACCTCGAAGCCCAGCCTGAGCAGCTTGGATTTGGCTTCGAAGAGGGGCACCGGCCGACCCAGCAGCGCGTCCAGCCGGGATTGCCTCAGCTTGATCCGGGGCAGAGCCGGCAACTCTCCACCGACCAGGGTCGCCGCTCCGACCGCCCGGGCCCCGGCAAGTTCCCCGGCCAGGCGGCGAGCATGGCCGAGAACCCGGGCCGGCGCCGCAAAGTCGACCCCGCGCTCGAAGCGGTGGCTCGATTCCGTGTGCATGCCGTGGCGACGCGCGGTGCGCCGGATGCCACGCGGTTCGAAATAGGCGCACTCGAACAGGACCCGGCGCGTGTCCCCGCTGATCTCACTGGTCGCTCCCCCCATGACACCGGCCAGGGCCGTGGACTGCTTCCCATCTGCGATGACCAGATCATCGGGATCGAGGCGATGAGCCACCCCGTCCAGGGTGACCAGCTCTTCGGCTGGCTCCGCGCGGCGGATGACGATGCGCTGCCCCGCCACCCGATCCAGATCGAAGCCGTGCATGGGATGGCCGTACAGCAACATCAGCCAGTTGGTGATATCGACGATGTTGGACAGGGGACGGATCCCCAACCGGTGCAGGCGATGGCGCATGAAGGCGGGGGAGGGTCGCACCTCGACGTCGACCACGGCCGCGGCACCGTAGCTGGGACAACGAACGGTATCCCGGTTGTCCACCGCGAAAGGCGGCGGTTCCGAGGCCGCCAACTCGTCAACGTCGGGAAGGGCGAAGGGCAGCTCGTACACGGCCGCCAGATCCCGAGCCACCCCGAGATGCCCCAGGGCATCGGGTCGATTGGGGCTGGTGTCCAAGTCGAACACGGTGTCCACCAGCTCGGGATGGGCCAGCGCGATGGCTGTGCCCGGCCTCATCTCGTCAGGTAAAATCCAGAGCCCGGTGGAGCTGTCAGAAAGACCCAGCTCGGCTTCGCTGCACAGCATCCCGTGGCTCGGCACGCCGTCCATGACCCGAGCCTTGAGCGGCTGGTCTCCCTTGGAGAGCCTGGCCCCGATCCCGGCCAGCACGACCTTGCCACCCGGGGGCGGGACGTTGGGGGCACCGCACAGGACCGAAACCTCGACTCCCTCGCCCCGATCCAGGGTGACCAGCTTCAATTGGGCACGGGTCGGATGGGGTTCCACCCGACGGACCTCGGCCACGACGACCTGCTCCACCGCCTCGCCAAAGCTCGCCAAACCATCCACTGCATGACCCACCGCGGTCAGGCGTTCGGCAATCTTTTGGGGTGAATCGGGGAGCCCCGGAAGCAGCTCCCGGAGCCAGCGGAGCGATACCAGCATCGCTCCCTCCTAGCACGCCACGTCGTCGCGGGCTCGGCTATTCAGGCTCGCCGAAATCCACGTCAACCGGTGGCTCGGGAGCAGCCGGCTTGTCCTTGGCCTTGTCCTTGCCCTTCTTGTCTTCGGGCTTCTGGAACTTCGTGACGTCGCTAGTGAGCCACTCGGAGGTGTACTTGGTGATGGTGAACAGGTCCTCGCTCTCGCCAGCTCGGATCCAGCGATCGCTCTTCTCCCCGGCCTTGCCCACGTTCAACACCTTGCGGGCCCCGTCTTCGAACTCGAAGGTCACCGTGGCACTGGGCTTGTCAAGGCCAACGTCCTGGGGCTTCTTGTCACGACCAAAGTCGATACCGTTCAAGGACTTGAAGGCACGGACCAGGTCATCGACCTTGGCCGAGTCGAACCGCGGAACGGGGGTCACGCCACCCTTGGCCTTCTTGAAGACCAGCTTCCAGGTGGCCTTCTTGTCGTCCTTCTTCTGGTCGGCCTTGTCGTCCTTCTTCTCGTCCGCCTTGGCCGCTTCCTTGGTGAACTGGAACGTCCCGTACTCGTTCTCCAGGGTGACCGCCTTGACCTGCTTGTCGTCGTACTTGACGATGCTCAGATCTCGCCAGCCCTTGAGCTCCCGTGCCACCAGGTAGCTCGAGTAGCCCTGAACCGCGAACACCCCGACCTGGTCGGCGATGCGCATCATCTGGCCACGACTGCCGCCCTCCCCAAAGTACAGATCGAGCAGCGCCTTGCCCTTCTCGGAGACCGTCACGTGCACGGCCTCTTCGCCGGACACCTTGTTCTGCGCGTAGGTGTCGGCCTTGTTGCTGATCTGCTCGGTGATCTTCAAGGAGCCCAGGTTCTTGAGTAGGGATTCCACGTTGGACTGGTTGGCAGCAGCCTTGACCGGCTCCACCAGCTTCCAGCTGTCCTCCGACTTCTCCAACACCACCTTGGGGGGCTTACCCGCGTCCCCGGGCGGCTGCTCGATGACGATTCGATCCAACTTTTTCTGTTGGTCTTCGGTCAAGGTCAGCCTGGGGAGCTTGGCCTGGGCGGCGCCCACCGTGTAGCTCGCCTCCTCGCGTTCGATCGATCGCCGCTGTGCCCAGTAACCCATGCCCAGTACCGCCAGCAGCCCGACGGCCACGTACAGCTTCTTGTCCGTGCTCATCGCCATGATACGTCGTTCCTCGTTCTAACTTCCGACTACCCTGATGGATGAGCGCCCGCCGGGGCGCCCACCCACCGCCTCATGCCGTACCGCGCGCGCGCTGAGATTCCCGCAAGCGCCAACGCAACAGACCAAAGGCCCCAAACAGGAGCGGCAAACCCAGGGTGAGTGTCCACTGCACCCGCTGTTGCAGACTCTGGCGCTTCTGACGGTACTCCTCGTCCTGACGCTTGACCTCGTCCGGATCCGCCTTGTTGGAGAAGCTGGGCTTACCCAGGGTGGCGTAGGTCAGGTTCGGGTCGGACAGGATCTTCGCGCTGGACTCGACCAAATCAGAATCGCCGGTCAACCAGTCCATCATGTTCTTGACCGCGATGATGGTATTGTTCAGGTACCGCTGCGCGTAGGGGTTGGCGATCGCCTGCAGGGTGGGATCCCCACCGACAGAGCCCATCATCTGGAACTGGCCACCCATCTCGGGACCGTTACCCGCGTAGGCGAACGGGTTGGTGATGAACTGGCTGGAGGCAATCACCAACACCCGAGAGGGCTTTTCGGCCCGCTCCGGAACCACGATGGACTCATCCTTCTGGTCGGCAAAGGCGCTCCTCAGCTTGCCCTTGGCAGTCGCCGCCACGATGCGCTGGGACATGGGCGGCTTCGGCTCCCAGTCGGCCCGAAGCTTCATGTCCACCGACTCCCCGGTGACCACCGAAGACTGGGGGGTGGTGCGGGCCAAAGCCCGGAGCTCCACGTCCGCCGGTTGGTTCTTGCGCAAAAGCTCGATGCTCGACGGGAAGGGGAAGGCCAGCTCCTGCATGCGGAAGAAGGCCGCAAAGCTGGTGTCGAGCAGACGACTATCACCTTCCATGCGCGGATCGTCGACTACGTGGGCGATCCCCGGGTGGCGGATGTTGGCGATGCTGCCCGTCTGAGTGGGAACGAGGATCCCAAACTGGGCACCGAAGTCGAGCACCGCATCCTTCTTGATGTCGATCCCGTAGCCGCGGGTTAGCTTGTCCAGGTTGTGCAGGGCCAAGGTGGCCGACATGGCGGCCTCCTGGGGCTTGATGGTCACTGCAGAGGCGATCACTGCCAGCGACTTGTTGCCCTTCATCAAGAACTCGTCGATCCGGCGGAGCTCCTTGTCGGTGTAGTCCTTCTGGGGCTGGGTGATGATGAGGCCCGCCAGAGTGTCACTGATTGGCTCGTCACCGTTCTTGAGATTGACGTCCTCGAAGCTGTAGAACGGGAAGGCTTGGCTCAGGATGTTCTGGATGCTGGGAGACCCCTGTTGACCGCGACGAGCCAACAGGTTGTTGTCGGAGAGCTTGAGCTCGTCCTTGTCGGTGATGACGCCAACCTTGTGCTTGATATCCTCGGCCTTGTCTCGGATCTCCCGGATCTGGTTGGTGATCCAGAACTCCAGGCCCTCCGAGCGCGCCGGGTGCAGCTGGGGGATGACGTCCTTTTCGCTCTTGTACTTGAATACCAGGCCCATATAGCCCTGGGCGATGGTGGCCTGGTCGGACCCCGTGGCACTGGCCTCGCCGAAGGTCATCGGTTCCAGGCCTGCTTCCTTGGCCCGATCCTTGAGCTCCTCGGTGTTGGCCTCGATCAGGGAGAAGCGGAACTTGCCGTCTCCCTTGCGCTGGTACTCCTTGAGCAGATCCACCAGATCCCGCACGAAGGCGTCCAGCTGTGCGGTTCCCTTGGCCACGTAGGCGTCCACCTGGATGGGCTCCTTGAGGCTGCGGACCAACCGACTGCTGCCAACGCTCAGGGTGTACCGTTCGCTGGCCGTCCAATCCAGACGCTTGTAGGCCCCCAGGGACAATAGGTTCGCCACCACTGCGATGGCGATGATGACCACCAGATACAGCCCGGTCTGAGCCGCTACTGTGCGCTTTTTGACCTGTGTCGCCATGCTCAACTCCACCTACGCCGCTCGAGGGCTCGAAACGCCACCACCAGAGCCACCACGGTCACGGAAAGGAAGAACACGACGTCTCGCGTGTCTACCAACCCGCGCGTGAAGCCCTCCAGTCGCGACTGGAAACACACGTTGTGCAGCACGTTGGCGAGCGTTCCGCTCAGCCGGGCTGCCGCCGCCTCCGCGAACCAGAACAGAAGCAGCACGAAGAAGGTGACGAAGAAGGCCACCGCCTGGCTCTCGGTGACCGCGCTGACCAGAAGGCCCACCGCCACCGCTGCCGCACTGAACAGGACGAGGCCCAGATATCCCGCCCAGATCGGGCCGCTGTCCAGCGCCCCCAGGCGCCAGGGCCACCCGAACATGGCCAAGGGGTAGATTGCCGTAGCCAAGATCAGGGTCGTGACCAGTCCGAGTGCTCCCAGGTACTTGCCCAGAATCACGTCGCTGTCCGTCACCGGCAGGGTGATCAGCATCTCCAAGGTACCGCTCTTCCGCTCCTCCGCGATGAGACGCATGGTCACCACCGGGATGACCAGAACGCTCAGCCCCACCGGAGCGTACTCGAACAGCAGCTGAAGGCTGGCCCGGTCGATTTGCCAGAAACCACCGCCGTACAGGAAGAAGGCCAGACCCAACAAAAGGAAGGTCAGGCACATCACCACGTAGGCCAGGGGAGAGTCGAAGTAGGAACGAAACTCACGCTTGGCAATGGTCATCATGGGCGACATGGCTCATTCCTTCTCCTTGGAGTCGTCCGCGTCCGGGCTGGAGCCCTCGTCGTCCTGCGGGGACTCGCCGTCGTCTTCGTCCTGGGTGTCTTCCTCGGCCGACCCGCCCAGGGTGCGGTCCCGGCGTTCGTCGCCACGGGTCAGCTCCCTGAACACCGCATCCAGACTCTGGGCGTCGCGGCGCAACTCCAACAGGGTCCAGCTCTTCTGCACCATCAGCCGGAAGATCTCGGCCCTGAGATCGTGCGCCTCGTCGCTGGCCAGCTCGAAGCGGTGGGCCTTCTCGTCGGTGGGTAGCTCGCGCACTGCCGTGACGTCGGAGAGCTTGCGCAGCGCCTCTTCCAACTCGCGAGCGCTGGGGGCTGGCTTGCCGGCCTCACCCTTTTGCTCGTCCACGGTCACCAGGTATCGGCTGCTGCCGCTGGTGGCGCGGATCTCCTCCAGCGGGCCGTCTGCCACCAGGCGTCCCTTGCTGACGATGATGGCCCGCGCACAGGCCTCCTCCACCTCGGCCAGGTTGTGGGTGGAAAGCAGGACGGTCCGATCCTTGCCGATTTCCTTGATGTAGCGGATGACCTCGGCCTTCTCGTTGGGGTCGAGATCGCTGGTCGGCTCGTCCAGGATCAAGATGGGGGGGTCGTGGATGAGCGCCTGGCCCAGCCCAACCCGCTGCCGGTAGCCGTGGGAGAGATGAGCGATCTGCTTGGTCAGAGTCTGGGCAAGACCACACACCTCGACCACCTTGCCCAGCCGCCGCCGGAAGGTCCCGTCGTCGAGCCCACGAATCTCTGCGGCGAAGCGCAGGTACTCGAGCACGCTCATGTCCTGGTAGAGGGGTGCCCGTTGCGGCAGATAGCCGAGCACCCTTCTTACACCCAGCGGGTCGTCGAACAGGTCGCGACCGTCGACCACAGCGGTTCCCGCCGTCGGCGATACGAAACAGGTGAGGATTCGCATCGTGGTCGACTTTCCGGCGCCGTTGGGGCCCAGGAAGCCAACCACCTCCCCACGTTTGACCTCGAAGGATACGTTGTTGAGAGCCAGCACGGACCCAAACCGCTTGGTTAGGCCACTTGCACTGATCATGATGTCGGTTGTCATCCGACCTCCATCTACTTTCGGCAATCGGGACCCCTGCACCACTCTGGTGTCGGGGCCAGTCCGGGGGCGGCATCCTAGCGGTCGGCCGATGCCTGTCAACCTTGAATCAAGACACCGGGTCACGGCCCGGCGCCGAGAGAACCACTTGGCGCCGAAGCTATTCCCAACCCTCGAAGAATTCTGCGTGAATCAACCCGTCCCGACCGGACACTCAACCCATGGGCTGCTCGGAATCCGTCGTCGCGGGCGGATCACCACCCGTCGACCAGACGATGCCTCCCCGGTCGTCCAGGCTGGCCCGCACCGTGCGTGAGCCACCGGAAGGTCCCTTCAGCAGCATCTCGGCCAGGGGATCCTGGAGCTTCTTGGAGATGGTGCGGCGCAGCGGACGGGCACCGAGCGCAGGCTCGTAGGCTTCGGTCACCAGCTGGTCGAGCAACCCCGGAGTGACCTCCAGCCGGAGCCCGCGCTCCGCGACGCGCGCCGTCAGTGATTTGAGCTCAAGCTCCGCGATCTGGCCCAGCACCGCCCGTGACAGGGGCGAGAAGACGACCGTCTCATCGATCCGATTCAAGAGCTCGGGGCGGAAGAAGCGTCGCAGTTCCTCCAGCAAACCGTCGCGCAACTGCTCTCGGCCCTGGTCGGTTTCGAAGGCAGGCAGCGGGGTATCGAGGATGCGCTGGGAACCAATGTTGCTGGTCAGGATCACGACGGTGTTCGAGAAATCCGCAAGGCGTCCCCGACCGTCGGTGAGTCGCCCGTCGTCCAGCACCTGCAGCAACAGATCGAAGACGTCCGAATGGGCCTTCTCCACCTCGTCGAACAAGAGCACCGAGTAGGGGCGGCGGCGCACCGCTTCGGTCAAGAATCCACCCTGCTCGCTGTCCGCGTAGCCAAAGGGCGCACCCACCAGGCGCGCCGCCATATGACGTTCCATGAACTCACTCATGTCCAACCGGGTCAGGGCCTGCTCGTCGTCGAACAGGAACTGCGCCAAGGCCTTGGCCAGCTCGGTCTTGCCGACCCCGCTGGGCCCCAGGAACAGGAAGCTGCCAATGGGGCGACGCCCGTCCCGCAAACCCACACGACCTCGGCGCACCGCACGAGCCACGGCTCCCAGGGCTTGATCCTGACCCTTGACCCGCTGGGCCAGCCGCTCCTCCATCCGCAACAGCTTGTCGGCCTCGCCCTCCATCATCTTGTTTACCGGGATCCCGGTCCAACAGGCCAGGGTCGCGGCCACGTGCTCGGCGCGCAGAACCGGGATCGAACCCTCCGCCTCGGCGGGATCCGCCCCGGCCTCGGCCTTGGCGATCCGTTCCCGCAGCGACTCGACTATTTGTCGCTCCACCTCGGCAGCCCGTCCCGAGTCGCCGCGACTGGCAGCCGCGTCCCGTTCCGCCTCGGCCAGCGCAAGCTCGGTCCTCAGGGCCCGCAGGGCGGCAATCCGACCGCGAAACGACTCGCGCCGCTCGCGAACCCGCTCCACGTCGGGACGCAGCGCCTCCGCTTCCTCGGCCAGTCGCTGGCGGACCGCCAGGCTCTCGGGGTCGGTAGCCGCCTCCAGGGAACGAAGCTGCAGGCGCGTGGCTTCGAACCGTGCCACCTGGGCGTCCTGTTCGGGGGTGAGGCCCTCGGTCTCGACGCGACGAGCCGCGGCGGATTCGTCCAGGAGATCCATGGCCGATTCCGGCAGGAAGCGGTCCTGCAGATAGCGCTTGGCCAGGCGCACCGCGGTCCCGATGGCGCCCTCTTCGATGGTCACGCGGTGATGCGACTCGTAACGCTGAGCCACGGCGCGGAGGATCTCGATGGCCTCGGGCACGCTGGGCTCCTCAACTTCCAGGACGGTGAACCAGCGCTCCAGCTCGGGCTCACGAGAGGCGATCTTGCGACGCCCCTCGGGCGTGGTCGTACCCAGCCACCGAACGGAGTGGCGACGGGCCGCCTGGCGGAACAAATCGCCCAGGCTGGTGCCAGCTGTGTTGTTCCCCATCCACTGGTCGAGACCACGCACCACCAGCAGCACCTGGGCCGCCTGGCGGCCCAGGGACTCCACCAGCCCTCGCAGTCGGTCGTCGAGCTCCGAGCGCAGGCGGATCCCTGCCGTCAAGGTGCCAAGCTCGATCTCCAGCACGCGAAGATCGACTAGCGAGGCGGGCACGTCGCCCTGCGCGATGCGGTGGGCGAGCCCGGCTACCAAGGCCCCCTTGCCAACCCCCGGTTCCCCAACCAACAACGGATGGCACTTGGCTCGACGTTCCAGGATGGTCAGGAGTCGACGGAGCTGGGTTTGGTTGCCCAGGATCGGATCGAGCACCCCGCGGCGCGCCGCGTCCACCAGATCCCTCGCCGACTCGGGGACAGCCACCGTCGCCGGCTTGGGCTCCGCCCCCTTGTCGCGAGAGCCTCGGCTCCGGAGCACCGCGAGATGTGGCCGGAGCGAGCCGGGGCCGATGCCATGTGCACCCAAGAGCTCCCCGGCCGCACCTCGGATCTCCTGAGAGAGCGCGTTCAGGATGGGTTCCACTTCGACCCGTTCGGTACCCGAGCTGGCCGTCTCCCGTTCGGCGCGGGCCAGCAGATCGAGCAGCGACTGGGCCAGGTAGGCGGGCTCGTTGCCCCTGGCCAGGGACAACAGAGCTCTGGACACCGATGCTTGAAGCTCGATGACATCCGCTCCGGCAGCCCTTAGCACCTCCGTCACACCGGGGACCTGCTCGATGCAATTTGCCAACAGATGAAGGGGTAGTACCTCCAGGTGTCCCCGTGAGTCGGCCAGTGCCTGCGCTCCGACCACCAAGGCCTTGGCGTCGGGAGCGTAACGCCCGAGGGTTAGGGTCGTGGTTGCCTTCTTGGGCGCGGTGTTCATCGTCTGCGAAGACTAACCAGGTTCTTCGGCGAAATCACGCTGGATGCACGGGGCGTGGTTTTCCCGTAAGGTTGCCGGGTGCCGCTTCTGGTCGATCTTCCGCCGGTGTTGTGGGTGTCGGTGGCCGTCGCCCTGGGCGCAACCTTCGGCAGCTTCCTGAACGTGGTGGTTCATCGCCTGCCGCGCGGCGAAAGTGTCGTCTACCCGGGTTCCCGCTGTCCGCACTGCAACGAACCGATCCACGCCGTCGACAACATACCGATTGTTTCCTACCTTGTCTTGCGAGGGCGGTCCCGCTGCTGCGGGCGCAGGATCTCGTTTCGTTATCTGCTCTTGGAGTGTCTGGGTGCCCTGTACGCCTGGGCCTTGACCCAGACGGTGGTCGCCGCGTTGCCCGCCGACGTGTCCTTGGCGCGGGCCACCGGGGTCTTCGCCCTCGCCTTGGCGCTGGGGCTCACCCTGATCGCCGCGGCGCTGATCGACATGAGCCATATGTACCTGCCGGACGGCTTGACACTGGGGGGCCTCGCCCTGGGACTGGCCACGGCCGGCTTCCGCCCCAACATCAACTGGTGGGACGCGCTGCTGGGTGCGGCGGTGGGATTCCTGATGGTCTGGCTGCCCTTCGACCGCCTGTACCGGATCCTCCGCGGGAGGGTCGGCATGGGCCTGGGAGACGCCAAGCTGGTCGCTCTGGCCGGCGCTTGGTTCGGGTGGAAGGGGGCACTTTTCGCCCTGCTCGCGGGAGCCGTCCAGGGGACTGCCGTGACCTTGGCGGTGTGGTTGGCCCGCGGTCGGATCGAGGAGCCGGAGGCGGTGAGTCGAGAACGCGCCGAACGGATGGCGGAGATCGAACGCGCAGAGGGCGACGAGCGAGCTAAGCTGCAGGAGGAGTTCGCCAGCGACCCCGTATTGGTCGAACCGCCAACCGATGGTCTTGGGCAGGCCCGCTTGGCTTTTGGTCCCTTCCTGGTTCTGGCCATACTGGAGTTCCAGTTGTTTGGAGAATCGTGGCTAGCCCGGCTGTACGCAGAACTCATCATGGGGTCATGAGCCGAGCTGCGAGACGGGAACCCTGTTGGTTCGCCCTGGGCGCGCTGACTCTCGGCCTTGCCTGTGCCTCGTCATCACGCGTTATCCAGCCTACGTCCCGGTCCATTCCGTCCAAGCCTGGCGTGATCGTGCCGTATCCCCCTCCCCCAGCCCGCGTCGAGATCCTGCCCGCGGCGCCGAGCGATCCTTCCTGCTTGTGGCTGGACGGGCAATGGCAATGGTCTGCCGAGGGATGGCTCTGGGAGCCCGGTGCCTGGGTGCGGCTCGAGGCGGGCTGCGAATGGGTGCCCGCCTCGATGCGCTGGCAGCCCGGCTGGGGTCAGAGCTCCAGCACCCTTTTGTACTGGAAGGGCTATTTCCTGAGGCGAACCGGGCAGTCCAATTCGCCCCTCGAGTGCGGCCCGCCGCCGCGCTGCGACGGCACCTCGGGAGTCTCCAACCCGTGAACACCTCCCCTCCCCGTGCAACCACCAGTGACTGGACGATTCGCAGGCTGCTGACCTGGACCACGGATGATCTGCGGGAGCGCGGGCTCGAATCGCCCCGGCTGAGTGCCGAACTCCTTCTAGGACATGTCCTGGACAAGACCCGACTGGAGCTCCTGATCGATCTGGAGAGACCCCTTCAGGCCCCGGAACTGGACCGGTTCAGAGAGCTCTTGCGCCGGCGGCGCCGCGGCGAACCCACCGCCTATCTGGTGGGTCAGCGGGAGTTCTACGGAGTGCCGATCGGTGTGGATGCAAGGGTTCTGATCCCCAGACCGGACACCGAGACATTGGTGGACGTCGCCCTGACCCGCACCCAACATCGGGCAGACCGGGGAGAAGCCCTTGATCTTTGCACGGGCTCGGGGTGTGTTGCCGTCGCGTTCGCCTTGGCCCGCCGCGGCTGGCACGTGTCGGGGGTGGACATCGCGGCCGACGCCCTGTGCGTGGCCAGGGAGAATGCGGCGCGCAATCGTTTGGGGGACGAGCTCACCTTCGAGCTTGGGGATCTGTTCGGCTCCTTGACGCCCGAGCGGCGCTTCGCCCTGATCCTGGCCAATCCTCCCTATATTCCGACGGACGAACTCGCCCAGCTGGACGTCGGAATCCGGGATTTCGAGCCGCGCCTGGCCCTCGACGGCGGACCGGACGGCCTGCGGCTCATCGAACGGATCATCGACGAGGCGCCGTCTTGGCTCGAGTCGGATGGCGTGCTCGCGATCGAGACAGGGCATGATCAAACCACGGACGTCGCGGCGCGTTTCGAAAGAACCGGGTTTGCCGAGGTCCAGCGCCAGCGCGATATCGGGGGCAACCCGCGAGTGGTGAGCGGTCGGTGGCCGGGCGGGCGCTGAAGCTCCGGGTCCTGCGACGCACCAACCCCCAAGACGCTGGCTGATCCACGCAGGAAATTGGGCCGGCCGGTCTGGTCCGTGGCAACAGCACGACCATGCAGCGCTCCGTCGGACCTCGAACCCTGCTGGCGATATCGGCGTGGTTCGTGAGCGCCGTCGTGGCCTGTTCGGATCTCGAGCGTTTGAACCAGATTTCGCTCTCCCAGGCCGAAAGGAATAGCGAGAACAGCCAGGTCGGACCCGACGCACCCAAACTCGGAGCCACCGGGACGGTCGTCGCCGTGCGCGCGTCGCCCGAACCCGGGGCAGCCCGACTCGGATACCTCACAATGGGGAACCAGGTGAGACGTTCCAAGGAATCCGTCGGGAAGACCGGGTGCCAAGACGGGTGGTTCGCCGTGGCGCCTCGTGGCTACGTCTGCAGGAGCGAGGGGGCAACCCTCGATCTGTCCGACCCGTTGTTGAAGGCTCTGGGCCTCATGCCGGAGCTCGAGGCGCCGCTTCCCTACCCCTACGCAGCGACGCGCTCCACGACCCCCCTGTTCGCGGAGGACGCCGCTTCCAGCGACGGAGTGCGGTCCATCGGGCGCGTCCCGCAGGGCGCATCCTTCGCCGTGCTCGGCTCATTGTGGGCGTTCGACAACAATGATCAGCGACAGCGTTTCGCCGTCCTGCGCCCGGGCCATTTCGTGGCCGGCAGGGATCTGGCCCCGGTGGCCTCCACTCGAAACCTGAGCGCGGAGCTCGACGAGAAAACCCTGAGGTTACCTTTGGCAATGACGCGGGCCGAGGCGCGCTCCTACCAGCGCAAGGACACCGGCTTCGCCCCGCAGGACAAGCTGGGCCCCGGAGAGCTGCGCCCTCTGACCGGTACACACCGACGCGTGGACGACGTGGACTGGTGGGAGACGGCCGACCACGAGTACCTGCGCGCGGACGAAGCCGTGATCATCCCCGGCCGCAACGACTATCCAGACTTCGTGCAGGCCGACCGGCACTGGGTCGACATCGACGGGGAACAGGGGGTGGTCATCCTGTATCAGGGCCAAAAAGCCGTCTTCGTCGCCCTTTCACCCGGTGTGCCCCAGGGGCCGCTACCCCGGGGCCCCACCTGGATCTCCGCCAAACACCTGACTGACACCGCGGGCAGCCCCGAGGAATACTCGCTGACTCGGGAAATCCACGACGTAGCCTGGGTCGTCAAGCTCGCCTCTGGGTGGGTGCTGCACGGCCGGTGGTGGGAAGAGAGCCCGGAGGGCAAACCGCCCAAGGGTCGAATTCCCCTCCTACCCGCCGACGCTCGTCGTCTGTGGGCTTGGGTGGCACCTGAGTTGCCCGAGGGCTGGAACGGGGTCGATTCACCCTCGGCGGAAACTGCAACGCCGGTCCTGGTGCACTGAGCCACCATCGCACCCCGGGAGCGTTTTTCCCGGTCTGCGCGAGGGACCCGCTCTCTCGCCCTTTGGGCCAGGCTCCGGTAGACTATCCTGGTTGTCGCCCGCGCGACCCCTCGGTCCCCGGGAGGAAGGGTCAGTGAGCCATGCTTAGCAAGTCCACCCTGCTGGTCGTGCTCGTTTCTTGTTTGGTTGCCTGTGGTAAAGACGAGCGCGCCACGTACTTGAACCCCGGTGAGGGCGGAGGAGCAGGCGAGGCCGGGCAAGAGCAGGCCGGGGAGCCATCGGATGGGGGCGGCTCGGGCGGCGAGGCTGGCAACGACCGCGGCGGTTCGGCGGGCATGGCTGGCCAGGAACTGGGACGGGGCGGCACGAGTCGCGGCGGCGGTAGCAGCCGGGGTGGCAGCGAGGACGGCGGCACCGCGGGAGCGGCCGGCAACAGCGGTGAAGCGGGCAGCACCCGAGCCGGGACGGCCGGGGTGTCGGGAGAGGCCGGCTCGAGCGGTGAGGCAGCTGTCGATCTGAGCCCTGTGGTCACCATCACCAGCCCCCAAACCCCCGAGGATCCGTTTGAGTCGCCGCTCACCGGCAACTCCGCTGACGTCATCTGCAAGGTGCACGCCGCCAGCGCTCCCGAAGCATTCTCGGTCGATCCAAGCTCGGTTACGATCGAGATCCTGAACGAGGACGGCGAGCAGGTGGACTCCCCCCCCGCAACCGCCACCGGCGAACCCGACGAGTACCGCGCGACGTTCGGCTTGGCAGGAAAACCCACCGGAGCCTATCTGTTACGGTGCACAGCCGAGGATCTGGCCGAGCCCCCCAACATCGGCTCCAACGAGGTGACGGCGTACGTGGATCGCGGTCCGAATATCCGGGTGCGCACCCCCGAGGACGACTCGGTATGGGCGCTGTTCGGCGCGATCCCCTTCGAGTTCACGGTGGAGCCGGCCGAGCTGGCCCCTGGTGATGACCTGGCGGATATCCGCGACATCACGCTGATGGTCGCGGGCGTCAGCATCGAGTTCGAGCCCCATGCCACCCGACCAAACACCTACGTGGCCAGCGTGGATCTCACGGATCGGGAGCTCATCCGCCAAGAGCCGACCGAGACGGTGGGTTTCATCATCACCGCCACCAATCGTCGCCGTCCCAATCCGGTGGAGGCCCAGCTGGATTACAATTTCAAGGTGGATGGCGCGGGACCCGTGGTGACCCTGGTCAGTCCCACCAGCGGCATGATCATCGGGGGAGAGGTCACGCTCGAGTTCGAAGTGCAGGACGCCCTGTCCAGAGTCGATATGAGCTCGATCACCGTCGAGCTCAATGGTCAACCCAATACTTACGATCCCGAAGGACGCTGGACGACGCCGGGTAACAACCGGGTGACGTACACGTTCGATAGTGTTAAGGTGAGCGGCTCCAAGGTCCAGGTCACGGTGAACATCGAAGCTACCGATACGCTGGGCAATCGCACCAGCGGCGTTTCGCCCATCTTCTACCTGGACAATCAGCCGCCCTGGGTCGATCTCGATCCGCTGGATGTCAGAGAGGCCACCAAGGAACAGGACGATTGGTTCTGCTCGCAGACCTTCGATCCGGTGGGGACCAATGCCGTCGGCGACGGGCAAGAGATCACGGAAACCACCTTGATCCGCGCGCTGGTCTGGGACGTGACCAACCACGCCGACGGTCCGGTGGTCCCTCGGTTCGCGGCGACCAACCAGGACTCGGTGTACCTGTACCTGCAACCGGACCTGAACGAGCCGCTCCTGGTCGACCGGTCCGGGGACGGCTTCTGTGACGATCTGGAGGTCACCGATCTCAGCTACCGGCAATTGGCGCCATTGACGCCCGTTGGAACCGCCCACTTCAATGCCTTGCCCGATCCCGATGCGTTCCCCGGTGTGGACGGAGAATGCATATTCAAAATGGATCCCGTCCCGGAGGACTTCGTGGACGATCCCCCGGATCATCTTTGCCTGCGCCAGAGCTCCGACATGTTCCGGGTCATCAACCACGTGATCGTGGGTCAGGAGCCGGCCATTTATGTCATGGATCCCGGCGGCGCCGACGGGCTCGAGTGCACCGGAAGCGCCTGGGAGGTCAGCCCGCTCATCGGTCGGGAGGGCTGGGTGTGTTTCGCAGCCCGCGCCGAGGACAACGTGGGCAACGTCGGGATCTCCCCGCCACATCGGCTCTGCTTCGACGATCCGGACACGGCAACCGTACCCGACTGCAGCGAACCACCTTCCTGCACGGACGGGTGCGAGCCACCCCCGCATTTCAGCCCCGAGATCATCGCTCTATAGGCCCACCAACGACCGACTGCTCACCAGCACCTCCAGGATCTCGCGGGTCGCCGTGGAACGGTTGAGCGTGTAGAAGTGGAGCGTGGTGGCACCCCCGGCGAGCAGCCGACGGCATTGTCCGATGGTGTACTGCACGCCCACCCGGCGCAGGGCCACCGGATCGGATTGGACCGGCTCCAGCTGCGCCGTCAACCGCGCGGGCAGATGGGCCCCACACTGGGCGGTGAAGCGCTTGATCTGAGCCAGGTTGGTGATGGGCATGATGCCGGGCACGATGGGCACGGTGATGCCGGCGGCGCGGGCCCGCTGTACGAAGGCGAAGTAGTCCTGCTCGTCGAAGAAGAGCTGGGTGATGACGAAGCTCGCCCCCGCGTCGACCTTCTCTTTGAGGCGCGCCAGATCCGTGGCGAAATCCGGGGACTCCAGGTGCCGCTCCGGATAGCCCGCCACCCCGACGCACAGCTGGGGATGTCGGTTCTTGATGAACCGCACCAGCTGATGGGCATGTTCGAAGCCCCCCTGGGCAGCCTGGAACTGCTCTTGCCCCTTGGGTGGATCCCCGCGCAGGGCCAGGACGTTGGCAATCCCCGCCGAGACGAGCTGGTCGAGCACCTCGGATAGCTCGGCCTCAGACGCGCCAGCGCAGGTCAGGTGGGCCATGGCCTCGATCCCGGTCTCGGCCTTGATGCGCCGCACCAGCTCCACGGTCAACGGACGGGTGCTGCCTCCCGCCCCGTACGTCACCGACACGTACAGGGGTCGGAAGTCGCGAAGCTCGGTGATGGTCTCAAACAGGGCCCCCACGCTCTGCTCGTCGCGGGGCGGGAAGAACTCGAACGAGAAGCGGGGCTCGATGAAACGCAGGGCGTCGGATATCTTCATGGCGTCGGTGCTGGCAGAGGGGCCCGGGCAACTGCGGCGATACCCGGGATCGCGGATTATCTCGACGCAATCCCGCGGGGCAAGCCCGGCGGGTTTGGTCACTTATCGAAGTGAGAATACTGTACGCAGGAAACTGGACACCCCTTCAGTGGTTCAGCTAGGACCAGACCATGCACAGCCACCGAAACCCAGCCGCCCAGCTTCTGCTCGAGTCCCTGCTTCACTGCGCCGAACAGGCAAAAAAGCCCAGTCTGGTCGAGCTACAGCAAGGTCTTGGCCTGTCGGCTGCCGACCTCAGCTCGCTGCTTGGGGCCCTGGATCGAGGGGGCTGGGTCGATGCCGAGCGGCGCCGTCTGACCCTGTCCGGGCTGGCGGTGGCGGTGGCGGGTCGGGCGGCTCGGCGCACTCGATTCGCCGCCTGAGCCTGGCTCTCCGGGGACAGTTCGACTAGGAGGTGCCGGGCATGCGGGTCCACGTCGTAGCCGTTGCGGGAACGGGGATGGGCTCCTTGGCGCATCTCATCCGGCAACTGGGCCACGAGGTCTCTGGCAGTGACGTGCGTTTCGACCCTCCCATCGGTCCCGCCCTTGACGATTGGGGAGTGCGCTGCCAGGTGGGTTTCGATCCAGCCCATCTGGAGCCACCGCCCGACTTGGTGGTCGTGGGTAACGTATGCCGCAAGGACAACCCGGAGGCCGTCGCGGCGTTCGAGCGCGGCCTGCGCGTGACCCATCTGCCCGGCGCGCTCGCCGAGTTGGCGTTGGGCGGCACGTCCCCGCTGGTTGTGGCGGGCACCCATGGCAAGACCACGACCACCGCGCTGACCGCGACCCTACTCGATCGAACCGGGTTCGCTCCGGGCTACTTGGTGGGGGGGCTGCCCCTGGATCTTCCGAGCAGCGCTCGTCCCGCCCGAGAAACCGAGGGGCGCCATCCATTGCGCAAGACGCCGTTCGTGGTGGAGGGTGACGAGTACGACACGGCCTATTTCGAGAAGTCCCCGAAGTTTCTCCATTACCAGGCCGAGGTGGCGGTCCTGACCAGCCTGGAGCACGATCATGTGGACATCTACCCCACCTGGAAGAGTTATCGCAGTGCTTTCGAACGCTTCGTGACGGGACTGCCCACTTCGGGACTGCTCATCGCCCACGCCGGCTGCAAGGACGTTGTGGCCGTCGCCGCACGGACCTCGGCGGTGCTTCGTCACTATGCGCTGTCCGACGAGCCGCTGAACGGGGTCGTCCCGGATTGGGTCGCGGTGCCGTTGGGAATGGACGCTTCGGGGAGCCGCTTCGAGTTGCTGGAACGGGGAATCAGCCGCGGGGAATTTCGAACCCCGCTGCTCGGTCGCCACAACCTCAGGAACACCGTGGCGGCCCTGGCTGCGGCCGCAGAGGGGTTTGGCGCCGAGCTCGGTGAACTCAGAGAGGCTCTGTTGACCTTTCGAGGCGTGGCCCGTCGGCAGCAGCTGCTGGGCACGCCGGATGGGGTCCACGTCATCGACGATTTCGCGCATCACCCCACTGCGGTCAAAGAAACCCTTTGGGCGCTGCGCAGCCGCTATCCCGATACGCGACTGTTCGCGGTGTTCGAGCCGCGAAGTGCCACCGCCTGTCGCAGGGTGCACCAGGCCGCCTACGCCCAGGCCTTCGACGCCGCGGACGTGGTGTGGCTGGCCCCAGTGGCCCGACAACAGTTGCCCCCGGACGAGCGCCTCGACGTACAACGCCTCGCCCAGGATCTGCGGGATCGCGGCCACACGGCCGACGCCGCGGACCATCTGGACACCTTGCTCGGTTGGATTGTCGAGGCGGCGCGACCCGGGGACTGCATCGCGCTGTTGTCGAACGGCGCGTTCGGTGGCATCCACGAGGCGTTGCTGGCCCGACTTGCCGGGCGCAAAAAGGAAAGCTCCGGAGGCAGAAGGTGACTTGTTGGTGCGGACACGGTGAATCCAAACAGAGTTGTTGCGGTCCCTACCTCGAGGGTCAAGACTGGCCGAAGACGGCCGAGGCGTTGATGCGTGCGCGCTATTCCGCCTACGCATCGGGCAACGTCGACTTCGTGTTGGCCTCCAACCATCCCAAGACGCGGGATGGCGTCGACCGAGCCAGCACCGAGGTCTGGAGCAAGGAATCGGAGTGGCTGGGGCTGGATATCATCTCCACCGAGGCGGGTGGAGTCGGTGACCAGGTGGGTTCGGTGGAGTTTTTGGCCCGATATCGCCTGCGCGGGGTCACCATCCCCCATCGCGAAAAGGCCCGCTTCGAGGTGCACGAGGGCAAGTGGTACTTCGTGGAGGGCGAAGAGATCCACGGACCCCCGGTTCATCGGGAAGGGCCCCGGGTTGGTCGCAACGACCCGTGTCCGTGCGGCAGCGGGAAAAAATACAAGAAATGCTGCGCCACGAAGGCGTAAGGTGGGCCGTGACGTTGCGTCTTTGGTCGTTGATGATCCTGGGTCAGCTGTCGTGCGGCTGCGCAACCGCTGGCTCGGTGTGGATTCATGAGCGCTGGGACGACGCCAATGCCGACGCCTGGGACGAAGACGAGCCCCCGCCGCTGCCCGCGCTGACCCAGGGGCAACTCAGAACCGGTTCGCCCCGAGCCGTCACCCGTCTGGGGGCCCCGGCGCGCCCCAGCCCGGTGGGTCCCGGATCGCCTGATCAGGGTGGGTCCGGTGAATGGTTGGTGCAGGAGGATGGCAGCATCCGGGCCGTGGATGGCCGGGGCCGTTCGCTGGGCCGTTTTCGCAACACCTACTACGACTTCCCGAGCGAGTCGGATTTCACGGGCAAGCCCGTGACCCTGTACGACGCCCAATGCAAACCCATCACCAACGTGGTCCGAGGCTTCTTCGAGTCGCTCTGCGTGCAGGGGAGCGGCTTGTTGTCAGGGGGGCGCCCGGTGAGTTTCGCGCGCCGGGACTGCGAGTGCGCCGAGATCTGCCCACGCACGGCGCAGCGGATCTGCTTCGAGGCCCTGGAGCTTAGCCGATTCCCCTGGGGCCGTGGTGCCAGCGGGGAGCCAATCACCCCGCTGTTGACCGTGGCGGTTGACACGGAGGTCGTCGCCCTGGGGACGGCTCTGTACGTTCCCGAATACGACGGGTTGCCGCGGGATCGCAGCCGGGCGTCCTTTCATGACGGCTGTTTCGTTGCCCAGGATCGCGGACTGAAGGTGAAGGGCAAGCACGTGGACGTGTTCACGGGCCTGAGGAGCACCACGCTGCTGTGGAACGATCTGGTGCCGAGCAATTCCGGGGTCACGGTGGTCGTCGATCACCCGAGGTGCGCGAGGGCGAGTAGCGCCCGCTCCCGCTGATCGGCCAGCCCCTCACCCCGAGGTGATACCCAGCGCGGTCCAGGCCCTGCGCAGGGATTCGCTACGACCGTAGCTCAACAGGTGTCCGCCGGGAAACTCGTGCAATGTGCCGCCCAGGTGGACGGCCAGCCTCCGCACCGACTGGATGGAGGTGATGCCATCGGCTCGCCCCCCGAGGAGGTGGATGCACCCGTTCGCCAGTCGCGGGCTTCGACCCATCGGATCGACAGCGCGATAGATGGACGCCACACGCCCCAGGAGGCTCGACCATTCCGGGTCCCTGCTGGCTTCGCGCAGGGGTTCGAGCAGCTGCGCCACAGGCCGGTCGAGCACCAGATAGTCGAGCTCTGCCGGGGTCGTGGCCAGGAGCGCCAGAAGATACGCCCCCAGACTGGTCCCGTAGCCGCCAATCCTCGAGTATCCATGGGCGCGGAGGCCACCGACCAGTTGGCGCAAATCGAGCACGGCCCGAGCCAACATCACCGCATTGGCCACCGGATCGCGCGAGGGGAATTGGACGGGGCGCGCCCCGGCCCGCTCCAGCCGTGGCCAAGGGTACTCGAGCGTGTCGTGGTCTGGGCCGATCCCACTTTCACGGCGCAAGCGGCGCGTCCTTTGGGGGGCGAGGAACGCGGGAAACCATCCTGATACCAAAATGGTGATTTGGTGTTCGCGGCCGGTTCGGTGCAGACGAGCCCGCACCGGTTCACCACCGCGCAGCGACTCGACACCCAGCGTGCTGGCAATCGCTAGCTCGTCGCGAACGAAGAGCACCTCGACGTCCCGCGGGGACGGCCCCATCGAGAATCGGCAGGGGGCCACTCGAGGTGGCGGGAACCAGGACTCCTCACCCAGCTCCTGGAGAACCTCCCGATAACGCTCGAGACGTTCAACCCTCCGCTGGGCTCGCGCTGAACCGCCACCGGGGCGAAACTCTCGACCGATCAGCCCGCGCAGCCACAACCCGTCGAAGGCGTGAATAGCGCGCGAAAAGGGCGGGCCACCGGAACGATTGGCCGCGCGCTTCACCCCGGCTGAGCCTTTCCGTTGCGTTGGGTGCGCTGCATGGAGCGCCAGGCCAGAGCCGAGATCGAAAGCCCCACACCAACCTCCAGTAGGGTTGGCACTAGCTGGGCCTTCGGTGTGCTCGGGAAACGACTGGCCACGACCACGGCTAGGTTGTAGCTCCCGTGGGCCAGCATGGCACAGCCCAACGACGCGGTACGGTATCGAACGACACCGAAACCCAGTCCCAGGATCATGGTCGCGATCCCCTGCAGGAAATCGCCGTGGAATAGACCGAAAGCCAAGGCCTGAAGCCCCAACACAGCCGCCCAGGGTAGCTCGGTGAGCAATCCCCAGATGAGCCCGCGAAAGATCAATTCCTCGGCCACGGCGGGCAACACGACCACCACCAGGGCAAACGCTATCAGCGCGGAGGGAGTGGAGCTCTGCAGGAGCCGCTGGACCTCTTGCGCGCCGCCAAGATCCGCCTTCACCCAGTGCGCCGTGGCCATGGCCATTGCGTTGGCTGCGGGAGCCAACCCCAAAACCAATGCCACCGACTCCACGGCGCTTCGCAGCGTCACTCGTGGTTCCCGGCGCAGCATGAGCAGGATGTCAGGACATTCCCGCAGGCACCATGCAGCAAAACCCAACAGGGCCAGCTGAACCAAACCCGTCGCGAGAGCCAGTCCGGACAGTCTGCTCTGAAAGATGCTCGGCGATCGCCCCGCGGTCAGACCAAGCTCGACCAGCGAAAGGGCGAGACGCACGCCGATAGCGATCGTGACCGCACCGAGAAACACGAAGAGCGCAAAGCGCCATTGCTTGAAACCGGTCGATAGCGGTCTCTCGGACATCGTGTTGGTGGATAGCATGCCCTATCGGCCGGTCGGGTGCTTGTGGTGTATTTTTTCGCTCCAAACTGGCGTGAACGGACCGTTCGTGTCGTCTTGTGCAGGGACCCAGCAAAAATGGATGGTTCGAAAGAGAAGACTTTCCCCGGCGTGATGAGGATAGAATCCGCGAACCATGAGTCGTGCGTGTCGCCTGGCCCTGGTGGCTGGCTGGTCCCTGTTGGGGCTGTGCGTCGCGGGTTGCGATGACAGTCCGCCACCGCGCAACCCCTTCGATCCCCCCGCGGATGCACCCAAGAAGCCGCCGCCCATCACGGAGGTCCCCAAGCCCAAGGGTCCTCCGGAGCTCGTGATTGACACGTTGAGTCCGAAGGTGGGCTTCAGCCGGGTCCTGCTGAACAAGCCGGATGATCGGGCCAAGCTGAGAAAAGCAATCGAAGAGGTCAAGGACGAGTTCTCCGGCAAGGAGGCTCGCGTGGTCGTCGACCGCAACACCAACCCATCCTGGGTGATCGCCATGTTGGAGGAGCTAGGACGGATCGGCGCGTCACCGCTGATCGTGCGTACCGAATCGCGCAAGGAGTTCCCCCAGGAGCTGACCATCGTCCCCCAACCCCAGGCACCCAGCGTGGCCAGCTGCTCGGTGGTCGCCATGGTGCGCCCCGACCGCGGCACCGCCGTGTGGCGACTCTCGGGAGGAACCGCCGCCAAGCGCGGCAAGGGGTTGGCGGGCCCCGATCTTTCAATGACCGGCGAAACACTGGAGCGGTTTGCCAAGGGCTGCAAGGAGTCCAAGGCTCTGTTCGTTTCGGGCTCGGAAGGGATTGAATGGGGCCTGGTGTACGATCTCGCCGCGTCGACCAAACTGTTAGAAAAGGCCGGCTACCAACCGATCGTTTTGCTGTCGGAGACTCCCGTCGCCGGCCGCCCCCTGTCCCTCTAGTTGGGAGAAAGTGCGCGTGAAGCCACCGGAATCACCCAAACCCTCCGCCGAACGGTACACGACCGTGACCGAGGTCACGCGAGGCCCCTTGGGGGGGCTGTACGTGGCCGTTGACAAGGTCGAACAACGGGTGGTGTACGCGCGGAAGGTGACCGGGCTGGGCAAGCTGACCGAGTCCGAGTTGGACAGCCTGACCGAGGCAGCCTGGTGGATGTCGGGTCTGTCCGATCCGCTGATTCTGGAGCCGCGGGACGTACCAGTCCAGGACGGCAGCGTGATGCCCATCGCGCGCTATACGCCGGCCGAGTCCCTGCACTCCCTGCTGCGAACGGCCTCCACCCGCTCCAGCCCGGTGCCGATCCGGATCGTGTTAAGCATTCTGTCGGACATCCTTCAGGGAGCCATCGCCATCGAACACCACGGGGCGCCGGCGTCGCTGGGCTCTGGCTTGTTTGGCGGACTCTCCCCGGATTCGATCCTGATTGGCACCGATGGGTGCGCGCGACTTGCTGACGTGGGCGTGGCAGCGGTGGCCCGTCGCATGGAACGGTTCGTCACGGTCGCGGACGTGACTGCCTACAGTGCGCCAGAACAGCTCGCGTCGAAGGCAACCGTCGACGTTCGTTCCGACGTCTTTGCCATCGGGGTGATGGGCTGGGAAATGCTGGGCAATCACCGGTTGTTGCTGGGCTCCCGCAGCGAACGGCTGGCGTCCCCGGACAAGCCCTTGGCCATCCCGAAGCTGGCCGATTTTCGAGCCTCGGGTTGGGAGCCCGTGCCTCCCGAGCTCGAGGCCTTGGTGCGCAAGGCGTTGCGCGCCGATCCGGATCAGCGTCACGCCAGCACCCGAGAGATGCTCACTGAGCTCCAGCAGGCCCTGGGCTCCGAGGTGGCGCCCCGTACCGAGGTTGTTGCCTTGGTCGCCGAGATGGCGGGCAAAGCCGTCGCCAGTCGCGATGGCGCCGTGAGGCACAAGTATCCTGAAGCTCTCGTGGACGTGGAGCCCAGTTCCCCTGTCGCGGCGCCGCCTCCGGTTCAACACACCACGCCCCGGCCGGCTGCTGCAGCGCCGCCTCCGGCTCAACACACCACCCCGAAGCCCGCCGTCGCGGCGCCGCCCACCGAGGGCGCTGATTCCCAGCTCGCTCGCCCCAAGCCCCCGGCCAAACCCAAGGCTGCCGGTGGAGATCAGGGGTCGCGTCTCCCATCTCGTTCGGAACGTCCACCCAAGCCCCCATCGGCCACTTCGGGGCAGAAGTCGGTCGTCCCGCGGCGGGAACGTTCGGTGGTTCCTCGTCCCCAGAGCCGGGATTCCCACCTGCCACATCCTGCCAGGCCCGAGGGCGCAGCAGCCGAAACGGCCGAACCCCAGCTCCCCAAGCTCCGGCGCCCACCGGTCCCGCTTGCACCGCGACCACCTGGGCACGGCTCCACGCCGCCCCGCTCTCAGCCCCCGGTTGCTCCGACTGAAGAGCCCTTGGAAGAGGTTGCGGCCATCGCGGTCGATGAGGTCGAGCCCGGACCATCGGAATCAGGGCTGCCCATCTCCTCAATCCCCCTGGCGACGCTGGAGAGAGACTCTCTTCAGCCCCCAGGGTCAGAACCGGCCAAGGCGGGTGGGCTGGCGGAGCCGACACGGGTGTCGAAGGTGGAACGACCTTTGGCCGACTCCGATCGCTCTGGATCAGGCGGTTTTGCTTTGGATCCTGCGCTGGGGAAACCGACCGAGTTGATGCTTCTAACGGCAGACGAGGCCACCAAGACGGCCGGGAGGAGTGAGTCGACCACTCCCACGCCTGCGGGCTCCTCTTCAGGGTTCGATGTCGACCGACCCGTCCCCGCAGCAACGGTCGAGCCCGCTGAGCCACTTGGGGTCAAGGAGACGGCAGGGCATGGGCCCGAGCTCAAGAAACCCATTTCGGCATGGCCGCCACGCAAGCTCTGGGTCGTGGGGGGAGCCGCTGCCGCTCTCGTCGTGGTGCTGCTTTTGATCCTGACCACGACTGGAAGCAAAAAGCACGTCTCTTCGCCGGCCCGGGCGGCTGTCGCAACGTCGACGGCCAACTCGCTCCCACCCGACCGGGAACCTCCACCCAAGCCAGCTGAGCCTGCCCCCGCTCCGTCAGCGGCGCCAATCCCGGTTGCCTCGGCGCCGTCCGATTCCACACCGCCGAAGGACGACGCCACGCAGACCGAGCCAGCGCCAGCGGCGAAGCCCGACGCGGTGTCAGTACAACCAGCCGCTCGCAGTAACCGGAGCTCAACGACCTCACGCGCCTCGCGTCGTTCAGCCCCGGAACGCCCGTCCATTGGCGGGCGCTATGTCCCTTCAGGCATCTGACTCCTGGCGGCACCGATCGGTTGCGGGGTGCGTCGGGATGGCGCCCTCGACGCAGGCGCGCTCCTGTTCACACTGCAAAGCCGGTGCCAGCGCCGCCGCAGCAACGCCGGTTTCGACGCGGAGCTGGGTACCCGCCCTTGACGTTCCCACCGGCCGGATCCAGGCTGGGCGCGGCCGAAACAGAAAACCGGTGTTGTGACGCAAAAGGCAAAAACCAGGGCTAAGAGCGGGGTGTCCAGCGCCGCGCAGCGCAACAACCCCGCCCGAGCCGGGGCCGGGCAGGATTTGGGGCGTGCCGAGCCTGAGTCATCCAGCGACGCCGACGAACTGGTCGAGGGCGACGAACCCTCGGACGATACCGAAGAGCCCGAGGATTGGCCATCCGAAGCTGGATCCAGCCTCGCGGCGGACGCCGAAGAGGTCATCGAGGCTTCTGGCGAGCTCTTGGAGGAATCCCCGGCAGACGCCTGGGAAGGTTCGGAGCAGCCCACGCCACACGCATCGGCGTTGGCCCGCCTGGACGCGCTGCAGATCTACATGCAGCAGATCCAGCGACATCCCTTGCTCACACCGGAACAGGAGCGAGAACTGGCCGAGGAGTTCCACCGGTCCGGGGACGTCCAGGTCGCGGCCCGCCTGGTGACAGCCAACCTCAGGCTGGTGGTCAAGCTGGCCTACGAGTACCGCCGCGCCTACCGGAACATCATGGACCTGATACAGGAGGGCAACATCGGCTTGATGCAGGCGGTCAAGCGATACGACCCCTATCGAGGCGTCAAGCTCTCGAGCTATGCGGCGTGGTGGATCCGGGCCTACATGCTCCGTTTCATCCTCAACAACTGGCGACTGGTGAAACTCGGCACCACCCAGGCTCAACGCAAGCTCTTCTTCAATCTCAGCAAGGAGAAAGCCCGGCTGTCTGCCCTGGGGATCGAACCCACCCATGCCGAAATAGCGGGTCGCCTGGATGTCGACGAAAAGGACGTGGTGGAGATGGAGCGCCGGCTGGCCAGCGGAGACGCGTCCCTGGATGCAACGGTGGGTGATGCCGAGGGCAAGACCACGACGCGGATGGAACTGCTCCCCGCTCACACGGCGGGGCCAGACCAACTCACCGAGGGTTCGGAATTGCAGGAGTTGGTGAGAGCCCGCTTGGAGGAATTCCGCGCCACCCTCTCGGGCAAGGATCTCATCATCTTCGACAGTCGGCTGGTGGCGGACGAGCCGGTCACGCTGCAACAGATCGGCGAGCAGTTCGGGGTATCCCGGGAACGGGTTCGCCAACTGGAGGCACGTATCACGGGCAAGCTCAGGACCTACCTGGCCGAGACACTGGGAGATGCCGTCCGAATCCGGGACTAGTCAGCCGGGGGTCCTTTACGTCGTGGGGACGCCCATCGGAAACCTGGGGGATATCACCCTGCGCGCGGTGGAGATCCTGCACCAGGTCGACACCATTGCCGCGGAGGACACCCGCCATACACGCAAGCTTCTGACCCACCTCGGGATCCAGGGAAAGACCTTGGTCTGTGTGGAAGCACACGTGTCCGCACAGCGCATCGACGCTCTGGTGGAGGACCTGCGCCGCGGCCGAAGGGTGGCGCTGGTGACTGACGCTGGGATGCCCTCGGTGAGCGATCCCGGAGCGCAGCTGGTGACCCGCTGCCGCCAGGCGCAGCTCAAGGTGGTGGTGGTTCCCGGCCCGAGCGCGGTCACCGCCGCCCTGGCCATCTCGGGATGTGTCGAGGGTCCCTTCTGGTTCGTCGGATTTCTGCCGCGACAAGGCGGGCGTCGCCTGGCCATCCTGAATCGAATCGAAGAGACGACCGAACCCGTTGTCCTGTTCGAATCGCCGGGTCGCGTTCACCGAACGCTGCTCGACCTGGCAGCAGGATCACCCCATCGAACCGGTGTGGTGTGTCGGGAGTTGACCAAGATCCATGAAGAGGTGGTCGAAGGATCCATCGGTGACCTGGCCGAGCTGGCTCGGGAATGGCGCGGCGAGGTCGTGGTTGTCCTCGGTCCGCAGCAGGAGCGAGCTCTCGAACTCCAAACCGAAGTCCCCCCCAGCGACGAAGAACTCCGCTCGGCTCTGGCCAGTGGCGAGAGCGTAAAAGACGTGCTGCAAGCCTCGGGACTCCGGGGCAGCGCTCGTCGAGCCCTGTATGCCCGCCTCGTCGCCCTGCGTGGCCCGCCCGATTCCGAGCCACGTTGAGGCGTCCGTGAAGCCCGGACGGCGGGTCGCACCCCACCTCACCGGGGAGATTCATCGCCGCAGGCCAGCTGTGCTAAGAGCTCGAAGCCTTGTTCGACACGCTCATCAAAGGGTTTCGCGAAGCTCAGAATCGCCTGTCGGGGTTGACCGAGTTGACCCCGGAGAATGTGGCACCAGCGCTCCGAGAGGTCCGACAATCCCTACTCGAGGCCGACGTCGAGCTGGGGGTGGTCAAGCGGTTCTTGGCCCGGGTCGAGGAGAAAGCCCTGGGCGCAACCGTCCAAACCCGGGTCCGCGCAGGTGGCCAGACTCACCGGGTAACGGCCGGGGACCAGTTCGTTCGCGCCTGCCACGACGAGCTGGTCGCGATGATGAGCTTCGACGGCGAGCCGTTGACCATCGTCCCCAATGGGACGACCTCGGTATTGATGGTGGGGTTGCAGGGCTCGGGTAAGACCACCACGGCGGCGAAGCTGGCTCGTTGGTTGCAGAAGAGCGGACACCGACCGTTGCTGGTGGCGGCCGACATGCAACGCCCTGCAGCAGTCGAACAGCTCCAAGTCCTGGGAGGACAGATCGACATCCCGGTCTTCAACCTGCCCGGTCAAACGCCGGTTCAGATCTGCGACGCCGCGCGGGGGGAGGCGCGTCGGCGAAACTGCGATGTCATCGTTTACGACACGGCGGGTCGTCTGGCCATCGACGAAGCACTGATGCAGGAGCTGGGCGAGCTCAAGTCGACGGTCAACCCGGAGAACATCCTTCTGGTCGTCGACGCCATGATCGGCCAGGACGCCGTCAACACCGCGAGGTCCTTCCACGAACGCCTGGGCATCACCGGAGTCGTGTTGACCAAGCTGGACGGCGATGCAAGGGGTGGTGCTGCGCTCAGCGTGAAGGTGGTCACCGGGGCTCCGGTGGTGTTCGTGGGTATGGGCGAGACCCCAGACAAGCTGGAACCGTTCCGCCCGGAGGGCATGGCCAGCCGCGTTCTGGGCATGGGGGACGTGGTTAGCCTCATCCAGGATTTCGAAGAGGTCGTGGATCAGAAGAAGGCCGAAGAAGATGCGATGCGCATCATGTCCGGCCAGTTCACCCTGGGAGACTTCCTCAACCAGGTAAAGATGATCCAGAAGATGGGGAGCCTCAAGGATGTGATGGAGAAGGTGCCCGGTCTGTCCGGGATGATTCCAAGCGGAACCCAACTGGATGATCGGGAGCTGGTCCGGATCGAAGCCATCATTCAGTCCATGACCGCGGGGGAGCGGAATGATCCGCATGTCCTGGTTCGCGAACCCAGTCGGGTGCGCCGCGTTGCCAAGGGAGCCGGAGCCCAGGAGCTCGCCGTCCAGGAGCTGATCCAGAAGTTTCTCTTCATGCAGCAGATGATGGGAGGATTGGGAGGCGGCTTGGGGGGCGGTTTGTTGAGCCGAATCCCGGGGCTCGGCGGTCTGGCAGCCGCCCGCCATCTGCGTCGCGCCATGCGTGGTCAACCGGCACCCACCGGTGGGTTGGGAGGAATGCCTGGGATGGGGTTGCCCTTCGGTGTCCCCGGTATGGGTTTGCCGGGCCTGGGCGTCCCCAATGCAGCACCCGAGGCCCCCCGCATGCGACAACTCTCGCAGGCCGAACGCAATGCAAAGAAGAACCAGCGCAAGCGGGAGCGCGACGCGCGAAAGAAGAACAAGGGGAAGAGATGAGACGGTGTGGCGGCGCTCGCACCCTAACTGCCAGAGCGACGCACACGAGTCGGGCCATCATCGCGGTGCTGTTTTTGATCGGGGGGGTGGGGCCCGCGTGCGTTACTCGCTCCAAGAGCGATGACAGGGATCGAGCAAGCCTGGCGCAGTTCGAGCTCTCCGTCCCTCCGACCATCGCCCATCCGCTCAGTACGCGCATCGGCGATTCGGTGGAGCTGTTGGGCTACGCGGTTTCGCCGACGGAAACGGTCCGACCTGGCCAGACCGTCAAACTTGCCCTGTACTGGAAGCTCAACAAGGAACTGGAGTCCGACTGGTTGCTCTTCACCCACCTCGTTGACAAAAGTGGCCGGTATTTGCAGAACCTGGACCGCCAGGGACCCTTGCGCGAGTGGCAGAAGGATCACCCGGCCCTTGGCCCCCGACGATGGCGCGTTGGCAAGATCTACGTCGATGAACAGTCGTTCACGCTGAGCCACCGCTTCACCGCGTCCCAGGTCACCATCCTGACCGGCCTGTGGAGAGGGTCGGAACGAATGGGGCCGATCCGGGGACCGAGTGACGGCAAGGGACGAGTGATCGTGGGAACCCTGAAGCTGGTGGCCGGCACCGCACCCGCTGCCATCCCCACCGTACCGAACCTGTCGGCTCCCCGCGTAACGTCTGACAGTCCGCTCAAACTGGACGGGCGGCTCGACGAAGCCGTCTGGCAACACGCGGCACGCACCAGCCGTTTCGTGAATCCGGGGGACGGCTCGGTTCCACCGTCCGATTCGAATCTACAAGGGGTGGCTCGGATCGCCTGGAGCACCGAGGGCTTGCTGATTGCCATCGAGGCCTTCGACCGTGATCTGGTGGGAAAGTTCGACCCCGGGGCAGTCGATCCTCATCTTTGGACCCAGGACACCGTCGAGATCATGATCGATCCGGACGGAGACGGAGACGCCAAGGACTACTACGAGATCCAGGTCAATCCGCAGAACCTGCGCTTCGATTCGGTCTTCGATGACTACAACCTGCCTCGTCTTGGACCCGACGGTCCGTTTGGGCATCAGGACTGGCAGTCCCAGTTGACCAGTGGGGTGCATCTGGACGGTACGCTGAATAAGACCGCCGATCGGGATGGGGGCTACACCGTCGAGCTGTCCATTCCCTGGTCGTCGTTCTCTCGAGCCCGACGCAGTCCGCCGTCCGTCGGGGATACCTGGCGCATCAACCTGTACGTGATGCAGGAGAACCGCGGGATTGCCTGGTCGCCAATCCTCGGACAAGGCAACTTCCATCGCGCCTCGCGCTTCGGGAGGGTGACCTTCGTCGATACCGCAACGCCAAAGGCCGCATCGTCGACCTGGGCCCCCACCGCACGGGGCGTTCAGCGCAGTCGATAGTGTCGGCGCACCTCGCCTTCGACGCGCACACAGTCCGAAAGCAATGGCTTGGCCTGCTGCAACCGCTGGCTGGCAGTCAGAAGATCCTTCTGGACGGACCGTGCTGCTGGCGAGTCCGATTGCACTTGGCTCATCCCGGCACGGGCGTTCTCGATGGCGGTCAGTCCCTCGACCTGTAACGAGTGGGCACGCAGACAGAGGTCACGCAGGCGGCAGAGCTCGACCTGGGAGCAGCCCAGACGGCGCAAGGCGGCAAGGGCGGCCGTTTTGTCCGGATTGGCAGCATTGCGCAACTGCTCGATGGTGAACGTCAGCTGTCCGGCTTCGGCGTGAGCCCGCGTGCCCGCGTTGCTCTGGCACCCCACCACACCCAAACAGCCCAGCCAGGCGCACCACAACGCCGGTCTGCCCCAGGGTCGCTTGGGAAGCTTGCCCACGGGGCGAACGCTCAGTCGATGGCCCTCGGCGGAGCCCCCAGCTGGATGCGCTCGCCCACATAGGAACCCACCAGAGTGAACAGAACGCCCACCACGGCCAGGAGTGCGTACATGAATAGGGGCAGGGTCTTGACGGTCTGCGTGCGGAACAACCAGAAGGCGGTGGGCAGAGCCACCAGGAAGGTGGCAGCCACCGGTTCAATGAAGGTTCGTCCCGGCGACACCAACCCGACCAGCACGCCCCCAGCAAACCACACCGGAATGGCCACCACCATGCCCGCCGAACCCTCGAAATCGAACATGGGCACGACCAGCGGCAGGCCGATAACGACCGCAGTGGTCAGGATCGCGGTAATGCCCAGCGAAACCACGAACCACAACAGACTGAAGCCCTCCTGCTGGTAGCGCCGCTCCAACTCCTCTTGCCGCGACATGGAGCGCCGGAACTCGTCGATCTTGGCGCCACAGGAAACGCAGCGTTGGTTGGCCAATGGCGCCGTGTTACGAAAGCCACAGGATGGGCAGTGGATGGTCTTTGGCTGGGCCATGCGAACCCTTCTCCAGCTGGTACGTTATCCCAATCCGGGCACGGACAACAGCCGCAAGCAGCGGCGCCTGGGGCCGAACGGCGCAAAAGGGAACCTTTGGTCTCGCAGGTTGTCGAAGATCCAGATCCCCGAGGCCAGTCGAATGAACGGTTCGTCCAACCCACCAGAGCTGAACCAGGGGCCGGATCCAGAGCTGGAAGGGCTTCCTGCACCCCGCCGTCCCTGGCGTCGAGTAACGCTCCTGACGCTGGGTCTGACCGCGGTTGGCTCCTGCCTGATGGTGGCTGGCCTGTGGGGAGAGGTCACATATTCCTTGGCCGGCGGGTCCGTCGTCCACAGAATCGGTGATGTATCGTCGTATTTGCCCACAGCGGCGGACGAGAACCGTTGGGTCCAGGGAACTGGCGAACTCAAGGACGCTGGAGGGATCCGCTTCCGCCGACCACTGGAACACGACGGTTTCAGGCTGGTCCCGGTGGTCGGCAACCCGAGGCTTTGGGTGGAGCTGCGGGTCCCCGAGGGTTTTGAGGGCGACCGTTTCGTAGCCCCAACCTCGTTCGTTGGGCGACTGGTCCGGCTCGACTCGCCCGGGATCCGGAGGGGCTCCCTCAGTTCCGCGGTGCGTACGGCCGGATGGCAACCGGGACATCTTCGGCAGGATGCGTGGGTCCTGCTGGACGGCGAAACGCCCGCGTCCACCCGTTGGGCAGTGGCTTTGGTGGCGCTCTTCGCTGGGTTTGCCGTTTTCAGCCTGGGCGCTCTGGCCTCGCTGCTGCGTCCCATCCATCGCGGTTCCTAACGCCCGGCCCTCGGGGCTGAGACAGCCTTCGCTGCAGTGCTATGACCGGGCCGTCATGGCTATTACCTACCGCGATGCGGGCGTGGACATCGATGCCGGAGACGAGCTGGTCGAGCGAATCAAGCCCTTGGCGTCCCGGACGCGCATACCAGAAGTCCTGGCTGACGTGGGCGGATTTGCGGGTCTGTGCTCGCTGCCTTCGGGGATCGTCGATCCGGTCCTGGTTAGCGGCACGGATGGCGTGGGGACGAAGCTGAAGGTCGCGTTCGCCACCGGCCAGCACACGACCATCGGGCAGGACCTGGTCGCCATGTGCGTCAACGACGTGGTCACCTGTGGGGCGCGGCCCCTGTTCTTCTTGGACTACTTCGCCTGCGGTCACCTAGACGTTGACGTGGCCGAACAGGTCATTGCCGGCATCGCGGACGGCTGCCACCTGGCAGGCTGCGCCTTGTTGGGCGGGGAAACCGCCGAGCTACCCGGCATGTACCCGAAGGGGGAGTACGATCTGGCGGGGTTCGCGGTCGGGGTCGTATCCAAACACAAGATCCTGGGCCCAGCACGGGTCAGGGTAACGGATGCCGTGATTGGCATTGCCTCGACGGGGCTACACTCGAACGGCTACAGCTTGGCGCGCTGGGTCATCGAACAGCGGCTGGCCTTGCGCCTCGACACCTACCACGCGGATCTGGGCTGCACGGTCGCTGAGGCGCTGCTCAGGCCGACGCGCATCTACGCTCGGAGCGTGGCCGCGTTGGCCGAATCGCTGGGCGACGATCTGCACGCACTCTGCCACGTCACCGGAGGTGGAGTCCCGGGCAACTTGCCGCGGGTTCTGCCCGACGGAACCAAGGCAGTGGTGAGGCTCCCCGAACCGCCCGCGGTGTTCCGCTTCCTGGAGCAGGGGGGCCCAGTCAGCCCCGAGGAGATGGCACGAACCTTCAACCTGGGTGTCGGCCTTGTCGCCGTGGTGGCAGACCAGGCCGCCGAGAAGGCCAGGGCCGTTCTGGCTCCCTTCGGCGATCCCACCTTCCTGCTTGGGGAAGTCGCCGCGCAGGAGCCGGGGATCGAGCCAGTGGTCGAGTTTCGATGACGACCGGGACGCGAGCCCATCCCCGAGCTAGGACGGCCCTTCGCACGAGGCCATGACCTGGCGCTATTTCGACGTGGTAGTGCTCGGTCGCTCCCTGGGAGCACTGGCAGCTGCCGCCCTCTTGGCGCGTCGCGATTTTCATGTCTTGGTGCTGGGACAGGGCAGCCGTCCCTGCCGCTACGGCTTCGAGGGGTTGAGCTTCCGGCGCCGCGCATTCACCTGGCTGGCAGACAGCTCTCCCCCCTGGCGGCGCCTGCTTCACGAACTGGCCCAGAGCCCTCGCTTTCGTCGTCGTCTGGTTCCACTCGATCCCATGTTCAGTGTGGTCTTTCCGGATCGACGGCTGGAGCTGGCACCTGACGTCGAGTTGTTCGCGCGGGAAATCGACCGCGAATTCCCGGAGGTTCGTCAGGTGGTCGACGAGTTGTACGCGACGATCGCCCAGGTCAACTCCGCCGCCGATCAGGTGTTCGAGCGTGACGCGGTTTGGCCTCCTTGGACCATCCTGGAGCGCCTGGAGACGCGCCGCGCTGCCAGCGAATTGCCCTGGGTCAACGATGCTGCGCGCATCGATCCGTTGTCGCGGTTCCCGTTGCGACACCCCTTCCGCGAGGTCGTCACCCTGCCGGCCCAGTTCGCCAGCCATTTGGCTACGGAGCCTCATGGACTCCCCGCGTTCGCCATGGCTCGCCTACACGGGGCGTGGACGCGCGGCCTGTTCGGTTTACCAGCAGGAGAGGACGAGCTCACCGATTTCCTGGTGGAACGAGTGGAGGCCCATGGAGGGGTGTGCCGCCTCGACTCGAAGGCTTCGTCCATCCTGGTTCAACGGGGTCGGGTGGCTGCCATCTTGGAAGAGGGGGGGGACGAACCCACCGGGACGTCTCATGTCATCACCGATCTGCCCGGTGAGGCAGTCGCCGATCTGGCACTGGGACAAGGCATCACGACCAGCGCTCGCCGCGAATGGCCCCAGGCCAGGGCCGTCACCTCTCGGTTCGTCGCATCGATCGTGGTCCGCTCGGCTGGGCTCCCCAGCCAGCTCCCCGAGGAGTCGTTCCTCGTTTCATCGTTGACGGATCACCCCGATCCCCGACGTCCTCCCATACACCTGCAGCGCATCGGTCTCTGCGAGCCACCCGAAGGTTCGAACGGCAAGGAACACACGTCTCTGCTCGTCGCCGAGGTCCTGCTGCCAATCCGCGGCGCCCTGACCCGGCTCGAGGCCCGGGAATCGGTCCTTTCCGCGTTGGAACGGAGCCTGCCATTCGTCCGAGAGCATCTGGTGGCAGTCGATTCGGCTCACGATGGCCTGCCCCTGTGGCTCTACGCCGATGGAACCAAACGCCTGGTGGACAGGATCCACGTCCGAGCAACGGCCCCCGGTGCAGAGCCCATGCCACGACAGTGGTCGTTCGAGCCGCTGGGCTATCTCGATCTCGCAGGCGAGCCGGTTCGGGGGCCCATCGTCGGAACCTTCCTGGTCGGGCCAACGGTCATGCCAGCGCTGGGCCAGGAGGGCGAGCTGTTGGCAGGATGGAGTGCGGCGCGCCTGGTGACGCGTAAGGACAAGAACCGTCAGAGGATGCGGCGTCAGATGTGGAGAAGGATCGAGACCGGTTGACCCCGGCGCCGATCCCTTTTTTGGGTATCATGCGTGCGGTGCGTTGGGTCCTTCGTCGTTGCTTGATGCCACCAACCCTGGTGCTGCTGGGAGCCGGCGCCCCAGCCTTCGCACAGTCGGCAGGAAGAGAGAGCCTCGACTCGTATCAGGTGCGACCATCCACCGAGTCCGATGTGCCGATGCTGGTGTTGGGCTTTGCTGCCGACCAAGCATACCAGAACGCGGAGGCTCTAACCCAAGCGCTCAAGCAGGTATTGGAGCGCTCCGTGGAGTGGTCGGTGGCACCGGGGGATTACTCTCTCGAGGTCCTGGCTGCAGGCCTGGATTGCACGGAACGACCGGACATCCCGTGTTTGCGCCGGATCGCCCAGAAAATCGAACGGGGGCAGTTCGTCTGGGGATGGTTGGAAGAAAAGGACGGCAAGCTGCAGGCCCATCTATCGCTGTGGAGCAACGGTCGGACCAGCGCCTCCACCGAGCTTTCGTATCCGACTTCGCTCGCGAATCGATTCGATCTCGATCTGTTGCGCCTGTCTGACACGGCGCTCTCCCAGCTCCTGGGTCCGCTGCATTATCCGGTGCAGGTCCGAGCCCGAGCCCCTGTCGGAACCTTGTGGGTCGACGACCAATCAGCAGGCAGTCTGGACAGCTCCGGCACCATCACCCTTCACTTGACCAGCGGTCCCCACACCTTGCGTCTGGAGGTCCCAGGGCGAACCGCCATAACGGCAAGACTGGAGGTCCGCTTGCGGGGGCCGACGCAGGTGTACCTCGATCCGGCGGTTCAGCCGCCTCGGTCGGAGCGCGGCCCGCGCAGAAGCCACGCTGCGACACCGACCGAAGACACGCCGGGCTCCTCTCGCACCGCTGCGATCGTCACTCTGGGGACGGGAGGAGCGCTATTGGTGGGCGGTCTGTTGGCAGCGATCCGGATCCAGGTCCTCAACAACACCTCGGGGTACCTGGCCTATCGTCGGGGGCTCGCTCCGAACCAGGATGCTTGCCAGGAGGCCACCCGGGGGCACATCGTCCAAGGGGCCATGCGCCCATCGGACGTAGAGCGCTTCTGCAACGAGGCATCCCTGCTGGAGACCCTCGAATTCACCATGCTGGGCCTGGGTGCGGGGCTCACCGGTTTGGGCCTTTACCTGGCCTTCGACACTCCGTCGCCACCCACCACCGCAAAAATCCACTGGCCCCAATTGGGATTCGGTACCAACTCTGCAACCGCCCACTGGAGGGTCGACTTCTGAGCCTCCGAGTCACCAGCGGTGCCCTGGGCGGTCGCCGACTGAGAGCGCCCAAGGGCCTTTCGACCCGGCCCACCACTGATCGGGTCAGGGAGGCTTTGTTCGCTCTGCTGTCGGATCGCATCAGGGGCCAAGTCGTCGATCTCTACGCTGGGACTGGCGCCTTGGGCATCGAGGCGCTTTCGCATGGTGCCTCGCACGCCGTATTCGTGGAGAACAACCGGGCGGCTCTCATTTGTCTCAGACAGAACCTCGATCAGCTGGGCGTCGCTGATAGAAGTTCGGTGCTTGCACTGCCCGTCGAACGCTGCTGGACTAGGCTCCTGGCGCTTTGCCCCTTCGCGCTGGCGTTCTGCGATCCTCCCTGGGCAATCCTAGAACAGACCGCGCGCTGGCTCGTCAAGACACCCCCCACCAACTGGCTCGGCACTGATGGGTTGCTGGTGCTCGAACACCCCCGACAGTGGGAGATCCCCCAGATGCTACGGGCTCATTTCGATCCCGTGGACCGTCGCAACTGGGGGGATACCGCCGTGACATGTCTCGCGCCCCGGTCGACGGCGTCGATTGACGTTGCGGCGTGCGTCAACGAGAACCACCTGCCCGAGTGACATGCCTCGCGCCCCGGTCGATGGCGTCGATTGCTTCGGGTCTGGATGGGACGTCGCAACCACGTCCGAAGAAGGGAAGACAACGGGGCTCGGCGCAGCCCCGTCCGGATGGCAGCAAACCACTCTGGATCTGGCTGGGTCCACGTCCTTGACGCACGCAGCGGGGACATGACGGACGTGATCCGGCCAGTGGTAACGTTTTCACTTCAGCGATCCTGGTCCGTCGGGCCGGCTGTGGTCCACCGTTTGCCAAAGCCTCATTGAGCGCCGTTCCGAGCTGTGGCTCGGGGTGGAAAAGTCGGAATCCGATCCATCTGCTCGGGATCCGTCATCTTGGCGAGCGCTGGCGGTACTGGGAGGCTCCAATTGACCCTTGGAACCGATTCCTGTCCACGCCCCCGGAAGGCGCTTTCGGTCTCTCCCGTCCCTTGCGCTCGGGTGACCGCACCAGGCCTTCCTCGTCCGCCCGCAGACCTCGAGGAGAAGAAAGGCAGCGCCGCCATGCATAGGACCTCCACGACCCACCCTCTAGCCCCACAACGCGCCTTGCTGCTGTCCCTTCTGTGCGGCACCGCTCTGCCGGCGACTGCTTTCGCGCAGAGCACGGTCGATATCCTCGACGCCTTCGACATGGCCGAGGTCCAAATCACCGATGAGTACTACGAGAGTCTCTTCACCAAGGACATCGAGTACCTTTTGAGGCTGGATGCCGACCGGCTGTTGGCTGGGTTCGAGGCCGTCTCGCGGGGACAGGATCCGGCGAACGGCGTCACCTTGTACGGTGGCTGGGAGGGCGGATGGAGTCTGCTCCGCGGACACAGCATGGGGCACTACCTGACCGCGCTGGCCCAAGCCTACAAGAAGACCGAAGGAGTCGATCCGGAGCTCAATAGCCAGATCGCTGACCGGCTCGACAACGTAGTCGCTCAGCTGCAGTCGTACCAGACCTCGAGCGGGTATCTCTTCGCATCACTGGAATCGCACTTCGACGTCGTGGAGGGCAAGATCAGCGGTGACATGTGGGTGCCCTGGTACACGATGCACAAGATCCTCGCCGGGCTGGTGGACACCTACCGTCTCAGAGGCAGTGAAACTGCGCTGGAAGTGGCCGGCAAGCTCGGGGACTGGATCTATCGAAGGGCCTCGGCCTGGGATTCCAGCACGCACTCCCGGGTGCTGGGCGTCGAATACGGCGGCATGAATGATTGCCTGTACGAGCTGTACAAGTGCACCGAGTCGGCGGATCACCTAGCAGCAGCTCACCTATTTGACGAGGACAGTCTCTTCGAGCCGATCTCCAGAGGCACCGACGTGCTGAACGGCAAGCACGCCAACACGCAGTTCCCCAAGTTCGTTGGCGCGCTCAATCGCTACCGTGTCCTGGGCAGCTCGGAGGAGTCCTACCTCACCTCCGCGGAGCAGTTCTGGGACATCGTGACCCGTAGCCACACCTACGTGACCGGCGGCAACAGCGAGAATGAGCACTTTCACGAGCCCGGAATCCTCGATGGCTACCGTGACAACACCAACAACGAAACCTGCAATTCGTACAACATGCTAAAGCTCACCCGGGGGCTGTTCATGGTCACGGGTGACGCGAAATATGCTGACTTCTACGAGCGAGGTTACATCAACGAGATCATCTCAAGCATCAATCCCGAAACGGGAATGACCACCTACTTCAAACCGATGGGCACCGGCTATTTCAAGCTGTTCGGCAGGGAAACCGACACCTTCTGGTGTTGCACCGGGACGGGCATGGAGAATTTCACGAAGCTCAACGACAGCATCTATTTCCACAACGAGAACCAAGTATACGTGAACCTATACGTGAGCTCGGTGCTGAACTGGGACGAGCGTCTGTTATCCTTCACACAGACGGCGGATGTACCACTGTCTGCCAGGGTCACGTTCACCATCAACTCAGCGCCTCCCGACGAGATGGGGATCCTGTTCAGAAAGCCGTATTGGTTGGCAGTCGGGCAATCCGCCACGATCCTGGTGAATGGTCAACAGTACTGTGCGCCGGAGGTCAACGGCTACTTCGACGTGCAGAGGGTTTGGAATGCTGGTGACACCGTGGAACTGACTCTTCCGGCAGACGTGCGCGTCTCGAGGCTACCGGATGACAACAATGCGGTAGCCTTCACCTACGGTCCCCTGGTACTGAGCGCCGGGTTGGGGACCGAGCGGATGGAAAAGACCACCCATCTTGCTTCAGAGAAGGCAACCATACCGGCCGGTGTCGTGATCGACGAGACCGTGGGTATCAACAGCAGCACGACCATCGAAGAGTGGATTGCAAAAATCAAGGACAACCTAGTCCAGACCCCGGGAGAGCTGGAGTTCAAGCCTCAGAACACCGATTCGGACACCCGCTTGGTGTTCACTCCCCATTACCGCCGCTACACGGACCGATACGGCATTTACTTCCAATTGGAGGGGAACCAGGGGACGGCCTCCGGGGTCGGCGGCTCGGGCACCGGCGGCGGAACCAGCTCCTGCGAGCCGTTGGGCGGAGCGACGGGCAGTGGCGGCACGAACAACGTCGGGGGGGAACCAGCGGGTGGTGGCGTGGACAACGCGGGTGGGCAGGTGACCGACGGCGGCGCCGCGAATTCCGGCGGCCAGCCGGGATCTGGCGGCACGAGCCAAGCCGGATCGATTGGCGCCGGTGGCGCTCCGCAAGCGGGTGGAGGGAACGTTGGGGGTCTGACCAGCAGCGGGGGTGTGGCGTCGGTGGGTGGCGGGAGCGGCGCTGGCACTGCCGGGGCCGTGGCCTTGGGTGGATCTGGTGGGTTGCCGCCTGGCACCGGTGGACGTGCCACAGGAGGTGCTTTCGCTTCGGGCGGTGCGGCCAACCGGGGCGGCAGCGCTGGGGTGTCCGTTGCCGCGGGTGGCGTGACGCCTCCGCCAACCGGTGGCTCGGGATCGCCGCCGGGTACTGGTGGCAACATGAACCGGAGTGGGACCGCAGGCAACATGGCCGGCACTGACGCGCTGGAGGGCGACCCCAGCGACGACGATAGTGGATGTGGGTGCAGGGTCGAAGGACACGGACGAGCCCACACGAGCTGGCTGCTCGTTTCAGCGGGGTTGCTTTGGTGGACTCGGCGGCAACGAGCGCGATCCGCTCAGCGCACCCGCCATCTGAGCAGTCCCACGGTCGACTGAGCCCTGGGGACGGCCTCGAGCCGCAGCGCAGCCGCCACCACTGGTTCAAACCGGATCGGATGGTAGCGGTCGAGGCTGGTAGCGTAGACGTCCTCGGTCCGCACCGGAAGGTAGCCACCACCCGACCGGTACAGCAACCTCCAACAGGCTGGGGGACACTGCCTGCGCCAGTCCGTCGACTCGAACCAGTAGACGGACGCCTCACTGATCGACGTCGGCTCCGGGAATTCGTATTCGATCCAGACGTTCCCGGCCCCATCCGGTTCGAGCCGCGCGGTCTTGCGCGTCTCGTCGTGCGATGAGCCTGGCTCGTATGGTTCGCTGGCTGCCAAGGGACAGTCGCCCGCCGACAGCGAGACGCGACTCTGGGAGGCGAGGCTCGGAGCGGGGCGAATCCAGGCACTGCTGGCGGATCGCGGGATCCACACCAGCATCTCGGTGGGGCCGCGATTGGCCCACATCGAATACGGGATGGCGGTCAATCCAATCCGCTCACACGCCAAGCGACCCGAGAGGTCGCGTCGCAGCCGTTCGCCTTGGCCCGAGATGACGACGACTCCCCCCAGAAGCTCCGGGCAAAAATGGGCATCCAGCCGGGTGTCGTCGGAGACCATGACGTTGAGCACTTCCCCGCCTGGATGATCCACGCCCTCGATCGCGTAAACGATGGGGCCACGCTGCAGCGCCATTCTCCCCCGGTTGGCGACGACCCGGTCGTCAGCGACAACGCGTCGCACCGACATCGGAAACGCAAGCTCCAATTGATCACCCGATCGCCATGTGCGCTCGAGCGTCACGTAGCCATCGCGAGACTCGAGAGGAACCGGCACACCGTTGAGCGCTAGGGTCGGCGGCCCAGGCGCTGGATCGATGAAGCGGTACAGGTCGCCCGGAACCACCTCTTGCCGTGCCCAGCCCGGCACTCGGAGTTTGAGCCTCACCGTGCCCGACGGTGCGAAGCTCATGGTTAGCCGCACCAGTCCTTCCCAGGGATAGCGGGTCTGCTGAACGAGTTCGACGGTCCTTTTGTCATCCAGGGTGATCCGTGCACTGCCCGCTGCATACAGATTCACGTAGACCGTGTTGTTCGCTTGGGCGTATTGGTAGCTCGGCACCGAAGCCAAGAAGCGCAAGAGATTCCCCGGGCAACAGGCGCAGTCGAACCAGGGGCTGCGCTTGCTCTCCCCAAAGGACTCCAGTGGGTTCGCGTAGAAGAACGAACGACCATCCAGAGATACACCCGCCAGAAGGCTATTGTACATCACGCGCTCGAGCACATCAATGGCCGATGCCTGCCCGTGAAGCAGGAACATCCGATAGCTGAACTGGGCCAACCCCACGGCGGCGCAGGTTTCGTTGAAAGCGGTCAAGTTCTCGAGAGCATCGGGCGAACCGATGCTCTCGTGCGCTGCCTGCGAGCCGATGCCCCCGGTCAGGTAGAGCTTGTGGTCGAGGAGGTCCCGCCAGACCCGGTCCAGCATGGAAAGATAGTCGGCGGCACCGGTCAGGGCGGCAACATCGGCGATCCCAGCGTACATGTACGTGGCGTGCACGGCATGGCCCACTGCCTCGGTTTGCTCGATGACCCGTCGGTGGGATTGGTTGTATTCTTGGCCGCTCCTCGGTTTTCCGTCCGGCGCACGTTCATCCAAGAAATACCGAGCGAGCGCCAGATAGGATGGGCAGCCCGTGGCACGATAGAGTTCCACGAGACCCATCTCGGTTATCTGGTGCCCTGGCCACATGGAGCGCTTGCCCGGACCAAATGTGGCCACCAGCAGATCCGCCGTTCGGAGCGAGATATCCAAGAGGGTCCGCTTCCCAGTGGCCCGACAGTACGCGGTTGCCGCCTGGTAGAGATGGCCCAGGTTGTAAAGCTCGTGGCTCAGATTGGTTTCTTGACTCCAACGCTCCGGACCCGACCAGGGGTGAGGCTGGGACAGATCCGGGGCCATGGATCGTGCCGTGTACAGGTAGCCATCGGGCTCCTGGGCTGCACCAATCTTGGCAACCAGCCCATCGACGACGGCCTCGAGCTGCTGGTCTGGGGCCAGGACGAGAACGTAGGCTGCTGCTTCGATGAGCTTGTAGATGTCGGTGTCGTCGCAGGGTAGCCCTGGGGATGGCTGGCCGCTCGGGGCACGTCCGCGCAGCACTGCTGCGGCTTCTTCGAAGCGCCACACCCGTCCCGTCGCCTGGCACATTGCGAGGACCGCCGGCAGGGTCACCGTACGGTTGGTTCCCAGGCGCGGGGCCCAGAAACAGTCGTCCAGTCGCACTGCCTGCAGGGGTACCAAGGAAATGGCATAGTCAGAAGAATGATCTCTGAACCGGGAATTCGAATGAGGGGCGGGCCGAGTCATCGTATGTTCACGTGCAGCCTTGCATGGAGCTTGCGATACGCGGTGGGAGTGAGTCCGTTGTGCCGCTCGAACAGCCGACGAAAATGACCGACGCTGGTGAAGCCACAGGCATTCGCTATCTCCAGGACGGTGCCGGTCCCCTCGCGCAGAAGGGCTTCGGCGTCGTGCAGCCTTCTTCGGTGGATGTGCTCGGTGAGCGTCATCCGGCGCGCGCGATGGAAGGCGCGATTCAGGTAGTCTGGGTTCACCCGCAGCGCGCGGGCGATGCGGCCAGTCGATAGAGGCTCCGTGAGGTGGCTCGAGATATAAGCCTCGGTGCGGCCCACCAACACGGTTTCCCGGGCCGCGTTGCCGTTCGGTGCTCGCGCCACCTCGCGCAGCATCTGTAACAGGAGCAGCGCGGCATCCATCGAATCAAGGCATTGGGACTCTTGGTCGTCCAGGAATCGGTGGAACAGCCCCGTCAAGCGCTCGACCCGGGCAACCCTGGCATGCTGAGGCACCTTGATTTCTGGCGCTTTGGCTCGATCCGCCACCTGGAAGTGAAGCCAATAAAACGAAAGGCCGCGGGGGTAGGGCGTCGCCCCATAGTGGCGTCGTCCCGGCCAGAGCAGAAGGGATTCACCTGCGTGCACGTCGAAACGACGGTCCTGCTCCCACAAGGACAGCATGCCCTTTCGCACGAAGATGAGCTCGTAGGAATCGAGAATCCGATCCGGGTGGACACCTTGCCCCGGACTGACGAACAGCCCACCATTGTGGACCCGGAGTCCGAGCCGCGGCGCTACGAGGAGAACCTGCATGATCCGGGGCAGCGTCAGCGTACCATTGTCGCGTCGGAGCGGTGGGACTGGAAGACCCCAATCCAGGGCAACCAGTTCCGAAGGCTCCGAGGAGCCGGTTCGGTTGCGGCCCAGGGGCCCACCGCCAGCCGCGTTTCGCCTCGGCCTTCGGTGCGGAGACGAGTCTGTCCCATTCGGCAATGCCGGCGGGTCTTCGGCGCCCATAGCGCGGCCCAAAGCACCATCTCCCGCGTGTCGCTGCCGCCATCCGAACGCTGTCGATGGCTGGGGTTACCGTCACACCATCCCGTCACCCCACCTCGCCGGCTTCTCCTTCGTGGTCGATTTCGCCGATGCGCTCGCCCTACCCCGCTTGGGTAGGCGGTCCTTGGCGTGGTAGGCTCAGAGCGCTGGCCTTTTGGGATGCCGAGCTTACGCTCACTTGGACTTCGATGACGTCTCAACCTCCTCCCCGATCCCATTCCAACAACAGTGGTGCATTCATAGCGGCAGCAGTCGTCATGCTGTTGGCGGCGGGTGGTCTCGTCTTCTGGAAGCGCTCGCATTCCAACGCTCCCACGCCTGCCACTGCTGCCCCCTCCGAGACCGAACAGGGGCCGCGCGTCTCGATGGCTCCTCCGCCACCCCCGCCCCCTCCCGAGGTGGAGGCATCGGCGGTACCCGAACCGTCGGCATCGGTACCAACTCGCAGCATCCGTGCTGGCGGGGGCTGCTCTGGCGCCTGCGAGGGGACAGTCACCGGAACGTTGCAGTCGGCTTTGGCGGGGCGCGGTGCGGCCAGTCGTCGTTGTTACGAGAAAGCCCTGTTGCGTGACGCGTCCCTGCAGGGACGGATGAAGGTTCGGGCTCGCGTGGGCACCGGAGGTCAGGTGTGCAGTGCTTCGATGGTCAGTGACGGCCTTCAGGACCCCGGCCTGAGCAACTGCGTGCTGGCGCTGATCCGAGCCTCCACGCTCCCTGCGCCCAAGGGCGGCTGCGTGGACGTGGAGATCCCCCTCTCGTTCGTGCCGCAGCGGTAGCCGTGGGGCGGCCCGCGTCAGGCCGGGTAGCACAACTCACGAAAGATCGGTTCAACCAGTCGTGGCCGGTACTTGGCTGGCGCGAGCAGCTAGCACAGTGCGGCCTCTCTGATATGACACGGACATGGTTCTGCCAGGACGCCACGGAGTCCTGCTGTGGGTGGCGTACAACGGGCATGCGTTCCACGGCATGGCCCAACAACCCAATTGCCGTACCATCACTGGCGAGCTAGCGAGCTCCATCCAGACCATCGATCCCGCAGCTTCACCGCTGCGACACGTCAGCCGTACCGACCAGGGCGTACACGCCCGCGGTCAGCTGGTGAGTTTCGACTCGGCCCTGGACATCCCACCCAAGGGCTGGGTGCTCGGCCTGAGGGGCAGACTCCCGGCGCAGATCGCGATCGTGGCTTGTTCTCGCGTACCGCCCGGGTTCGACCCGCGCCGGCATGTCGTGGCCAAGCTGTACCGCTACCGTCTCCTGGTCAGTCCAGTCCCGGACCCGTTTCTCGAACACCTGGCTTGGCGAGTGGGTGACAGGTTGAACCAAACGGCCATGCGGCGTGAACTGGAAATGCTCCCCGGCATGCACGACTTTGCGGCTTTTCGCGGGGCGGCGGACCGACGACCCAATACGGTTCGGACCATTTTCTCCGCCCGGCTCGTCCCCGATCTTCAGGATTGCCGATCCCTGTGGATCGAGATCCGCGGAGACGGCTTCCTTTATCATATGGTGAGGATCATCGTGGGAACGGTGGTCGATGTGGGGCGAAATCGCCTGCCCGCTGGCGCGATCGCGACTGCTTTAGCCAGTTGTCGTCGACGCGATCTTGGCATGACAGCACCACCGGGCGGCCTTTTTCTGGAACGCGTGGATTTGGAGGACTGGGGGGCCGAGGTCTGGCCGCAGTTTGACGAGTCACCGAGCGGAGCGTAGCGTCCGCCGTCTAGTCCTTGGATTCCGCGGCAACCCGAGGTTCTGGCTCGTTTCCGCCAGTCGTTGCCAAAAAACGGAAAGACTGGACTTTGGAGAGTCACATGCGCTGGGTCGATCGAATTAGCTCGGAGAGCAAGAGAGTCCTTCTGCACCCGCGAGTTCTGCGGCTGGCAACGGATGACCGCGTCAAACGCGCCGCTGAAGGTGTCTTGGATGCGCGCAATCGCGTACGCGCCGCCTTTCGGGTTCTGTTGGATGGTCAATCACTCCCCACCATCGATCCGGCTCTCGACGATCGGATCGGTATCAGCGCCGAGGATCTGGGACAGAAGCCCGTTGGCTCCCCTGCCCCCCGTCGAACCAATGGCGCCCCAACCCCATCCATCGATCGCTCCGAGGACGGCTCCGGCGAGATGTCGGAGTCCTGGAAGGGACGTCTCTCCCTGGCTTCCATGGGTGGCAAGGACGTGCTCGAGAAGTGCCGACTGTTCAAGACCGCCGACTCGGTCCGCAAGATGGGGATCTATCCCTATTTCCGTCCCCTCGATCTGAACGACGGTCCCGAAGCCGTCATGGATGGCCGACGCATCACCATGTTCGGCTCCAACAACTACCTGGGCCTGACGACTCACCCCAAGGTCCGCGAGGCCGCCCGCGCAGCCATCGATCGATTTGGGACCAGCATGACCGGTTCACGATTGGTCAATGGCTCGATGAAGCTTCACGAAGAGTTCGAGCGCAAGCTGGCCGCCTGGTTCGGCAAGGAATCAGCGCTGGTCTTCACCACCGGCTACCAGGTGAACTTGGCTACCTGTTCGGCTCTGCTCAGTAACAAGCGGGCAGTAGCGGTGGTGGATCGCAATGTCCACGCCTCTCTGTACGACGGAGTGCGCATCGCACAGTCTGCTGGGGCTCGCCTGGTCCGTTATCGCCACAGTGATCCCGAATCACTGGAGCGTGCGTTGAGCAAGCTGGAAGCCGACGAGGGGGCTCTGGTGCTGACGGACGGTGTATTCAGTGCCGAGGGTGAGATCGCGAAACTCGACGCCATCGTCCCTATCGTCAAGAAGTACAACGCTCGCTTGATGGTGGACGATGCACACGCCCTGGGGGTCGTGGGACCGGGTGGCAAAGGGAGTGCCTATCACTTCGGCGTTGCGGACGACGTCGACCTGATCGGTGGAACGTTCTCCAAGTCTCTGGCGAGCATCGGTGGTTGGCTGGTGGGTGACAGCAAGACGCTGGACTACATCCGCCATTTTGCCCCGAGCTTCATGTTCGCGGCCAGTGCTGCACCGCCTTGTGTGGCCGCAGCCATGGCGGCCTTCGATGTCATGCAGGAGGAGACTTGGCGGATTGACAAGCTTCGCGAAAACTTTACCTACATGCGTGAAGAGTTGCGCAAGATGGGCTTCGAGCTGGGGCACACGGAGACCGCGGTCATCCCCATCTTCATCCGGCAGGATCTGAGGACTCTGATGATGTGGCGCGATCTGTTGGAGGAGCACGGCATCTACACCAATGCCTTCATCTCTCCCGGCGTACCACCCAAGTCCGCCATGTTGCGCACCAGCTACATGGCCACGCACGAGCGAAGCCACCTGGATCGGGGCCTTCAGGCTTTGTACCAGGTCGGCAAGAAGTACGGTGTCATATGAAGCCATATTCCCGGGGGCCGCGGCGGAACGAGCGAACGGTTGGCTGGGAACTCAAGGGAACGGATCGACATCATGGCCGTTGAAATTCGACGCACTGCGCCGGGTGGTTCGTTGCATCAGTTCCTCAATGTCGTCGACTACGTGTATCGCGATGACAGGAACTACGTCCGTCCGCTGGACTACGAGATAAAATCGCGGCTCCACCCCAGCCACCCCTTCTTCGAACATGCCGATGCGGTCATCCTGACTGCCCATCGCAACGGCTACTGCGTTGGTCGATGTACGGCGCAGATCGACAGAGAGCATCTGGCACGGTACCGTGATGACGTCGGCTTCTTCGGCTTCTTTGACACCATCGATGACCTGGAGGTTGCTCGCGCCCTGCTGGATGAAGCGTGCGGCTGGCTTGCTGAACGCGGCATGCGGTACGTGCGAGGCCCGATGTCGCTGAGCATCAACGACGAGATTGGTTGCCTGGTGGAGGGGTTCGACACCCCCCCCATGGTCATGATGCCCCATCATCGGGCCTATCAAGGGGATCTCATCGAACGAGCCGGCCTTTCCAAGCTCAAGGAGCTCTATGCCTGGCGATACACGGTAGGGGAGATACCACCGCGGGCACGTCGGGCCCACGATGCTATCGAGGCCTTGCCCGAGGTGTCGTCGCGCCCCGTGGACTTGCATAACGTGGACGCGGAGATCCGCACCGTCATCGATGTCTTCAACGATGCCTGGAGTGACAACTGGGGTTTCGTCCCTTTCACCGAGCGGGAACTCGCCAAGCTGAGCAAGGACCTCAGGCTGCTTCTGAGACCCGAGCTGACGCGAATCGTGTACATCGACGGGCAGTCTGCGGCGGTGGCGCTGGCCCTGCCCAATCTCAACGAAGCCCTGGTGGGTCTGAAGGGGCAGCTGGTGCCGCTGAACTGGGCGCGGCTTTTGTGGCGTCTCAAGGTCAAGGGGCCCAAGAGCGCCCGTCTGGCCATCTTGGGGGTACGTAAGAGCATCCGACATCAAAAGAAGTACGCAGGCCTTAGCACCTACCTCTACGCCAAGATGAACCAGGGGGGGCAAGCCTGCGGTATCGACTGGGGTGAGCTGTCCTGGACGCTGGAGGACAACTCGCCTGTCAACCTCGGGATCAAGTTCATGGGGGGCAAGATCTACAAGCGGTATCGTCTGTACCAGCGCGCGCTCACCCCATGACGAGCTTGGGCCAAAGGATCTAGCTTTGCCACCGAAAGAATCGCCCCCCGGGGACCAAGCAGGGGGTGGGGATGTTCTTGAGCTTCTTGCCCAGGGCTTCGATGGCTTCCTCGTCCACGTAATAGCCTGCTCCCCATCCCCTGGCCTCGCTCGCCATGAGGTTGGGTTGGGCATGGGCCTCGACGGCCAGTGCCTTGCGCAGGGGCTCGCTGGGCTGCCAGACGACCGCTGCCAGTGTTCGCGTCGTCGCTCCATCGGCTTCGTCTCGCGGTTCGTCCATCCACCGCGAGCCGTAGCCGAGCACTGCGATAATGGGCAGCTCCGCCTGTCGCAACCGTTCGCGCAGGTCCCGGAGCCAGAACAGTGGATTTTTTTCCTGGTCGCCGTCCGCCACCTCGGCATACAGGGCGTGTCCCAGATCCAGCACTCGGACCGGGTCACCCAGGGGATGTTCTCCGAGGTATCGGGTGAAGACCTCACGCATCCTGGTCAGGTGCGCCGCGAACTCGCTGGGCTCCACCGAGTACTCCAGGTTTTCCAGGTCGAAGTGAGCAACGAGGAGGCCGAAGGCGTTTTCGTCGAGCATGAAGCTCAGCCCCGTGTCCGCAACGCGGCGTGAATGGATGCCAGGGCAGCTCGGGCCTTGTTGCGGGTTTCCTTGGCTTCCAATGCGGGAACGCTATCGGCGACGATGCCCGCGCCCGCCGTCACCTCGAAGGCGTCTGGGGTCACGACGACGGTCCGGATGGCGATGGCAAAGTCGAGATCGAGTCCACGCGTGACGTACCCGATGGCCCCGCCATACGCCCCGCGGGGTCGTCGCTCCAGCTCCCGAATGATCTGCATGGCCCGGACCTTGGGGGCTCCGCTCAGAGTCCCGGCGGGGAAGGTGGCCCTGAGCACATCCCAGGGGCCGGACAGCGAGTCCACGTCGCCGGTGACCTCACTGACGATGTGCATCACGTGGCTGTAACGTTCGACCTGCATCTGCATGGGCAGGCGCACCGTGCCGGTCTTGGCAATTCTTCCGATGTCATTTCTGGCTAGATCGATGAGCATCACGTGCTCGGCGCGTTCCTTGGGGTCGGCCAGCATCTCGGCAGCCAGGGCGGCGTCCTCCTCGACGCTGCGACCGCGCCGCCGGGTACCGGCAATGGGCCGCAACGTGACCTGCCGCCCCTCCACACGGACCAGGGTCTCGGGACTGGCACCAGCGATGGCCAAGGCAGGGGCTCCCGCCTGTTCCGGGAACTCCAACAGATACATGTAGGGCGCTGGAGAGAGGACCCGCAGCGACCGATAGACATCGAGTGGATCGGTTTGACCCCGTGGGACCGAGAAGGTCCGGGCGTAGACGACCTGGAAGGCATCGCCGGCTCGGATGTACTCCTTGATCCGATCCACGCCCTTCTCGTATTCCTGGTCCGAGGTGTCGACTTCGACGTGGCTTGGCAAGCCCGTTGGATCGGGGGGCGGTAGGGGGCCAAGCGGGGACAGCTTGCGAAGCACTTCGGTGGCGAACTCCACCTCCTGCTCCTGGGTGGCTGCGATGGTTGCGGTGTGCGTGAGGTTGTCGAAGACAACCACCAGGGCCTCACCGATCAGCCGCGCGATGGGGCGTCTGGAATCCCCGCAAGGCCACGGCTCGACCTTGGTCGCCGTGTGTACGACGTCGTAATTGACCACGCCGACCTGAGCAGCGGCAAAGCGCTCGGCGACATCCCCCAGGGGCGACTCGGAGCGAACCAGTTGTCGGGCCAGCTCGGTAAACGGATCTTTTTGGGCATCCTCGTACAACACGATCTCGGTCTTGGGCCGGCAACCGAGAATCGAATAGCGGCCCCAGCGTTCGCCCGGAATGACGCTTTCCAGAAGGAAGGAGCCAGCTTGCGCCTCGCGACGAAGCGCCGCATAGGCCGCCACCGGCGTAATCCCGTCCACGACCAGAGTCTTTTTGTACACGGCAGACATCGGTTGTCGGCAGAGTTTATCCCGTCCATCGCCAGCGGGCCTCGCTTTCGCTAGAATCGCAGCATGAATTGTTGCGCTGGCTGGCGGAAAGGCGGGCTCGGGTGGCCCAACCTGACCCGCTCATCGACAGGGAGCCTGGGCCTGGTCCTTCTTCTTCTTTCCAGTGGCTGCAGCTCCCGAGGGTCAATCGAGCTAACCGACACCGAAGGCCGCAGGTTCTCCGCGGACTGCGCCAAGGCAACAGCCTGCACCCTGACCCTTCGAACAGGAGCCAACAGCCGCCCCGCAGCAGAGGCGGATGGGACCTTCCGCCTGCGCGCCACCGGACGGCTGGTGGGCATATGCGGTCTCGCGGCCGAGGGGGCGTCCCCGGATCCGGGTGACTGCCGGCCCGTCGAGTGTGACAGCGATGCCAATTGCCCTCCGAGTGAAGGGCTTCGAATCGGGACCTGCATCAACCGGCTCTGCGTGGAACCGTCCCATACCGAGAACGTCGACGACCGGATCATGCTGTGTTTGGCCGGGACGGGGATTGGACACGCGTCACCCCTGCAATCGGAGCGGTATGCTCTGGGATTGAACTCGAACACCCTGGGGAGAGTACCACGACCCTGCCGCCAGCCCTGATGGACCCGCTGGTGGCTCGGACCCAGACGAGGTGGTGGTAGAATGGCGTCTCTTTGACTAGTCTGAGCATCTATGGTCGCTGACTCACCTCTCGCCCCAAGCGTCGCCCTCGTCGCCTACGTGGAATCGGTCGTCGAGGGACGTCGAGTCGTCGTCTTCGGCAACGCAAGCTCACAGCTGGTGAACCGTCTGGTAGAACGCGGAGCTCGATTCATCCAGTTCTATGATGCTGATCCACTCCGCGTGGCTGATGCGTCGGCCCGCAACGGCTCCTCGTCGGTTTGTTTCTCGGCGCTCCAGCGAGACTCGCTGTCGGCCAAGGAGGGGGTATTCGACCTAGCGCTGGTCGAGAACCTCGCCGAGCTCGGGGAGCCCGAGGTCGTGCTGCGGTTGGTGCGAAGGGTCCTCTCTGCCCGGGGGATCGCGGTCGTGGCATGCCCCAACCCGGACGTCCAAGAACCCTTTTTGGGAGAGTCGCGCTCGGTCGACCACCAACTCGACTACTACTCTCTGTACGACGCAACCCGCCGGGAGTTTCCAGTGGTTCACATGCTGGGACAGATGCCGTTCCTCGGGTATTCTCTCGCCGAGCTTGCGCCGTCGGACGACCCAGTACCCACCATCGATGCCGGTTTCGTCCCGGGGGGGACTGAAGAACCCGAATGGTTCGTGGCCATCGCCACCACTCAACCCATCGATCTGGCCGAGTACCTGATTGTCCAGCTGCCGCTGTCGGAGTTCCAGAAAGGTCGGGCGGAACGCTCCCTGCGGGAGCAGCTCAGGGCAGCTCGGGCGGCCGAGCGCGCTGCGGTGACCCGCTTGGCAAGGTTGGAGGCCACGAAGGAGCGAGGGGTCGCCGAAGCGCGGCTGCCACAGCCCGATCGGGAGAGCATCCGACAGCTGCACGTCCTGGAACGAGAGCTGGAGCGCAAGGAGGCCTGGATCGCTCAGCTCGAGTCGCGAGCCGCAACCGCCGACGCCCGAGCCGATGCGGCGGAACAGGAATTGGATGAACTCCGGGAGCGAATGGCTGCGGGGGCCGCCGAGGCCGCGCCAGGGCAGGCTGAAGAAAAGGCTCGATGCGACCAACTCGAACGGGAGTCACAGGCAGTCCAGAGCCGGGTGGATCAGGTAACCGCGGAGCTGGCAGCTGCCCGGTCGCAGAACGAGCAACTCGATCGAAGTCGCGAGCTGGCCGAGCAACGCTCCGAGGAACTGGCCGCGGACATCGCCACTGGTGAACGGCGTTTTGACGAGCTGCGGCGCGGACTGGCCGCAGCCGAACTGGCCAAGGCCGAGCTCGGGGCTCGACTGGCCGCCGCCGAGGAACGCATCCTGGTGTTCTCCGAGGAGGATCCCCAGCAGCAGGCCGAAATCGGGAGCCTGGAGCGTCAACTCTCCGAGCGAGGTCAGCGGATACAGAAGCTCGAGGAAGAGCTGCTCTTGGCGCAGCGCTTGGGCCGAAGGCTGGTGGATGAGATAGCGAACTTTCGTCGTGCCGCGCCGCCAGCGGGTGCGCTGTCCACAGACTCTTGGGCAATGGCTGCCGCCTTCGACGAAGCCACCAGCACCGAACAGAACCCTGCACAGGACGCGAATTGGGCGGCGGCGCCACCGCCGGAACTCGACGCGGACGGCCCAGCGGCCGATGAAACCCCCACCCTGGGCCTCCTCTTGGCAGAGGCACGCGCCGATCTCGGTGTCGCCAAGTGGCGGGAGGCTCAACTGACGGCGAGCCTGGCTCAGGCCAACGACGACAGCGAACGCGCCAAGGCGCTGGCCGAGCAATTGCGCGAGGCTCGAGACTGGCTTCAGAAGACCGAAGTCCTGATCCATCAGCTGCGGCCCAAGTCCCTAACCGATGGGCCTGATCGTTGACAGGGACGCAACCAGCCTTAGTTTCGGCCAAGTCCCCGGCGCCGAGGGTCCATGACAGAAAAACGCGACTTTTATGAGGTGTTGGGTGTAGCCCGCGACGCCAGCGCAGATGACATCCGTCGTGCCTACAAACAAGCCGCGCTAAAATTCCACCCGGACCGAAATCCCGGTGATGCCGCAGCCGAGGCCTCCTTCAAGGAAGCGACCGAAGCGTATTCGGTGCTGTCCGACGCGGAGAAGCGCGGGGTCTACGATCGCTTCGGACACGCGGGAGTCGAGGGGCGCGGTGGCTTCGATTTTTCGAACGCCGGCATGGGGGACATCCTGAGCCATTTCCAGGATCTGTTTTCGGACTTCTTTGGGGGGTTCGGTGGCGGACAGGGCCGCCGTGCTCCGGAGCGGGGCCAGGATGTCTTGGTCGGAGTCACGCTGTCGCTACGCGAGGCGATGCAGGGCACCAAGCACGAGGTGGCGGTGCATGGTTCGGCTCCCTGTGAATCCTGCAACGGCTCAGGCGCCGCCAAGGGAACCTCCCCGCAGCGTTGCAGCCAGTGCGGCGGCTCGGGGCAGGTCGCTTCATCTCGCGGTTTCTTGATGTTCGCCACGACTTGCCCAGCTTGCCACGGCCGAGGCGAGACGATCTCATCACCGTGTCCAACCTGCCGAGGTCGGGGCGAAACGGAGCGGCAACGCAAGGTGCTCGTCACCATACCGGCCGGGATCGACGATGGACAACGCCTGCGGGTTCCGTCCCAGGGGATGCCGGGACGCGCAGGGACTCCGGTGGGCGACCTGTACGTTGAGATCCAGGTGGAGCCGGAGCCCGGGTTCCGCCGAGAAGGGGCGGATCTGGTGGTCCAGCACGCAGTGACGTTCGCCACCGCCGCGCTAGGGGGGCGCGTCGAGGTTCGACTGCCCGACGATTCCAAGACCGAGGTCCGCATCGAAGCGGGGACTCAACCCGGAACCGTGGTGCGGGTCAGGGGACAGGGCATGCCTCGGTTGAATCGGCGTTCCGAGCGGGGTGACCTACACGTAGTGGTCACGGTGGCGGTTCCCAAGTCGCTCTCTCGCAAAGCGAAGAAACTGCTCGAGGAGTTGGATCGGGCGCTGCGCGACGAACCCGAGGCGGCTGCCGCCGGCAATCGCTAGTGACCCGCCCTGACGGGGGCGTTCGGTCCACCGGGTTTCGGGCTGATCTGGGGCTTTGCGCGGTCGAGCGAGCCATCCTTCGAGGGGAGCTTCCCAAAGTCGACCCGCAAGTCCTGCAACAGATCTGGCTCCCCATTGCCCAACGGATCGAGCCGGTGCAGCGGACGCTGGGTCGCCCCATTCTGGTCGGCTTGAGCGGGCCACCGGGGACCGGCAAGTCGACCCTGGCGAGGGGACTTGCTTACCTGCTGCGCGAGGGGGCATCCCTTGTCACCGTCATAGTCTCTCTGGACGATTACTATTGGGGACAAGCCGAACGACGAGCCTTGGCGCAATCGGTTCATCCCTTGTTGTCAACCCGTGGAGTCCCGGGGACCCACGACATGACCAGCCTCTCACGGGTCCTGGGGGCTCTGCTGAATCGAACCAGGGGCTCGGTGAGCCTGAGACGATTCGACAAGGCCCTCGACGAGCCGCTTGTTCTCCGAAGTGAGGACTCGGTACCGACACCCGCGGATATCGTACTCTGGGAGGGCTGGTGTCTGGGCATCGATTGCGACAGCCGCTGTGCGCTGTCTCCCCCCAAGAACGCCCTGGAGGCCAGCGCCGATCCGAAAGGCATATGGCGAGGTTGGGTGGAGGACCGGCTGCGCAATGACTACCTGCCCTGGTTCGAGCGAGTGGATGTCTGGATCCGGATGGATGTACCTGATTTCGATACGGTGGTGGCGCTCAGAACCGAGCAGGAGCGAGCGCTACGCCACGAGCGGGGGACCTCACTCTTTGCCGACCAGGATATTCCCGGCTTTCTGCAGCATTTCGAGCGCTGGACCGAGTCGATGCGCTTCAATCCTCGCGGCAAGCCCTTGATGCGCGTGACCCTCGACTGCCAGCGTCATGTCACGCGGAACGATGGGTTTCGGGATCGCCGCTAACCTCCGCACCCCTCGCCAGGTCGATCACTCGCAAAAGGCGAGGCTCTCGTCGTCGACACAGCGAGTGGGACAAGCCTGAGGTACCCATTTCAGTTCGGAGGAGCAGGTTCTGAGCGTCGTCTCGTTCGAGCACTCGCGAGCCCCCACGTTGTCACAAGTTGCGCAATAGTCCTGGTCCCCATCCTTGTCGACACAGCCCATCGGACACGGTGTTCGCACGCTGAAGGCGTCGTGGGTTGCGTTGCATTCGGTGACCTCGCCACCATCACAACGGGCCTCGCCCTTTCGACACACGGCACAAGTCTTGAGATCGAGATCGCAGATCTCGTCGGCGTCGCAGGTGAGCTGCGTGGCCCAGGACTCTCCTGTCGCGCAGAACTGCAGAGCCTGGCCGGCGCACTGATAGTCACCCACCTTGCAAGGATCGCATCGACCAAGTTTCTCATTGCAGGGAGTCGAAACGGTGCAGGTGAGAACGTCGGTCCATTGCCCGTCGACACATTGCTGCAGGCGGGTGGATAGGCAACGGTACGGATCCTCACCACAGACCGACGACCCTCCTCCCTGTCCGACCTCGGCCGAGCCCGCCGTGGGTTCGACGGCTCCGCCGTCCTCCGACCCTGCACCCCCACCCGCTCCAGAGCCATCCACGTCCACGTCGAAATCCCCGAAGACGAGCTGACAGGCGGGCAGGATGCCGACCAGCAACAACGTGCGAACCGGGGAGGCTTGGCGTCGGTTGGGGAGGGTTCGCATGGTTGATTCCAAAGGCTGGTCCTGGGCGCTCGCTAAACAACACAGATATTTGCGGAGCACGTCTCACCATCGTCGCAGTCGCCGTCCTCCACGCATTCGACGCAAACGCCCTCGTCGCATATCGGGATCGGGTCCGCACAGTCCGTTGGTCCCAGGCACTCCACGCACTGTCCGGCACCGGTGCACAAGTCTTGGGGAGCCGTGCACGCCGCAGCCTCCCAGCTCCCCTCGGCGTTGCAGGCTTGTCGTTCTCCCGCCTCACATCGGTACGGTGTGTCCACTGGGTTGCACTGCACACACACGCCGGAACGACACGCCGGAGTCGTCCCCTCACAGTCCCCATCATCCACGCACTCGACGCAAACCCCCGCTCCCGTGCAGACATCCTGGGGAGCCATGCACGCCGCGGCCTCCCAGCTCCCCTCAGCGTTGCAGGCTTGTCGCACTCCCTCTTCACATCGGTACGGTGTGTCGAGGCGATCGCATTGTACGCACGCGTGGTCGACACAGGCAGGATTCGGCGCCTCGCAATCCCCATCACCCACGCACTGGACGCAGACCCCCGCCCCGCTGCACACGGGAAGACTCGTGCCGCAGGGGGCGGGCACCCAGCTCCCAGCGTCACAAATCTGTCGCGCCCCACCTTCGCATCTTGCGGGGGTCACCCCGGGATCGCAGGCCACACAGGTGCCACCCAGGCAAACCGGCAATTCGCCGCTGCAATCCGTGGATGCCGTGGCTGCCGTGCACTGGACGCAGGCCCCTTCGCTGCAGATCCCGGTGGGGGACACGCAGGTCTCTGGCTGCCACGCGCCGTCCACGCAACTGAGCAGCACCGCGGAATCCTCGCAGGTGGGCGGGCTCGCCTCGTCGCAAATGCAGACCCCCTCGGAGCAAATGGGCAGATCCTCCGGGCAGTCCTCACTCCCGCTGAACACGCCGCCCGAACAGCTCTTCAGGCTACCCTCGTCCTCGCATTCCGAGATAGTGGGCCCCCACTGGCTTCCATCGCTGGCGCAGGTATGAAGGCTGGTCGGCGAAACGCACTCACTCTGACCGGCTTGACAGGCGTCCGCGCAGTAGTCCTCGGTGCCGTTGTCGACGCAGCCAAAACCGGCCTCACAGGTCGTCTCAGCGGACCATTGGCTCCGGTTGGCTGCGCAGGTCCTTAGCGAGCCGGGCGGCTCGGTCTGCACACACTCGACCGCATTGGCAACCGGACAGGCGGCGCAATAGTCGAGATCCCCGGGGTTATCCTGACAGCCATGTTCGCAGCTGGTCGAGGGGGCAAAATCCCTCCGGTCCTCGGCACAGACTCGAATCGCCTCCGTTCCCACACACTGGCTCTGCCCGGGATCACAGCGGTAGCAATAACCGGTGGTCCCGTCCGTCGAGCTGAAGCAGTGCTCCGCGTCCTCACAGGTCTCCGCACTGGCCCAGCTCTGGCCACTGGCGTTGCACTGCTGGAGCTCCTCCTGTTGGCAGACGAAGGACCCGGCGGGGCAGAAGTCGCACTGGGGCGGGCCGTCCCCCGCCTGACCTCCCACGTCGCACAGCTGACCGCTGTCACAGGTCAAAAGGAGGTCCCACCCGGTCCGGCCCGCGTTGCACACCTCAATCTGCAGAGGATTTTCGGGATTGCAGCGATAGTCGGGGAGCCCCCCACCACACACGGGATTGTCGCAGAAGGCACGCTCGGTGTCGGCGTGACACAGGTCATTGGTCGCACAGGGGAGGCCCAAAGGACTCCAGAGCCCATTGACACAAGACTCGGGCTGCCCGGCATTGCAACGCACCGATGGCGTGGGGCAACCCTCGAGGCACTGCTCGCCCGCCGAGTCGCAAACCTGGTCCGCATCGCAGGTCAACAGGACATTCCAGCCGGTCAAGCCCGGGTTGCACTGGCGCAGTTCGTTCCCATCACATTCGATGAGACCCGCTGGCTGGCACACCGGGAGATTGCAGCGCTCATCGGCCTCACTGCAGAGCTCGGCAGAGGCGCAGAGGCCGAGATACGTCCAACCGGTCAGATCGGTGCTGCACTCCTCCAGATATGCGCCATTGCATCGGACTTGGCCCGCGGTCGCGCAGACGGGGATGTCACAGGTGCCAGTCGTGGCGTCACAGAGCACCGCTGACTGACAGGTGGAAAGAGTGGTCCATTCCCGTTCGCTATTGCATTCCCGGAGCACAGCTCCGTTGCACTGGAAGTCTCCCTCTTGGCAGGCAACACAGTCCTGGAGCGTGGCGTTGCACTCCGATGCCGACTGACAGGTCTGCAGGGTCTCGAAGCCAGTGCCATCCGAGAGGCATCGACGCAGCTCTGCCCCCACACATTGAACCGTGTTGGGGACACAGCCGTCCTCGCAGAGGCCAGTTTCGTCGTTACACAGCGCGGCGGTCAGACAAACGTCCAGCTCAACCCAACCATCGCGAGCCGGGGGACAGCCCAGCAGGCGCCGACCGTCGTTCGTGTCGCACCGGTAGGTGCCCAGATCGCAGACCGGAGGCACGCAGATCTGTTCCCATCCCTCGGGATTGGAGCGAGCCGCCTCCAGGGTCGCCGTACACAGGCCAGGCGTTGTGCAGGTATCGAGGACCTCCCAGGTCGCAGCAGCAGTGCATCGCTCCAGCACGGCTTCGGAACATTGCAGCTCGCCCTCGATGCAAGGCCTGCACTGCCGCGTCGAAGCGATACACTCGTCGGCGGATGCGCACTCGGTGACCTGCCAACCGTCCCGCCGGGTGTTGCACACGTACAGGGTCTGGTCGCTGCAGAAGGCCTCGTCGAGCAGACACTCGACGCAGACTCCAGCACCGGAGTCACAGTAGCTGGCGGTCGCGCACTCTTCGACCAGGAACCAGGTATCGCCGGTGGGGTTGCACTGCTCCAATCGCCAGCCACTGCACCGGAATCCATCGGGGGCACAGAGCAGACAGCGACCATCGACGGCATCGCACACATCCTGAGAGGAACACAGCTCCACGAATGACCAGGTGTCGTCGGCTACGGAATCGCAAACCTCCAGCGTACCCTCCGTACAGCGGAAATCCCCCTGCCGAGTGCAAACCTGGCTGGGGGCACCCCCCAGCGCATCCGTGCCCGATATCCCGCCTGCGCCGGGGACTGGGGACTGCCCCCCTCGTCCTGCGTCGGCGGTAGACGCATCGGGCCGCTCATCCCCCACCTTGAAATCCCCGAACACACTCTGGCAGGCGACGGCCAGGAGCACGAGGGCGGCCCCTCCCTTTGCCGTAAACCGGCACCGCCTAGGGTTCGCTGTCATCAGAACATCGCTCGAAGTCCAATCGAACCGAAGCCGATGCTCGGCTCGAGGCTGGGCTTGGAAGTCTTCGGCTGTTCGGACGAGTCCCCCACCAGCCACAGGAGAGTCGCACCAGTAGCCAAGCCTACCACACCCAGTCCAAACGACACGCCCGAGAGCGTCCCCATCAGGTGGTAGCGGTCGACGTCGTCTTTCAGGTCAGCCGAGCAGTGGTTGTCCGGGCACTGGTCCTTGAGCGACGAGCGCTTCTTCAGTGCCAGCACTCCGGTGACGGAACCGGCCACCATCCCGACGCCGCCAACCCCCAGCGCCACGATGCCCAGCGTCTGGCGGGTGCGGCCGGAGATGGGAGCTGCCTTGACCTCCCTCTGCTTGTCGGGTGGTTTCGCTGCAGCCAAAGGGACAGCCGCTGGCGGTTGGGAGTCGTCGGGCTGTAACTCGACCTCCAGGTTCTGTTCGCCGCCTTCCGCCAGTTTGGCGGTCAACTCCTGGGTCACGTAGCCTTCCGCCGTTACACGGACGATCCGGGTTCCGGGATCGGTGGCGCGACGTACGCCCAGGGCCGCCAGCGGCACGGCCTTACCGTCCACCGCCACCAGGGGAGCCGATGGGCCCTTGACCACGATGGTGAGCCAAGCGATGCGGGGCTTGATGTCCTCCACCAGACGAGCCGCGTCCTCCATCGCTCGTTTGAATGGGAAGGGGGCGTCACTGGGTACGCCCTCCCGCAAAACGAACTCGAGTCGTTCCTGCGCCGCCACCAACCTTCCCAAACCAACCAAGGCACGAGCCTGATCGACCACCAGGGTCGGCGCATGAACCAAGGCGTCCGCACGCCGAAAACGCTCTTCAGCAGTGGCGTAATCCGATGCGGTGAGCGCCTGATAACCTTCGGCTGCCAGGGCGCGTGCGGTGGCACGATCCGCCTCGGACTGAGCCAAGGCGCTGGCGGGCTCCAACAGGAGAGCCACAGCCAGGGCACCCAAAGACCAGGAGCGTCGCCATCTGCAACGCTCGGACTGAGTTGAACCCCTTGGGGATTGACTGACCTTGCCCATGCTGTCCCGCCTCGGACCCACGCTCGCTCTCGAGGAATCGGGAGACGGGCATAAGGTGGGCGTTTGGCCTACATCGTCATTTGCACGCCGGCAAGCGGGAGTTCACCCACCCCGGAATGACAAGACCATTTGTGCAACGGAACCTTCACCAAAGTCCAGTGTTATCCAGCGGGTCCGTCGGTTCGCAATCGCTCGACGGCGATTGACCTCTGGACCGGTTTGGCACGCTGGGGACCGTTCTTGCAGTGTCAGCGAACTCAGATCCCATAGTCCGGAACGTCCCCGGCCTTTCGCTTCACCGGAGCCGGAGCTTTTTTGCGGGCGTCGTAATCACGTCTTCTGGCGCTCCTGTCCACTGGAACCCGAGGGAGATCCTCGGGAACCACCACAGCGCGGGATGACGTCGCGGACGCGGCGCCAATGGTCGGCGTACTTTCCGTGTTCGGAGGTCTGGAGGCAGGAGACACGATTCCAACCGGGCCGATCTGAGACTCCGTCTCGGAGGAAGGCTCCCGCAGGCTGGAGACGATCGCCAAGGACACGGCTGCACCGAGCAGGATGCCGAGAGGCAGCGCAATGGCGAGAATGCGCCGTCGGGGCATGGTGCGCACCAGGGTCACGACGGGTCGCAGCGCGCCCATCCCCTTCGACCAACTGCGGGCAAGGCGCGCCAACACTCGGCCCGAACCCGCTCCCAGCTCGACTTCTGCGGGCGCGGTCTGCGTCAAGACTCCATGCGGCATCACCTCGACGACTGGGTCTGCCGAGATGGGCGCGATGTCCGGAGGCGGGAGGGAGTCCCCTTCGCGCACGCTGGACATGGACCCGGATCGATAGGGCGAGCCCGCCGAGACCACGACCAGCGTCTCGAGCCCGAGCGCCTCGCGCAGGGCATCGGCCAGCTCCTGAGCGGACTGGAACCGCTCCTCTCGCTCCCGTGCCGCCGCGCGTTCCCACCAGGCATCGACCGCGGGGGGCAGCCTGGGATTCCGCTGGGTGGGCATGGGCAGCGGCTCGTACAGGATGAGCCCCATCAAATCGCCCAGGGACTCGCTCTCGAAGGGCGGCGCCCCCGTCAGGCACTCGAAGGCAATGACCCCCAACGACCACAGATCGGTGCGCGAATCGGTGATCTTGCCCCGCGCCTGCTCGGGGCTGACGTAGAATGGCGTACCCATGAACGAGCCGGTGCGGGTGGCGCGGTCCTTCAGGGCATAGGCTTCGTGCTGCGCAATGCCGAAGTCCAAGACTTTGGCGATCTCGCCGTCATAGCCGGGAATCAGAAAGACATTCTCGGGCTTCAGATCCCGATGCACGATGCCCAGGGCGTGGGCATTGGTCAGAGCACGAGCCACGTGCGCGATGATTCGGTACGTCGTCTCCGGATCGAGGGCGCCCGTACGCATCAGGCGACTCCCCAGATCCTCACCCTCCAGGTACTCCATGGCCAGGTACAGCACGCCCTCGTGCTCGCCCCGGTCGAAAACATCCACCACGTGTGGACCCCGAAGCTGCGCCGCCGCCTTGGCTTCCCGCGCGAAGCGGACCCGGACTTCCGGCAGGATCGCCTTGTCGTCGTCGATCACCTTGACCGCGCACTGCGTGTCCAGGGAAAGATCGTCCGCAAGCCAAACGCTCCCCATCCCACCCCGACCGAGCTGCCTGGTCAGGCGGTATCGTCCTTTGACAACGACTCCTTCGGCGGGCTCCACCTTCGTCCCTGGAACAAGAAAAGGCGCAGGCCCGGCTTGGACACCCGCAGCCTCAGACTACATGCGCCGACAACCAGCGACAGGCAAGCTCCTCACGGGGCAGGCGGCTTTCGACAGCACGGCAGACCGAACTTTCCACGTCAACTTGCGGCCCCGTCCAATTTCGGATCAAGAATCCAGCCACACAGTGTGGGTTGTTGCGCAGGTCGCGGTGAATCATTGAGAATGCCGGTAACCGGCCCTTGGGCGAAACGTCCGAACAAGTCAGGCCGACCGATAGACCGCTGTAACCGTCCCGATCCCACCAGCCAGAATCGGGCGTTGTCCTGGTCGTCTGAGACCGACCCGGACGGCCACGTCTCTCGGCTTCGGTTCGCCGTGTCGGATGGCTACGATCGCCCCCTACCGGGCACGGTTTTCGCTTGCCGAAGGGATCCGCCGCAGGGCAGAAACGGGGCTTGGTCATGGATTCTCCCACCGTCGAAGGCGCACTGCTCAATGAAGGCAAGACCAAATGCATCTACGCAACCCAGGCAGCCGCTGGCGAGGGTTCCGGTGAGGCGTTGGTCATCGTCCGGTCGAAAGACGATCTGACCGCTGGCGACGGCAAGCGGCACGACGTGGTCGCGGGCAAGGCCAGCATCGCCAATCAGACCACGGTCAATCTGTTCTCCTTGCTAGCCAAGAGTGACCTCCCCCTCGCCTTCATCAGCGGCCGCGACGAGACATCGTTTCTCGCCTACCAAACCAAGATGCTCCCCTACGAGGTGGTGGTGCGTCGGGAGGCCCATGGCAGTCACTGCCGTCGTTTCCCACACCTGCCTCAGGGGACCCGTTTTTCTACCCTGCTGGTCCAGTTCTACCTAAAGACGTCGAATCGCCAATGGGCAGGTCAGCCCCTTCCCTGTGACGATCCGTTGATTCAGCTGGAAGCCGACGACTCCACTCAACCAGGACGGATGTCGCTGTACCTTCCCTCCGAACCGGCTAGTTCCGCTCGGGCGTTCACGACCCTATCTCTGTTGAATCCCCTGACCGTGCTCGAGGAGATGGCCGCGATCGCCGCGCGGGCCTTTTTGGTTCTGGAAAAGGCCTGGCAGACCCACCAGGTCAGACTGGCTGATTACAAGGTGGAGTTCGGCTACACCTCCTCGGGACGCCTGGTCCTGTCCGACGTCATCGATGCCGATTCGGGGCGTCTGGTGGAGAACGGCCAGTACCTAGACAAGCAGGTCTACCGAGACGGCGGAACCGTTGAACAGGTCTATCACAACTATCTGAGGATCCGCGATCTGACCGGACAGTTCGTGCAGCCCAAGGACACGCTCGTTCTCTGGCGTGCCTCGGAAAGGGATGATCTGACGCCCTTCAGAGACGCCCTGTCCGGGATTGAGGGCCCCCATCTGGAGGTCCTGGAGATCTGCTGCTCGGCGCACAAGCAGACGGCCCGCGCCCTTTCGATACTGAACGAGATTTCCGGCCGCGCACCACGCGCCGTCATCATTGCATTCGTCGGGCGCTCCAATGGCCTGGGGCCGGTCCTGGCCGGCAACGGTCATCTGCCCGTCCTGTGCGTACCGGCCAGCTGCCAGCAGTTCCCCGAGGACGCCTGGTCGTCGCTTCGGATGCCGTCCGACGTCCCCTGTGCGACCCTGCTCGACCCCAAGAATTCCGTGCTCTTAGCCCTGCAGATCTTGGCTCAGTACAACCCTTGTCTTTACATGAAGACCGTGTCGAGCCGCCCCGGGTATTACGCCATTGCCTAGGCTCCAACTGGTCCCACAGGGTCGACTGCTTCGAGTCATTCTCGGGCTCTGGTCTGGTTGTGCCCTCGGCTGTGGCCAGAAGCCCCCCGCCGACTTCCGCCTGGAACTGACCGAGGTCATCGCCTCCCGCGATCCTGCCAAGGTGACGGTGCGCGTGTTCGAGGCGGACGGGGTCCAGTCGACGCCCGACATCAAGGGTCCGTTGACCGTCCAGCCCACGGGACTGGCCCGCGTCGACGAGCTGGGTTTTTTGACTTGTCAGAAGAGCGGTGACGGTCAGGTGAGCCTTCGCCTTGGGCAGAACACACGCTCGGCCCCGGTGCGTTGTCGACTCGTGGAACGGGTGGACGCCTCCAATGTTGGCCGCGTCGATCTCAACGATGGGCCATTCGTGCCCAAGATTCGGATTCTGGGGGCCGGGGGTATCGATCTTCAGGGAGTGCCCCTGATGCTCAGCACTCGCAACACTGGGGTCCTCTTCCCGCGCGGCAGCCAGCTGGTCCCCAAGGCCGTCGGATCGGCAACGGTGGTGGCTCGTGCCGGCCAGGTCAGCCAAGAGTTCACGGTCGACGTGGTGCGCAAGGTGACCCCGGAAGCCTTGCCCCTGATGAACAACACCAAGATCTTCTTCTCCCTGGAGTCGGGCAAGTACGAGTTCGTCATGGACCTGCCGTCTGTGCAACGACTGACCGCGGAGTGGAGGGAGGCCCCCTACTGCAACTATTCGGCGGTTGCTCGCCGACACGTATCGATTTGCGTCTTGCGCACCAAGGGTGGCGTCGTGTTCGACAATCCGGCAACGCTGCTCGGAAACTCCACGGAGATCTCGGTGCAGGGGGTATCGATCGCCGAGATTCCGTAGGCGCGCTCAGAGCTGCCGAGCCAGCTGCAGGAGCGCCTCCTGGGTTCGTGCGAGTGTCGATGGTTCGTCGGGCCGTTGCTGCAGGAAACCCAGGACCTGGGGCTGCAGCTGGATGGCGCGATCCACCCATCGGTCGCTGCCTGACACGTAGGCTCCCAGCGTCACGAGATCTCGCTTCTGTTCATAGGCCGCGATCAGACGCCGCACTTTGTCAGCCGCCTGCCGGTGCTCGTCACCGACCAGATTGGACATGAGCCGCGACAGCGACACCACCGGATCCACGGCTGGGTACTGACCTCGATTGGCGATGCTGCGTTCCAGCACCACGTGTCCGTCCAGGATCCCCCTGACCTCGTCGGCGATCGGCTCGTCCAGATCCCCCCCTTCCACGAGCACCGTGTAGATGGCCGTGATCGCCCCGGTCGCCGAGCATCCGGCGCGTTCCAGCAGGCGCGGCAGCACGAAGAACACGCTGGGCGGGTAGCCACGCCGCGCGGGCGGCTCCCCGGCAGCCAAGCCCACCTCCCGCTGCGCCCGTGCGAAACGGGTGATCGAATCGACCAGCAGAAGGACGTTGGCCCCTTGATCGCGCAAGGCCTCGGCCATGGCGGTAGCGGTTTGGGCAGCCCGCAGCCGCAAGAGCGCTGGCGAGTCACTGGTAGAAACCACCACGATGCAGCGAGAAAGGCCCACGGTGCCCAGGGCGTTCTCCAGAAACTCCGGAACCTCCCGCCCCCTTTCACCCACCAGGGCCACCACGACCACGTCCGCCGAGGCACCCCGAGCGATGCTCCCCAACAGGGTGCTCTTGCCCACGCCCGATCCGGCGAACAGGCCCACACGCTGTCCAACCCCGAGTGTCATTAGCCCATCGATCACGCGAACCCCGGTGACCAGCGGGGTGTCGATCCTTCTGCGGGACAGGGCCGCCGGGGGCGCCCGATCCACGGGGACTGTCTGAAGACCGGCCGGAAGGGGACGTCCGTCAATGGGACGTCCCAGTCCATCCAGGACCCGGCCCAACAGGGCGGGCCCGGCCGGCACCTGGAAGCAGGTGCCCGTCGAGATCACGGTGTCGTCGACCCCTACACCCACCAGATCACCGATCGGAACCGCCAGGGTCAGTCCATCCACGAAGCCGACCACCTCGGCGTCCAGAGGCTCCCGTCCTCGTCGTCCAATTTGCAGGACGTCACCGATGCGGGCCGACGGCAGAGCCACGCGCAGACCGAGTCCGGTCACGGACACGACTCGACCCTCGGGACGGAGGCTGGGGGCCCGCGCCAAGCTCTGTCGAAGCTCGTCGAGATCCACGAGGCCCAGGGTACCAAGAAAGGACTCCCCGCCGCGCCAGATTCCGCACCGTACCACCCCATGGTTGCCATCCTGGGGCGAGCCGGGCAGGCTATCGCCATGCAACGACTCGCTGGGGTTCTCGCCGTGCTTTTACTGTCGGGGTGTCGGGCCTCGGTCAACGCCCAGGCCGAAGTCAATAGCCAAGCCTCCGGGCAGGGTGAGGCCAACCTGGACGGTCCAATGACAACCGAGGCCGACTCACGGTCGGCCCTGGTGGGCGATCCCGAGCTGGACCGACCCGCGGTCGAACCGGCCCTATTGGGGGCGCGCCAGGGGCTGCGTCTGACGCGTACGACCCCGGCAACCTGCTCCTGCCTGTCGGTCGCGCTGGGTGAACCCAAGGACGCCGCCTTCACGTGGGACACCGCCCCTCCCACCATCGATCCGTCGTCTCAGCTGGTGATCGCGCTCAGCTCCGAGGGGCAAGAATGCCCCGGAGCCCCTGCCGATTCCCTGGGCGCCTCCTACTTCGGATACGAGCAGCGCGGTGCCGACGTCGTGGTCTGGGTGGAGACAGCCAAGCTGGGACGCCCCATCACGTCCGGCGCCATCATCCCCAAACCGGACGCTCAGGGTCGGGTGCTGATTCGTTCCGTCAATCAGCAGTCTCCCTACGGTAGGTCCAACGAGGGCAGTCGCGGCGACTGTCCGGTGTGGCCTTCGGGCCCCGCCCGTTAGCAGGCCGTCCGTCGTCACGGGCTAACGGGACTCGTAGACGTGCCCCAGGGGAAGCTCGTAGGCGGTCAAGAATCCGCCACACCCTGCTCCGGTGTCGATCCCCACGCAGCGCGGTCCTGCCCAGAGATCGGTCGGATCCTCCGGGGTATAGCCGCTGAGCTCCTCGGGCAGATACTCGGTCCGCGTGTGGCCAAAGACCACCAACTTGCCCTTGTAGTTGCGGAAAAAGTTCTCATCGCGGAGCCACAACAGGGCTAACTTGGGCTCAGCCACCTGGGGGTGCACGAACACACCATCGTGTTCGACCAGCCCAGCGTGCAGGTAGATGGCGTACTCGTCCTCGTACCAGAAGCGCAGGTCGCGCATCCACTCCACGACGTCAGTCGGGAAGAAGGAGCCCTTGCGAAGCTCCGCGAACTCCTCCTCGGTGGGGGAATCGGCGGCACTGCAGGGCAAGCCCCGAAATGAACGCAGCGTCTCCAGGCATCCGTTCTCCCGGGGGGTCACGAAGGGATCCCACCCTGCATCGATGACTCGCAACCACGCGTCCTCATGGTTACCCCGCAGACAGACGACCTTGGAGGGGATGTGCGAAGGGAGGGCCCGGAGCCACTCGATGACCCGCGCCGACGCAGGGCCGCGGTCGACGTAGTCTCCCAAGAACACCACGGTGTCTTCTGCCTCGAGCCGCGGCAGCTGGCTCATCAGCTTGAACAAAGCCACCGTATCCCCATGAATGTCACCCACAACGAAGGTCCGTCCCATGAGCTAGGCGACGGAGGGTAGCAAAGGGACCAATGCACCGTCACGTGTCCTCGACCACGCCCCGGCTGAAGGTGGGGCCCGCTCGGCTCCATCCCCGCCAAAAAGCTGCTGGTCGGGCCCCAGCTCGGCCCCCAGGTCAATCGACTGCCGGAAACTGCTCCGGGGACCTGGCGTGGACCGAAGCGAACGTGGCAGATCCCCGTCTACCCCTGTTGCGAGGCTGAACCCAATGAAGGCTGGTCTGGTTGGATACGCACAAACTGGCAAAACAACCCTCTTCAACGCCCTGACCGGTCAGAACGTTGGCCCCTCTGCGGTCAAGGGCAAGTCGAATCTTGGAGTCATCAAGGTTCCCGACGAGCGCCTGGACCGCCTCACCGAAGTGTACCGACCTCGACGCACGGTACCGGCCGAGATTGTCTTCGTCGATGTTCCCGGGCCACGCAGCAAGGGAAGCGGTCTGGATGGTTCCACCATCTCGGCGCTCCAGGAGGTGGATGCACTGGCCGTGGTCCTACGGGGCTTCGAAGGGCTGGACGGGCACGCCGCCCAGCCCCTGCGCGAACTAGCGGACTTCGAAGCCGAGCTCATCCTCAACGACCTGGCGGTGGTCGAGCGTCGCCTGGAGCGCATCGCCAAGGAACACGGGAACGAGCGGCAGAAGGCGGTACTGGAACGCTGTCACGCAGTCCTGGACGCCCAGGACTGCTTGCGGCACCTCGACCTGAGTCGTGAGGAGGAACGAGAGATCACCTCCTTCGATTTCCTGTCAAAAAAGCCCTTGCTGGCCGTGCTCAACGTCGGCGAATCGGAATTGACCCAGGGGGTCCCACCGGAGCTCGCGAAGGATGCCCAATCCCGCCGGGTGCAGGTGGTCGATGTCTGCGCCGCAGTCGAAGCGGAGATTGCCGTCCTGCCCCGCAACGAACAGGCCGATTACCTGGCCACCATGGGGATCGCCGAACCGGCGTCTGCTCGTTTCATTCGAGCCGCCTACACGCTGCTCGACTACGTCTCGTTCTTCACGGTGGGAGAAGACGAGGTCCGAGCCTGGACGGTGCATCGCGGCAGCAAGGCGCCCCGAGCGGCGGGGCGAGTCCACTCCGACATGGAACGGGGATTCATCCGCGCCGAGGTCATGGCTTACGACGAATTCATGCTCGTCAAGAGTGAAGCCAAGATGCGCGAGCTGGGCAAGCTCAGGGTGGAGGGGAAGGAGTACGTGGTCAAGGACGGCGATCTGCTCAATTTCCGCTTCGCCGTGTAGGGACCGGCGCAGTCCCAGCCGGATTGTGGTAGTCTGAGGTGGTGGTTCATGTGCCCAAGTGGGGTCGCTCCCTGACCGGTCTGGGCTTGTGCTTCACGATCGCCTGCGGGGAAGGGGGAGACAAGACCGATCCCCAGCCATTCGAGCTGCCTCTCCCCCCGTTGACCACGGAGGCTGGCTACGTGGAACTCGAGTCGGTCCGCTATCGGGTCGGGGAGCCGCTCACGGATCTGGCCGCTGCCCCGGCTCGCCTATTCTACAGCTTGCATCCCGCCGATTCCGGGGTTTCCTCCCCGGTGCCACTGTGTGTCCTGTTCAACGGCGGTCCTGGTGTTGGGTCGGAGCTGTTGCTCGAGGATCTGGGCCCTCGTCGCTTCGCCTCCCAAGAGCCAAATCCCGCGTCGTTTACCGGCGTCTGTCACGAGCTGTTCCTGGACGCGCGCAATACCGGGCTCTCCTATATGTTGACGGACCCAGAAACGCCTTACGCATTCGACATCGCGAATCACAATCCCTTTCTGGATGCGGCGGACACGCTCCGGGCGGTGCTGCGCATCATGCAAGCACATCCCAAGCTGTGGGAAAGTCCGGTGATCTGGGTCGCCGAGAGCTACGCCTCGGTCCGCGTGACGGTCGCGACGCATCTGCTCTTGTTCCTGTCCGACTATCGTGAGAACGACGCCTTCTTCCAGGACCCCGCGCTGATGGACGAGCTGGACCGTCATTCCGTCGCCTGGCTTGGGCCCTTGGACGCGGAGTCGCTGGCATCTCGCTTCGGACGCCAGGTGTTGATCCAGCCCAGCATCGCCGCCGATCTTCGCGATCGGGTGGCGGGGGAGATGCTCGACGGGGACGATGCCTTCTGGAAGGAACTCGAGGCTCAGACTGGGTTGACCTACTCACCCTGCCCCGAGGACGCGATGGATTGTGACGCGCATGCCCGAGTCCTGGACTACCTAGCGGCGGCAGAGCTCAGTGCCTACGACACTCGACAACCCGACACCTACCTCGAAACCCTGCTCGACCGGTGCCGAAGCAGGGTTGGCGACTGGGAGGCCTTCTCTGCCCTGTTGGGGACCAACCTGACCAACGTCTCTGGCCTGGGCGCCACGGAACGACAGGGTGCGCAGCGGTTGGTCACCCCCGACGCCTATTACCCCGCGTTGCCGGAATGGGACGAACGGCTCGGTGCGCTTGGCCCGTTGGATCGTTACTTCATCACGCTGCACACCCGGGTCTTCCAGGCTTTCGCCCGGGCGGAGGGGGAAGCGCTCCAGCTGGACTGGCACGGCAACCGCTACGGACTGATGTTCCTTGAGACCCTGAGCCGCATGCACACCTTCTTGACGCGGGCTCGCTACGACCTGGTGGGGTACTCCGCCGCTCTCCCCGAGGTCCTGCGCCAGCTGTCGCCGGACGTGGCCGTCGAGTTCCTGGAGACTTCGAACACCGAGGCCCGTCCCGGTGCTCTGTCGGTTCGCTACGAGGCCACGGAATCGAGTCCGATACGCTGGCCGCTGTACGAGGCCGGCCACACCGTCGCCCACGACCAGGGCCCCGAGCTATTGAGTGACGTGACCGATTGGCTGCTCGAGCAGCAGTGAACCAGGCGCGACGCCTTGGCCCCAGGCCTCAGAGATCTAGTCAAGCCGCCTTTTCTGCTGCTCGCGCAACCGGGCCAGCGCAGCTCGCGCCTCCGGAGCCACGACCGAGTTCGGGTAGCGGGCGAGGAGGGCCTGCAACAGGGTCTGCGCGGTTCGATAATCGCCAATCCGTTCCGCCTCCAGGGCGCGCTCCAAGCGGCGAGTCTCCGCAGCCAGAGTGGACGTCTCTGGCGCTTGGCCCGGGGTCGAGCCTCGTTGATCCTTGGACCCGTCAGGGATTGGAGCCGCCGAACCTGACGCGGGAGCTCCCCCCGGGATGGGGCCCAAAGGCTCGCAACCAACCGCCCCGGGCGCCGCGATGGGCTCCTGTAGGGAGCCGTGCTGAACCACCACCACCCCTTCGGTGACTCGCACGCAACTCGAGCGGGCCCCACCGTCCCGTTCCAGCACCTCCACCGAGAAGGCCGTTCCCTTCACCACGACGGTGACGTCGAGGGCCTCCACCTGGAAGGCCTGTCCGTCACCGAGATGCGGTACCTGGACCGAGATCCGACCCTGCATCAAAAGGATCTGCTCGATCTGGTCGGGGTGCTCGGCGTGGCCCCATCGCAACCTGGTTCGCGGAGACAGACTGACCCGGACTTGGGCCGGAGTACGGAGTTCGGCGCTTCGTTGGGTGGTTCGCAGCCAATGCCCTGCTGGAATGGAGGTCGCATTGCAGCCAGCCCACTCGCCTCGGTCCGAGGAACGACACCATAGCGGGCTTGCCGAACCATCCCAGGCCCCACCGTGATCCGCCGCAACCTGGTTGGGTGAAGCGCGAAAGAACCCCAGAACCGTCAGGGCAACCCCCGCCGCAAGGGCCAGCGCGGCCCCAACTGGCAGCCATGGACGCCTCCAGGGGCCCCTTCGAACCCCACCTTGCTCCAGAAGAATCCCTTCCATCCGAGCCACGACGCGCTGGCGTCGCAAGCCCCGCCCCACGTCGTCCGCCATCTGTAGGGGGCAGGTCTCGAGGAATGCCGAGAGAATCTCCCGGGTCTTCTCGGAGTCCGTGGTCATGACGTCCTTCCCTTCCCGAGACCCTTGGGCATCCGCCCAAGGAAATCCTTCCGTCCTCTCACCAATCGCGACTGGGCCGCGGCGAGGCTCAGCCCCTGCAACTCAGCCACCTCGGACAGGCTGTATCCCAGGGCATCGTGCAGGAACAACGCCGCGGCCTGACCCGAATTCATTTCACCCAGCACGCGGGATACCGCGCGGATCTCGGAACGCGCCTCCAGCCGCTCCCAACCCGAGGATCGGTCCTCGGCTTGGCTGGTGGCGCCGTGATGATCGGCTGGCACGAAACGCCGATGCTCGCGGATGCGACTGCGAATGGCGTCGATGGCCACGTGCGTGGCGATGGCCGTCGCCCAGGTCGAGAGCTTGCACTGCGCTGCGAAGCGGTCGCAGAGCAGCGTGGTCACGATCCGTTCGAACGTGGTCTGAACCAGGTCGTCGAAATCCGCGCCTCGCTCTCGCAACAGTCGGAAGACTGCCCGCTCGACGAAGGGTTCCAGACGATCGTACAGGATCATGGCAGCACCGGGACGCCGCTCCCGGATGGCAAGAATGAGCTGAGCGTCATCGCTCCCGTCGGTGCCGAGCTCCGGTCCCGAGTCGGCCCTCGACAGCCGCGAACGGTTCGACGAGACCATGCCGCTTTCTTCTCGATCCATCCTCTCGCGACAAGGGGCTCGGAAGCAAGGCGACGGAGCGCTTTGGACCATGGCGATTCTGCTATGCTGGGCTGGAGATGCCGCACCGAATCGGAACGAAAGAACCCGCCAGGGCCAGCGAAAGGACCTCGGGGGCCCGGGTCATGGGTTAAAAGGGTGAGTCGTCTCACACCGGCAGGGGCAGGCATGACCGCCCTTGCGACGAGATCCAGCTGCCGATGCCACTGCCAACTGTCGTCGCCCTCGACATGCCGGCCGACCTCAGGCCCGACCTGAGGCAGGTACTGCGGGAGAGCTGCGAACGGGCGATCGGGGAAGGGCAGTGTCCACAGTACACGTCGCTTCTCGAACAGGAGGCGAGGGCGACATGGATCGCCAAGGTTCACGCCGCCACCGAGGATGCGCTGGTGATCGAGGTACAGTTACGCTGGGGGTCCAAGGGCACGATCCTGCCGTCGCGTCGACTGCGGTTCAGCCCCAGCGATCCCCCCGAACAGCGCTGGGCGACGGCGGGAATCGTGACCGCCGCGCTGGCCATCGAGGCAACCAGCCGTGAGGCGATGACGGCGGCCGCTGCGCCGCCAGCCACCCCCTCCAAGAAGCCGAACGCGCGCCGAACCAACCAGTCTCAGGCCCTCCCCGCTGCCCCCTCGGTGACCAGCGATGGCCCGCAGCTTCCCAGGGCGTTCGTGGAACTCCACGGCCTGGTTGGGCCGGGCATGGATCGGGGTCGCGGTCGGTTGGGAGGGGTGTTGGGGCTGTCCGTCGGACCAGGGGGATATCCCGAGTTTCTGTGGGCCTCCATGTCCGTCGCCAGGAGCTCCGGGCAGGTGGAGCTGTCCTGGACATCAGCTGGACTTGGGCTTGGATTCTCCACTGCCCGACCGAATTCGCGTCTGGCGCTCGACCTGCGTCTGGGGGGCCTCATCAGCTGGGTGACCCTGGAGGCCCACAATGGTGGCGATAGCTCACTGGCCCGCCGAACCAGACTCGGTATGACCGGCCAGCTGCTCGGCGTGTGGTTGCCCTCCCGACGCCTCATGGTCTCGTTGGGTGGGGCTGCGGACACGACCTGGCCCCGCATCGAGGTCCGGACGTTCGATCGGTTGGAGGGACAGGAACCCGTCTTGGGCTACCGCGCCCTGCTCGGCCTGCACTGGATGGTGGCCCCATGAGAGCCTGGGTGTTCGAATGCTGCCTGCCTGACGGGCCGTTGGAACGACCAACTGAATGAGGATCCGGAACCCTGGCGCAACGTCCCTATCGAACCAGCCCTTGCCTGTGGGCCTGCGCCTGGGCGGTGCTGTCCGTGGACTGCAGCGCATCCACGACCGTGGATTTCTATCCCTCGTCCGACGCCGGTGAGAGCTCCCAGGACATCGCCGGTAACGCTGGCGAGCCAGCCAGCGGCGCCGGCAGCGCCGGTGAGCTCCAAGACAACGGAGGCGGCGGTGGACGACCAGCCTGCCCGGACGGCAGTGTCAGCCTCGATTCCACTTCCCACCAGCTCGGGTTGCTGCACCGTTATGACTTCTCCGAGCCCACCGAATGGGTTTGTGACGGCGCAGGGACGGCGCATGGTCGAATCCACGGTGCGACGTTCAATCCAGACTCGGGACGCCTGGGTCTCGACGGTGTCGACGACTTCGTGGAGCTTCCCCCCGGGATGGTCTCCAATCTGGACCAGGGAACCCTGGTTGCTTGGTTCGTGTGGAATGGGGGTCGCGATTGGGAGCGGGTCTTCGATTTCGGAACCACCACCGCTGGCGATCAAGTCCCCGGCGAATCCGCAGGCCATTTCTTCCTGACCCCTCGTTACAACCCCGGCCCGGGGCCTTCGGTCAACCTCAGTCCCAATGGGGGATCCATGTTGGCGACCAACGGCAACGAGCCACTGTCCCTGGGTGAGTTGCATCAGCTCGCCGTGATCATCAATGGCGAGGCAGGAGGCCTCGAGGCCATGGTCGACGGGGTGTCCATGGGCGAACCCTGGGGCGAGCCCATCGATCTGTCTGGGCTCGACGACGACAACGGGTGGTTGGGCCAATCCCAGTGGAGTCATGACCCCCATTTTCTGGGCGAATACGACGATTTCCGCATCTACGGTCGGGCGCTCACCGCGTCTGAGATTGAGCAACTGGTCGCTGCCGGCCCGGATGGCGGGCTGTAAGGAGGGATGACCGAGATGTCCCCACACCGGTCTACCCATCGTGATACGAGAGTCAGGTGCGGCTCGGCGTTGATGCCAACCAAGGGACCAAACCATGAGGAACGCTCGGAGATCCCAGCTGGCAAGAACCCTAGGCTTTGCGGCGTAGCCATTCGTGGTACGATTCTGGGCTAACTGACGGCTTTTACTGCAGGGTAAGAAGATAATGCCAAGAACATACGGGGCGTTCTGTTGGGTCACGTTGGGTCTTTTGGTGGGGGGCTGCGGCTCGGACGATCCGTCGGATTCATCCGACACATCGGAGCAGGGTGGCTCGCAATCCAACGCGACAGGCGGGCTGAATTCCGGTGGCACTGGTGGGCAATCCCTTGCCGGTGGTTCCTTGGGTCGGGGCGGCGCAAGCACGGCGGGTGGCGCAACCAACCGGGGCGGTCAAGGTGTCGTCAACGGTGGTGCACCGAGCAACGGTGGCGTGCCGAGCAACGGTGGCGTGCCGAGCAACGGTGGCGTGCCGAGCAACGGTGGCGTGC
>CAZYKT010000018.1:0-25340 GCA_964648165.1 uncultured Polyangiaceae bacterium | reverse complement strand
CGAGCAACGGTGGCCTACCGGGCTTCGGTGGCCTGCCGGGCTTCGGTGGAGAGTTCACGTCGGGTGGTTCGCCCCAGAATGGCGGAGCGCCGAATAACGGCGGGAGCTCGGGTTCGCCGGGTGAAGGAGGGAGCTCCGGACAGATTGCCACCGGGGGGCAGTCGGGAGAATCGGGCTGCGGCTCCCGCCTGGCCCACAGCATCACCCTGACCGAGATCGCCCTGTATCAGGCGGGCAAGGTGTCGGTCATGCGAGACGGTGCCGCCGTCGCGCCCGAACCCACGTCGATCGTACAAGGCAAGGAAACCCTGGTCCGTGCCTCTTACGAGCTCGGGACGGGATGGCAGGCGCGAACCGTCGAGGCACGGCTTGTCGTGTCTGGTTCGGGCGACGACCAGGTCTTTGCCCAGGAAACCCGACCCTCGGGTGAATCAGAGGACAGTGACCTAGACTCCACGCTCAACTGGACTCTGCCGCCCGAAGCGGTAACGGCTCCGTTCAGCTACCGTGTCGAGGTAGTCGAGTGCACGGACGCCCAGGGCACGGCAGCGCGCCCCGCCTTCCCTGAGACAGGCAGCGCCGAGCTCGAGCTGGTCGCCGTGGAAAGCCTCCAGCTGCACCTGGTTCCGGTGATTATGAATGGCTTCGCGCCGGACACCTCCGAAGCCTCGATCAACACCTATCACGACGCCCTGTTGGCAAATTACCCGGTCAAGGAAGTCGTGCTGACCGTGGACGAGAACAAGACCTGGAACCAGCCGGTGTATCCGGACGGGACGGGATGGAACGAGCTATTGAACGATCTTCGCCCTGACGATGCGCCCGATGGGCACTATTATTATGGGCTGATCGCTCCCGAAGGGTCCGACGTGGGATTCTGCGGATATGATCCCTGCGTGGTGGGCATGGCCACGCTGGCTGAAGACGCCCAGTTCTTCTGGGGTGTATCGGGAGCGGGCCTGGCATACGAGGGTAGCGTGAGCCTGACGTCCTCGACGCTGGTTCACGAGTTGGGCCACAACTTGGGCCGATGGCACTCGCCGTGCGGCAATCCAGGTGATGAAGATCCGGACTATCCCCACCCGGGCGCCCTCATCGGCTGGTGGGGCTGGGACCATCGGAGGCCCAACGAATTGGTGGATCCCCAGCGATATACGGACATCATGAGCTACTGTGAGGAAGTCTGGGTCAGCGATTTCACGTTCCAGGGCATGATGGACCGGCTCGTGGACGTGAACGAGCTCTATCGCGTTCGCCCCTCGGCGGCTCCGCAAAGCGCCACCGCCTATCGGGTCCTCTTCGTCAACCCCGAAGGGTCTCACTGGGGACGAACCACTCATCGAGTGGGCGGCGTTCCCGAGAATGCCGACATACTGGATGCCAGCGGTCGCATCATCGACTCGGTCATCGTGCGACGGCTCCGCCTGAGCGACGGTTTGCGGTCGACTCTCTTGGTCCCGGAGCCCCAGCCCGGTTGGCACTCCGTCGAGATCCAGGGAGCCGCACCCATCCCCTTCGAGTAGATATCGCCCGCGAAGGGTTTCGGCCGTCGGAATGGACATGGACGAACGCATCTGGGTCTTCACCACGGACTACTGTCCGTACTGTCAGCAGGCCAAAGCGCTCCTGCTCCGCAAGCAGCTGGCCTTTCACGAGGTCGATGTCACCCATGATCCGGCCAAGCGGGAATGGCTGGTGGCAGCCACCGGTCGCCGCACGGTCCCGCAGATCTTCGTGGATGGGGAATCGATCGGCGGCTTCGATGATCTGGCGGCGCTGGAACGACGTGGAGAGCTCGATGCTCGATTGCGGCAACCACCCCGATCCGGTGCTGAACCTAGCGCAGAACCATCGCGAAGGGCATGACCGCGAGGATTCGCTCCTCACCCAGCAAGGGCATGACCCCCGTGACCATGGAAGCTAGATCGGGTGGCACCTGGCGCAGCGGACTCCAAATGCGTCGCTGGTGACGCTCCAGGGCCAAGGCAAGCTGTGCGGCGCTGGCTCGGGCATCCAACCCCAGCGCTGCCAGCAGGCCGTCCGCTGGTCCTTCCACCGTAACCGGGGCGTTGGGCTTGAGGCCAGCGCGTTGCACGGCCAGCGCGATGGCACGACCGAGACCCCCCAACTCGTCGACTAGGCCTAGCTCCAGGCCGGTGCGACCGCTGTAGATGCGCCCCTCGGCCATCGCTAGGACCTGGTCCCGGTCCAGGTGACGCCCCTCGGCAACTCGATCCACGAAGAGCGAGTAGACGGCCTGCATCTGGCCCCGAACCTTCTCTCGCGTTTCGTCGTCCCAGGCGGTCAGGATCGACAGATAGGCGGCCCGCTGCGCGGCTCCGGAATCCGGGTTCGGAGACAGGATAACGGTGTGGACACCGTGCAGGGCCAGCGCAGACCCTAACACCAGCTTGCCTCCGACGACTCCGATGGAGCCCACGATGCTGGTGCGCTCGGACAGGATGCGCTCGGCGGCACTGGCCAGGTAATAGCCCCCGCTGGCCGCCATACTCCCCACCGAGGCAATCACGGGTTTGTCGCGAGCTAGCGCTCGGAGCCTGAGCCAAAGAAGGTCACTGGCCAGGGCCGAGCCACCCGGCGAGTCGATGCGCAAGACGACGGCACGCACCGCGTCGTCCTTGCGGAGTCGCTCCAGGGTGCGAGCCAGGGACTCGTGAACGATGCCCTCAGAGAGCCCGATCCCGTCGGAGCCCATCGTGATGCTGCCAATCGCCGGCACGACCGCCACTCGGGGGCGGGCATCGTCGGTGTCCGACCCCGACAGGAGCCGCAGGATCTCGGACAGCTCGGCGCCCGGCGCGCCCTGGGCGTTGGGACCGTAGATCGTCCGTTCCGAACCGGCATGACCCAGGCGCCGAGCCTCGGCTTTGGCGTCCGCCTCGTCGCCGATGCCATGAATGAGACCTTTGTCTCGTGCCTGTTGGGCGGTAAAAGGGCCGGCTTCGGCAAGGCTGGCCAGCTCGGGACGAACCGCCGAGAGATCCTCGAGCCAGCTGTGGCGGATGGAGCCCAGGGTCTCCAACAGCTCCGTCTTGGCTTCCTCGCTGGGGCCATCCCGAGTCAGGGCCTCGGCCGCGCTCTTGTACTTGCCCACCGACAAAAAATCGGCCTGTATCCCCAGATCGTCCAACAGCCCCTTGAGGTAAACGAGCTCGGCGGCCAACCCCACCGATTCCACCGTCCCCGCCGGACTCAGCCAGATCCGGTCGCATCCCTTCTCGACCAGAGCCAGCGAGGCGTTGCCCAGGGTGTGAGCGTGACACACCACGGGTTTCTTCTTGCGATTGGCCGCCAGCAGTCGGGAGATCTCCTCCGCCTGGGCCATGGACGGATGCGCCGAACCGAGATGGACCAGGAGGGCCGAGTCTTGCTTGTCGTCGGCGCTCCGGGCCAGGGCGCGGGTCAGTCCCACGTGGGTTCTCGCCGCAGGCAACGGAAGCCATCCCCCCGAGTGAGTCGACTCCGGAACGCCGCCGCTGAGATCGATCACGCCCACGGTTCCGGGGCCCTGGATATCGGATTCGTGGTTGGCGGCCGGTGGGGCATGCTTGGGCCTCCCTTCGCAACCCAGAGCGAGGCCTAGAGTGAAGGCCCACACCCAGCTTGGCCTCACTGGCGATACTCCGGCAGATCCCGGGTGTCGATGGCAGGTCCCGTCGACGGGCTGGCAGGTACGGCGGGACTATCCTTGGCGCCCTCGTTGACCGGTTGGGGTGACGAGCTCAAGAGTCGTGTCTTGGCCTTCGCCCCGTACACACCCTCTTCACCGTCCAGATCCAGGATGCGTCGGTACTGAACCAACGCACCATCGCGATCGCCCAAACGCCATTTCAGATCGGCCGCGGCCGACAGGGCTGGCAGATATTGGGGATTGGCCGCCAGTATCTTTTCGTAAAGACTGAGCGATCCGGCCGCGTCACCTCGACGTCTCGCCACGTCGGCCAGACCGGTGAGCGCCTCGGTATCCTGGGGCCGCTCGGCAGTCACCGACCGGAACAGCTTGTAAGCGTTGTCGAATCGACCTTGGCGCAGCTCCTCGTGACCCCTGACCATGCGAGTCCGGAAATCACCGGTGAGCAGGAGTTCCTCGGAGACCTGGGGCGCCACCGCCGCATCCGGTGCCACTCCGGCATCGGCGAGGTTGGCCTGGCTCGGCGCGTCCGCTGCGACGGATCGACCCAGAAAACCACGCAGGTCATCCAGCAGGGGGTGAACGGCGGAGGCATTGGCCAAACGATCCAGTTCGGCTCGGGCCTGCTCGAGCCGTCCCGCTCTCACCAGCGCTTCCACCATCGCGGCAGGGGCTCGACCCAGACCGGAGTCGGAGGCGCGAGCCCGCCCCAGCTGCTCGATGACCTGGCTCCACGCGGGGGTCTCGGCAGCAGCCCCCAGCAACCCCAGGGTGAGCGCTACCGCCGGCTCGGACGAATCCGAACCCAACGACTGCGCCAAGCTCCGCGCCTGCCCCAGGTCGCCGGAGATCCGCTCGAGATCGACCCGCAGCGGCGCCAGCCGCCCCACCATCGCAGGCAACTGGCTGGCTGCCTGTAGGCTGGCCGTGGCCCGGCCAATTCGCTCGGTGCGTTGGTTCAAGAGCTCACGCTGCCTGGCCTTGTCCTTGGGATCGGCCAGGCGCAAGGCCAGCCACGCCAGATCCGCCCACATCACGTCGGCGCGCGCGCGCTGCACGAGGCCCTCGGCACTTCTGGTCACCGCTGGCTCGATTCGATCCAAACGGTCCCTCGCAGCCATGATGTCACCCGAATCCAGTAGGCGCACCACCGTTTGCAGTTCGTCAGCCGATGCGACGGGCGCTGCAGCCGTCGACCCGTCAGAGCTCGCGGAAGGGTTGGTCGGCGACGATGGCCCCAGGTTGCCTCGCTTCTGCAACAGCATCACCAGGGCAAAGGAACCCAGCCCGCAGAGCAACGCGATGGTCAGGACGCGCACCAACCCAAACGAACGCCTCGGGGGCGCCAGGGTCTGAACCAGGTTCTGCCCCGTCGCTTCCCTTCCCGCCATCACCACCGGCTGCGCCCGAGCCGGTTCAGCAGACGGACTGGGAGCCAGCGCGCTTTCGGACGGCATGGGCTCTGGTGCTGCGATGGCCGCAGATGGCTGTGGTGAGGCCGGTTCCTCAGTCGCTGGGACCTGCGCCTGCGGCGAATCCGGCAGTCTTGGTCCCACGACTCGGGGCGTTGGAACGGCCGACATGACCGTTTCGTCGACGGGAGGGAGGGGCCCCTCGGAAAGCAGCGTGCGATCACGAGCCGGCACGGACGCGCTCGGTTCCGAGTCACGCAAAAGGGCGGCAGTCGACTCGGCACGGGCGTCCTGCGACTCCAGATCCACGCGGGCCAGGGCCGCCGCCAGCGAACGGGGTACGGACTCGGCGAGCGCAGGCCCCGACGGGGAAGCCGGGTGACCCGGCTCGGCAACAGGTGAAACGACTGCCGGCGTCGGCGAAACGGCCGAGTCCAGACCAGCGCGAGTGGGCGAAGGAGCACCACTTGGTGTCGGCCTCGGTGGCGCAGAGATCCCCGGCACCGTCCAGGTCGAGCGATGGACGTGATGTGGAGAAGCATTCGGCGGGACCTCCGGACTCGCCTCCTGCTGGGCAGAACTGGACTCCGCGGTCCTGGGCGGGACGAGTGCCTCCACTTCGTCCCATCCGCGATCGGTCGAATCGGGGAGGATTGAGCTGATGGCGCCCTTCGCGGCAGCCGGGCGTTCGGATTTCCTGGCCACCACCGGGATGGGTGCCGTCGCTTCCTGGGGATCGCCCACGCCGATGACCGTGTCGTGTCCGCGCCGAGCTTGGACGACAAAAACTGGCTTGGCCTGGGGGCGGTCCTCGGCCGCGGCACCCGGTGAGAGCGGCCCGTGGTCGACGGCGGGCACGACTACGGGCTGACTCCGCAGGACCGGGGCGGTGGCCGCGACCAGACCTGCTTCCAGCTCGGGTGGTGGATTGGCCGGTGGAGCCACGCCCGCGTTGGTGTTCTTGGTCGGCCCCCGGTCGAAGCCCGACTCAACCGGGGCTTCTTCGAACTCCGGCGGTGCATTGGCTGGAGGGGCCACGCCCGTCCAGGTGCGGTGAGCACCCGGAACAACCTCATTGGTGGGCGGAGCCACCCCCATCAACGTGCTGGGATCTCGGTCGTCGCTGCCGTGCGTCACGAAGAACGGGTCAAGTTCCGCAATCGAGCCCAGGGGACGGGGAGGACGACTCCCACGGCTGAGCAGGTCCTCCCGCGCCACCTCGCCCCGCGTGATGCCATTCTGAAGGGCCCTGAGGGTCCGATATACGACCCGGTCACCCAAGGCAGTCATGACGACCCACTCGTCGGGGCCAAGTCGGGTGGCTTGCGGGGGAAAAATCCTGAATTGGTGCCCACACTGGGTGCAGCGGACAGTCGTGCCGCGCTCGGCAATCAGCGCGTCATCGAACTCGTAATCAGTGGAGCAGCGGGCGCAACGGACGTCCATGGCGGTGCCATTTTCTCCCGGCGAACGGGACGGTAGCATTTTACGGAGTTTCTCCGCGCGACGCCGACTTTCGCGCTGAGGCGGTAGGAGAGGTGTGGTTTGGTTCGCGGGCCCAAGCTGCCGAACGGAGTGGTCGTGCTAGGCTTTTGCCGCACCAGCATGGAGGTACCGAGGATGAGACGCGCCGGGTGGTTCGCCGGATTGAGCTTTTTGACCCTGACGCTGCCCGGCTGCCCCTTCGACGATGGGGACTCCGGATGCAAAAAGGACAGCGAATGCGCCGAGGGGCTTCGCTGCGAGCTAAAAACCGGGGTTTGCACCCGTTCCGCAGCACCCTGCGAGCGGCCGGAAGACTGTGGCGGCACCAACGAGACCTGCACTCCGGACGGATGGTGCGCCATCGGGTCCTGCCATCTGCTCGGCTGCGTCGACGGCTACGATTGCCGGGCGGTGGAGTCGATTTGGACCTGCACCGAAGCTGGAACGGGTGGCGCGGCGGGCTCAGCCGGCGGCGGTGGCGAGCTGGGTGACGCGGGCAGCGGCGGCCAGGCCGGAGCCGCTGACAGCGAGGGAGGGGCTGCGGGAACCGCAGGCTCCGATTAAGGCCCGCTCACTTCACGACACGCAGATACGGCGGCAGTGACCGCTTCTTGGTCGCCCCGGCCGGGGAGGGTCCGGGCGGCTGAGGCTGGCTGGATTCCGAGGAGTCGCTGGGCGCGTTGGACTGGGGCGCCACGGCCACGGCCGGGGCGGGAACCGTCTCGGGGGCAGGCGCTGGCTCGGAGGCGGGGCTCCCGGCGCCTTCATCAACCGCCCGCAGTCTGGCTCGATCTTTCCGCTTTTTGGCCTCGCGGCGAGCCGCCTCGTTCATCTGGGCCAGGACCTCGGGAGGGATGTCCTCGGGCCACAACCGCGCCTGGCCGTCCTCGCCCACCAGCCCGAATACGCTCGTGTAGGGCAGGTAGCAGAAGAACGGGCTCCGATTGAAGCTCAGAGTGCAAGAAACGCCGGCCTCCCCCACGTCCAAGTCACGGATGGGCACGGCCATGTTCAACCCGATCTGCAAGACCAACTGGGCTTGCTTCTTGAACCAGGGTGGAACCACCACCCCGTCCCGCCTCGGGTCGAGGTGGATGAAGACACTCGCCTGCTCAAGCAAGACCAGAAGCACGTCGCGCTTGGTGGGCGCCTCAGACTGGCTCATGACGAGGACTCCCCATAGCCTCGCCGCTGCCCTCGCGCCAGGTCCGAGGCTCGGTTCCCGGCACAGGGCACGGCGCGCCACGCAGAAGGGGCCGGATCATTCGCCCTTTTTCCGGAGATCCGAGGGCGATACGACGCCCATCAGCATTCCGTTGGGACAGAGCGAGAACTCGGACCATTCGGCGATGGGCAGGGCAACCAAGGCGAGAGCACCTGGCACCAGGCCGACACGAATCCCGGTCAGATGGCCCACCAGCTCCTCCAACGTCGGGTTGTGACCGACCACCAGCAGCGCCCCCACCCCGGGCGGGACCATGGCAATCCGAGCGCAATGGACCTCCACGGAGGTCAGATAAAGCTCGGGCAACGACTCGACCCGTCCCGAGTACCCCGTTTCTTTCAGGGCAAGCTTGGCGGTCTTCAGGCAACGCTCCGCCGTCGAGCACAGCACATGCTGCATTGGCATCCCACCGAGCAACCTGCCCAGGCGCCTCGCGGCGCGGGCACCCTTGTCGGTCAGCGGCCGGTCGGTATCCCGCCCGGTGGGTTGGGCCTCGGCCTGGGCATGGCGTAGGATCAAGAGGGATTTCATGGTGGCTTGGACAAAGGGGGCCAGGCACCGAAGCGGTCCGGCCATCTCAGAATGGGCCCGAGCCTGGCCGATCTCGCCTAGTATGGTCAAGAGCCACCATGCCTGAACGGATCCTTATCGTCGAGGACGAGCCCGCCATCTTGGAGTCCGTGGCCTATGCCTTGCGGCGGGATGGCTTCGAGGTTCTGACGGCGTCCACCTGTGCCTCCGCCGAGCATCAACTCAGTCAGTGTGACCTCACGGTCCTGGACCTGATGTTGCCCGACGGTGATGGCCTGGACATCCTGCGCAACCTGCGTCGACGAGGGGAACGAACGGCTGTCATCGTCCTTTCCAGTCGGGACGGTGAGGCGGATCGGATCGCGGCTCTGGAATCGGGTGCCGATGACTACGTGACCAAACCCTTCTCACCCCGCGAAGTGGGGGCACGCGTGCGAGCCGTGCTGCGACGGATCGCGACCACGCCGCGCACGCCCTTCATGGAGATCCCCCCGCCCATCAGCATCGATCGGGTCACGCGCCGAGCCTCCGTTCTGCACACGCTGCTCGATCTGACACGGGTCGAGTTCGATCTGCTAGCAGCCATGCTGGAGAACCCCGGACGGGTGTTCACCCGCTCCGAACTGATCGACCGGGTGTGGGGGGACGGCTTCGCCTTGGCGGATCGCACCGTGGACTCTCACATCAAGCTGCTCCGCCGCAAGCTGGCCGAGGCGGGGGGAAGAACCGGCTGGATAGAGACCGTGCGGGGGGTTGGCTACCGTATCACCGATAGGGACGCGGAGGAGGAGCCGGAGGCCCCGTGATTCGCTTGGTGGTGGTGGCCCTCGCCTGCGTGGGCCTGATTCTGTTCGCCGCCTTCGTGGTGGCGCGCCTGTTGGCCACTCGAGGTCGGGGCGTCTCGGTGCGAATGCAGGTCTTTTTCGCGCTCAGTTTGATCGTGGGGGCGTTCTCCGCCGGGCTCGGCACCATGGTCGTGGATCGGATCGAGGCACGCGCTGTGCGCCTGGCCCAACAGGCAGCAACCGACGAAGCCACGGCGCTGTCCGGGATGTTGGGGGGGGAGTTGCTGCGCAGCGGCAGCAGCCTTAAAGGCGTGGCACGTCGGCTGGCTCAGGAGCGTCAGCGCGGGGCCGTGCTCGAGTTCGAGCTATTGGACCAAGCCGGCCAACGCCTGTTCCCGATCGGAGCGGGCCCCATCCCAGCACGGGACGGCAACGTCCAGGTCAGCGTTCCGGTCCACGTCAGTGGTCAGGTCGTCGGCCAGGTACGGGTCACTCGAGCCACCGTGGTGGTCCGTCGCCTGCTCGCTGATTTTGCACCGACGGTCCTGGTCATCAGCTTGGTCCTGGGGGCAGCGGCAGCCATCTCCGCCGCGCTCATCGGCCGCGCCATCGCCCAACCCATCGAGAAGCTGACCACGTTCGCCGAACGGGTCAGCGAGGGCCAGCGGAGCGCAGCCGTTCCCACCGTGGTGGGCGGACGCGAGGTCACACGACTCGCCAGGGCCTTGTCTTCGATGCGCAGCCAGTTGGAGGGACGGCCCTTCGTGGAAGCCTTCGCCGCCGATCTCTCGCATGAGCTCAAGAACCCGGTGGCAGCGATCCGAGCCAGCGCCGAGGTGCTCGAGGAGGGCGCCCTGGAGGAGCCCGAACAGGCTCGCCGCTTCGTCCGCCGGATACGGGAGGCCACCGACCGCATCGAACACCTGCTCAAGGACCTCTTGGCTCTGGCGCGGATCGAGGCCCGCGGTGTGGAGGATCTCTGTTTGGTCGATCTACGGGTCGCCATCCAGACGGCCCTCGGCAACCACCCAGAGGTGGGCGCCCGCTGTCGATTCGAGGGTGTCGAGTCGGCGCAGGTACGGGGTGACGCCACCTGGTTGGCCCACGCCGTCGAGAACCTGCTGCTCAATGCCCTCGTGCACTCCGCGGACGGCTCGGAGATTGTCTTGGGGCTCGAGCGCAAGCCCGGCAAGATCTCGTTTTCGGTCACCAACCAGGGCGAGGTTCCGGTGCGGATCCGCGACAGCCTGTTTCGTCGTTTCGTAACGACCCGCCAGGACCGCGGGGGGAGCGGCTTGGGTCTGGCCATCGTACGGGCGGTTGTGGAGGCACACGGCGGCCAGGCCCGGCTGATCCAGGCAGGGCCTCCACAGGTGGTGATCGGCTTCGATCTTCCGACTGATCCGTCAAGTCCGGCCGTTCGACCATTGGTATAACCAGCCGTTTCCTCGAAAGCTCCATGCGGCTCGGGCCAATCGTTCCCGGCTTTTCTGGCAGACTAGCCCTCGATCATCCAATCGACGGGATCCCGAAAGGAAATGCGCGTGAACGAGGGTTCGAGACCCCTGCCTCGACATGTGGCCATCATCATGGACGGCAATGGCCGCTGGGCAAAGTCCCGCCATCTTCAGCGGATCGAAGGCCATGCGGAAGGGGCGCGCGCCGTGCGCCACGCGGTCGAGACCGCTACCCGCATCGGCCTGGAGTACTTGACCCTCTACGCCTTCAGCGTGAACAACTGGGCACGCCCCGATCATGAGGTCAATGCCCTCATGGAACTGATGGTCGACTTCGCCCGAGCCGAGCAGCCCGAGCTGCGCCAAAATGGAATCCGCGTCTCGGTGATTGGCCAGCTGGATCGGTTGCCGCCGCGAACCCAACACGCCATCGAGGAGCTGATCCGCTCCACGGCAGCAGGTGACCGCATGACCCTAACGCTGGCCCTGTCCTATGGGGGGCGTCAGGATGTCCTGCTCGCGGTACGCAAGCTCGCACAGCAAGCCAAGGACGGCCTGCTCGATCCGCAGGCCATCGATGCGGCCCAGCTCCGCCAGACCATGTCGACCAGTTCCCTGCCCGACGTCGATCTATTGATTCGTACCGGGGGAGAGTCCCGCATCAGTGACTTTTTGCTGCTGGAAGCCGCCTACGCGGAACTGGTGTTCTTGCCCATCATGTGGCCTGACTTCCGCCCCGAGACCCTACGCCTCGCCATCGAGCATTACTGCTCCAAGGAACGGCGTTTCGGCCTGATCTCGGAGCAGGTCCAGGATCCCGCCTCGCCGATCAAGACCTCGGCCTCTGGTGATCGTCAGCTGGCCAGCGCTTAGAAACTAACCGTGCTGATGTTCAAGGACTTGGTTTTGTCCTTCCAACTCGCTCGGGACACGGCCTCACGCAGACACGCTGCGGCCTTTTCGTTCTTGGGCGTGGTGGTGATGTCCAGACCCACCACGCGACCGTCCCAGATCGCAAACCTGATCTCGAAGTGTTGCGAGGGAGGAAGCTTGCAGGGCGCATACAGGGACATGTCCAGCAGAGGCTTGTTCATGACCTCCTCTTCGATGTTCTCCCGGGGCAGCCCCTGAGGCACGGCATTGATGGCCTCGTTGACGCTCATCCCCTCGACGAACTTCGGTTCCTCGCTGGGGGCCGCGTCTTTGGAATCGCCTTCCTCCTTCTGGGACTGATCCGACTTGCCGGTGTTCGAATCACCCAACTCATCCATGGCATCGAGTTCCTCGGCCTGCCTTGCCGCTTCGTCATTCTCGGTAGAGTCCGGCGAGTCCGCATGCTTCTGGCTAGAACCGCAACCAAGCATCAAGGTGAGCGACCCAACGACCAGTGCCAATCGAGTAATGCGCAGCATGGGCGGACGATACACCTCACCTCCGAGGGGGTCAAAGGGCCAAGCCCTGCGGGTGGGACGACGTGCATTCGGGCCATACCGCTTGGTTTTGTGGCCGGTCCGGCGCAGTGACGGACCTTTTCGCGAAGCGTGATGGCAGCACCTGGCGCCACCGAAACGCGCGGTGCCAAGGGCGGGCAGCGACAGGGCCCGCCGTCGCAACCGCCTCGCTTCGTGATTGCGCCGGACCAACCCCATAGGCCAAGGGTCGCCCGGGACCAGTCGGCGTGAGCGTGCTAGAGCGGGCCTTGTCGCATGCGCCCGTAGCTCAGTTGGATAGAGCGGTGGATTTCTAATCCACTGGTCGCAGGTTCGAGTCCTGCCGGGCGTGCAAAGAGAACCTGCCGCGGTTGAATGGGGGTCCTGGTAGGTCAGCCTGACGGGCCGGGCCTGGCGTACTCCCGAACCCATCCGTCGTCTGGTTGGCTCTGACGGAATGTCGGACAATTGGAGCCCATCCATGCATTCAGCCAAGGTTCGAGAGATCACCGCAGCCGACTACGAGTCGGAGGTCCTTGGGAGTGAACAGCCCGTCATCCTGGACTTCTACTCGACCGAATGTCCTCCCTGCGAGGCCGTGGCTCCGAAGTTCGACGCGCTCGCGGAGCTCTATGGCGACCAGGTGAAGTTCCTCAAGATCTTCCGGCAGGGGAATCGCGAGCTCGCCGAACGGCTCAATGTTCGAGCCTCCCCCACTCTGCTTTTCTTCAAGGGGGGCCAGGAGGTGAGCAAGCGTCTGATGGGTGCCATCCGTCGCGCCGCGATCGGCGCGACGCTCGACGAACTCGTGCCGCCCGAGGTGGTAGAGCGCGTCGCGAAGTCAAAAACGCCGGTGGTCACCAATACGGACGTATTGATTCTGGGGGCAGGTCCAGCCGGGCTCACCGCGGGGATCTACGCCGCCCAGGCAAAGCTGGACGTCGTCGTGGTCGATCTGGCTCTCGGTGGCGGCAACGTGGCCACGACCCACCAGGTCTCGAACTTCCCTGGATTTCCCGAGCCACAACCCGGCTTCATGCTCGCCCACTACATGGTCGAGCAGGCCAAAAAAGCCGGTTGCTCGATGCGCCTGGCTGCGGACGTTGCCGAGGTCGATCTCGACGCGCTGTCGCTGGTCGTCGACGGGCTGGAGACCATCCGTGCCAAGAAGCTCATCATCGCAACCGGTTCCTCACCGCGGCCCCTCGGCGTCAAGGGCGAGAAAGAGTACAAGGGACGCGGCATCTCCTACTGCGCCACCTGTGACGCCAAGTACACCGAGGGCAAGCACGTCATGGTCATCGGAGGCGGCAACTCGGCCATCGAGGAGGCCCTCTTCATCGCCAAGTTCGCGTCCAAGATCACGATCGTGCATCAGTTCGCCGAGCTGCAGGCCAACAAGGTGGCTCAGGAGCAGGCCTTCGCCGAACCGAAGATCGAATTCGTCTTCGAGCACGAGCCCCGCGAGTTCATCCATGACGGCAGCACGGTCAGCCGCGTCAAGGTGGAGGATCTGACGACCGGTGAGCTCAAGGAGCTCCACTGTGATGGCGTCTTCGTCTTCGCGGGAATGATGCCGAACCTGGAGCTCTTCCCGGGCCGCTTCAAGCTGGACCGCTTCGGCTACATCGAGGTCGATGCCGACATGCACACCAGCATCAACAACGTCTTTGCGGCGGGTGACGTGGCCACCAAACGGCTCCGTCAGATCACGACGGCCGTTGCCGACGGGACCATTGCCGCCGTCACGGCGGCTCGTGAGCTGTCGCTCTAGCTGGCTCCAGCCTAGGCCGGGAGGCTATCCGAAAGCTTGGTTCGAAGCGCCTTGGCCGCCTCGCAGTCACGGCATAGTCCGCCTTTGCCCGTTTTCTGGTCCTGGCAGGTGGCCAGACAATGGTCCAGGGATTGAATGAGCAGGCTGATTTCACTCTTAGACAGATTCAACTGGGTCATCTGGTTTCCCCTCGGGGCTCGGACCGTCGGTGACACCTAGCAGAATACCATGACCGGGAGGGGGAGCGAAATAGAGCCCCAGCCCCAGCGCGAGTAACCCCTCGATGGGGCGGCAGTCGGGCGCCTTGACGGTCCCGGACCGGTTCTTGGCAACGGCGCCGCAACCCCCGCCACAGGCCAGCTGTAGGTTGCAGCCCTTGCACCGTTCGATGGCCAGAACGTCGCGTTCCGACCAGGATTCGACACGCGCCTGGTCCAGATGAACCTCGGGGTAGAAGCGGCCCAGTGACTCTTCGGCTTTGCCCACCGTCGCCGTGCAGCCGTAGATGTGACCCGTGTAATCGAAGGCCCATTCGGTCTTGGTGCCGGGGCAGGCGTCGAAGAGCGGATTCGGGAGCTTGCCCTTCTCGCTCAGGTGGCGAGCGACCGAGAAGGCCGGACGGCGAAATCCGAGGATCCTTGGGTGAAAAAGGGCTATCCGGTAGAGATCCTCATAAAGCTCCAGGCGATCGTACAGGCGTTCGCGCCCGGTCTGACACTCGTGAAGCTCGTAGTTGCGACCGATCTGGGTCTTGAACTGGGGGTTTTCCGTCCAACCTCGGGCCATGGCGAACTCGGCCAGCTCCACGTAAAATGGCAGATTGTCGCGATCGATGACGGTGCGCAGGTTGATGGGGATCCCCCGCGAGAGAGCCGCCTCGATGCCACGAACGATAGCAGCGAAGGTGGGCTGCCCACCCACCAGATGGCGGCGGTGGTCGTGGATGACCTGGGGCCCGTCGAGTGTCACCTGGAGCTCACGAATGCGGGCCCGAGACAGCTCATCCATGTAGCTCTCGAGGTGGTAGCCATTGGTCACGATGGCGAGGTCCAAGTCCCTCGCCTTGGTGCCGTCAACGACCTGCCGCAGGGTGCGCCGCGCCGCATCGCTGGGCAGCAGGGGTTCCCCGCCAAAGAGTGTGATGTACTTCTTTCGGCTGGCAAAGGCACGGTCGACGTACCTGAAGAAGGCATCGATGACCTCGGTCTGTTCTTCGGGTTTGGGCGTCGCGTAGGACTTCTGGTAGCAGTAGGAGCAGTCGAAATTGCACGCGTACGAGGGGACGTAGAAGAGTTGGACCTCATCGTCATCGCGACCGTCGAGGAAGTCCAGGTAGGCCTGGCGATAACGGCGGTCTTCCTCGGCCGGATCGACGACGTAGCCGCGTCCAATCATGTCGTCGGTGTAGCCCTGACCGGGCTGGGTCAAGAGGCGAACCTCCTCAGCCGAGAGCAGATCCGCCTGCCCGCTCAGCAGGTTGACCACGTAGTGACGGTCGGTGCCTCGGACCGGTGCGACGATGTTGAATCGCGACGGCTGCATAGAACGGTGATGATGAATGGCGAATGCCCGAGCGAACGAGTCCGCCCGGGCATTCGGTTGGGTGTTTGTCTCAATCGTGACAGCCGGCGACGGTCTTGCTGACCTTCGCGCAGCATTGCGCCTCTTGCTGGTTGGGCATGACCGTGGGGACCGACTCGGCACAGCACGGGGCCTTCTCCGAAGCGCTCTTGATGAGTGACTTCATCAGTTTCTGGTCTCCTCCTCTCTCACCACTCCCGGGTGTCAGCTGCAGCAGCAACAGCCCTGGCGCTTGCCGGTACTTGGGGCGCCGGGGCGAGAGCCGGTAATCGTGAAGCTACACACCTTGGCCTGGCCCTTTTCGTAGGGCTGGCTCTCCTCGAGGACGGTCACGTCGCAAAGGCCTACCTCGGCCAGGGTGCCAAGGTATTCGTCCTTGGTGACCGCCCCCGCCCAGCACTCCGCAACCGCGGCGGGGTCGTTACGATACCGTTCGGGGATCGGTTCCTGTGCGTAGATGTCGCTCACCACGAAGCGCCCCCCCGGCTTGAGGATCCGCGCGATTTCCCTCCAAACCGCCAACTTGTCTGGGGCGTGGTTCAAGACGCAGTTGGACGTCACCCAATCGACGGTCGCGCTGGAGAGAGGTAGGTTTTCTAGCTCGGCCTTGAGGAACGTCGCGTTCCCGACGCCCAGCTTTTCTGCCGTCCTCTGCGCCTTTTCCAACATGGCATCGGTGATGTCGACACCGAAGGCATGCCCACTTTGGCCCACTTGCTCGGCTAGTCGCAACACGTCGGTGCCGCGGCCGCTGCCCAGATCGACGCAAACCTCACCCGGCGAGGCTTTCACGTAACCAATGGCTCCGCCGCAGGACAGGCAACAGGTCGACTCGGCGAGGGCGCCGTACCGCGTCTCGATGGCTTCTGACATGGGGTGCTTCTACGATAGAGCCAACGGGGAAACGATTGGGTTCGCGGATCATTCCTCCAAAAAGCAGGCCCATGAGCCGACCGGCCCGGACGTAAGGAGAATCAAAGCGGTTCGGAGGCATGCCTTCCGATTCGTGAGGCACCCCGTTCGTTCTGGGGATACCGTTACGTGATGGGCTGCTGCTTTGCGCGGGTAGCGATGGGTGCCCTCCTGGTCCTGGCCAGCTGTGGGGGGCGAGTTTCGAACGAGGAGGCATCCGGTGAAGGGGGCTGCGCGGGGGAGACTGAGCAAGGGGGCTCTTCCGGAGATAACGAGGCAACCGAGGGTGGACATGCCGGGCTCGGCGAAGGGGGCGGTGCAACCGAGGGTGGACATGCCGGGCTCGGCGAAGGGGGCGGTTCCGCTGGAGCCGACCCAGTGTCCCTGGGAGGCGACTATCGAACCGTGGAGTGTCCCGACGGTCAACGGATCGGCTTGTCCGGGCCCGCCTGTGGCGATGGGCAGCTCGAGCTGCCGGAGCTCTGCGACGACGGCAACACGGTCTCCGGCGACGGCTGTGACGCCCGCTGCCGCGTCGAGTCGGACTGGGTGTGCGCAACGGAGGGCAGGTCGTGTTCTCGCTGTGGCAACTGCCTGGTGGAACAGGATGAAGAGTGTGACGACGGCAATACCGCGCAAGGGGACGGTTGTTCGCCGCACTGCGAGGTGGAGGCGAGCTGGCACTGCGAAGCCCTCCGCGGTGACGGCGGAGAGCGACAGGGTTCCGGATGCGTCCCGACGGGCCCCTGCGGTGATGGAATGATCAACGTCTACGGAGAGGTATGCGATGACGGCAATTCCCACTCCAGTGACGGTTGCAGCGCTGACTGCAGGGGCATCGAGCCCGGCTTCGTCTGCCACGAACCGGGACTGCCCTGCCAAGACATCGTGACATCGCTTCCTTTTTGTGGTGACGGGTCAGTGCAACCCGAGTACGGTGAAGAATGCGACGATGGAATCAATGATGGCCGCCTGGGTGGGTGCTCGGCCGACTGCATGACGCCGTACTGCGGTGACGGTCAGCTCCAGCCCGAGTACGGAGAGATCTGCGACCCTGGCGGCGGCGAACTCGCCTCCGCATATCTGGGCTGCTCCCTGAACTGCAGCTACCCATTTGTGCCTGCCTCCTACGAATGCTCGGTCTTCGGCCCCTATTGTGGCGACGGTGTGATTGAGGAAGAATTCGAGGAGTGCGACGATGGGGTAGAAAATGGCTACGACGGCCACTGCGAACTCGACTGCACCGAGGGGCGTTCGGGGTTCTGCGGTGACCAGGTGCTCGACGAGGGCTATGAGGAATGCGATGACGGCAACGGGGCGAGCTGCGATGGATGCAGCTCGTTTTGCCATCGGGAAATCCCCCTGCCCTAGGGGAAGGCTCAGAAGAAGTTCTGAAGCACCCAGACGGAGCCGTCCGCTGCGGTGGCAAATCCACAAGCCACTTGGGTGAAGTCTCCGGTCATGTTGATGAAATGACCGTAGGTCTGGAAGCACTGCCCGTCGCACGGTTCGGTGGGGGGCGGACCCTCGTCGAACATCATCTGGATGCAGCCGTCGATGGCTTGCGCTTCGGAGCCCCAACCGGGGCACTCGTTCTGTGCCCAACCGCCGGGATCGCAGAGCCCCGCGTTGAAGCCGGCGTGGGCGGTATCTTGCTCGGCGTCGTAGGCCGCCTGCTGATTGGCGCAATCCTCGGCTTCCGTGTTGCGCGCGAGAGGCTCCAGGCACATGCAGGCTCGGAACTGATTCACACGGGCCACGCAGGCGGCATAGGGATCACCTGAGCTGGGAGCGGTCGGGGTGCAGGTGATGTCGGCAGTGCATTCCCCGCTACCACCCTCGCCGGGTGCACCGCCTTCACCCGGGGCTCCCCCTTCATCCGGTGTGCCGCCTTCGCCTGGAGCACCCCCTTCGCCTGGAGCACCCCCTTCGCCCGGGGCACCGCCTTCACCCGGGGCACCGCCTTCACCCGGGGCACCGCCTTCACCGAGGGGCGTACAGATCCAGCTGCCGCTCGCCTGGCAGAGGCAAGTCCGATTGGACCGCCTGCACTCCGTGGTGTCGACAACAGGATCGCAGGGGCTATCCGTCTGTACGCCGCTGATACAGGAGGACTCCCCTCGACCTCCCGCTCCGAGCGGGCCACCACCGGGGCCCTGAGCTCCCCCATCACCGACAGTCCCTCCGGAACCCGGTGCACCACCCTCGCCGACAGTCCCTCCGGAACCCGGTGCACCACCCTCACCGACCGCTGTGCCGCCAGCGGACGGCTGTCCTGCTTGCCCTTCGGTAACGCCCGCGGTGCTGGCACCGGCGGAGTGTTCGCCACCCGTTCCGATGGGCTCGGTGGCTCCCCCGGTGGAACTCCTTGCCTTCCCCGAATCCTCCTCATTGCTGCAGGCGAGGGGCGACAAAAGGACCATCAGGACCCAGGGTTGGATTTTGGTCATAGGACTCCCGTGTAAGGCTGGTCGTCCGAGAGCCCACCGATCAGTCACGGATTGGGATTGCCGCATCTTTTCGGTGGCTCAAGGCTGCGGTCTGGTTGCGTACGAGTGCCGGATGATGTAGCTCGGTGGAACGAATGCGCCCTGACTGCATCTCGCTCGGTGTCCCAGAAACCCTGTCCCGGAGACTGTTCCTCGGGGGTCTGGGAGCGGTCCTGCTCGGTTGCGCGAAGAAAGGGCATCCACTGGATGGACCGCAGGCTCTCGCCCAATTGGAGAAGGACATTGGGGGACGGGTGGGTGTCTGTGCCGTAGCAACCGACAGCGGACGGACGCTGGCCCATCGAGCCGACGAGCGGTTCGCGATGTGTTCCACGTTCAAGTGGATCCTCGCCGCAGCCATCCTGGCCAAGGTCGACCGGCAAGAGCTGAAGCTCGACCAGAGGCTCACGTATACCGAAAAGGATCTGCTCGAATACGCACCGTTCACCGGCAAGAACGTCGCGCGGGGTGGGCTGACCATCCGCGAGCTCACTGAAGCGACCATCACCGTGAGCGACAACACGGCCGCCAACCTGCTCCTGGCGCGAGTGGGCGGTCCGGCGGGTTTGACCCGATTTTTGCGCGAGCACGGGGACCTGACGACGCGGCTGGACCGCACCGAACCCATGTTGAACACCAACCTGGACGGGGATCCGCGCGACACGACGTCACCCCGAGCGATGGTCTCAACCCTGCGCAGCCTGTTGCTGGGTGAAGCGCTCCAGCCCAAGAGTCGTGAGCAACTCGTCAGCTGGATGGTGGCTTCCACCACTGGAGCGACCCGACTGCGAGCCGGTTTGCCCAAGACCTGGCGTGTGGCAGACAAGACGGGATCCGGCGAGCGAGGGGCGGTCAATGACGTGGCTGTCGCTTGGCCTCCCCAGCGGGGACCCATCTTGATCGCCGTGTACCTGAGCGGGAGTGGGTTTCTCACCTTCACCTCGACCCTGTGCGCGGCCCATGCCGAGGTGGGCCGTATCGTGGCGGCCAACCTCGGCTGAGGTGCCCGCCCACCACGACCCCAGCCCCCTGGTCGGGCCAAGACCACCGACTCCTGATGCGATTCGCAGAGACAGGACCCTAGATGGGATCGCAGAGGCTGCGTCCGAGGTTGATCCCGCTCAAACGCAGCTTGAATGTGGAGGCATCCGTCTTGCGTTCGGCTTGAAACACGACCACGTTGTACACTTGGCCTGTCACCAGCCCCAGCGGAACCGTGTTCACGATCGGCCACGGATCGGTCTCCTCGGTGTTCTCGGTACGGACCGAGGCATCGCCCGCCGAGTCGAGCGTCAGGACGGCCTCCACCGGGGTATGAAGCCCACCGAGATCGATGGCCAGCTTGCCGTCGATGAACACCCAGATGTCATCGTCGCCCGTCACCTCGATCTGCTGCGTACCGTTGTATTGGAATGCAAACCGGATTTCGCTCGTGAAATGGAAATTGTGCAAGGCTTCGCCCGGCTCTGGCTGCCACCCCCCCGCGTAGTACATCGGAATGAGAGCCGAGGTACGTTCGGCTGATGGAGTGAAGGCAACGCCGTCCACCGGGAAGAAAGCGGGGTTGCCGTCGTAAGCGTATTGGCCGTAGTAGGTCTCGCCCTGCAAAACACATGCATAGGGCGGATTGGTGTCACAGTCGGTCTGTTGGCATGAGTCTTCCACCGGGCAGAACGTGCAAGGGATGGGATCCCCCTGTTCGTCGAGCTGCTCGTAGCCAACGATTCCACAGTACACCCCCTGGTCGGTCACCAGCCATGGCTCACCATCGGCAGCATACCGGTTCACGACCGAGCCACCGGTTTCGTACAGGGCGAAAGTCCCCTCCAGGGTCTCATTGGTTCCTTCGACGTCGCGGTACCAGTTGGCGAAGCTAGCTGCGCTGGTGATGAAAGAGTCCTCCGGTGGCGCGCCCACCAGGGCGGGCTTGCCGTCGCCATCCAGGGTTGCCTCGACCAGTCCCGTGGCTGGAGCCGTGATACCAGTCGCCTCCGCGGGCTCGAAATCCCCGCCCTCACGGAAATCCCGATAGGTTGCGGACAACAGCACATTGGCGTTCTGCGCCAAGGGCTGCTGCGAGCACAGGCAACCCGTCTCGATTTGGCAACTCGAGGAGCAGCAATCCTCATTGGCGGAGTTGCCATCGTCACAGGCCTCGCCATAGTCCAAGATGCCGTTGCCGCAGCCGAGGGGCGCGGCTCCACCGTAGCTGACGGCGCCACCGTAGCCCGGGGTTCCTCCGGCTTGGGGAGGCGCCCCGCCTTGACCCGGCGTCCCCGCCGTCCCGCCATCGCTGGGCACGCCGCCGGTGCCGGTACCAGCCGTGCCACCGACGACCGGTGCACCCGAAGTCCCTGCCCCGGGAGGAGCTCCGCCCGCTTCGGTCCCGCCATTCGCCGTTCCGGCAGCGGGCGTTCCCGCGGTCCCGGTTCCGGCGGTGCCACCCGATGTGATGGGTGAACCAGCAGTTCCAGCGTTGGCGGTGTTCCCCGTCCCACCCTGGCCTGTCTGACCACCCTCTTCTTGGCGGCCACCCTGCCCTGGCTCGACGCCCCCACCTTCTCCCGTCGCACCTGCGGAACCGCCGGCCCCGATGACCGTGGTCATGCAGGTCCCATCCGCGCAAGTGCGCTCGGTTGCGCAGTCACCGTCGCCCAAACACTCCACACAACGACCCCGGGCCTTGTCGCAGAGCAGCATCATGTCCAAACAGTCGCGATCCGAGGCACAGGCGCCTCGGCAGACGTTCCCCACGCAGGTCAGGCCAGTGCCACATTCGATGTCGTCGACGCACTCCACGCAGCGACCGCTGGGGCTACACACCTCGGTCGCCGGGCAGTCACGTGAGTTCCTGCAAGTGGTCTCGGTTACGCAGCGCTGGTTCAGACACTGCATCCCCGGGGAACAGTCGGACGCGATGAGGCAACGGGTAACGACGCTGCCCCCCTGCCCCAGGTTTCCGGTGCCTGCCCGCGAGTCCGTCCCGCCGTCTTCGGCAGAGCCACCGTCCGAGCCTCCACCCGCCTCAGCACCCGCATTGCCCGCCGTGTTGTCCTTCTTGCCCGAAGACTTGGAGCTCCCGCAGCTCGTCGGACCCCACATCAAGAGAAGACACACCAAAGAAACCAACCGACCACCCACGTTACGCATAAGAGCCTCTCCCTGAATGGCTGGGCAGGTCTCGCACCTTCGCCCAACCCGCCCAGGATAGCGCAGTCTGGCTGGATCCGCTGTTTCGGCTCTCTGGTTGGTCCGGCGCAACCACGAAGGGGCGCGTTTCCGGCTGCTACCAGGTCACGACCAGTTCCCGCTCCGGCAAGAAGGGTTGCCGCACGATAGTGAGGATCTGTGATCCATTCTGGGTCAATCTCCTACTGGCAGGGTACGAGGTGTGGAGTTTGCCCAGAGCCAGGTCAGACACGATCCGGAACACGGCCGAGTCGAGAGGTCGCCCCCAGGATCGCGCCGAGGTGACGATGTACTCGGCGCGACGTCCCGAGTGGGGCTGTGTGTAGCGGACCTCGAAGGAACGCATCGACTGGGGCGGAACGGAAACCACGAAGCTGGCCGAGGCGCGCTGGGGTGACTCGGCAACCACCGGGACCTCGGCACCATCGAATCGGATCATGGCGGGTGCGGGGCGATCGGGGGCCACAGCGATGGGGAAGCCAATGGTCTGTGCCACGCTGGCCGCGGTGGGATTGACGAGACGGTATGTTCCTCGCACCGTGAGGCTTTCCTTGGACAGAACGAGCTCCACCAGTTCGGTCGTGAACCGGATGCTCCCTGCAAGCAGTCCAGCTACCGGCTCCAGGGTCTTGCGCCATCGACTCCATTTCGCGTCACCCAACGCGGGGAGTCTGGGAACGCCCCCGGGCGCGCCTGTTTCGGCCAAGCCCAGAGCCATGGCGACATCCAGCGATGCACCGGGCTCGAGATGCTGCCCGGTCCAACCCAGGTTCAGCGCGGTCATGCTGCGGTTGTCCAGGGGGCGGCTTCGATCCAGCTCCGACTCGTCGTGGGCAAAGCGATTGGCGATACTGGCCTTATCGGGCAAAGGCAGACTCGGATCGAGAGCGAAAAAGTCAGCCTGGTTGGAGAAGCTGCCCTCCTTCTGACCCAGCTCCTGATTGCCCAGGTCCCAAAGACCGCCGGCAGTGAAGCTCCCCAGGTCGAAGTGGGTCTCGTTGCGGACCAGGCCCTGTGGCGTCCAACCCACGTCCCCATCCGAGCTCTTGTACGTGCCGATCCAGGGATCGTCACCGCTGAAGAAGTCACACTCCACGGATTTGTCGCAACGGTTGGTGATGCGCGTCGCGATGACCCAGTACCGAGCGCCGGCCCAGGTCGCGGCGATCTTGTTCACCTGGTAGCAGCCCCCCGCGTTCTCACTGGAGAGCACGACCTCTTCTTCGGTGGCGGACAGGACTCGCCCCGAGACGTAGCTCAGCCGCTCGCCGTCGGGGCCGGTTCCGAAGTTCTCGGACCAGCCGTACGCGTACTCTCGCTTCTGCTGGCGGTCCCAGATGGACTCGTCCTGGGCACAGAAGACGTTGATGCTGGGAAACCCTGGTTGGGGCCGCTCGGGCACCCACAGCATCCCCGAGCTGCTGTAGCCACCGATCACCAGCCCACCCGTGTAGCCCGGGTATGCCACGTGGAAGCTGGTGGTCATGGTTCCCTCCCCGGGCTGGTGATGGGTGACCGTTCCTCGACCCGTCTTCGGATCCCAGGCGTTGGTCAACCAGGGCCGCGTCGGAGCCGCGCTCTTCGCCGGCGCGCTGGTACTGGGCGCTGGACCCTGGCGCTCCGATTGTCTACTGCGACTGCACGCCAAGAAAGGCAAGACGAGCAGCAACAGGATAGCCGTGGTTCTTTTCACTGGCGACGGCGTAGCGCCAAGAGGGCCAACCCCGCCAAAAACCCGAGGGGCACTGCCGCACCCGCACCGCGAGCCATGGAGCAGCCCGAGGATTCATCGTCGTCATCGTCGTCGGTGCCGGCACCCGCGGTACTCGTCCCGGCCGCCCCGGCATCGGAGCTGGGGGCTCCCGCTGAACCCACGCCACCACTGCCGCCAACCGGAACGAAGGGTTCCGCTGAAGGACACTTGGTGTCGCAACCCGCCGAGGGCTCGAGGATCGGCGAGGAAGCCGCGTTGGCCGCCACCACGTCCAGCTCCACCGCCTTGCCATCCACCACGTAGCGGTGATGCCCCACACCAACCGAGCAGTCGCAACCCACCTTCGCGTGGATGGTGGTCATGCCACTGCCCAGATCCCGACTGGGACCAGCCATCGCCTGCGCCGCCGTCACCTGGATGGCTTGTCCATCGCGCGTCACCTGGTCCATCGACGCCTCGGACATGGAGTCCAGATGAGTGAGCTGGACGTAGGTCGTACCCGGAACCTGCTGGGCGGATACCTCGTTGACGGTCATGATCGGGTTGGCTCGGGCGGTAGCGGCCAGGGTGATGACGGTCGTACCGACCAAGATGGCAAGGTTCTTCATCGCAGACTCCTTGAACCCAACCATGCTGCAAAGAGCATGCCGGAACAACCCCGCAGAAATCCCAGCCCCGTCGCGGGGGACTGTGCCAGGTGTGCCAGGTTGGGGATTGGTGCGAACCAATCTACAGGCCGCGGGGTGGGCTCTCGAACTCAACGATCGCAAAGCCGATGCCCACCCAGACGTAAGCGCCGCTGAGATCGACACCGGGGCTCCTCGAGTAACTTTCGTCACTGTCCTGGGAATCAAGCCTCCAGCGTGACTGGGCGAATTGCTTTCTATAGCCCAGATACGTGCAGAGCAACGGCGCGAAAAGGGAACCCCTCCGAGGTGCCTCAAGAAGGAGCAGTTGTTCCATTCCCAAACCAAAGGAGATCAACCCGGTCGATTTGACCACTCTTCGGGAGACGTCAAACGTCGAAAGGCTCCTGGGTAGGATGGGCGGCGTGCCCTTCGGGATTTCCAGACGAAGCTCCCCGAGCTCCACCCCCATCAACGGGAAGACTGAGAAGGATTGGGAGCGCCACAGTTCGTAGCCAAAACTGATCCCGCCCACTGCCGTCCACAGCGACGCCTCTCGCCCGGTCGAGATGTGTCGCAGATCCTGTCCCCCTGCGGAGGCGCCCATGCTGGCACGGAACCGACGGTAGCTGAAAGGCAGATCCACCGCGAACGTGGTAAAGGTCAGGTTAGTCTCTGAATACCCCTGTAGCAGGAGCTCTTCGTCCAAGTCCCTTAGATTCTGACGGCGCTGACCAATACCTATCGCCAGACCGATGTTGCCCAGCCGTTGCAGCATGGGCCGTCTGGGAATCTGCCTCGGCTGCTGGGGTGGTGTTCCGCTCAATGACGGTTCGATACCCCAGTCGAAGAGAACGACTCGGTCCTCGGATCCCTCCCAGTCCACTCGCCGCTCGGTGCCGGGTGCAATCCGCAACACACCGTCCTCCCGCAGAACGGCATTATCGGCATCACCCAGCATGACTCGGACCCGCATGGGATTGAACGTCACGTTGCGGATCGTCAAGCCACTGCCACCGGTAACAGTATCCTCCAACAGCTGGATCTGGATACTGGGTTCGTCGGCGGTGGCAAGCGC
>CAZYKT010000017.1:109743-109814 GCA_964648165.1 uncultured Polyangiaceae bacterium | reverse complement strand
CCTGCCCCCTGCAAGTGCCTAATTTTGCTTTGTTATTCCCGGGGAGCGGTCAGTCCCGATATCCGCAATCC
>CAZYKT010000017.1:18943-109643 GCA_964648165.1 uncultured Polyangiaceae bacterium | reverse complement strand
CTTCCCGATATCCGCAATCCCTTCCCGATATCCGCAATCCCTTCCCGATATCCGCAATCCCTTCCCGATATCCGCCGGACCCATCGCAACACGCCGTCTCGCGACGGACACGCCGTCTCGCGACGGACACGCCGTCTCGCGACGGACACGCTGCATTGCGCCGTCACAGGCTGTCTGGCGCCGTCACCCGCCGATTCCCGCCGATTCCCACCGCGACGCGCCGTCACCCGCCGCAACCCGCCGTCAGGACGCCTTGGGTGCCTGAGCTGCTCGTTCCAGCCGGGGCAGATCGATCCGAAATTCGGTGCCTCGTCCTACGCTGGAGGTCACGTGGAGCTTCCCTCCATTCTGCGCGATGGCCCCTTGCACGGTTGCCAAGCCAAGGCCGGTGCCCTCCCCCGGCGGCTTGGTGGTGAAGAAGGGCTCGAAGGCCTGCTCCAGAACCTCTGGAGCCATGCCGCAACCGGTGTCCCGCACGGTCAGGCGGGCGATCGGCACGCCATCCTGGTCCTTCTGGCAAGCCTCGCCCGATGGGTCGAGCCGGAGCTCCCGGGTCTCGAGGGTGAGCAGGCCCCCTTCGGGCATGGCGTCCCTGGCATTGACGGCCAAGTTGACCAGGACCTGTTCAATCTGCGACGGATCGACCTCGACAACCAGGGGCTCCGCCCAGAGCTGCGTCTTGACCTCGATGTGCTTCCCCATCAAATGCGAAAGCAGTCGGTTCACCGCGTCGACGATCTGGTTCAGATCCAGGATGCGGCGTTCCGGTGTCTGCTTGCGGCTGAAGGCCAGGAGCTGACGGGTCAGCGCCGCGGCGCTCTCGGCAGCCCGCTCGATGTCCGATAGGGCCTGTGCCTCCAGTCCGCTAGCCTCCAGCTCCCGACGCGCCACCGCCACGTTGCCGAAGATGGCGGTCAACACGTTGTTGAAATCGTGAGCGACACAACCGACCAGGCGCCCCACCGACTCCAGCTTCTGGGCGTGGTTCAACTGCTGCACCAGGTTCTCATTCTCGGATTCGGTCCGGACTCGCTCCTTGATTTCCTTGCGCAGGCTCAGGTTGGCCACCAGGAGCTCACCGGTGCTGTGGTGCACGCGCTCCTTGAGCCAATCCCGTGAAGAGCGAAGCTCGGTCTCGATGCGGCGCTGAGCGGTCACGTCTCGGAGAACGACGACCCACCCCGCCACTTCGGCTGGCTCGAATTCGAGCGGGGTGACGCTGGCCTCGAAGACCAACGGCTCTCGGTCGGGTCGCGTCTCGGTGATGTCGGTGTTGCACCGGAGCTCCTCGAGCGCCTTGCTCACGCCCGGCCAGTTGCGAAGGACCTCGGCAACGGGTCGACCGAGCGCCCCCGCGGGTCGCAACCCGAACCGCGCCGAAGCGGCGGGATTGCAGTCGACCAGTCGACGCTCCAGATCCAGGACCAACACCGGATCGGGCAGGCTCTTGACCACCAGGTCATGCGCCACTGGACGCAACAGGACCGGCTCGGGGTGCCTTCTGCCGCGCAGCATCACTCCCAGGGCGAGCCCCAGCGTGCCCAACACGGCCAGGCCGAGGACGGGGCCAGCCGGGACCAACACGACCAACAGGGCCGCCAGGCCCAACAACGCGAGCCCCACCAGCAAGTCCGTCACGCCGAACTGCAGGCACGCAGAGCTCCCCAACGATACCCTCCCGTGATTGCGATGACCTGACACGACGTGCTCCAGCGCGGCGCTGTCAGGCGGGCGGAATCAGCTCGACCTGGTCGATCCAGATTTCGAAGGCCGGCGTATCCTGCTTGACTACGAACTGCACGCCGATTGCCGTGGTCGGATCCCAAGGCACTTCGATCCCGCTCCATCCCTCCTGCGCGAAAACCGGCGTGCCGGTTCCACCCGGGAAGAAGAGATCGATGCTGTGCCAATCCCCGTCCATGTCCGGCAGCACAACATTGTAATGGTCATAGCAGTCTTCGGTGCAGGTCCCACTTGCATTTTCGGGAACGGTGCCCGCGATCAGGATCACGCAACTCACGGGATAATCGGCATCCAGCCCCACCGCCCGGTACCAGAACCGGATCCCGGGATAGGGTGTGAGGTCGAAGAACCCCTTCTCGTCCGCCGCAGCGCCATCTGCCGCGTTCAGGTCGAAACCCATCCCCGTCGAAGCATCCGCGATCGCCTCGGAGACTCCCCGCGCGGCCCGCGTCGATGTGATCCCATCCGGTGCGGTCTCCTCCACTTCGTCGAACAACGGCATCGAGATGGTCGTCGTCGCAACGGGGAACCGGTACCAAGACCCCCGGATCCCCACGACTTTGGTATTGATCTTGACGTTGGAGTCCTCGATGGGATCGATGACGTAGCTGGGTGGGCCCTCGCCGGCGGAACCAGCTTGCCCTGCCGTCGGGGCACCAGCGGAACTCCCGCCATCGCTAACGACACCCCCGTCGCCTCCCTGGTTCACCGCTCCGCCCTCGGTGGGCGCGCCACCCTCCGCGGGAGCAGCACCACCTTCACTCACCTCACCCCCCGAAGCCGGAGCGCCTGCCTGCGGGGCACCTCCCAGCGGAGCCCCTCCGACTGCGACACCACCACCACCGGGAACACCACCCGCTCCCATCCCGCCGGTTGGCAGCGAATCACCACCGTTGCCCTGCCCGCCACGAGACGCGCCACCGAGTCCCGAACCGCCGTTACCACCTCCGGCACGACCCCCAGCGCTGGCTCCCGCGCGTCCCCCTTGGGACTCGCCGCCTTGGCCCGAGCCGCCCGATTCCTCCCCCGCTTCTCCGCCGCCTGGCTCCCCACCGGAGCTCCGACCACCCACCGGTCTGGTTCCACCGTTGGGCGGATTGCCACCTTCGTTCGATTCACTCCCGCCGTCCTCGTTGCGGGAGCCGCCCGTGTAGGTCAGCAGAGTTTCGTCGTACACGCTGCAGGACGGACCGACCGAGGGGACGGCGACAAAAATGGCGGCTAGCAAGGTCCAGGGGAGCCCGCACACCCCACCTCGCCTCCTTCGAGCGCCGCTTCCGTCAACCATGAAGCTCACTTCTCCTTTCTTACCACAGACCGGATGGTGTCGATACCAGACCCGACATCACCATCAGGTAGTCAAAGGTGCGAGATTGGCAGCCGCCCCACGCCCCGCATGGTAACGCTCGCCGCATGGTTCCCGTCCCCTTGGAGAGCTACGCGGCCGTTCTTTTCGATTGCGATGGAACTCTGGCTGACACGATGCCGGCTCACCATCGGGCGTGGCAGGCCGCGCTTCGGGAACACCACGCGCCCTTCGAGTTCCCCTGGGAGCTGTTCCTGCGCCGGGCCGGCATGAAGCTCGAAAACACAGTGGCGGAGCTCAACCGTCAGTTCGGGGCCGGGTTGGATCCCGAGGCGGTGGCCCAAGCCCAACGGCGGCACTACGACGTGAGCTTGGCCGACGTTCAGCCCATCGAATTTGTGCTGCAGCTGGCCGAAAAGGCTAGAGCCCTGTGTCCGCTGGCCGTGGCCTCGGGCAGCGAAGTCAGGACGGTGGAACGAACCCTGGAGTCCCTGGGGATCCGGTCTTGGTTTCGGGCCGTGGTCACGGCCAACGACGTCTCACGCGGCAAGCCCTTCCCCGACATGTTCGTTCTGGCAGCCGAGCGGATCGGCGTGTTGCCCTCGCGATGCCTGGTGGTCGAGGATGCCGAATTGGGCGTCGAGGCAGCCCATCGCGCGGGGATGGACGCCCTGCGCGTCGATCGGGATGGGAGCTCCGACTGGCTGCCTGCTCCGAGAGCCGAGAGCCCCGCCTAGCCTGGCCCTATTTCTTTGCCTTGTCCTTGCTCTTCTTGGCCGCCTTGCATTCGGCAGGGGCAGGGACGCAGGCGCCTTCGGCGTTGCACTGCTTCATGACCAGGACTTCCATGCAGTTCTCGTCGTAGGGCGCGCACTCGGTGCAGGGGGCCCCACATTTCTTCTCGCCGCAAGGAGAGAACTTGGTGCCGGCTGCCTCGCTCCCCGAACCCTCGGAGGAACCGCTCGACTCCGAGCCGCTCCCTTCCGAAGAAGAGGCTGACGACGAACCCTCTTCGCCTCCACCCTGTTCGACATCGTCCTCCGCAGCGGGACCGGAACCTTGAGGTGGTTCCTCGTACTCGACGGGCTTGAGGCGGGGACCACAGGCTACGGCAGCACCGAGCACCAGCAGCGCGCCGAGGAATGCGAACGAACCAGACGAATGGTGGAAACGGGTCACCGGCAAGCTCCTTGGCTAGGATTCGGACAGGCGTGGCTTCTACCCGAAGGCGCCCCCGGGGATACCGCGGCCCTCGGTCGCCCCGCAAGGGGATTTGGGAACTAGTCGCAGGAGACGCCCAGCGGCTGAGCCACCTTGCGGTAGCCCTCCAGAGCCTGGGTACAAGCCAGCGTTGGGAGCGCTGGGTTCTGGAACGCCTCGCACGCGGTGGCAGCTTGGGCCCCGGCGGCCGTCTTCTCGACGATGGCCAGACAGCAGGAACGGGCCTTGGTGCATTCGGCACCGGCGCCAGCCGGAGATCCCGCAGCCGACGAAGGGGGGGCCGACAACTGGCTCACCGCCGCGCTGGCGCTGGCCAGCTGCTGACCGAAATCATGGACCGCTTCCCTGGAAACGCGCTGAAACCACCAGATCGCCACGCCGACCCCGACGAGAGCCAGAAGGACGAAAATGCCGCACCCGATTCCGACCCACATCATCGCGCCGGACTTGGCCGGAGCCATGGGCACCGGGCCCATCGGGGCCGGCGGCGCGCCGAACCCGGGCGGCGGGGCATAGCCACCGGGCGGCGGGGCATAGCCACCTGGTGGCGGGCCGGGTGGAGGGCCATACCCACCGGGCGGCGGGTACCCACCACCCCCGGGAGGCGCTCCAGCTGGAGGACCTCCGTAACCGGGCGGTTGGCCGCCAAAGCCTCCGGGCTGTCCGGGGTATTGCTGCGACATGATGTTGTGCCTCCGATTCGGTCGCGTACCACGACCGCTTGCACCAGAGCAAGACGGGGACCGGGGTGCAGCTGCGGGGTTGTGTCGTACGCTCTCGGCCATGCGCATCCGCGACCTCACCCATCGATTGGGCCGGTTGGTCCTGTACTGGCTGCTCTTGCAGCGAGCCTGTCCCGAGGCATTGGCGCAGGAGCCCTCCTCCCCATCCCCGGTGGCGAAATCCGCTGGGTCGGTCTGCGTCGCGCAGCAGGACTCGCCGTTTGTGATCCCATACCAGAGCTACGCACTCCCCAACGGGTTACAGGTCATCCTGCACCATGACCCCGGCCTGCCGCGCGTAGCGGTCAGCCTCTGGTACCACGTGGGCCCCGCCAACGAACCCCGGGGGCGCTCCGGCTTCGCGCATCTCTTCGAGCACCTGATGTTTGCCGGATCGCGCCACGTCGGCCCCGACTTCGACCGCTTGATGGAGGAGATGGGCGCCACCGGAGTCAATGGCACGACCAGCTGGGATCGAACCAACTATTTTGAGACCGTGCCCCGGGAGTACCTGGAACGAGTCCTTTGGATCGAGAGCGATCGGATGGGATTCTTGCTGGATGGCGTGGGTCAGGAGCAGCTGGATCTGCAGCGCGACGTGGTGAAAAACGAGCGGCGCCAGGCCTATGAGGATGCCCCCTACGGCCCGAGCCAGTTGAAGCGACTGGATACCGTCTACCCCGCCGGGCACCCCTACCATGGTGCCATCATCGGTTCGATGGAGGATCTCTCGGCCGCGACCTTGGCGGACGTCCAGAGCTTCTACGCGTCGTATTACGCACCGAGCAATGCCACGTTGACCATCGCCGGAGACTTCGACCCCGAGCCGGCACGGGCCCTGGTCGAGAAGTATTTTGGGCCCCTGAGAAGTCTGCCCAAGCCCCCGCTTGCACAACACGCCCAGCAGCCCACGACGTTGCCCCAACGTCTCGAGGTCAAAGAGCCGGTCGAGGTACCCCGGGTGACATTCACCTGGACGGCTCCCCCCGCGTATGACCCAGACGAAGCCCCGCTGTCCGTTGCCGCAGCCATCCTGGCCCAGGGCAAGGCTTCACGCCTGTATCGCCAGCTGGTGGTCAAGGAAAAGCTCGCCCTCTCAGTGGACGCCGACCTCGACGCCAACCAACTGGGCTCACTGGTCACGGTGAGCGCGCTGGCGATGAGCTCGGTCCCCGTGGCGCGCGTCGAGCAATCACTGGATCGTGAGCTAGAGCGGCTCGCCAAGGGGCCGGTCACCGACGCCGAATTGGAGCGAGCAAAACGGGCGCATCTTCTTAGCCTACGCCAGGAGATCGAGCTCCTCAACGATTCGAGTGGGGAGTCGGGAAGGGCCGGAATACTGCAAAGGCTGAACCACTATCTCGGAGATCCAGGGGCATTGCCCTGTCTGGTCGAAAAGCTGCAAGCGGTCAGCGGACAGGACGTGCAACGGGTCACAAAGACCCATCTGGCGCGTTCGCGCCGAGTCACCGTCGTGACCGTGCCCGCCTCGACGCAGGGGAAGAAACCATGAAAAAACGGCGTGAACTCGGGCCATCGTCCCTGTTGTTGCTGTGCGCGATGGGCCTTTGCGGGTGCAGCGCCCAGCACAGTGCCGCACCCCCTCCCCAACCCCAGGCCAAGATCGTGGCAGTCCCGCCGCCCGCCTCCGCGGACTTCCGCGCCCAACCGCCTCCACCCGGACCGGGCACGCAGCTGGTCGTGCCCAGCCCTGCGGTGCAGACCCTTCCCAACGGGGTACGAGTTTTCACCCTGGAGCGCCCCCGGGGCGCGGTGACCGCCGCTCTGGTGGTGCGTCACGGCGCGTCGGATGTGCCCGCCGGCAAGAGTGGGCTCGCGGCCCTGGTCGCTCGGATGCTCACCGAGAGCACGAAGCTCCGTTCCAGCGAGGACCTGGCCGATGCGGTGGAGTCCCTGGGAACCACGCTGGAGAACGATGCGCTGCGCGATTCGATTCGCCTCTCGGTCCAGTGCCTCCCCGATGATCTGGAACGGGCGCTGCACTTGTTGGCAGAAGCCGCCCTGCAGCCTGCGTTTTTGCCCAAGGAGTTCGACCGCGTCAAAGGCGAGTGGCTGGACGGGCTCCGAGCCCAACGCCAGAACCCGATGCGCCTCGCTTCGTTGGCGGGGCTGCGCGCCCTGTTGGGCCCCGAGCTGGGAGCTCCAGTGGGGGGCAGTCTCCCCGACGTCGAGGCGTTGAAGATCGGCGATCTGCGGGACTGGCACGAACGTTGGGTTACGCCACGGAGCACGGCGTTGGTCGTCGTCGGACCGGTGTCCAAGGAACGGGTCCTGATCGCTGCCGACCGATCCTTGGCGCCCCTCGCCGGACGCTCTGAACCCCCACCCCGAACCGATCGGACGCCACCCGAACCCTCGGGTACGCGAGTGTGGCTCATCGACAGGCCCAAGGCCGTGCAGACGGCCCTCTTCGTAGCCCAAGGCATGCCAGCTCGAGCCAGCGCCGGCTACGAGGCCCGCCAGATCCTCAACAACGTGCTGGGCGGTCTGTTCACCTCACGCATCAACCACAATCTGCGGGAAAAGAACGGCTACACCTACGGCGCCTCGTCGACTCTGGTCGCCGCCCGAGACTTCGGCGCGCTCACCGTGATGACCAGCGTCCAGACGGAGGTGACCGGCGCCGCCGTTCGAGAGATCCTCGGCGAGTTGACCGCGGCTCGCGGTCGTGCCGCCGCTCGCCCGGTGACACCGGGCGAGATGGAGCGAGCTCGCGCGGATCTCGTCCACGGCCTCGGAGCCCACCTGGAAACGGGGCAGCTCTTGCAGTTGGATCTGGAAAACCTCTTCGTCCATGATCTGTCACCCCGGTACTATGCGGAATTTTCCAAACAGGTTGCCTCGTTGGGGATTGCGGATGCGCTTCGGGAAGCGGAGCGACTGACACCCGATCGGTTGGTCATCGTGGCGGTCGGCAATCGCCAGCTGATCGAGCCCGCGCTCGTGGAAGCGGGGCTGCCCGTGGCAATGGCGGCGCCGGCCTGGGTCGATTAGGGCCCCAAGGTCCCCAGGCGGGGGCGAGCGTTCGACCTGATGGCCGAGGCCGAGGGGGCGCGCCGGGCCGGTGTTTGCCTCAGTCGAGGGGTTACTCTAGGATGACCCGAGTTGTCCCTGGCGAACCCCGTACTGGTCGTCGACGACGACGCCGTGAGTCGTCATGTGTTGGTTCAGACTCTGACCTCCACCAACATGGCTTGCGTTGCGGTCGCCGACGGGGACGCTGCGCTCACCTGGCTCGAGCAGGCCAAGCCATCGCTCATCCTTTTGGACCTGGTCATGCCGGGTGCCGACGGCTACTCGGTGCTGCGACATATCCGAGGCAATCCCGCGTTTTCCGACGTCCCGGTGGTGGTCCTGACCGCCCTGGATGCGGACGAGGACATCCGCCGCATCTTCGCCGAGGGCGCGGACGACTACGTGCACAAGCCCTTCCGTCCCACCGAGCTCATCGCCCGCCTGCGGGGTCAGCTCCGCCTGCGCGAGTTCGTGGACCGCCTCAGTTTGCGGGAGAAAAACGCCCAGCTGGTCGTGGAGCTGACCCAAACCCTGGCCTCTTCCCGCGACATTCGCACGCTGTTGTCCATGGTGGTGACTCGTATTGCGGAGCTGGTCCGAGTGGATCGGTGCAGCATCGTCCTGGTGGGGGAACAGCCCGACGTGGCGTTCGTGGTGGCAACCAGTGACGACCAGTCCCTGCAGGATCTCCCCATCTCTCTGACCGGGTACCCCGAGATTCGTTCCGTCATGGAGACGGGAGAGTCCCTGGTCTTGTACGACACACCCCACCACCCGCTGCTGGCCAGCCTGCAGGGTCAAGAGAGTCTGCCCTTCCACAGCGCCGCCCTGGTTCCCTTGCTCCACGAGTCCTCGCCCCACGGCGTCATCTTCATGCGGGCTCGGCAGGAGGCACGTTTCGACGAGGAGGAGTTGGCCCTGGTGCGAACCGTGGCCAACGCGACATCCATCGCCCTCTCCAACGCCCGCGTCCTGCAGTCTCTCAGGGATCAGAGCGAGCAGAGTGCCTTTGCTCGGCTGGAAGCGGAGCGGCGAGTCCAGCTGTTCCAGCGCTACGCCGACTTCTTCGAAAGTGCCGCCGAGGGCATGATCGTCATCGATCGCGAAGGGCGTGTGCTCTTCGCCAACCCCCGGGCCCGGGAGATCACCGGGTTTGCCGCCTCCGAACTGCGCGAGATGCGCCTTTTGACCCTGTTCGAGCCGGAAGCGCACAGCTTGGCGCTCCGCCTGTTGCGGGGCTTCGAGGATGGCATCTACCCCCGCGGGGTGGACATGCGCACGCGAACCAAGATTGGCGTGTCGATCATCCTGAACATCAGCTTTAGCAGCGTCCTTCACGAGGACAATGCCATCCTTTTGACCTTCCGAGACGTGACCATCGAGCGGCAGACGGCCATCGAACTCAAACAGACCAAGGATTTCCTGGAACGGGTGATTGACAGTTCGGTCGACGCCATCATCTCGACCGACGTTCAGGGCAAGATCCTGCTCTTCAATCGGGCGGCGGCGCGCATGTTCGCCCTGGCCGCCAATCAGGTGGTGGATCGGATGAGCATCGCCGAGCTGTACCCGCCGGGTGAGGCGCGGCGCGTGCTGCGGCGCTTGGTGGATCCGGCTCACGGGGGCTGGGGTCGTTTGGAGGGACACCGGGTCGACGTTCGCTCTCGGCACGGAGAGAGCATTCCGACCTCTCTGTCAGCGGCATTCATCGTGGAGAACGGGCGCCCCGTGGGGGCCGTGGGCATATTCACGGACCTCAGGGAACGACTGCGAATGCAGCAGCGATTGGAGGCGGCTCAGGTGGAGCTGCGCTCCCGCGAGAGACAGGCGATTGTCGCCGAGCTGGCGGGCGCCGCCGCCCACGAGCTCAACCAGCCGCTCACCAGCATCATCGGCTACGCGGAATTGATTCGCCGCAATCTCGCCCAGGATGCCACCATGTCCCAGGCGACCAACATCATCCTCTCGGAGGCAGAGCGGATGGCGGCCATCGTCCGACGCATTGGACAGATCACTCGCTACGAGACCAAGAGTTACGTCGGTGAAGCGAAGATCTTGGATCTGGAAAAGGCCACTACCTCGAGCGTTCCGCCCAGCGAGAATCCCTGAGCGGTGCGACGGTGGATATCCGGTCCCCGCAACAGCGTGCCGGGCGCTCCTGGTCGTCGGGCTCTTTTGCTTCAACCAGGCAGCGCAAGCCCGCCCGAATGGCCTCCCATTCTGCGACCAGCGCCTGGAGTTCCGCATCCTTCTCGATTTGGAGTTCCAGCTCCTCGGCCTGCGGTTGCGAAAGCTCGCCGTCGAACCAGGCGGTCAGGCGCAGGAGCTTGAGCGAGGTCATGGTTTGGACCGACCCCCGTGGGCTCGCCCCCGTCGTTCGAGGTACTCCGCATGCAGGGCCCGTTGCAGCTTCTGACGGGCGTGGAATAGCCGACTCATGATGGTGCCCTTCGAGACGGCAATGGCCTCGGCCATTTCCTGATAACTCATGCCTTCGAGCTCCCTCATCACGATGACCTCGCGATGGTAGGGGGGCAGAGCGTCGAGGGCCCGCTGCAGCTTGGCCGAGAGCTCGGCCCGTTGCATCGAATCGACCGGGTCCGTCCCTTGCAGAGCGGGAAACATCGACGCGGCCACGTCCCCCAGTTGCTCCAGAGCTCGGTGCAGATCGGTGCGCTGGCGGAAGGGTCTTCGCACCAGATCGATACAAAGGTTGGTGACGATCCGATAGAGCCACGTGTAGAAGCTGGCACCCCCTTCGAAGCTGGGCAGGCCTCGATGGACCCGCAGGAAGGCTTCCTGGACGATCTCGTGCGCGTCGTGCTCGTTCTTGACCAATCCGATCGCCAGCTGCAGTGCCCGCCCCTCGTACTTCTCCACCAACCAGCGGAACGCAGAGGCGTCGCCGGTCCTGGCGCGCTCCACCCAATCCTGCTCGACCGTGGCCTCTTCATTCCGATCCGGAACCTTGGACGGGGGCGCTACGGGTCTATTCAAACCCACGACATCCCGATCCGAGGCGCCGCGGGATTTACGCACCGGGTGATCCCTCGGGCCCCGGGGACAGGGCGTTGGCAGGAGCGATTCCCTTCCGGGGGAGGCGGGAAGGAAGACAGGAGCGGTGGCGCGGTTGGAGAAGGAAGGCACGTCCGGACCTACGACGGGACGTTCCCTTTTCTCCCCGACCGAGCCGCGGGGGCCGCGGTCACCAGGCGTGAGCGCCGTCGAGCCAGGCCTTTTTCCCCGAACCGCGGGGGGCCCCTCAGTTGGGCAGCTTGAGCTCCCCCAGCGTGACTTGAACGTCCAGCCGACGATTGCCCCGGAGCACCTGGACCGCGACTCGGCGACCCACACCGGCCATACTGGCCACCCAGCGTAGCCGCTCGGGGCCCGCAATCTTTTCGCCTTTGAAGCTCAGGACCACGTCGTCCTCACGCAACCCGGCGCGCTCCGCCCCGGTACCCGCCTGGACTTGCCGAATGATGGCCCCGCTCGAGTCCGGGAGTCGGAGCCGCGACACGTCATCGACGGTCACGGTGTCCGCTCGCACCCCCAGAGCACTGCGTCGGATGCGTCCCTCCGCCAGCAGGGCGGGCAGCAGCTCGCGCACCATGTTCACGGGAATGGCAAAGCCGATGTTGTTGGCCTGGGCGCGCACGGCGGTATTGATGCCCACCACCCTGCCTTCCAGATCCACCAGGGGCCCGCCCGAGTTGCCAGGATTGATGCTGGCATCGGTTTGGACGAAGTCATAGTAGCCGCTGGCGTCACCGAGGTCCTCGAGATCTCGCCCGGTTCGTCCCTTGGCCGAGATGATCCCCGCCGAGACGGTGTGGGAGAGTCCGAAGGGATTGCCGACAGCGACCACCCAGTCTCCCACCCGCAGGGCATCGGAATCCCCGAGGGCCAGCGCCGGAAGCCCCTTTTCTGCCACACGCAACAGGGCAACGTCGGTCAGACGATCAGCGCCGATCACCTGGGCGGGGAGCTCCCGTCGATCGCCCAGAACGACTCGGATCTCCGTGGCCGATTCGACCACGTGATAGTTGGTCAGAAGGAGGCCCTGCGCGTCGTAGACGAAGGCGCTTCCCAACCCCTCACCCACGATCCGACGGCTCCCCGAATCCGCGACGCGCTCCTGCTTGGTCTTGACCTGCGCCACCGCCGGATCGATTCGCGCGGCCAGATCGGCGAAGCTGTGGGGAAGGCACTGGGAAGGGTTAACAACTGCCCCAGGCGAGGGATTGGCCGTCGTCCTGGGCGGCATGACTTGCTGGCTCTCGCCACGGGACGCCGCACCATCACCGGAACCCTTGCAAGCCAGGGGCCATGACACAACGAACATGGCCAGAACGACCCTCGACGTTCGCCTGCAGATTAGGCGGACGCTGGGGCGTGTCATCCGGGACGCCGGGCGACCTCCACGTATCGTACGCGAAGATCGTACAGGGCCTGTTCCAGGACGCGCTCCTCTTCGCCGCTCAGATTCCCCTGCGTCTTGGTCTCCAGAAGACTCAGCAGATCGATGGTCTGACGGGCGAGTGCCAGGTTCACGTCCCTCTTGCCGTCAATCGGGTTGGGCGCATCCCCGAGATTGACCAGGGCGGAGTGGCTCAGCGAAAGGACGAACGTAGCGAAATCGATGGCTGGGAAGGCGCCACCGTCCAAGACTGGATCTCGATCCGAACCGGCGGGGGCCTCTGCCTTGGAAGCTGCCGATGCCGGATCGGAATCAGTCATGAGCTGCGCTCCGTCGCGCTCGAGGAATCGTCCTCGTCGGCCGAGTCCGCCGCGCACGAACCACCGTCTGCCCCGTCTGCGTCGGGATGCGACAGCGCGGGCTGGTCGTGACCCATCTGTTCTGCGTCCGCCGCCCGATCGGTGAGAGCCGCCAGATGCCTGTCCACGGCTTCCGGTGACAGGCGTCCGGCCCGCAGCAGGCGTTCTCGGACTCGAACGTCGAAGATGAAACCGTCGGGTTCGCGCATCGTGAAGCTCCAGAACAGTACGAGGTTAGGGGCACGGGGTTTAGCGCCGGCACCGCCCCCCGAGCAAGTGCTCGGGGGCCAGCAGGCAGGGTTCGGACTGGTCCCCAGGGTCGTTGGCGATCGCGCACGCTAGCTCAATTTCCTGCTCAGTGGCTGGCCGAACACTCAGTACGGAGACCTGAACCTCCAGATCCTGGCCCGCCAAGGGGTGATTCATGTCCACAACGACCGCGTCGGCGTCGACCTCCAAAACCCGGAGCACCAGGGTCCGTCCGTCCGCGTCCTCCACCTCGTAGTTGTCTCCGGACTTTACGTCGTCCGGAAACTCGGTGCGCTCGAAGGCGACGACGGCCGCGGGATCCCGAGGCCCAAAGGCCTGCTCGGAGGGGAGCTCGACGGTGCGTTCCTCCCCGGCGAGCAACCCGTCCAGCGCGCGTTCCACGCTGGGCAGCAGCTGTCCGGCGCCGATGACCACGCCCATCCGTTCCGGGTGGTCCAGTAGTGGAGCCGACTCCGCGTCGCGAACCTCGTAGCGGAGCTCGACGAACATGTTGACCCCAACCGGGTAGCTTCGGACCTGACTCGCCGTCAGCGGTCCAACGTCGACCGGTTCGGGCGCCCGCGGTTGCCCGCCCTTGGTGCTGCGGGGCCTGAGCCCTCCCGGAACGGCCTTGCGACTCATGCTCGCTCCTCGGTTACAGCGAGACGTCCCGCGAAGGCCGACGCCGCCACCACCGTGGGGTTGGTCAGGTACACCGCGCCCGGACCGCTGCGGCCCGTAAAATTCCGATTGGTTGCACTCACGGTCACCTCTCCCTGTCGAGTCGAAACACCAGGACCAGCTCGGATACAAGCGCCGCAAGCCGGCTCGAGCAAGATGATTCCGGCACGCTGGAACAGTTCTACGTGTCCTGCCTGTTCGGCGCAGCGACGGATCCTGACCGAACCGAACTGTACGTAGAATCGGACCCGAGCGGGCAGCCCGTTCCCCCGAGCCAAGCGCTCGGCAACCACTGCCGCGACGGCTTCGATGTCGGCCCACTTGGCTCCGGTGCAGGAGCCTGCGTAGGCGATGTCGATCGGTATGGCTGGACCTGCCAACAGCTCCTGCAGCGGCACGGTCTGGTGGGGATCGCCGGGCAGGGCGACCATGGGACGAATCTCGGACAGGTCGACGGTCAATCGGTCGGCGTACTCTGCGTGCGGATCGGCCCGCGCCCAGTCGGCCAAGAACTCCTCTTCAGAGACACCGCGAGCCGTCGCGAGGTCCCCCAGGGCAGGGGCCGCGTCCACCAGCGCGGAGAAGGCCCCCGCCTCCACCGCCATGCAACAGAGCGTCGCGCGTTCGTCGAGACAGAGCGCGTCGAGACCTGGCCCCGAGAATTCGAGCACGCGGGACAGCGGCCAGCCCTGTCGAAAACGCGGGGTGCCCAAGAGATGAAGCATGACGTCCTTGGCCATCACGCCCGCGGGGAGTTTGCCCACCAACTCGATTCGCAGGCTCTCCGGTACGGTGAGGCTGACCGTGCCCGTGCGCAGCGCGCAGGCCATCTCCGTCGATCCAATGCCGAACCCCAAACACCCGAGCGCACCGGCGGTGGGGGTGTGGGAATCGGTCCCCACGATCACCATGCCGGGACGAGCCAACCGCTCCAGTATCGCCAAATGGCAGATCCCGTGACCCAGGTCGTCCGAGGGCTGGGAGGCGGGAGCCGACTCCAGCAGGCGTAGACCGTGCCGTCGCGCGAACTCCCGCTGGGTCTCGGTGAGGCGCCGCACCTTCGCCAATAACTCGGGGCGGCTGGCGGCGCCGCCCCGCGGATCACCGAAGAGCGTCAGGTGATCGGCAAACAGCACGATCCCGCCCGGATCGGCCAAGGCGGCGTCCTGCCCGAAACCCTCCCGGTACAGGGCGTCGATCATGGCCGTCACATAGTCATGGGAGAAGCGGATGTCCGGTACGATTTCCACCCGGTCCCGGGGGCGAAGTCCCCATTGGGAAGCTTCGCGGGGTGCCGCGCTGTGCGAGAGTAGGATCTTTTCGACCAGGGTCTGAGGGCGAGGCGCCACGCCGTGCCAGAGCGGGATCGTTTCGGCTCGGGTCTCGGGGCGAGGCGCCGTCTGCTGCGGGTTCAAGACCAAAGGACCCGACCATCGGCGCCGTGTGTAGCCCAACAGCCCCCCCGCCTCGACCACTTCGCGTGCGGCGGGTTCGAGCTGCTGCAAGAGGGTCTGCTTCGTGATCCCTTCGCCGCGCAGCAGGGGTTCGATCAGGGCGAAGTCCGTGCAAGTCAAAAGGCCCAGGGCGTGGCAGTTCTGCCGATAGATGCGCTCGAAGCTTCGCGCCACCAGCAGGCGGATCCCGGCGTGCAACAGGGCCAAGGGGGCCACCTCGCGCGAGCTGCCCGTCCCCTGGAAAGCTCCCGAAACCATCACCGAGAACCCGCCCTTTCGGATGGCACAGGGCTCGACGAGACCTCCGCGCAGCCCAACCAGGGCGGAGTCTCCAAGCGAATGATCGAACTCGAAACAGGCCCAGGCGGGCAGGATTTCGTCGGTGGAGAGGCGGTCCAGCAGCGTTTGGGGTGACGGGGCTGAAGGCAAGCTGTCACCCCCAAGTTGGGTCCTTAGCCGTTCAGGGTCAACGGTCAGCCACAGGATCCTCCCAGGCAGGCTGAGTGATTCCGTGTCGGTCATCCGTCGACCATCTCTTGGGGCCCCGCCTCCACCGGTGGCTCCTGCGCGTCGGACCCACCCTGGAATCGACGGTGGGCCAGTGACCAGCAGGCGAGGATGGCCAGCTGCAACACCTCCCTGGAGGGGCGGACCGCCCTGTCACCGAGGACCCGGCAGAGTCGGAGCATCCCATCAGGAAAAGCAACGCCCCCTTGGCCCCATCCCGGCGAGACACTGCTGGCACCGCTCGCGCGGGATGGGCTGGGCTGCTCCAGGCGGCTCGCCGCCACACCGGGCCGGTCCGGCTTTTCTGGCATACGACCAACATACCGCACCACGAGGCCCCCGCATCTTCCCGACACGGTTGGGACTGGCCGAACCGGGACTTGCCGGGAGCCGGGGTCGCCGTAAGCTGACGGCCGTGTCGCCCGATCGAGTCATGATTATCGTGGGAATGGGGCTGGTTCTGGGCTGCCGTCACCCAAAGGGAGACGGGGCCCCGGAACCCTCGGCAACCCCCGAAGCCGGCATCAATGACTTCGCGAACCGGCAGCCACGGCACGCACCCCTGCCCAGCGAACGGGTCGAGATCCCCTCCGGGACGTTCCTGGCCGGCAGCCGCCCCGGCAGTGAAGGGCGTCAGCCCCAGTTGGAACCGACGCCGACCTCGATCGAGCTGGGCGGTTTCGAGATCGATCGCCTGCCCTTTCCCAACGATCCGAAGCATCCGGCGCTGACGGGAGTGACGCGCGACGAGGCCCGTTCCCGCTGCGCGGAACGGGGCGCTCGCCTGTGCACGGAGCTCGAGTGGGAGCGAGCCTGTCGGGGCCCGGCGAACGATCCCTTTTCGACGGGCCTGCGCTTCGAGCCTCGCTGCGCCGAGGATCCCACCGCCTGTGCCTCCGGCTTCGACGTGCTCTCCCTGGGCATCGTGGTCAGGGAGTGGACCGCCAGCGACGTGCCGTCGGCGAGCCGAGAGCGGGTGCGGGCCGTCGTGCGCGGCGCGTCCCGGGACGCGCCCCCCGCCGGGCACGGTTGCGCTCGACGAAGCTCGGTACAAGAGGCGGATTCTGCGCCCGATCTCGGATTCCGCTGCTGCCATGGCGCCCCCAACGCGGCCAAGATCGAACCGCCCCGCCTGGGCAAGACCTTCGAACCAGCCGCGTTGCCCGCGGCTCGCATCGCCGAATTGCTCAAGGCAAACCCGCGGACCCAGGCGCTCGCCCAAGACTTCACGCTGTTTCGGGAACCGGAGGCCGCCGACACGGTGGTCTCGCGCGGTCCGGGGGATCGACAGGGGCTGACCTTCAGCGTGGCCCCCGTCATCTGGAACCCGGTCGCCGGCGCCAAGATTCTGGTCATCGTGGGGCGCTCGGGCAAGACGACGTCGGTGGTGGCGGCGTTTTATCCAGTGAGCGACCAGGAGTACCTTCTGGCTGCCAGTTTCGTCATGTTCGACGAGCCCGGTCCAGTTGCCCTGGCTTATGATGACTCAATCCGCCCACGCCTGTACTTTAGCACCTGCTGGCGCTGTCCGGGCGAGACCGGACGGCTCCTGTTCCGGGAGCCCGAGTCAGTGGCTATCGTCCAACCTTAGGACGACCACTTCTCCCCCGCGCCGAGCTCACCGGCAGACTCAGGATGAACCGGTTCTGGCCAGCACTCACGTCACAATCCAAGGTCGCGCCAGCCGCCCGCGCCGCGGTTTGAGCAGCAAAGAGCCCGAAGCCCCGGCTGTAGCGTCCGTCGGTCGTGGACTTGGCCGCCAGCTGACCCTCCAAGCTGAAGGCTGTCTCCTTGTTGGCCCCCAGCAACGGTCCCCTGTCGACGACCGTGAAACGACAGTTGCCCTGAACCACCTCGAGCCCCAGTTCCACGGGGCGGCTGGGTGCATGCTGAATGGAGTTTGCGATCAGATTGACCAAGGCGCGACCCAGCATCCCGGCATTGGTGTGAATCGAGATGGTGGGCGTTCCCGGAGCAATGGAGGAAACCAGCTCACAGCGGTGACTGGCCGCGATCTGGGCACAGGATTTCTGTGCCTGCTGAAGGACCCCCAGGGCACCACAATCCGAAAACGGGACTTCCTGTGAACCTCGGTAGAACAGCCCCAGCACGTCGACGTTGTCGATGATGTTGTTCAAGCCGTCGAAGGCCGCCGAGACATCTGCGAGGATTTCGCTCAGCTCCGGATCGTCAGACGGGAAGGAGCCAATCAGATATTCCAGATTGCTCAGCAACGCCGAGAGCGGGTTCCTGAGATCATGCGCCAACAGGACCATCAGCTGGCCCAGCTGACAAGAATCCACGGGCTTGACCGGGGCGCCGCTCGAAGCCGCTCGAGACCCGGCGCTCGGCTCAGCCGGCGTCCGCGTCTTCGTCGTCGGCAATGTCGTTCACACTTGGGATCCTCTTGACCTCAAGCCGAGCGAGCTTCCAGGCTCGCTGTACGACCCAGGACAGAGAACGATCCAACCGGGCCGCCTCATCCTTGATTTCCTGCAGCATCGCTTCTGGAAAGTAGAGGCTCTGCTTGCGCTTGTCGCTTCCCCCTTTGGGATTCGGTCCATTGTCTACCACGCAACCAACCTCTCGTTTTGGGGCGCTTGGAGCACCAGAATCCAAGTAACTCAACCACCTTCTACCACCTTTCACACCCTCGGATCAATCGACTGTTCAGCAGAGCTCCTGACCGGCCCCCTGGGCGAATTGGTCAACAGTCCGATCGCCGTTGCTGAGTTCATGGCAGGATTCGGCCGATGACTTGGAGCTCGAGGGCGAGGCCCACCCTGAAATGGCACAGGATCTGGCTTGGCAGCTGGCTCTTGCCGCTGTTCATGGGTGCCTGCGCCTCGGCTGAACGGGGCCCGGCCGACCGCACCTACGACGGCGTGGACCGTCTGGCAGTCGTGCTGGCTCGCGTCGAGCAGGACCACGTCGAACCGGTCGACTCCGAGCGACTGCTGGAGGGCGCCCTGGAGGGAATGGTTGGTCGGCTCGATCCTCACAGCGCGTATCTCAATCCCCAACGCTATGCGCAGTTCCTAGAGGACTCGGAAGGGCAGTTCGCGGGAATCGGTGTGGAGGTGGATTTCCGGGACGATCGGGTGCTGGTCATCGCAACCATACCGGGCAGTCCCGCCGAGCGCGCCGGACTGAAGACGGGGGACCGGATCGTGGCCGTGAACGGCATGCCCATTGCTGGGATTGCAGCGGATCAGATCGTGCGGAACCTCCGAGGACAACCCGGATCGAAGGTGAGGCTCGCCATTCGCCGCAATGGTCGGGACGAGCCGCTGATCGTCACCCTGACGCGCGACGTGGTCCGGATCCGAAGTGTCGAAGGGCGACGCTTGAAAGACGACATCGGCTACGTCAGGCTCAAGCTGTTCCAGGGCGGGACGTACGCCGAGCTGATGGGAGAGTTGGCGTCGTTGCAGACAGAGAAACCCTTGACCGGATTGATCCTCGATCTTCGGGGCAATCCGGGGGGGCTGGTCGCCGAAGCCGTGGCCATCGCCGATGAGTTCCTGGATGATGGATTGATCTACACGGCCCGGCATCGCGGCCAGGTCGTCGAAACCGTGCGCTCCGATTCCGGGGATCTCCTGGAGGCATTACCGCTCTCGGTATTGACCGACGACGGAACGGCCAGCTCCGCAGAGATCCTGGCTGGCGCACTCAAGGACCGGCGACGGGCCAGCGTCGTGGGCGGCCCGACCTTCGGCAAGGGTTCGGTGCAGTTCGTCCTCGATCTGCCCTGGGGTGGCGGCCTATTGCTGACCAGTCTGGTCTATTTCACACCCTCGGGTCTGGCCATCCAGGCCCGAGGGCTTGAGCCAACGGTTCGGATATCTGGGGACACATCATCGCCCCCATCGTTCACGGAACGCGACCTGGATGGGCATCTGCCGGCGGCGTCCCCCACCGAACCATCACCCGGAAATGGCTCCGATGACCGAACCGATGATTTCTCGGCGCTGGCTCAGGATCCAGCAGGCGAACGCACGCCCATCGCGGACATCGCACCCAATCCCGAGCAGGGCCGGGACCGCGTCCTGGCCGCTGCCTACGCCGAGCTGCGACGCCGGGTTCGGGTCGGGCCGCGTTGATGACGAGGAGTCATAGCCCTCCTCGTCAGAAGTTGCCGGGCGCTGACCCGGGCCCACAGCCGATATTGGGTGACATATCTGTCACCCCTAACACCTGAATCGGCCGTTTGCTGTCGGAGCCCCCCCTGATCCCACACGCCACCTGCCAAACATTACAACCACACAGAATTGGACTGTACAGGCGTGCATCAGCCATCTGGTTTCGGCAGTTGGCTGAAGGTGTGGCTCGAATCCTGCTTGACCGGGCAGGGGGAAGATAGCGAAAATTGAACGTTTTATTTTCCGGTCGACGTCGCGTGGACCCGGGTATATTTGACCTCTCCGCGGCCTTGGGAACCGTGGAGGCTGTCATGGTGGAACGACACGATAGCGCTCGTCCTCGGCACATGTCTCGCGACCATCGCGTCGTGCTTGCTAATAACAACGGTTCACCGTGGATGGGCCATGAGGCGTTTGCGTCGGGCGACCTAGACAGCCCGTTCTTCGACCAACTGGGTGGCCTGGCCGCTGCGGTCAGGCGTTCCCCGTTGTCGCATCCTCTGGTCGACGCCGAGAGGCTGGAAGAGGACACGCACACGCGTTCCTTGCTCCCCGGACCGTTGCTGGAAAAGTCCGAGACCGACAATCGCTGGTACGTCCGCCTGGAGCTCGGCTCGGAACAGATCGCCGATCTCTGGGTCAGGAACGAGACGCGACGAGATATCGTGGTCTGGTCCAAGGGAGTCGAGGCCTGGGTACCCCTCTTGGCCGTCTCGTCTCTGCGCGATGCGATCGCCGAAGCACACGAGAACGTGCAAAGGGAGTCGACCCTGCCGCCCCAGCCGGAGTCCGGCAAACAGTCCACTCGCGCAGCTGGGGTTCGGACAACCCAGCGGTTGCCGTCGTTCCCACCCCCAGCGCGTTTGCCTTCTCTGGATACGGATCTCATCCCGCCTGGGCCGGCTCATTCGATCGCCGCGTTCGGGGCAACGGCCTTGCCCCCGCCGCGCCTGCCCGATGGGGGCTCGGACGGGGTGCCTCCGGGGTTGCGCCTGGTCCAGAGTTCGCGCCCTGCGCCGCTCAACAGGGCACCACGCGCCGTGCGGTTTGAATCCAGTCTGCCCCCGCCCATGGTGCCACCGGCCCTGAAGGCCGTGTCCACCATGGCTCCGGTCGCCTCCGACACCCCCTTGCCCGAGATCCCGCCACCGGCGCGCCTGCCCAGCGACACGGTGCCGGCTCCTCCTCTGTTCGCGCCCTCCATCACCGGGGCTCCCCCCGCACCGGGCCGCCCCGGCGTTGGGAACGCGGAGCGCGTGGTCTGGATGGTCGCGGGGATCTCGGTGGCCGTCGCGGGAATGCTGATGCAGAAGGGGCATTCAACCGAGGTTGCTTCGCGTCCCACCGCGACGCTGACCGCCCAACCTGCGGTTCGCATCGCCGACCCCGCACCACCTCCCGCTGCTGCCGTTGTTCCGGTCGCGTCCGCCGTCACGAGCCCAGCTTCCAGCAATCCGTCGGTGGAGTCACTGCCCGTGGCAACGGCCTCGGATCGCACCGCGGTGGCGTCGTCGGAAAAAGGGCTGGCTCGGAGCCGGACTCAATCGGCCAAGCTTGCAGCGAGCAAGCCCATGAGCGATGCCAAGCTGCAGGCCAGCGGGTTTGACACCGGCGCCGCGCGACGCGCCTTGGCGAGCGCCGCTCTGCGCGCTCGCCAGTGCACCGAGGCTCCTGCCTCCGGCACGGCGTTGATCACCTTCCGACCCACGGGGTTCGTGCAGTCTGCGCAGATCCTGGGGCTGGTGGGGGAAGGCGTGCGCCGTGGCTGTGTGCGCTCCGCGTTCCAGGAGGCTCAAGTCCCGCAGTTCGTGGGCAGCCCGGTGACCGTCAGCAAGAGCTTCCGCTTGCGCTGAGTCGACGCTGCCTAGCTGGCACCCGCAGCCACGCCGAGCCCTGCCACCTGACGCAGGACTAAATTGAGAATGCCCCCGTGCCGGTAGTATTCGAGTTCGACTCGTGTGTCGATCCGAACCGTCGTATCGAACTCCCAAACCGCTCCGTCGGGATTGGTGGCTCTCACGCGCAGGATCTGGCCCGGCTCGAGCCCCGCCGCAATCCGGTCGAGGTCGAGAGTCTGTTCGCCGTCCAGTCTCAATGACTCCGGCCCCTGTCCGTCCAAGAACTGCAGGGGCAGGATCCCCATGCCAATCAGATTGCTGCGGTGGATCCGCTCGAAGGACTGCGCCATCACGGCCCGGATCCCGAGCAGCGCCGGACCCTTGGCAGCCCAATCACGGGAAGAGCCCGATCCGTATTCTCTGCCAGCCACCACCACCAGAGGCACGTGCTCGCCGCGGTACCTCTGGGCCACGGCAAACACCGAGTCGACCTCGCCGCTCGGGAGATGACGCGCCACCCCTCCTTCCGAACCGGGTACCATGCGGTTGCGCAGACGCGGGTTGGCGAAGGTCCCCCGAACCATGACCTCGTGGTTGCCGCGCCGAGCCCCGTAGGAGTTGAAGTCGGCTGGCTTGACCCCCTTTTCAATCAGGTATCGCGCGGCCGGAGAGTCCTTGCCAATGCTACCGGCGGGCGAGATGTGATCGGTGGTCACCGAGTCCCCGAGCAGGAGCAGGATCCGCGCACCCCGGATGTCGGAGAGCGGTCGGGGCTCCAGCGTGATGTCCTCGAAGAAGCTGGGACTTCGGACGTAGCTGCTATCCGGATCCCAGGCGAATTGGTTCCCCTGGGGAACGGGCAGGCCCCGCCAGGTCTCGTCCCCGATTCGTTCTTCGTTGTACTCGGTTCGAAAAAGGTCAACCGAGACGGCGCCCGCCACCGCGGCTTCGATGTCCGCCGAACTCGGCCACAGGTCTCTGAGATAGACGGGCTGCCCCTCGGGATCCGCACCCAACGCCTCCTTTTCGAAGTCGATGTCGATCCTACCCGCTAGCGCGAAGGCCACGACCAGCGGTGGGCTGGCCAGGTAGTTCGCACGCACGTCAGGACTGATGCGACCCTCGAAGTTGCGGTTGCCGCTGAGCACACTGGCCACCACCAAGCCGTGCTCGCGCACCGCTTGCCCGATCGGTTCGGGGAGCGGGCCACTGTTGCCGATGCAGGTGGTGCAGCCGTAACCTACGTCGTAAAAACCCAGTCTTTGCAGGGGCTCGAGGAGCGACGCCCGCTCGAGATAGCGGGTCACCACTCGTGACCCGGGAGACAGGCTGGTCTTGACCCAGGGTTGCGAGCGCAGGCCGCGCCGGGCGGCGTTCTGGGCCAAGAGCCCCGCCGCGATCATGACCGCCGGGTTCGAGGTGTTCGTGCACGAGGTGATGGCCGCAATCACCACCGAACCATGGCACAAGTCGAAGTGCTGCCCCTGGTAGACGACGGGGATGCGGGCGTCGATGTCGGGGGGCGCCGAGCAAAGTTGGTGTTTCGTCTGCTCGAGTAGACCGGGCAGCGCCGTTCGCCAGCTGGAGGCGCTCTTTTGCAGCGCAACGCGATCCTGCGGGCGGCGCGGACCAGCCAAGGTCGATTCGATCGAACCCAGATCGAGGGTGAGGGTGGCCTGGTAGGTGGGATACGGCCCCTCGGGGGTGCGGAACATCCCCTGAGCCTTGGCGTAAGCCTCGACCCGGGCAACGACTGCCTCGGGGCGCCCAGTGAGGCGAAGATACCTGAGCGTCTCCTCGTCGATAGGGAACAGGGCTGCCGTCGCGCCATACTCGGGACACATGTTGGACAGGGTGGCTCGATCGGCCAGCGACAGGTGACTGAGGCCGTCTCCGAAGAACTCTAGGAACTTGCCCACCACGCCCAGCTGGCGCAGGCGCTGGGTCAGGGTCAACACCAGATCAGTGGCAGTCGTCCCGGGCGGAAGCCTACCGGTGAGGCCGACACCAATCACCGGCGGAACCAGCAGGTTGATGGGCTGTCCCAGCATGGCGGCTTCGGCCTCGATTCCCCCCACACCCCATCCCAAGACACCCATGCCGTTGATCATGGTGGTGTGACTATCCGTGCCGACCAGCGTATCCGGATACAGCATCCCGTCCTGTTCGCAGACCACTCGGGCCAGGTGCTCCAGGTTGACCTGGTGCACGATGCCGGTGGAGGGAGCAATGACGCGGAAATTCGAGAATGCCGTCTGGGCCCAACGAAGCAGTACGTAGCGTTCCCGGTTCCGGTCGTACTCGAGCCGACGGTTCTTCACCAACGCGTCCGCGGAGCCGTAATGGTCGACCTGGACGGAGTGATCGATGACCAGCTCGGCCGGAAACAGCGGGTTGATGTGGGCCGGATCGCCGCCCAGCTTGGATACGGCGTCTCGCATGGCGGCCAGATCGACCACCGCCGGTACCCCCGTGAAATCCTGCAGTACGACGCGGGCGGGGCAGAAGGCGATCTCCAGACTGGGTGGAGCCGAGAGATCGATGTTGAACAGTGCTCGGATGTCGCCCTCGGTCACACTCTGGCCGTCCTCGTTGCGCAGCAGGTTCTCGAGCAGGACTTTCAAGGCGAAGGGCCAGGACTCGAAGGAGCAACCCACTCTCTCGGAGAGGGCAGACAGGCTGAAGTAGCGGTGGGTGCTCCCCTCCACCTCGAGGGTGCGACAGCAGCCGAAGGAGTCGAGGCTCGAGCGCTTCATGTCGAGGGCCCTAGCGCAGCTGGGCTGCGGCGGCAATCCTCGGCGCGCAGGGGGCGCTTTGGACGTTCCTAGGATTCGCCCGGAGCGGCGCAGACCCCGGGGGAGACGCAAACCTCACCCTCGTCCTCGTCACAATTGTACAGGGTCAGGGCGGTGTCATCGCAATCGGGATCCCAGGTCCCACAACCGCAGTCACACCCATCGCCGCTGCCATAGAACAAGGCACTGCACACCCAAGCCTCGGGGACCATGGCCGCACAACGGTAGAAAGCCTGATACTCTTCGTAGCAATCGATGGGCGTGGCATAGACGGCATCAGGCGTCTCGCAGGTTACGCCGGTCGTTCCACCGGCGAGACATTCGGTCCTTCCACACACCTCATCGTCTGTCCAGCAGGCAAGATAGCGACGGAAATGGTCTTCACAGCCCCCCAACGCTGCAACGTCCCAACTGTCCGTGCAGTCCTCCAGCACGAGGGGATCGGTCGGCTCCGGGCAGCCGCAGGCCTGGTTGGCCCGCCCCACCGAGGCCAGCCAGCCGTCGCACGTCGCGTCAGCCGGTAGGGTCGGCTCGTTCGCACAAACCGGGGCGGTGCCCGGCTCCAAACCCTCCAGGCAGAAGGAGTAGTTGATGACGGCCCCGTCCGTACCTGCCAAGGCGACGGCGATGTTGGTGAAATCCTCCCCCGCATAGTTGGTTCCCAGACCATCCCAGCACCGGGTGTTGAAGGCACTGAACGGAACGACCCCCCCCGAGCCCGGGATGTCCGCACACCAACGGGCGGTCTCGCTCCCGCCATCGATCTGAACCCGCAGCGGCATGCCCCAGAAGTCCGCCACCGTGATCGAGATGCCATCGCCCATCGGCGAGACGAAGCCGGCCTCCGTGTCCGTCCCCTCCAGCTGAGCCACGTTCACCCCCAGCAACACGAAGGCATCGTCGCTATCCGTCAACCGACCCTCGACACAGAGGCTTTCTCCGGCGAGGATCGCCGAGAAATCCAAGGGAGACACGGCGGTCCCCAGGGAATCCGCCATGGTCCAGGCGTAGCCATGCCAGGGACCGCTCTGGACGTAGCCACCGTCCAGCACCGTGAATCCCGAATCGGCACCTCCCTGGGGTGCACCGCCCACTGCAGCGCCACCCTGGGAGATACTGCCACCCTCCGCGATGCCCCCTTGACCGGCGGTCGTCCCTCCCGCCGAGAGACCGCCTTGACCCGAACCACCCTGGGACGCCCCACCGGCGCCTTCCCCCGCAACACTTGAACCGGCTTGGCCGCTCCCGGCCTGGCCGGCGCCCCCCTCGCCACCGATTCCTGCGCCTCCGCCACTACCACTCGGCTCTGACTCGCAGGCAGCCGAACAGCTCCTCCTGGCGCAACTGAACAGCGAAACCGCCGGCTCAGCCGTCACCGTGGTCCCAGCATCGTCAGCGCAGTCCTGTAGACATCCCGTGCCAACGCAAGGCGCCCAACAGCGAACCAGGCTGTTGCAGGGTGCATTGGCCTGACAGGCGCCTGCCTCCAGCGCACACTCCGCAAGGATGCAGTCCCCGCAGTCCCCCTGGGGAAGGGGATCGGCCTGCGCATTCATACAGACGTCGAACTGGTCCTGGTCGCAGTCGGGCACCTCGGCCAGACACGCGTACCGGTAGGAGAGCGCATTGGTTCGGCAGTTGGACGTGCAACGGGCTAGCGTCAGGCAATTCTCGTCGGCATCCAGGATGCACAGATCGCATTGTTGCAGGGCGCGACAGCCGCGCGCGCAGACGTCAACCGCCGCGGCGCCCCCCTCCCCTTCTCCACCGTTCTCGGAGCCGGCATCGGGCGCACCAGCGCTGGTGCCGCCATCGTTGTCGTCACTGCCCCCTCGGTGCGTCCTGCCACCGGTTCCTGAGCCCCCGACCGCAGACTCGTCCACCTCCAGTGGCGGCAACGCACATCCCGTCGCGATGGCCAGGGCGACCAGCGTGGTCTCTTGGATGACTGTCCAGCATCTCTTCGTGCCGGACACACCGGCCGCTCTCGCCGGGACTTCGGCCCTGTCTGCCAAACGCTCGGAATATTGCATCGTGGCCTAGGAGTATAGCTGATTTGGAGGCGCAGTCGCCGCCCAAGCCGCACCACTGCGCTCGGGCGGTACACCCCGGGCAGTTCGAGGGCGATTTGGCCCAGTCGGCCCAACCAGGACCCGACGCCACCCACGGTGACCCTTGCTCGCCTTGGTGCTCCACGGGTTTGGGGCTAGGCTGCAGCTTCGGCCCTTGGACTGGCCGCCCTCTATCATGGTTCCTTCTAGCTCCCCCCAAGAAACCTCGTTCCCCAAGCACAAGATATCCATCCTTCTGTTGGAGAACATCCACCAGAGTGCCAAGACCCTCTTCACCGAGCAGAGCTTCCAGCTGGAAACCGCCTCGGCGGCCCTTCCCGAAGCAGCACTCATCGAGAAGATACGCGACGTCCACGTCCTGGGCATTCGCAGCAAGACGCAGGTGACCGAACCGGTCCTACGCGCTGGACGGCGCCTGTTGTCCGTGGGCGCCTTCTGCATCGGCACCAACCAGATCGATCTTGGGGCCGCCAACCGCCTGGGCATACCGGTCTTTAACGCCCCCTTCAGCAACACCCGGAGCGTCGCAGAGTTGGTGCTGGCCGAGATCATCGCCCTGGCACGCCAGTTGGTCGACAGGTCCCGGGAGATGCACGAGGGGCGCTGGCGCAAGATCTCCACTGCTTCCTACGAGATCCGCAACAAGCGACTGGGCATCATCGGCTACGGACACATCGGCACCCAGGTGGGGATCTTGGCCGAGGCGTTGGGCATGCAGGTCGTCTTCTACGATATCCTGCCCCGCCTTCCGATCGGGAACAATCGGCCACTTCAGTCCATGTCCGAGGTGCTGTCGTCGGCTGACTTCGTAACCCTGCACGTGCCGGAGACGCCGGAGACGCGGGGCCTCATCGGTGAGGAACAGATCGCCATGATGCAGCGGGGGGCCTACCTGTTGAATCTGAGCCGCGGGGGAGTCGTCGATGTCAACGCCCTGGCGCGGGCCATCCAGACCGGACACCTGGCGGGGGCGTCCGCGGACGTATTCCCCCAAGAGCCGGAGCGCAACACGGACGACTTCACCACCGCCCTGCGGGGCGTACCCAATGTCATCCTGACCCCCCATGTTGGGGGGTCCACCGAGGAAGCTCAGGAAGCCATCGGACGTGAGGTAGCGGGAGCGTTGATCAAGTTCGTCAATACCGGGGCCACCACCGGTTCGGTCAACTTCCCGCAGGTGGAGCCCCCCCGCCAGGGTGCACGCCATCGCATCCTGAACGTCCACCAGAACGTTCCCGGTGTATTGAGCAGGATCAACCGGATCGTGTCCGACGTGCAGGCCAACATCGAGAGTCAGATCCTGGCCACCGATGCCAACGTGGGTTACCTGGTCATGGACCTGAATCGCGAGGTCTCCGAAGAGGTCAGAAGCGCCGTCTCCGAGCTTTCCACCAACATCCGAACCCGCGTATTGTTCTAGGGAATGCAGCTCCCCGTCCTTTCCCAACGGCCCCCCCAGCAACCCGAGGTCGCCCGATTCCTGGCGGCTCTGCAGGACCGGGGTTTTGCCGGAGAAATCGACAGCCGCTTCGCGACCCGTCTCTCCGCCGCGACTGACAACAGCATCTATCAGTTGCTGCCGGAGGCGGTGGTGTTCCCGCGCAGCCGCGCCGACGTGGTCTGCCTGGCGAAGCTCCTGGGCGAACCCCAGCATCGAGCCGTCACCGCCACGGCCCGCGGTGGTGGCACCGGAACCAATGGTCAAGCCCTCTGCACGGGAATCGTCGTGGATCTATCGCGGCACCTGGACCGGATTGGGCGGATCGATCCGGAAGGGGGCTTCGTGGAGGTGGAGCCGGGAGTGGTCCTCGATGACCTGAATCGTGAGCTTTTGCCCCATGGTTCCTGGTTCGCTCCCACCCTCTCCCCGAGCAACCGCGCCACCCTGGGTGGCATGATCTCGACCAACGCCTGCGGCAAGGGTTCCCGAGTCTATGGGCGCACCGCCGATCACGTTCGAGAGCTGGAGCTGGTTCTGGTCGGTGGTGAGACACTGCGATTCGAAGAGATGGATCTAGCGGAGGCACGACGGCTCGCCCAGCGTTCAGACCGTCTGGGGGATCTGCATCGAACGGTCCTTGGGCTCGTGACCGAGCATGCCCAGGAAATCGAACGGGTGTGGCCGAAGATGCCGCGCAGTCTGACCGGTTACGATCTGCGCGGGGTCCTCTCCAGTCCCGGTCGCTTCAGCCTGATCCCGATCCTGGCCGGTTCGGAGGGGACGCTCGGGTTCGTGGTGGGCGCCAAGCTGAACCTGACCCGACTGCCTGCTCATCGCCGCCTGGTCGCCCTGGTGTACGACGAGTTTCACAAGGCACTCGCCTCGGCCGAGGCCTTGTTGGCAACGGATCCGGTCGCCATCGAAACCATCGACGGCACCATCCTGAAGCTGGCTCGAAGGGACAGCATCTGGCAGAAGGTCGCCCCCTTCTTGCAGGATCTCCCCGAGTTCCAGGCCCTGAACCTGGTGGAGTTCGCGGGTGACGACCCGGCAGCCCTCGACGCCAAGGTCGGGTTATTGCTTGGCGCTCCAGAATCGACGGACGCGGCGGCTCGACCGCTGGCGGCGCGGGCGGCGCCAGACGCGGCGACCGCCGCATCGCTGTGGGAGCTTCGCAAGAAGGGCGTCGGCCTGTTGGGGGCCATGCCGGGCGATCGGCGCCCCTTGGCCTTCGTGGAGGACACGGCGGTACCGCCCCGGGAGCTGTCCGCCTACATCGCGGAGTTTCGTGCGCTCCTTGACCAGCTGGGGCTTGCCTACGGGATGTTTGGCCACGTTGACGCGGGGTGTCTTCACGTGCGCCCGGCGCTGGATCTGCGAACCGACGCCGATGCGGCGCGCATTCGCTGGTTGACGGAGCGGGTCGTGGAACTGGTACAGCGTCACGGGGGGGTGCTGTGGGGAGAGCATGGCAAGGGCTTCCGGAGCGAGTACTCGCCGCGCTTCTTCGGACCCATTCTGTTCTCTGCCCTGTGTCGGGTGAAGGAAGCGTTCGATCCACAGGGACAGCTGAATCCCGGGAAACTGGCGGTGGTCCCGGGGCGGAACCAAGAGCTAAGTACCCTGGACGCGCCCCTGCGGGGCCAGTTCGACCGCCAGATCCCCGCTTCGTCGCAGCGCCATTTCGAACCAGCCATCCACTGCAACGGCAACGGTCAGTGTTTCTCGACCGATCCACAGTCGGTCATGTGCCCGTCCTCCAAGTGGACCCGGGATCGGGTTCACTCCCCCAAGGGTCGCGCGGTCCTGTTGCGGGAATGGCTGCGTCAGCTGGGGCTCTTGGGGTTCGATCCGGGGGCACGGCTGGCTCGGGGCGAGCTTCCCGCCGAAGGAGGCGCAGCCACCTGGTTGGAGCGACAGGTTCTGGGGCGGCGGGAGCAGGACGACTACGACTTCTCCCACGAGGTGCGGGACGCACTGGACGGTTGCCTGAGCTGCAAGGCCTGCTCCACCCAGTGTCCCATTCACGTCGACATTCCGCGGATGCGCGCCGAGTTTCTGGCCTTTTACCATGAGCGCTATCGGCGCCCCGTGGGTGACTATCTGTTGGCGGGCCTGGAGTGGATGCTGGCTGCCGCGAGCCACATGGTCCCCCTGTACAACTTCCTTCTGGAGCGTCCCGCCATCCGGTGGTTCTTGCGCCGCGGCTTGGGGATGGTGGACGTACCCCGGCTCGCCTGGCCCACCCTTTCTCAAAGGCTCGCCCAGCGCCGAGCGGAGCGTTTCGACCTTTCGTCGCTGTGGCGAGACAGTCCAGCCAAGCTCCACAAGACGGTGCTGGTCCTGCAGGACGCGTTCACGTCCTTCTTCAACCCCGAGGTCGTGCTGGCCACCTTGGATGTCATCTCCAACCTGGGCTACCGACCCCTACTGTTACCCTTCTTCCCCAACGGCAAGGGCCTGCACGTCAAGGGGTTCCTCCGTGCGTTCCGGCACTTGGCGGAACACAACGCCCGGTGGCTGGGCCAGGTAGCGGAGCTGGGGGTCCCCCTGGTTGGTATCGAACCCGCCGTCACCCTGACCTACCGCGACGAGTACAAGGAAGTCCTCGGTCCCCAGAACGTCCACTTCGAGGTGGAGCTGCTGCAGCAATGGCTGGCCCGACACCGCAACGAGCTGAAGGAGTCGGTGCGGGTTCGGGAGATCTCCGCCGAACCGTTCCACCTGCTCGGGCACTGTACGGAGACGACGGCAGAACCAGGTGCGGCCAAGGACTGGCAAGAGGTATTTGCCGCGGTTGGCTTGACGCTCCGGCCCGAACCCCTGGGCTGCTGTGGGATGTGCGGAGTGTTCGGGCACGAAGCCACCCACGCCGAGGAATCCAAGGGGATCTACGCCTTGAGCTGGCAGCCAGTGGTCAAGGCCCAGGCCCACCCGGAACGCCTGTTGGCCCCGGGATACTCCTGCCGGAGTCAGACCCAGCGCGTCGATGGCATCGTGCTTCGCCATCCCATCCAGGTGGTCCGGGAACAGCTAGAGCAACGGTAGCGCTCCCCTCTGGTGACGTCACCGTGCCCGGCAGTCAGTAACAGTGTACGTTCACCCTGCCCTGCTCGCCCGACTCGAAGCCGCTCTGGCAGGTCACCGCTGACTTGTTCCGAGGACAGGCGCAGGCACAGGCACCCATTCTGGTCTCATAACAGAACCCCTCGGAAACCCAGGGGCAGCGCACCGCTTCATTGACCGGATCGCCTTCTTCGCAGTCAGCCAGCGGCTCGCCATCCAGAAACACCTCGTCACCGAAGCCATCACCCGCTTCGGTCTCGTCGTCGTCGTCGTTGTCGTCGGTAGGGCCCTCGTCCACTTGTCCGCCACAAGATAGAGCCAGCCCCAGAACCCACATCCAGCACCACCGAGCCATGCCGAGCAGGGTGCCACCACCCCGCCCGGCTTGGCAAGCGGTCGCCCAAACCAGCGCTTTTCTTGCTCCCGCGGTCAGTCGACGGGGGCCGCGTACAGGGGCACGGCCATACAGAACGACGTATCGGCGCAGTCCGGATCGGCACAGTTCTCCAGCTTGTCTCCGTCCTCGTCCCCGGGGGCGCTGCAGTCCTCCCTGAGGATGATGCCGTAACGCTCGCCACAGGAGGACACGCAGTCCGAGTCGCTACAGTCAACGTCGCCATCCCCGTCGTCATCCTCGCCGTTGGCGCAGTCCTCCTCCATCGGGGCCATGTACTCCGCAATCATGGAGCAGGGGGCATACGTGGCGCAGTCCGAATCACCGCAGTCTTCGGCGCCATCCTCGTCGTCGTCCTCACCGTTGGCGCAGTCCTCCACCATGGGCACCGCGTAGTCCGCGGTGGAGCTGCAGAAGCTGGCCGCCTGGCAGTCGGCGTCGTCGCAGTCCTCGGCGCCGTCCCCGTCGTCGTCCTCACCGTTGTCGCAATACTCCTCTCCCAGGGGAGCGCTGTACAGCGTGGTGCCGCAGACCGCGGCGCAGTCCGCATCGTCGCAATCCACGTCGCCGTCGGCATCGTTGTCAGCCCGGTCTTCGCACAGGGTCGCGCAGGCGTCGCCGACGCACTCCTTCTCGGGTGTCGTGGAGTCGCCCGAGCAGCTGGCTGCCCCCAGGCCGATCGCCAGGGGCACTCCGGTCATCAGGGCCAGACGCTTCCATTCGCTGAAGCGAGGTAGGCCCCGGCCTTGTTGCACCTCCCGAGCTGCCAGATTCAGAAACGCGGTAAGCAAGCGAGCGTGCTCGTTCATGGGCCACCTCCGTAAAACGACAGAGCGTTACTGCGACGCACCAACCCTCAGATCTTCCCAGAACCCCAAGAAGCTGGCAAGGGCCGGCAGGGGCGCCATCAACCCACCTTTGGCCGATTTTGCAGGGTGGGTGAAGATACTACGTCGTCATCTGTACGTTTCGCACCCACGATTGCAGCTCGGACAGATGGTGAATGCACGGAGCCGAGTTCATTCGGACAGCTCGAGGACCCCACGGTTGGCCTCCAACACGGGGACTCCCGAACCGTTCCCCACCAGCGAGGCCCGAAGCTCACCCTGTACCCGGTTGATGGCAAAGGCACCACCGATATGATAGGAAAGGTCGAACTCGTAGACGACACCTTCCCCGGAACGCAGCGTCCCCCCGAAAACCGTGCCCAGTTCTTCGGTCAACGTGACCTCTCGCCCATCCGCGGAGAAGTCAACCTGGTAGACAGGGCCGTCATCGACCGACTCGAACTCGATCTCGTTGGGCTCCAGGTCGACGTCCATGTCTCGGTTCCATTCCCGGGTCACGCGGTAGGTCCCAGTACTGCCACCCAGCGTCGAAAGGAGTTCCTCGGGGCTGGTCTCGGACCCGTCGGCACAGACAGGAACCGGTTCTTCGGATACGACCAGCTCGCCCAGGGTATCGCTTAGCATGAGCTCCAGGGTCGAGGTCCCGAAGGTTAGCAACGCATAGTCGCAGGGCACCGAGTCGACTCTCAGCTCGATATCGAAGACGCAGAGGCAATTGCACTGGTCCTGAGCTCGATCGACGAGCTCCAATCGATACCCACCGTCGCTCGGTACGAGGAACGGCACCAACTCGGCACAGCACTGGAAGACCTGGCGGGTCAGCTGCAACTTGAGCCCTGGGTTGCTCTCCGCGCAGGACCAGTAAAGGACCGAGGCATCACAAGTTGACCCGCCCTCGAGACCACTGCCACACCAGTCGCAGGAACCGGCATCGCGCTCGAACCCGCCGCAGCGACTCACTTCGTACCAATCAACGAGAGACGATTGGCCAGCGCCGCCCGCATGAGCGACCATTCCACCCTGACTGCTCCCGGCCGAGCTGGCTCCTGCCTCGCCAGCGTCGGCTTCACCTGAACCCGACTCGCGGCCACTGGAGCCCGCCTCTTGCTCGGCACTCCCCGCAGCGCCCGACGCTCCCCCAGCCTCGCCCCGGCTCGTCCCTTCGGTCTCTCCGCCGCAGGCCAGCAGAGCCACGGCCAGCAATCCTACCAGCAACTTTGGCATGGTGAACCTCCCGGGACCTGTACCCCGTTCCAGCCTAATGTGGCTCTATCCCTGGTTGTCGCAAGTCTCGAACCGGCCTGGCCAATTCGCCAAAGGCCCGTGAGATTGCCCGATCGCAGAGCTGGCCTGGTCCCATTACAGCCTCGCCCCGCTTGTCCGTATTGATTGAGACGGCCTCGTGGCCGCGTGGCCTGGCCGCTCTTCTCCTTCCACAGAATCATGACAACCAGAAATTCGCGTCTCCTCGGTGTGCTCTTCTTGTTCTTGGGCGCCGCAGTGACGGCCTGCGGTGACGATGACGAAAACGCCGGTCCCCCCGGCAATACGGATCCCAACCTGTTCCTCTTCGAGGACTGCGAGGACGGAAACAACCGGAACCTGCTCGACGGCCTCTGGGTCAGTTACGACGACTACCACGATCCCGGCAAGGGTGAGTCGGTGGTGACGCCAACGAGTTGGTTCAAGGGCGGGCAGTTCACCATGGACAAGCCCGGTGTCGGTGGAGCCGGGTATGCGGCCCACATCACCGGCACCACGGCCACCAAGCTAGGCTATGACTACGTGGGGATGGCCACGGCCTTGGGCCCGGTCTCCTTCTGCCCCGATGCCCTGCCCAATGGGATCGGCCTCGGCCAGTACGCGGGCCTCCGATTCATGGCCAAGGGCAAGGCGGTGGGGGGCAGCGTGTTCGTCAAGATCATTCACACCAAGGACGGCCCCACCGACAATTGCACGCTCAATGGGCTGACCGGCGACACGCTGACCAACTGGGACGACTACCGGGCGGATTTCACGACTCGCCTGACCGAGGACTGGTCGGAGATCACCGTGAATTTCCGCAAGGACATGGCGGGGCCCACCTCGGTCGACATCGAGACCGTCCTCGCCCACGCCAAGGATATCCATTTCATTTTCCAGTCGACGGCCGGGGGCACCATCGATCTTTGGGTGGACAACCTGACGCTGTACCGGGACCCAACGCCGGCTCCGGTTGGTACGGGTGAGCCGGACGCGAGTGTTCCCGACATGGTGATCCAAGCACCGGCTCCGCCCGCGGAGGTGGTCCTGGATAGCCTCGAGATCGCCAATCCCCTGCAACAGCTGGCAATGACCTCGCTGGATCGGGGATACAACATCACCAACTGGCTGGAGCAGAAGGAATTCGACGACTTCAGTGTGTATAGTGAGGCCTTCGTGCAGCGCCTGGCAGCGGCCGGTTTCCGAGCGCTCCGTCTGCCCATCGATCTGGACCGCTACATCGCGAATCGAACCGCGGTGCTGGCCGGCGAGGCAACCTTCGGGATCGATCCCAAGCTGTTTACGATCCTGGACGCCTTCGATGCCTGGACGCTCGGTGCCGGCCTCTCGCTGACCGTCGATTTTCATCAATACGACAAGTCCTTCAAGATGGATGACCCCATCTACGCGGATGCCGTGGTGGGCCTCTGGTCGGGGATTGCCGAACATTTCGCCACCAACACCCGCAATGATCTCTTCTATGAGCTCCTGAACGAGCCGGAGCAGTCCGCCGGAACGAGCTCTGTGGATCCGGAGGCGTACTGGCAGTTCACCGAGCGAGTCATCGCCGGGATTCGTGCCCACGATGCGAACCGGCCCATCATCTTCGGTGACGTGCAGTGGTACGGGATAGCCAATCTGACCAAGCGCACGCCGTTTGCCGATCCGAATGTCATCTACGCGTTCCACATCTACGAGCCGTTCATATTCACGCACCAGGGAGCCAGCTGGAGCGATGTGGCTCGAAACCACGACATCCCCTACCCTTACTCGGCAGAGCGCTGGTCCGCGTACTTCGAGGATCTGGGCTTCGATCCAGAAAAGCAGCCCAGCTGGGTCATCTCGCAGGCCAGGAACTACTACCGCACCGGGAATCGCGCCGCGTTGAAGAACCAGGTGAGCGAGGCCAAACGCTGGGCAGTCCAGAACAACGTCCCGGTCATCTGCAATGAATTCGGCGCCTACGACGCGATATCCCAGAAGGCCGACCGGGTCGCCTACTATCGAGATTTGACGTCCGTCTTCCGGGAGCTGGAGATCCCCTGGCAGCACTGGTTCATGCTGATGGACGCCAGTACCGGGCTCGTGGATCCGGAGCTCGCCGAGGCCTTCGGCCTGGAGTAACCACGCAAACGCCGGCCGGCCGTCCCAGTTATGCGTGCGATACCGGCGGTGCCAGCCGGGATTTTGTGATCCGACCGCGACCCCCGAGCATTATCTGGCGCGACCTCTCTGGGTTGCGCAACCTCAATAGGTAAGCGGTCATCATGCGCGGCTCCCTTGGCAATACCGGGTTACTTGCGGCGTTGGTCGTGGTTGGCTTGCTCGGATGCTCCGACAGTGAGCCGTCGGATGAGACCTCTTCGGAAGCCGGGGGAAGCGGCGCGATTCAGAACGCCAGCGGAACCGCGGGGTTGACGAACGGCGCCGGCGGAACGCTCGCGCGGGGCGGGGGCAGTCCCGGCTCGGGCGGGCAGGTGGCAGCCGGTGGTCGAGTCGCGACGGGCGGCGCACCGCCCAACAACGGCGGACAGAATGCCGGTGGGCGCCCAGGTTCGGGCGGCAGTCCAGCCGGCGGAGGACTTCCCAGCGCCGGGGGCCAGCCCGGCGCCGGTGGTTGGCTCGGAAACGGAGGAACACCAGTCATCGGGGGGGGCTCCCCAGACCAGGGAGGCTCGGGCAACGGAGGCAGCCCGAGCCTGGGAGGGACCGGGTCGGGGGGATTGATTGGCAGTGGAGGCACGCCCGATCCCAACGGGGGCACTGGCGAGGGCGGTGCGGCAAGCGGTGGCGAAGAGAGTGGCGGCTGGAGTATCGGATGGGGTGGCTCCCCTTTGCCAAACGGGGGCACCGGTGAGGGCGGAACCGGTGAGGGCGGAACCGGTGAGGGCGGCAGCGCCGAAGGGGGGACCGAGCAGGGCGGAACCGGGGTGGGTGGCGCCACCGACGAGATCCCCATGACCATCCCCACCCCGACCAACGGCAACGGGGAGATCCGCAACGGCACCACCGTCCTTCGTAACGGCGCCAATGGCGGCCAGGACGTGTACGACTTCGACAACCAGAAGATCGGCGTCAACAACACCAGTGATTGCGACGACGGCGAGGGTCAGGTGACCGTCTTCGAGGTCGAGGACGGGGTGACGGTGCGCAACCTGATCATCGCCGGGGGGCTCTCTGCCGGCAATGGCATCGTGTGCAAGGGCAGCTGCACGTTGGAGTACGTCTACTGGGAAGACGTCTGCGAGGATGCAGCCACCAACTCCAAGGACGGGGCCACCATGATCCTGGATCATGTGATAGCGCTTCATGCCTCGGACAAGGTCTTTCAGCACAACGCCAAGGCGGGCTCCACCACCATCGTGAGGAACTCCTACGTCTCCGATTTCGGCAAGCTCTGGCGTTCCTGTGGGGACTGCACCTCCAACGGAGGGCCGCGCAATCTGGTCATCGAGAACGTCCGCGTGGAGGGCGTCAACACCGCGGTCGCGGGTGCCAACCAGAATTACGGCGACACGGTGACCATCACCGATCTATTCGTGAAGGGTGGCTATTCGAGCGGCAATGACCGGCCCCGGATCTGCACCGAATACATCGCTGTCACCGACCACAACGGCGAGTCCACCTCGGTCAATGGCGGGGCGAGCCAGTGGAACACGTCCGCCTGCCAGGTCAGCCAATCCGACGTGAAGAGCTGGTAGCCTGGAGAGCGCCCTCCAGCCGCAACAGCCGCCCCTTGGTCCTGGTGCCACCCGGTGCGCTGAAACCAACCAGCGCCCCGTCTTTGCCAAGGACCCGATGACAGGGGACCAGCAACGGGACGGGGTTTTTTCGCATGGCCTGTCCCACGGCTCGGGCGGCTCGCGGACGACCCACAGCAGCAGCAACCTCACCGTAGGTCATGGTCGAGCCGGGTGGGATACGCCGCACCACGCCGTAGATCTCACGAGAAAAGGGTGGAACCCCTGCGAGATCCAGCGGGACTGCCGAGAGCTCCGATGCCCTACCGCGCAACAGGGCCAGGATCCCAGCCTTGGCCTGACGCGCTGCATCGGTGGGGGCGAGGCGCCCGGCCGTCGGGAAGCGCTTGCGAAGACTGGCCAGCACCCGGTCGGGCCCCGTCTCGGGGAGCGCCACGCCACAGATCCCTTCGGAGCTGAACACCAGTCCGCAGAAGCCCAGCGCGGTTTCGAACAGCAGCAGACCCGTGGATGCCATCGCACCCAGCATACCACCCGGCCGCTCTGTCACCGCTGTCAGCCCGCCTGGTCGGTAAGTTTCCCGCTCGAACCAGGGCCTGCTATTCGACGATGTGGCTTGGTGGGTTGCTCATGGGCAGTCCCCGGTCAGACTCAACGGGTCAACCCTGTATGTCACTCCCCTCCGAAACCACCCTCATCAACGTGACCCGACGTGTGGCGTCCCTGTTGGACGAGCTCGCCAGCGAGTTGGGAGAGCGTCCCCTGGTATTGCCCACGCCGCGATTCTTCCCGGATGTGTACGCGGCGGATCGACCCTCGGTATGCCGCCTGCTGGCGCGCATGCAAGAGCAGGCCGGAATGACCGACGTCCCCATTCAGGTCAGGCTGGTGGAGGATTCGGCGGGAGTCGGTGGCTGTGGCGGTTGCGGCTGTGCCCAACCAACCCCAGCCGTCCGCAAGAGCCGGGCAGAGCGGTCCGACTCCTGCCAATGCGGCGACGATTGCCAACGGGACGGGCATGGGCCCTGTGGCGACGACTGCCGGTGCAAGACGTCATCGGAATCGAACGCCTGCTCCTGTTCGAGCCCCCACACGGATCCGGGCGACGATCCGGAGAACATGCCGCGCCTGGTCGATCTGGGCGACGGCTGGCGCCTGCAGGTTCCGCAGAGCGAGCTCGCGGCTCCGGTGGTGCTCACCACCAACCTGGCTCGGGCCCTTGGCTACGTCTTCTTGCTCGAGACCCGTAGCTCGCACCGCCCGCTCCGGGAGCCTATCGACGTCACGGCGGAGCTGACCAGTTGCCTTTTGGGATTCGGCGCCCTGATGCTGGCTGGTTCCCACATCTACGGCAAGAGCTGTAGGGGCCCATCCATCCGGCGCGTCACGGCGTTGGGCTGTCCGGAGCTCGCCCTGGCGACCGCTCTGTTCGTGGTCCGCGGCAACCATGATTCCCGACCGTTGCGCCGTGAGCTTCAAGCGACCCAGTTGGATGCGTACCGAGCCGCGGAGCGCTGGATCGGCGAGCGCCCCACCCTGAAGACCGCCCTTCGCCAGGACCCGCACACGATTGCCGTCGGTCAGTTCGAGTTCAACCCGCCCCGACCGGGACTCTGGGCGCGCTGGTTTGGCCGCCCCCGGCAGTCGACACCAGCCCCCGACGAGACGGAGGCCTCGCTGGACGAGCTCGAGGCCCTCCTGGCAGAAACCCCGCTTTCCACGCGGGCTGCCGCGCGTCGTTCGGCTCGACATCCCCAGGACGACGAACTACGGGCCCTGGTGGAGGAATCGTTGGGGCGGGACTCCTCCACCGAATCCCCCCGCTGAACTGCCTAGCCGCCGCTGACCAGCTCCCGAATCATCGCCTCCAAATCGGCGAGCCCCGACACGTAGGTCGCTCCGCTCGGCGCCTCGAAGCAGAACTGCTCACCGTCGTAGACGGTGATGCTGTCGTCACCCCGCGTGATGGTAAGCTCCGTGCTGGGGCCGTCCTCGGCGCAGTCGGCGGCAGGCATCTTGGTAACGGCAGCCAGCGCCTGCTGAATGATCAGTGGATCGTCGCGGAGGTTGATGGTTGCGTCGACCACCGCCTGGTCAGCTCCCGGGCAGTATTCCATGACGATCCGCTGGTTCTCGAGGTCAATCTCAAAGGATTCCGGCCGGTCCGACTCGCAGTCCAGGGATGGATCCGGATAGCTCCGAGAAAGGGTCACCTTGTCGATCCTGAGTTCGTCGGTACCCGGCTCCTCGGCGTGGTCGTCGAGCAGCGCGTCACAGACCATGAGCAGATCATCCAGCTCGTCCGCGTAGTGCAGATCCTGCATGCCCTTGACGCAGTGGTGTGCCTCATCCACATAGCTCGTCTCCTGGCCCCCCACCGTCAGATCCAGCCGGATGGGGGGATTCTCGGTATCGCACTGACCGGGGAAGCTTTGGTCGATGACTCGCGACAGGGCGTGCTTCACGTCAGCCAGCGACCGTTTGTTCAGGGTGACTTCGCCTTGTACCAGACGCCCCACGTCGTCACCGTCCACCAGACAGATCGAGAAGGCCAGGTCCCCCGTCTTACCGTTGATGTCAACCGTGCTGGAGGGGGCCGCACACTCATCCAACACCGAGCCGGTCGACTCCGCCCCGGCTGGCGCCGTTCGAGTGAGCGTCAATTTGGAGAACTCTCCGGTCTCCGAAACCGGGGGCGAGAGCGACGGATCCTCGCTCTTCTCGCAACCAACGACCGCGAGCCCCAATACCACCAGCACCGGAAGGTTACGCATCATGCGGATACTCTACGACCGATTGCCGGCCGCCTCAACCGCGCCGATTCCCCGAGCCAGATCCGCGCCGCCGGGAGGCAGAAAATGCGACGAGCGCTTGACTGGTGTGGGAGTCGCGGTGGGTGCACAACGCCTCGGGGGTGCCGGTGGCCACGACCCTTCCGCCCGCTTCGCCGCCCTCCGGGCCGAGATCGATCACCCAGTCCGCTGCCTGGATCACGTCCAGATCATGCTCCACGACGATCACGCTGTTGCCCGCATCCACCAGGCGCTGCAGAACCCCCAAGAGGCGCTTGGTGTCGTCGAAATGAAGGCCGGTGGTGGGCTCGTCGAGCACGTACAGCGTCCGCCCGGTGTCCCGACGCCCGAGCTCCCGGCTCAGCTTGACCCGCTGGGCCTCGCCCCCGGACAGGGTGGGCGCTGGCTGCCCCAGGTGTAGATAGCCCAGGCCCACGTCGACGAGGGTGGTCAGGATGGCCGAGAGCGCCGGGTGGGCAGCAAACAGCTTTGCCGCGTCGTCTACACTGGTTTCGAGCACATCGGCGATGCTGCGGCCTCGATACGGAATGCTCAGGGTCGTGTCCTGGTAGCGACGGCCCTGGCAGACCTCGCAGGTCACATACACGTCGGGGAGGAAATGCATCTCGACCCGACGCACGCCATCACCACCGCACGCCTCGCAGCGCCCCCCCGGCACGTTGAAGCTGAAGCGCCCCGCCTGGTACCCAAGGGCGCGAGCCTCGGGGGTCTGGGCGAAGATCTCGCGGATGATGTCGAATGCCTTGGTGTACGTGGCCGGGTTGGAGCGCGGCGTCCGTCCGATGGGGGACTGATCGACGACGATGATCTTGTCCAGGTGTTCGACCCCCGAGATGCTCTTGTGTTTGCCGGGGTGTCGTTGGCTCTGGTGCAGGCGGCGCGAGAGCTCCGGCACCAGGATATCCGAGACCAGTGTGCTCTTGCCGGCCCCGGAAACCCCGGTGACCGCGACCAGCAAACCCAGGGGGAAACCAACGTCGATGTCCTTGAGATTGTTCTCGCGAGCGCCGCGCACCCACAGCCACTGCTTGGGAGTCCGACGCGGCCGGGGCTCGCTGACCCGGAGCTTGCCGGACAGATACCGACCAGTGGTCACCGCCGCGGTCATCAGCTGCCGGGGCGTCCCCTCGAACACCACTTTGCCCCCTTGACCTCCCGCTCCGGGTCCGAAATCCACCACGTGATCGGCAGCCAGGATGGTCCCCCGCTCGTGTTCGACGACGAGCACCGTGTTGTCCCCGTCGCGCAGGCGGCGCAGGGTCTGGACCAGTCGCCCCGTATCGCGCGCGTGCAACCCAATCGACGGCTCGTCGAGCACGTACAGGACGCCGGACAGCTCGCTGCCCAGCTGTGCCGCCAGGCGGATGCGTTGTGCCTCACCACCGGACAACGAGGCACCCGAACGATCCAACGTCAGGTAGGAGAGCCCCACCGATTCCAGGAACTCCAGACGATTCGCCACCTCCTTGGCAATTTCAGAAGATACCTTCTGAGCTGTTCCGGTCAGCTTGAGGCCACGGAAATATCCAAGGGCGTCTTGCACCGACAGGGCCGACAGCTCCACCAGGTTCAACCCTCCCAGACGCACCGAGCGCGGAATGGGACCCAACCGTCCCCCCTGGCAGTCGGGACAGGGCAGCTCGGCCATGAACTGGGTGTACATGCGGCGCATCTCGTCGCTCTTGGTCTCGCGATGCCGCCGCTTGATGAGCTCCACGACGCCCTCGAACTGCATGGGCCAGCTGACACGCCCATGGCTCCCCGTCCAGCTCACCTGCACGCGCTGGTCACCCGTGCCAAAGAGCACCAGGTCGCGGTGTTTCTTCTTGAGCTTGCCCCAGGGAACGTCGAGCTCCAGCCCCATCTCGCGCTCCAGCGCCTCGAACACCCCGAAGCCAATCCCCGCACCGCGAGCCATGATCTTCGAGAACAGCACGACAGCGCCCTCCCGAAGGCTCTTGGTCGGGTCAGGGATCAATAGCTCTGGATCGATCTCCAGGCGAACCCCTAGACCATTGCAGCCCGGACACATACCAAGCGGCGAATTGAACGAGAAATGCTGGGGGGTCAGCTCGGGCAGGCTGGTCTTGCAGTGGGTGCAGGCCCGCTGTAGACCGAAGACGAGCTCCGCCCCCCCCGTTCCCTTGGCGACGATAATCTGCCCCTGTCCCTCCTTCAGAGCGATCTCCACCGAATCGGTGATGCGGTTCCGGGAGGCACTGCGGGGCAGCCGGTCCACCACCAGCTCCACGCGATGCTTCTGCTTGGCAGCAAGATTCCCCACCGCGTCTAGACGCGTGATCGTCCCGTCGACGCGCACCCGGACGAAGCCACGTTGGGATAGCTCCTTGAAGAGCTCCTTGTGCTCCCCCTTTCGGTGCTGCAAAAGCGGCGCCAGGATCAAGAGCTCCCCGTCCAAGCTCGCCAACTTGGCCACGATCTCCCCGGTGGAAAGGGCCTCGACCGGTCGTCCACAGCTCGGGCAGTGGGGCTGACCCACCCGTGCGAAAAGGACCCGAAGATAGTCGTAGATCTCCGTGATGGTGCCCACCGTCGAGCGCGGATTGGACGAGGCGGCCTTCTGCTCCACGGCGATGGTGGGGCTCAACCCCCGGATGTGATCGTAGGCCGGCTTGTCCAGCTGCCCCAGGAACTGCCGCGCGTAGCTGGACAGGGACTCCACGTAGCGGCGCTGTCCCTCCGCATACAGGGTGTCGAAGGCGAGCGAGGATTTCCCCGAGCCGCTCACGCCGGTGAAGACGATGAGCTTCTTCTTGGGGAGGACCAGGCGATCGATGTGAAGATTGTGTTGTCGGGCTCCCGTAATGACGATGCGGGCCGAGTCACTCGACTTCATGCGCCAACGTATAGCGTCGGCACGCGACAAGAACAGCCCTAACCTCACCCGAATGGGCTCGGATTGGCGTGGGCTCGGGGGCCGTGGTCGGGCTCCGCCGAGCCCGACCACCGTCTGGTCTGGACCGTCAGAGCGGGATCACGATCTCGTTCTTGCAGGCCGAGCAACCGTCACCCACATCGCGATTGCTGTCGTCGCAGTCCTCGTAACCCGGCTGGACGGTTCCATCACCGCAGTGCGGCCCCAGCTTGCAGCCGACCGCGCATTCGCCGTAGAGGCCGGTGGGATTCGGCCCACCGTCGCACTCCTCGCCGGCCTCGGCCTGCACCACGGTGTCACCGCAGCGGGGCCCCAAGACGCACCCGGGAGCGCAGTTGCCGTAGCTTCCGTCGTTGGTGCCGTCGTCGCACTCCTCGGTATCGCTCTTGATGGCGTCACCGCAGGTCCCTTCCATGCGGCAGTTGGGACTGCAACCGTCACCGAGTTCGCGATTGCCGTCGTCACAATCCTCAAAACCGACATCCAGGGTGCCGTCACCGCAGTCTGGTCCCGGCGTGCAATCCGGATTGCAGCCCTTGTAGCTGCTGTCGTTGAGGCCCTGATCGCAGCCTTCACCGGGATCGACGGTGCCATCGCCGCAGAAGGGGCCGCGCGTGCAGTCCACATCACAGCCCTCGCCGCCATCGCATTCCTCCTCGAAGTCGCCCTGCACGATGCCGTCGCCACAACGGGCCGGGGTAACACAACCGGGAGCACAGCCGTCCGCACCATAGGGACTGGTATTCTCGCCGTTGTCGCACTGCTCGTTCTCGGGCTGAACCGTCCCGTCACCACAGTACGGGCCCCGGATGCAGCCCGGCTGGCACTGACCGTAGCCTCCCGCATTGGTTCCGTCGTCGCACTGCTCGCCGGGGGAGAGCACGCCGTCGCCACAGATGGGCCCGCACAGCGTGGCCGCCGCGTTGAAGCCGCTCAGCGTCAGCTTGTAGGTGGACGCCTCCTTCTTGCGCTCCGCCTGGAAGACGACGATTTCATACACCTGGCCATCCTGCAGCCCAAGATCGACGGTCTGGGTGGTGGGGACGGCGTCCTCCGGCTGGGACTGGGTGATGACCACGGTGCCACCACCAGTGGCGTCGAGGGTCAACGTGCCGCTGACCGGGGTGTGGATCCCTCCCAGATCGACGGCCAGCCGGTTGTTGATGAACACCCAGACGTCATCGTCACCCGTGAAATCCAGGGTGTACGCGTCACCCGCGTTGTACGTGAACCAGTAGCGCACTTCCGAGGTGAAGTGGAAGTTGTGCAGGGGCTCGCCCGGCTCGTTCTCCCAGTTCCCGTCGTAGTTGAGCGGGATCTTCGCGATCCCGTAATCGGAGGTGGCGGTCACCGAGTTGGGCATGTCGTCCACCGGGAAGAAGACCGGGTTGCCGTCGTACACCGCATCCCGGAAGATCCCGTGGTAGGCGCTGCCATCGTTGGTGCACTGCACCAGCTGGTCGGCGAAGGTCTGGCAATCCGTGTCCTGCGGCGCTGGGTCGCACTCCGGAGTCTCGGGGACCTCGTCATACGAACAGAAGGTGCAGGGCATGGGGTTGCCGTCCGCATCCAGGGCTTCGCTGCCCACGTCACCGCACCAGTGATCGGTCGCGCCAGAGGTGGCAATCCACTGCTCGCCGTTGGCCCCATAGCGGTTGACATATCCGCCGTTGCCGTTGTCGTAGAGGGTTAGCGTCGACACCAGAGTCGCGTTGGTGCCTGGGACGTCGCGGTACCAGTTAGCAAAGGAGCTGGCATTGGTGATGTAGCCGTCACCGGGCGAGCCGACGAAGACCGGCTTGCCCTCTGCATCGAGCGTGCCGTCGGCGAGGCCCGTGACCGCTGGATACTGCCCCACGGCGTCGGCCGGCTCGAAATCCCCACCCGACTCGAAGTCCCGGTACACGATTGGCACGGACATGGTGGCCCCCAGGGGCGGCTGATCGCACTGGTAGCCGGCCTCGACCTGGCAATCCGCCGAGCAACCGTCGCCGGGCACCGTATTGCCGTCGTCGCACACCTCGCCCATGCTGGTCAGCAGAAGGCCGTCGCCGCAGGTGGATTGGCAGGCTCCACCCTCGCAGATGGGCTCCTTCTTGCAGAAGGGGGTGCAACCGTCGCCCATGTTGTTGTTGCCGTCGTCGCAACCCTCGGTCCCCTCTTGGATCCCGTTACCACAGACCGTCGGTTCGCAGTGGTAGGCACCGGGGTCGCCGGTACAGACGAAGTTGTCCTCCCACCGGCAATAGGGGCTACAGCCGTCGTTGGCGTCGATATTGCCGTCGTCGCAGATCTCGTTCAGTAGGAGGATCCCGTCACCGCACAGGGGGATGCACAGGGCTCCCGGGAACGGACAGTCGTAGCCAACCTGCGTCTGGCACGCGTCGCAGCCGTCGGCCGGATTCTCGTTGGCGTCGTCACAGGTCTCGGTGCCCTGGACCCTGCCATCCCCGCAACGCGCGGTGTTGACGCAAGGTTCGCCGGGGCTGGGGCATTCGAAACCGGATTCGATAGCCAGGCAGTCGCTGGCGCAGCCGTCGCCGCTCTGCGTGTTGCCGTCGTCGCAGGCCTCGTTGTTCGACGGCTGCATCTTGGCGTCGCCGCAATAGGGCAGCCGTCGGCATGGCTCGTTGACGACCGGACAGCTAAACCCCGGTTCCTTGGTGCAGTCGGCGCTACAGCCGTCGTTGGGGTCGGTGTTGCCGTCCTCGCAGTTCTCGGCGCCCTGCACCTTCAGATCGCCGCACGTCGTGGTCTTGACACAGGCTTCGCCCGGGGTGGGGCAGGCATAGCTCGCGTTTTGCACGGTACAGTCGAAATTGCAGCCATCTGTCCCCTCGTCACCTCCCTCGGTGTTGCCGTCGTCGCAGATCTCACCGGGCTCCAGCTCGCCGTTGCCGCAAGCGAACGTCGTGACGCAGGGCTCGCCCTCGGTCGGGCACTCGAAATTGGGCTCGACCTTGCAGATCCCGGTGCAGCCATCGCCCGGCACGGAATTGCCGTCGTCGCAGGCCTCACCGTCCACGTTGATCTTGCCGTCGCCACAGGCGGGCGGCGTCACCAGCCGGCATTTCTCGGGATCGGGATTGGCTCCCAGGCACTCGTCCCCCGGACCGTTGCCGGCCAGGATGTTGCCGGCAAAATTCAGCCCTCCCTCGCCTACGGAACCGTTGCCACCATCACTGGTGCTGCCGGCGGTCGGATCGGTCCCTCCCTTTTTTCCGGCGGTGATAGTGCCCCCCCCGCCGTCGTTGGTCGCCGAACAGCCGTTGATGGCCGTCGCTGCGATGAAACCACCCAAAAGAAAGAAACTGCTGATTGGCCGAATCTTCATGTCGGACAACTCCTGAAGTGTATCGGTGGAACTTACTCTGGCTTGGCCGCGAGGGCCGCTGGCCCTGAAACTCGAACGCCGCCTCGAGCCGCGGCCCGGCAGAATCATGATGTTTCGTACCCGGGGTCGGGCCTGCATCTGCCCAACCATTCAGGTGTAGCAGATTGCTCCACCGAGCGCAGGCCGACCCGTTGGCCGCTTGCGTTTGCGGGATTTCCGTCGTCTGATGGGCCCATGTGGGTCTGTCGAATCCTCGGTTGTGCGCTCTTGTCCCTCTCGCTCGGCCTGGCCGGCTGCGGAGGGTCCGCTACGCCTGCCCCCGGCTCGCCCACCGCGACCCCGGCGGATGACCTGGATTCGTTGACCTCGGAACAGCTGGTTCGGCGGATGATGGAGGTGACGGGAGCCGCCCGCCTCGCGGATCAGGTCATGAGACGAACCATGGCCACGCTGAGCGAGATGCCGGGGCTGCCTCCCCAGGTTGCCGAACGGGTGCTGCAGAAGGTCAAGACCGACGAGCTCCTGTCCCGGTTGGTACCCATCTATCTCAAGCACTACGACCGCGAGACGATGATCGCCGCCATCCGCTTCTATCAATCCGAGCATGGCAAAAAGTTGATAGGCGCGCTCCCCGCCGTGACCGAGGAGAGCATGCGCGCGGGAGAGGCCTGGGGGCGGGAGATCGGCGAAGCGGTGGCGCGGGAGCTGATTTCGGAGCAATCCAACCAGACCCTTTAGTCCTTCGTCGTCTGGATGCTCACCCTCATCAACTCGAATCGGATGCGACCGCCGATCGCGCCGATCGGCCTCGACTACGTGGGAGGCGCGGCTCGCGCCGCGGGGCACTCGGTCGAGCTTGTGGATTTGGCCTGGGCCGCGGAGCCCGCGGCGGCCCTTGGGGCCCATTTCGCGCGGAGCGACCCACGCTTGGTCGGGATCAGCTTCCGGAACGTGGACGATTGCTTCTGGCCTTCCGGGCAGGAGTACCTGCCCCAACTTGGCAACCTGGTGAAGACGCTGCGTCGACTGACGGCCGCTCCCATCGTCCTGGGCGGCGTGGGGTATTCCATCTTCGCCCAACGGATCGTCGAGCTGGTGGGGGCCGATTTCGGGATCCACGGCGATGGTGAGGAAGCCATCGTCCAACTGCTAAAGGCCCTGGATGGGCGGCGCAGTCTGTTCGAGGTCAGCGGCCTGGTCCATCGCGACCAAGACGGCTGGCACAAAAATCCCCCCGCCTGGCCAACGCTGGTCTCACCCTGTACCTCCCGCGATCTGGTGGACAACCTCGCCTACTTCGAGCACGGGGGGCAGGGCAGCGTGGAGACCAAGCGGGGGTGTCCCCTGCAATGTTCCTACTGCGCCGATCCCTTCGCCAAGGGTCAAAGGGCGCGCTGCCGGGCTCCCTCGGAGGTGGCCGAGGAGATGGCCGGGCTGGCCGCACGCGGGATCGATGTGTTCCACGTCTGCGACGCCGAGTTCAACGTGCCGAAATCCCACGCCCTTGCAGTGTGCGACGCGCTGATCACGCGGGGGCTGGGGGACAGGCTCCGGTGGTACTGTTACGCAGCGGTGCGTCCCTTCGATGACGAGCTGGCCACGCGCATGCGCCGCGCCGGCTGCGTCGGCATCGATTTCACGGGGGACTCGGCCAGCTCCACCATGCTGGCCAGTTATGGAGCCCTGCACCGGGCCGAGCATCTATCGCGGGCCGTCACTGCCTGTCGCAGAGCGGATCTGCGCTGCATGATCGATCTGTTGCTCGGGGGGCCCGGTGAGACCGAAGCCACCCTGACAACGAGCATCGATTTCCTCAAGCAGGTGGCACCCGACGCGGTGGGGGCGGCCTTGGGAATGCGGCTCTACCCCGACACCCCCGCGGTACGCGCTCTGTCGGCGACAGGTTCGTTGGACGAGGTGCCCGGGATTCGAAAGGCCTATCCGGGGCCCGTCGATCTGCTGCGCCCCACATTCTACGTCGCCCCCGCGCTCGGCGAGCATCCGGCGCGCCTGGTGCGCGAGAAGGTGGGACAGGATCCCCGCTTCTTCCTCCCCGAGGATGCCGACGTCGATTCCGGTGATCACAACTACAACGGACACCCCAAGCTGCTGGCCGCCATCGAGCGCGGAGCACGCGGCGCCTACTGGGATATCCTTTCCACAGCGTGAGCCCAGCCGGTTTGCGGGGCCCGACCTAGAACCCCACGCGCTCTTCCAGGGTGCGCTTCTTGCCGGCGGAAACAGAACCGGCAGCTGCCGGTGTCGGGTTGACCGGCGCGACCTCCCGACCCGCTCGCCCGCCACGACGGGCCCCCGAAGGACGTGTCTCCGGCGCTGCCGCCTGGCCCACGGCGGTCGCGGAAGCCGAGGCCACGGGAACGATGGATGCCACGGGAACCACCGGAATGACCGCGGGTTCCGTAGCCGACACCACCGGGGTGGGTGATGCCACGGAGGGAACCGGCGTTGCCCCGAGACTCGAAGACGCGCTGGCCTCGTTGGCGACGGTACTATGCCCTCGACTGAAGAAGACCGCGGCCCCGATGATTCCCACCGCCGCAACCCCCAGACCCACCCACAGCATGGGGCGCGAGCGGGGCAGTCCTGGAGTCTGTCCCATGGTGACGGAGGCCGGAGCCACCGTGCCATCCAGGGCCTGCGAGCCCATCGCGGCTCGAGCTGGTGCGTCACCGACACCCATGGTGGGACCTACCGCCAAGGGCGAGGTCCGAATCATGGACATCCCACAGGCCACCGACAAGGCAGACACCATCTCGGAGACGGATTGGAATCGTCGATCCGGGTCGCGCTCGGTAACGCGGGCGAACCAGGCATCGAACCCGGCTGGCACCGAGGCCACTTGAGACGGAACCAGGATGGGCTCAGCGCAAATGGCCAGCACGATGCCCCCCAGGGTATCCGCCTCGAAGGGGCGAGCGCCGGTCAGGCATTCGAAGGCGATGATGCCGAGGGACCACAGATCGGAGCGAAAATCCACACCGCGCTTCCCGGAGGCCTGTTCCGGGCTCATGTAGTACGGCGTACCCAGCATCGCTCCGGTGCGAGTCTGCAGCCCCCCGGTCGTGGAGAAACTGCCGCCTGCCTTGGCAATCCCGAAATCGAGGACCTTCGCGACGTCCGCGTCACCTTCCCGGACCAAAAAGATGTTGTCTGGCTTGAGGTCGCGGTGAACGATATTTCGTTCGTGGGCGCGCGCCAGAGCCCGCCCCACCTGCGTGAAGATGTCGACCAGGGTCTCGGGCGAAAGCTGACGGACCCGCGCCATGCGATCGGCCAGGCTCTCACCCTCCAACAGCTCCATCACGATGTACGGCGTCTGGTCGTCAATGCCGTAATCGAGAACCTGCACCACGTGCGTGCTGCGCAGGGCCGCCGCGGCCTGCGCCTCGCGCTTGAACCGGGCGGTCGCTTCGGGCGACATCGCGATGGCCGGATCGATGAGCTTGACCGCCACCGGGGTTCCCAGCTCCACGTGCTCGGCGCGCCACACGGAACCCATGCCACCCTGTCCGAGTTTGGAAATGAGCCGATACCGCCCCGAGAGAATTTGACCTTCCACGCTCCGAGCTCCGCTGGGGATCCGCCGCGCCCCGACCGGGACCGACGGGATCACGATGGCTGTGTTTTATCACGCCGGGCTGCCCGGGTGGGCCCTTGGGCAAAGAAACCTCGGGCGATGCCGAACCTCACCGGCGTTTTCTCGACAATTTGCCCGGATCCCCTGGGACGGCAAAGCCGGCGGCCTGGTCAGTCAGGGGGCGCTTGGTGGCCTCTGCGCCGCCATTCTCCTTTGGGCACGGGCCGAACCGTTGAGTAGACTCAGGGAAGGTCACCCATGCCGTCGGCTCAAGGATCCTGCCCGAGTTGTGGGGCCCCTATCCTGTTTGGACTGGGCTCCTCCTTGGCCAGGGTGTGCGAACACTGCAAGGCCACCGTCCTTAGGACGGACCGGGGCCTGGCCAACCTCGGCCGCGTAGCAGAGTTGGCCGACACCCCATCCCTCATCGCGGTGGGAGACCAGGGCACACTGGCAGGCCGACCCTTCGAGGTCCTGGGCCGAGTGCAGTACGACTACGGGGCGGGGCCTTGGGACGAGTACTATGTCGCCTTCGACTACGGGCAGAACTGGGGATGGCTTGCCTACGCTCAGGGGCGTTGGCACGTCACCCAGGCCTACGCGGGGCTCGCCGTGCCCCCTCATTCAGCGCTGCGGCTGGAGATGGAGGTCGCCCTCTCGAACCTGGGCAACTTCGTCATCGCCGAGTTTCGTTCCGCTCGGGTTCGGTCCGCCGAAGGGGAGCTGCCGGGGGCTCACCCACCCGACGCGGTGCTGCTGTATGCGGACGGCTACGGTCCCGAGGGTCGTTTCGTCACCCTGGACTACGAAGACGGCCAGCGCCCGCCCACCGTGTACGCCGGGTATGTCTTCACCGAAAACCAGCTGGCGGTGACGCAGCTGGGGCCACGGAGCATCAACAAGGTCAAGACCACCGCGCTGACTTGCCCGAACTGTGGCGGTGAAGTGCCCAAGATGGGTGGCGACCGCAGCGAACGGCTGGGGTGTCCCTACTGCGGGGCCGTCAGCGACATCGCCGAACGGCGCGTCATCTCCCAGCAGGAGCGCCTGCTGGCCATGCCCGACATCCCCATCGGCGCGTCGGGGCGTTTGCAGGATGCGGACTTCGTGTGCCTCGCTTACCTGCGTCGCAGCTCCCGGTTCGATGGGGAAGACTACACCTGGGAAGAGTTTCTGCTCTTTGCCGCCTCGATCGGTTATCGCTGGTTGATCAAGGATCCAGAAACCGGCTGGTCCTTTGCGATGGCGGTGAGCCCCGCGGATATCGATCGCCGCGGTTGGCCCCGCTCGGTCGGTTACCTGGGGCGCACCTACTCGCTTCGCAACACCAACCAAGCCCGAGTCGACTACGTACTGGGCGAGGTCTATTGGAAATGCGCCGTCGGTGAGACGGTTCAGGTCGCCGACTTCGCCTCGGGAAAGGACGGTCTCAGTCGCGAGGAGTCGCCCGGGGAGGTGCAGTGGAGCCATTCGACGCCCATCCCCTGGCGCGCGATCGCCGCAGCCTTCGGTCTGGCCGTGGACGGCGCGGGCAGTCGGGGGCTTGCGGCGCGGAGCAGCGCGGATGCGGGGGGCGGCTTGGCCGTCAAGGCCGTGGTCCTTCTGGTGATCCTGCTCGTCTTCTGTGCGCTCGGGGTGCTTGACGACGACGACACCAGCCCCGGCGTCATCATCACGACGGGCTCGGGGTTCCGAGGCGGTGGGGTCGTGTTCGGTGGCAAATAGCCGTGCGCCGGCGGGGGCCCGGGGGGCGCCCGCGGTTGTCCATCGGGGATTGTTGGTCGGTGCGGTGGTCGCCCAGATCCTGGCCTTCGATCAGCTCCTGTTCGTCGAGCCTCGCCTGTACCTGGTGGATGGTTTGGGACCACCCCACACCCTGGCCAGCGCGCTGGGGCTGGCCAGCCTAGCCCTTGGCGCAGTCATCGCCGCCCGTCATCGAAGCCACGAAAAAACTCGCTTGGGATGGGCGCTGCTGGCTCTGGCGTTCACCGCGGCAACCTCGGGGATTGGTCTGTGGCTGGGGCTGGGGTGCGGCTGGCACCTGGGTTGGTTGGCCTTGGCATTCGCGGTGACCGGCGGGGGTCTGGTCGGCGTGAACTCGACCTGGATCGTCAAGGATTGGCTGTGGCCCATTGCGCGTCGACTGGGGGGATCCTGGCTTTTGCATCCCGCATCGCTGGGGATCACCGTCGCCGCCCTGTTGCTGGCCTCGGCTGGTCTGGCCCAGATTGGTATCCTGCGCAGCTCGCTCATCGTCGCGGGCCTGCTGGCGTTCTGTGCGGCGTGTTGGCCCTGGGCGAGCGGCCTGGCCACCCCTGCGCGCCGTAACCGGGACGCGCTCCGCTACCGGGCCCCTTTGATACTGCTCGCCCTGTTGTCCCTGGGCGCCCACAAAGCCGAAGAATGGATCCCGCTTGGGCAGCTGCTGGCCAGTGATCGGCCGGTGGTCTACGCGCAAAACTCCGAGCGAGTCCCCCTGGCCATTACGTCGGGACAAGGGGCCTTCTGGGTGCTCCTCGAAGGGCGTCTGATCTTCTCGACCCTGGACGCCCAACGCTGGGCCGAGACCCTGATTCGACCGCTGCTGGCGCGGGTCAGAGAACCGCACCATGCGCTGGTGCTGGGTTGGGGCAATGGTCTGGCCGAGCACGAACTCCTCGCCGATCCGTCGAAGCTCACCGTGACCAGCGTCTACCCCGACCGCCGGATCCCCGAGGCCTCGCGACGCATCCCGTTCTGGCGGGAGCTGAGCGGGGCTGCCTTCGAATCGGAGCGGCTGCGCGGCGTCGAATGCGACCTGGCCTTTTACGCCAAGCAGCCCATATCGGAGCGGTACGACCTCATCGTGCTCGATTTTCCGGATCCGACTGGACCCGAGCAAGCCAAGTACTACACCCGCTACGTCTTCGGCAGGATGGCACAGCGACTGACCGAAGACGGCGTCATGGTCGTCCAGGCTACCTCGCCGATCCGAACCCCGGAAACCTTCGCCACCATCGGCACGACGTTGCGCGCGGCGGGTCTGATCGTGCAACCGCTCCGAGTCCCGCTGATAGCCCAGGGTGAATGGGGACTGTACTTGGCGGCTCACCGACGGATCCCGGCGGTACTGCGCCCCCAGCTGTTGGCCAAGACCTTCCCCGGCTCGTCGTTTGGCGAGCTTTCGATGCTACCACCCGACTCCCGCCCTCCCCCCGGCTTCGCCGAACGGGCAAGTACCCTGCACACCCCCACCGTCCATTTGAGCTTGCTCCGGGAGATCTCCAATGAAAAGTAGGTCTTCTTGGCTCGGCCTGATGCTGCTCTGCTCCTGTGCCAAAAGTCCCGATCCGAGTCTGCATCCCGCACCGCAGGGTTCCCCCCAGCCACCGAGTCCGCTCCTGGCAAAGCCCCAAGAGGCTCCGCACGCGACGCCACTGCCCGCGGTCACTCTCCAGCCAGCTCCCCTGCCCGATGCGGTTCCGTCAGTTCCCCCCGAGGCCCCCCGAGGTCAACCGGGTTCGACGTGCCGTGTGCTGGCCATCGGCGATTCTCTGACCGATCCCAAATCCCATGGTGGGGGCTATCTGGAGCTCGTGCGCAAGAGTTGCCCGCAGTGCACAATCGTCAATCTGGGACGCGGTGGGGACATGACCAACCAGATGCGCCGCCGTCTGCTCGCCTATCTCGAAACGGACCCTGGCCCCTTCTCGCACTGGGTGGTGTTCGGTGGCGTCAACGACCTGTACAGTGACGAGACCGCACATCGAACCCTGCCCAAGATCGAGGCCGAGCTCACCCACATGTACGAGGCCGGGCGAGCTCGTGGCGCCCGCGTCATTGCGGTAACGGTCACACCCTGGGGGGGATTTCGACGCTACTACTCGGCGAAGCGGGGTCGTGACACCGCGGATTTGAATGTCTGGATCCGCGAGGGCGTGCCAACCGGGCGGGTCGACGCCGTGGTGGACGCCTTCCCGCTGCTGTCCTGCGGCGACCCGGAACGACTCTGTGACGAGTACGCCCACCCGCATCGAGACGGGCTGCATTTCGGACCCAAGGGCCACGAACGCCTGGGCGGTGAGCTCAGGTCCCTGATGGGCCCCGGAGTTTGTCCCGGTTTCGGGGCTCCGGGGGGAACCGACGAGCCGGGCCGGGGCTAGGGGGCTGGGCATCCCAGCCGGGTTGAGGTAACACACGTCGCCATGGCTTCGACCGCCGCCGTCAAACGCCCCGCTTCCACTTCGACTCGGCCGCCTCAGCGACGACGCCGTCCGGTTCCGCGCCGAGACGAGCCCGAACCGCTTCCTGTCTTCGGAGGCCGTCTGATGACCGCGGCCATCGCCGCCTTCGGGATGCTGGGCGTGTTCCTGCTGGACAAGTCGGTGACCACTCCCGCCCCGGCTCCGACGGACATGAGCGGCTGGCGCGTGGGCGGAACGTCCAAGCTGCGCCTCACTGTCATCACCATGGACTACGAACGGCTCAAGTGCGCCTCGGAGACGACCTTCGGGGAGGAGCATTGCGAGTACAAGGACGAGAACACCCTGTTTCCCCGGGGTCCCAATGAGGCCTTGGATGACAACAAGCTCCATGTCATTCAGCCCTATCGAACCTACCCGGACAACCAGCTGGTTCTGGTCTCCGGAGTCTGGGCCAATCCGACCATCGCCACCCGCATGCATCGGGAGCCCTGGGACGGTATCAAGGAGCACAAGCAGTCCCGTTTCGTGGCGGAGTGCGAGGTCAGTTTCCTGGGTGAGCTGAAGGACGTCAAGCTCCGTTGGAAGCCGGATCAGAACTGGAACAAGGAGGCCAAGGCCTGGGTCGCCAAAGCCACCTCCTGCCGGATCGGCGACACGGACTGATGCCTTCGTTCGGGTTTCACCCCGAGTCAGGCACCGGGACGTGAACCAGCCGTCCCTCAGACGCCATGTGCTCGCGCACTGGTTCGGGTGCGGGCTCTGTCCAGTCGCCCCGGGCACGGTCGGTTCGCTGGGAGCGGTCCCATTGCATCTGTTGCTGTGTCGCCTCGCACCCGGCTGGCACCTGCTGGTGACGCTGGGTCTGACCGGGCTGGGCCTCTGGGCGGCCGAGCGAGCCAGCCGAACGGCACAAACGGAGGATCCTCAGCAGGTGGTCATCGACGAGGTGGTGGGCACCCTTCTGGCGATGGGGCTAGTGCGCGATCGCGGCCTGGTCGCAGCGGGCCTGGCCCTTTTGGCATTTCGAGTCCTCGACATCACCAAGCCGGGAATCATCGATCGGGTTCAACGCCTCAAGCCCAACGGGCTTGGGATCATGGCGGACGATGTGTTGGCGGGGCTGGTGGCGGGACTGGGGACCCGCCTCTTATCGGGTCTTTGGCTCCGCTGAAGCGGGCCCCTTGTGGTCCACGCGCTCCGGCAGCGGGCTAGGCTTCGGGTAGTCCTTGGCGGAAGCGCCCAACAGGGTGCCGCATATCGTGTTGCAGCGCACGTCCTTGGCTGCACAGCCGCAGTGACCCTTCTCGGCCTTCTTGGTCAGGGCCTGCACCACGTCCGCCCGAGTGAAGCCAGCGGTCCGCTCCACCCGCTCGAATCCCCAGCCCCAGCGACGCTGCTTGGTGGTCCTGGGATCGGTCGCAGTACCATCCGGCTCGCTACAGCAACGAAAACTCAGGTAGTAGTAGTAGAAGCCCTCGTCGTGCGTATAGATCTTGGGGCGGCACTGATTGCGCACCCCTTTGTACCAGGGCCCCCCGGTGTGCACGCTGTCGAACTTGCCCCGAAAATCGTTACTGAAGGTCTCACTGGAGACGATCTCGTCGGCGTTGCCAGGCAGGTCGAAAACCCCATAGCCACTCTTGCACTCGGGCTGGGATCCGCTGCGAACCCCCTTCCAGAGCCGCGCCAGCTCCTCGGGATCGCGGGCAGCGACCTTCTGCATGTTGGGACCATCCCACTCCACGTCTCCATGGCACTTGTTGATGTCCCGCGAAAATCCATAGGGAAAGGGCCAGAGGCTGGGGCCTTCACAGGCCATGGTCCATTCGGACTCAGTGCACAGGCGCTTGTTAACCGCCGCACATTTGACCTCGGCCTGGTGGAACCGATTCATGACCTCCGGTCGCTCGCCGGCTCGATTGGGCCACTCGTAGCGATCGATGCAGAACCGCTTTTTCGTCTTCGTCCCCACGCAGCGAGCCGTCGGCTCGAAGCGCTCACAAACCTTCTTCTTGTTCGACTCGTCGTACCAACTGGAGAGGCATTGGTGTTCGACCTTGCTGCAGTATTCACCATCGACCAGGAGCATGCCTTCCGGGCAGGCTGGCGGGGCCTTGGTCGACGTCGAGGGCGGTTTTTCGGCGACCGGATCGCTCGAGGAACTGGCGGCTGGGCTCACCTGAGCCGGCTTTTGGGCTGCCGGGGCACTGGGGTGCGGCTGGGGCGATGCGACAGGGCTGGGCGCCGCGGAAGCAACCGCAGGCCCGGCCGCTCGCGCCTCGGGCACCGGCGTGGCTGCGCCGGACCGACAAGCCAGAAGGGTCGGCGGGACCAGAAACAGGACCAGAGCAACCGTTGCCAAAGGCTTCATGCCACAACTCCCTTTTGACGGGTCATTCGATACAGCTCCTCCAGGGCCGCGGGGGAGGGCAAAAGCTCGCCGCGCGCCAGCCGCCATACCATCCGGGTGGCCTCGGCGTTGACCGGAGTTGGGATCCCCAGCAGCTGGCCACGGTCGACGACCTCGCCATTGAGATAATCGACGGCAGGGGGCCGACCTCGCTCCAAGGCCCGCAACATGGAGCTTCGCAGCTGGCGGTGTGAAAAGCCCATGGCCAGGGCCAGGCTGTGCGTGACCAGGCTGCGCAGCGCCTGACCAGCACCGGAGCGAGAACGTAGCTCACTGAGCCATTCGACGGGCACGACCCCGGGAAGACGCTCGAGCTTCACGCCCGCCGCCTTGGCGACGCGCACGCATTCATCCATGATCTCGAAGGCCAGGGTTCGAGCCGAGGATTTTTGCATCAGCACGCCCAGTCGATCCCCGCCGATGGTTCCCAAGGTCGAGATCGCGCAGTTGACGGCCAATTTGGACCAACGGATCCCGGCCAAGTTGGTGGTCAGCCGAACCGGCCCCAGGACGGTGAGGATCCGAGCCAGACGCTCCAGGGACTCGTCATAGGCCCCATCCAAATTGCCGAGCGCGATCCCCCCGTACGAGGTCCGCTCACAGAGTCCTGGTCCGTGTGCGGACGCCCCGAAAGCGACGACGCCCCCGATCACGCGGGAGCGCGGCACATGCCGAGCGGCGCGCTCCTCACACAGACCGTTTTGCAGACAGACCAGACGTCCTGCCGAACCCAAATGGGGGCCGAGCGCGATGGCCACCTGTTCGACCTCGGGTGGCTGCGTCGCCAACAGCACGTAGTCGAAGGTACGCCCCGGTTCAGGCTTCTGCTCGATGACGGGCAGGTGCAAGAGGCGACCACTGCGTGCCTCTCTGAGACCCGAGACCCGAAGAACTCGAGCCACTTCCGAATCATGGGTGAGCACCGAAACGTCATGTCCGGCCAACCGAAGCTCGAACGCCACGACTGCACCGAGCGCCCCGACACCAACGACGAGGACGTGGGGGAGCTTCGCTGCCGACGACATGGCGTGGCTACCCTATTCGATTTCTCGGCGCGCGCAGCGCTGAGCCATTCTGGCCTGTGGGCCGCTCATCCCGCAGGAGTGGGATCCGGAGCCAGGGCCGCCCGCAGCGCTGTGCGCAGCTCCGGATAGCGAAACGTGAATCCGGCGCGAGACAAGACCCCAGGATGGACCCATTGACCCCCAACCACCGCCTCAGCCCCTTCACCGTAGGCAAGGCGCATGACGAGCGGCGGAACCCTGAGCAGAGCGGGCCGGTGGACGATGTCAGCCAGCGTCCGGGAGAGCTCCAACTGGGACACGGGGTTGGGCGCGACGAGATTCACTGGACCGCGGATGGTCGAATCCTCGAGGCATCGAACGATCGCGGCGACCGCATCGTCGATATGGATGAAGGAAAACCCCTGTTCACCGTTGCCGATAGGCCCGCCCAACCCGGCTCGATATCGGCGAGTCAATGCCGGCAGGGCACCTCCCTGGGCTCCCAGCACCACGCCCAACCGCACCAGGACCACCCGAATGCCCAATGCTTCTGCACGGAGCGCGGCGTTCTCCCACTCGTGACACAGCTCAGCCAAGAACCCAGTGCCGGGGCCGCTGGTCTCGTCCACCACCACACCGGCGGGTTGCGAGCCGTAGTAACCGACTGCCGACGCGCACAACAGGACTGCGGGAGGTCGCGGAGCCTTCCCGAGCGCCTCCACCAAGCGACGCGTCGTCTTGACCCGACTGTCACGGATGAGGCGCTTGTTGCCCGGAGTGAACTTACGCAGGATGGCCTTATCGCCCACCAGGTTCACCACCGAATGGTGCTCGCCAATCGCCGTCTCCCATTCGGCGGCGGGGCGGAAAGACTCATTGGCCGAAGCAGTATCCAGTTCCGGAAGATCCCAAGGGAGGGGCCGAACCGCCCCACCGTGCGCCACCCGAATGCGGCCGGCGTCGCGCCCCAGCACGGTCACTTGGCGACCCTGGCGCAGGAGCTCCTTGACCAAGCTCGAGCCCAAAAAACCGGTTCCACCGGCCACGAACACACGGCGAGTCACATCGTTCTCCGGGGTCCGTTCGGACCGCACCCTGGGTTCTAACGCGCTTGGCCCACCCCGAGAAGCCCCTGCTTTGGCCGCGTGGAACTGCCGGAAATCCCTGCCCTCGGAAACACCGTCTGGACGCCCAGACAAAAAGCCTTTATTGAGCCTCTTATGACTCGATCCATTCTCGTATCGATTGGTCTTTTAGCCGTGGCCACAGCGGGATGCGCCAGCTCTCCTGCGGCTCCCTTCAACCAGATGGAGAAAGGGAGCGTGCTCGCCTTCCGCCTGCAAAACTACGAGCCCCCCCCTCCACCCGCGGGGGCGGCAGCACCCCAGGGGCAACAGCTCCTGGCTGGGATCCCCCCCGAGATCCAGCAATGGATTGCCCAGGGGGCTCAGGGCCTGCAGCAGCTGATCCCACCGGGACTCCTCCCGCCGAACCTCCTTTCGGGTGCCGCGCCGGCCGCGCCGGTCCAACAGGAGGTGCCCCGCTTCTACGGCTTCAGGATCCTCGGGCAGACCCAGGTCATGGACTCCGAGCTCCGAACCCAGCTGGCGGAGCTCTTCGGCGATCCGGATCGATACGAGCAGCCCAAGTCCAACTGCATGTACCCGGAGATGGGCGTCGCGTTCGGCCCCAGCCCCGGCGCACCGACGTACGACTTTCTCGTCTCGTTCAGCTGTAATCAGGTCCAGGCCAAGAACTTCGCCTGGCCGCACCCCCAGACCGGGCTAAAATCGGACGCGGTGCGCGATCTGAGCGAGCTGGTTCGTAGAATCTGGCCGAATGGGTAGGATTGCTCCCTTCCGGCCGTAGACGGAGAAAGATTGACCGAGCGCGCGGTTCTATTGCCCCTGGGATGGCCTGCCGCCCCCGAAGAACGGGAGCTGTGCACCAGGCTCGTCCTCGCGTGCAAGGGAAGCCTGGAGCGTCTCATCGACGAGCCGCGTGAGTCCTTTTCCGCCTATCTGCGCCACGTCGGCCGCCTCAACCTGACGCGGGGTCCCAAGGAGACGCCGCTGGTGGTCATCACCTCCCACTCGGGTTCGGCCATCGAAGCTTGCGCGGTGCGCGATGCCCTGCGCGAGGTTCTTCCCGAGCCCGAGCGGGCGACGTGGTTGGTGTACGTTCCAACCCCGGTTATCGGTCAGTTCCTCGACCAAGTTGCCGATTATGGCGGCGACGTCGAATACGGACCTGGCCTTCTGACGTGGCTGTTGCACGATGTCGCCTTGATTGTCGTGGGGGCCGCGACCCAGCCTTCGGACCTCATCGACAGGCTCGCCAGCATCGTCGTCGCTCCCCCCCGTTCCCACGTAGCTCCGGCCAGGAACAGCGCTCGACCAACCAGCGACGAGGATACCCCCCCCTACCCTGGTTTCGTTGCGCACGCCCCGAGCAGTCAGATCAGCCGGACGGGAGTCGAGACCGATCCTCCCAGCGCGAAGCCATCCGACCCTTCGCTACTCGGTGTCTCCCACCGCCCGACCTTCCCGCCGAACCAACGGCTGCGCAGGAGCTGACTGCGGGATCCAGTCCGGCCCAAGGTACCTCTGGCCCACGGCTCGGAGTCTGGTAGAGTTTTGTCCCCTGCCATTCAGGGTCGCAATTCCCTTACGGGGGCGATCGGTTTCGACGTGGGGACTGAACGTTGGCTTGCGTGCGGTGGCTCCTGGCCCACTCATCAACCGGGACGTATTAATTGCGAACGACAACGCAGTCGCCCTCGCGGCCTAAGAACCCGAGAGCCGTCCAACCGTGAGATTGTCTTGGTAACGGAAGGGCGTCAGCACTAAGGCTGGGTGGCCGATGCGGCGACTGGCGCCGGCCACCGAGAAACACCAGGCGCTAGGTGGTGACCGAATTCACCAACTCAGTCGCCAGGGATATGGCGACTACGCACGTGAACGAGGGCCGATGGGATGCCTTGCGGACCCGGGTTCGATTCCCGGCGCCTCCACCCTGTTCGGATGCTTCTGCATCCTCCCCTTGCTTGGTCATCGGACCTCTCTGGAATCCGCTCTGCGGATTCCACCTCGGTGCGATTCCCGGCGCCTCCACCTCTGAGCTGCCAATAGCAGCTCCATTGCGCCGCTTATCTGTCGATCCTGGAAAGCTCCACCTCGCTGGACCTTTCCAGGATCGTGCGATTCCCGGCGCCTCCACCCTGTTCGGATGCTTCTGCATCCTCCCCTTGCTTGGTCATCGGACCTCTCTGGAATCCGCTCTGCGGATTCCACCTCGGTGCGATTCCCGGCGCCTCCACCGCTGAGCTGCCAATAGCAGCTCCATTGCGCCGCTTGTCTGTCCTCGGTTCAAAGCTCCACGGCGCCCCGGGCAGCGTGACAGTAACCTCAACAGAGCCGCGCGAGACCCGGCTGCTACCTGCCGCGAAGAATCCGCCAGAACTCGTTCTTGTCGATCCCGAAATTGCGGCAGAGACCGTTCACAAAACAGTCCGGCACCTCGGTCTGCCAGCCGCGGTGGGCGGGAATCGGGTAGATGCGCTTGCCCGGCATCCTCGCCTTGTAGTTGTGCTTGCCGCCGGACTCCTCGACGGATCCCCCAAGTCTGTCCAGCGCGCGCCGAATGTCGCGCAAATTGGCGGGCATCTAGGACCTCGAACAACGAATGTCGCTGGAGCCCCGAATGGCGGCCACCTGCCAAGGTTCCGGAACCTGTTCCAATTGGGTCTGCTCGACCCGCAGGACGCGGAACTGGGTAACGACCGCCTCAATCGTTCGCTCGTCCTCAACTGAATCGACCGGAACGCCCTCCCGCATGATCTGGCCCAACAGGTGCCAACATTCTTCCGGAGCCCTCTCCCGATCGAACGGATCAAGCCCCTCGGACTCATCCTCGTTCATGACCATCAAAACGGCCTCCTTGAGCGCCTCGACCGCCTTCGGGATGGTTTCTCCCTGGGAGATGACGTCAAGGTTGAGGCAATGCGAGACCCAAAGCCCTGGCAACTCTTCCGCTCGGGTCACCAGAACGGTCAGAACGTGGGGAGTGATCCGCGGGAGCATATTTTTCACCACTTGGTTCAACGGCCGACGCCACCGACACCCCATATGTCTTCTTACGTCAACCTCCCAACGTCAAGGTTCCGTTGGGTTTCGTGGGGTTTCGCGGGGGATCAGGCCGTCCGTTCCTGGCGTTTCCCCACCCTCGGTCCTCTCCCCCTTCGGCGGACGAACCCAAGGAAACGGGCGCTTGCGATGGGGACGCATCAGCTCACGAATGGCGGGACGCTTTTCGAAGTAGGTGATGCCGGTGCCCTGGATCCACTCCGTGAAGTGGCGCTTCAGGGCGTCGGGTTGCCAGCGATGCGGTGGCTCCGATTCGAACTGTGGGACTCCATTGACCAATCGTCCCGGGGCCAGGCACAGCGGGCACTCGACACCCTGGGCGGTGAACCGGAAAAAATCGGCACCGCACACCGGACAACACCCCGGCGGATGGCACGCGCGCAGCTCCTCGCCGGCCAGGGCTCGCTGGAGCCGCTCCCCCGCCCGTTGGGCCCGCCCCTGATTGTCGGGGTCGAGCAGGACCTCACCGGGGCCCGCGCCATAGGCCAGAAAGGAATCCACGGGCACGAAGCCCTGGCTTCGAACCGTGCAGTTCAGCAAAGGGACCAACAGCTCACTCCACCGCGGCAGCCCCGCCACTCCGACGACAACGGCCGGTCTGGGTGCTGACCAGGAACTGCGTGACAGCTGCAAAATCAGACGATCCGCGACCAGCTTGACCTGTCCCGGAGGCAGCAGCGTGTAGGCGGGCGCTCCGAGCACCAAGGCGTCGGCCTGTTGGTATTCGGAGAGCAAAAACTCCATGTCGTCGTCGAGCGGACAGGGGCCCGGCGGATCGCCAGCGCAGCTCATGCAACCGTTGCAGCAATCGAGCTGGAGGTCGGTCAGGCGCAGCAGACGGACCATGGCGTTCTCGTCCTTTTCCGTCGCTGCCTTGATGACCTGGGTCACCAAGAGCTCAGTGTTGCCCATGCTGCGGCCCGAACCCACCAGTCCTAGGATCCTCGTCACGATGCTCGACTCTAGCGGCCATGGGCAGGTTGCGCCATCCGGCCCGAACGGGGTTGTGGCCGCTCACCGAGGTGGCTAGTATCCCGGCGAAACACGGGAGGTAGCCATGTTCGCAATGAAGAAGTACCCATTGGGAGGCCCCAATGCCAAGCAGTACGAGGCGGTCAGGGATCAGATCGAGCTCGGTGACATCCTGCTCTACCAGGGCAAGGGCTTCGTCTCCCAGGAGATCGTGAAGCTGACCGATGGTGACTACTCCCATTGCGGCATGCCTGCCTGGTGGCATCGACCGGATCGCGCACCGGGTGAGCGCGGCGATCGCACCAACCGGACCTGTCCTCGCCTGGTGGTGCTGGAGGCGACCTGGCCCAGGGTCGCGGTGCGGCCCACGCGGCTGTCGATCGCTCAGTATCCGGGTGCCGTCGACTGGTGGCAACTCAAGCCCGAACTCCGCAAATCCCTGAACATGGAGAGCTTGTTCGAGGCGGCGATGGATGGGATTGGCAAGCATTTCTCGATCGGTGGTCTGTTTCGGTATCTGTGGCGACTGGTGACCAAGGCCCAGTGCTTCTACGATGAACCCACCTCCGCTTATTTCTGCTCTCAGTACGTCTCGACCTGCTTCACCGCGGGCGGCCTGGATCCCAGCATCAAGGCCAGCTCCTTCACCAGCCCCACCGATCTGGCCCGGTCTGGGCTCTGGGACTACAGAGAAACCATCTCGAAGACCCCACAAGCCTAGATCCTGCGGTCATATGCGGCGTTTTCTCTTGCCGCAGCAAAAGGACCGTGGCACGAGCATTGTCATGCGTAGTTGGACCACCGCCATTCGGATCGAGGCCCCGCGCCAACGGGTGTGGGAGACCCTGCTGGACTTCGAGAAGGCGAGCCAATGGAACCCATCCATCACCAGCGCCGCGGTCGAGGCGCCTGGTGGGTTCGGTCAGGGGACGCGCATCCTGGCCAAAAATGGCTCCTCACAGGTCAACATGACGGTGGAGGAGTTCACGCCTCCTCGACTCCTGGGGTTGAAGGTCGTAAAGGGCATGACCACGGGGATGTCCCGGTACACGGTCAGCTCCAATGACGATGGCGGGACGTCGGTCGAACACACCCTGAAGCTCGAACCCAGGGGGCTGATGCTGTTGGGACAGATGTTGGTGCAATCCAGGCTGGACAGGGAGCTCTCGTGTCTGAAGGAGTGGTTGGAAAAGGACTGACCCTCGTGCTCGGGGGGATCGTCTGGCTGTTGCCTGCCCTCTGTCTGGGCTGTCGGGGTGAGCCGAACGCCGCGCGCGCCGAGTCCCAGGGTTCCGCGAGGCCAAGGGGTGATGCGGGCAGTCCGCGAGGGGAGTCGCATCTGGACTTGCCCGCTCCGGCTCCGAAAGGAACGATGTCCGTGCCAGAGGCGCTGCGAGCCCGCCGCTCTCAGCGCGACTTCTCGGTTTCCCCGTTATCCATGGCGGAGCTGGGGCAGCTCGCCTGGGCGGCTCAGGGTGTGACAGCCAGGGACCGAGGACTGCGCACGGCGCCCTCGGCCGGGGCCCTGTATCCCCTCGAGCTCTACTTCTTGGTCCCACAGGGGGTCCTGCACTACCTGCCCTTGACCCATCGGTTCGAACGCAAAGGCCAGCGCGACCTGCGCGAGCCCCTCTCCCGAGCGGCCCTGGATCAGCCGGCGGTCAGCCATGCAGCCTGCGATGTGGTGGTCACCTCGGTCACCGACCGCACTCGCCAAAAATACGGGGAACGAGCCAAACGCTACGTGGCTCTGGAGGCTGGCCATGCCAGCCAGAACCTGCTTCTGCAGGCGACGGCCCTCGGTATGGCCACCGTACCGATTGGGGCGTTCGATGACGCGGCCGTCAAGCGATTGCTCGCTCTCCCCAGCGGCGAGGAGCCGCTCTACATCATCGCCGTGGGACATCCTCGCTGATCTGCTGCGGTCGGTAGCCGGACTGGTCGTCTCAGGGGTCGTCCGCGACCAACCGAAACAAGGAGCCGTCGCGTTGGCCCCCGGCGTAGAGCTGATCCTGGAATACCGCCAGCGGCGCCGCACAGAAAATGTCCCGGAGCTCGAAGGGTGACTTCTTGTCGGTGATCCTGGCGATGACCGTGGTCTCCTGCTCCCCGAGCCGCAACAGGGCGCGCTCGGTGAGAATCACCAGGGAATCGCGAAAGCGCACCAGATCGGTGGGCGCCCCGAGGTCAGGGGGTAAGGGGACGAGATCCCACCTGTCGCCGTCACTGGTGACGCGCAGCCCAACACCGTCCCGACCCCAGGCAATCCAGTAGAGTTTGCCTCGATCCGCGTACCAGCGCAGAGTCTGTGCTCCCCCGCTGGGTGTCACGCGAGCCGGATGTACGTCTTCTCGCGTGATCACCGATGAGTCGACGGGCGGCGAGAAGACCAGGTAGTCGTTGGGTTCCCGACCGTCGTAGTCCTGAATCCCAGCGTAGAGTCGATCCTTGTACCGGGTCAGGAAGGTGAGTCGCCACACTCCGTCTTGCCATGGGTAGGGGTAGTCGACCTCGTAGGTGAAGCGCGACCAGTCGGCGTTCGCAACGTGGAGCGCACCGGGTGACGCGCCACGCCAGGCGGGCTGCCCGGGGGGAACCGAGCCGGTCGAGGCGTACAGACGTCCGCGAAACCGAATGACGTCCAGGACATGATACGCTCTGGGCAGAACCGCCGCCCCTGCCTGACCGTCAACAGAGGGCGCTGCGGGTGGACGATGCCTGGGGTGCCGTGCCTTGGCGAACTCACCCGATTCGTTGCTGATGAACACGTATCCCTCGGTGCCATGTTCCGAGATCCCGAAGCCGTTGTAGGGGGGATCCGCGTCGGGGACGAACAGACGCCCCCCGATCCGATGCACGCGCAAGAACCCCTGCCCGCCTCCCCCGCCCTTGGCTGGTTCACCCGGGCGGTTCCAGTCGAAGGCCACCGCCCAGGGTTTGTCGGTGTCTTGAGGGCTGTAGCGACTGATGGTCGCACCGTCGGCCCCCAGAGCCGAGAGCGAATGAGCCGCATACAGCGTGTCCCCCAAGGGTGTCAGATCGCAGATCTGGCGCAGAGCCAGGGGAGGCTTGCCCAGCCTCTCGAAATGCCCCCGCGGGGGAAGGGTTCCTTCACCGGATGGCGTAGGATCGTCGTCCCCGTCGGGCTCGAGTTGTCGAGGTGTCGCGGGCTCGAGCGGTGCGACCGACGCAGCCGGCGCCGCCGGTTCGGTTCCGTTCTCGGATGGGGAACGGGCGGGAGCTTTGGCCATCCTGGCCAACCGGGGTTGCGTTGCGGACTCCGGAACCCCCGCTTGACCTGCACAGGCCACCAATATCAGTCCCAACCAATGGATGATTCGCGTCCCTTGTGGGCTTACCTTGCTCGCCATGACCACAGCCTCTGGCACGAGGACGCGCCAAAGGCGAGCCACTCGTTACTGCGCCGCACCGGCCAACAATCCAAGAGCGTTGGGGAGCTGGTCCAACCGTCGCCGAGGTCCACCTAGAGGATCGCGGACAGGGACTGCTCGCCGTGAAGGAACAGATGGAGCGTCCCACTGGAACGGCTGATGGCCGTGTAGAGCAGGTGGCGATCGAGCAACTCCCCCTCGGCGGGTAGCTCGATGGCCACCCTATCCCATTCCGAGCCCTGGCTCTTGTGGATCGTCAACGCGAAGGCCGGTTGGTGTGTGGGCAGACGGGTCACGGGCACGGCTGCCTGGAGCCCCGGGAACACGACGCGTTGCGCGGGCATTCCCAGGCCTGTTCCGAGGGCAATTCCGACGTCGCCGTTGAAGAGCCCCAAGGCAGGACGGTTCTCGGTGACCAGGACCGGGCAGCCGTGGGGCAGTCCCGGTGCGCCGCGCGGCGCTTGGCCACCCCACAAAGCGTTCAGACCGACACGGTTGGCTCGCTCCACCTGTACGTTCTGGGCACCCAGCAGCTGGAATCGACCCAGGAGCTGGCTGAGGATCTCATCGCCGGGATGGCTCTGGGGCCCCAGCGCAGAGGCCGCTTGCACCAGCACGTTCCATTCTTCACGGCACAGCGTGTAGAGCTGCCGCGGGGTCTGGTGAAGGGTGATGTTCGGTGCCCAGCGCTGGCAACAGTCGGTGAAGTCTCGAACCGTCCCCCGCGAGCCCGGCCTGGCGATGGCAGAGAGTTCGAGAATCCACGGGGCCGCACGAGCCCGGTAGCTCTGGTGCAGTCGAATCACCAACCCCGTCAATCCGGTCGAGGCCACAGCCGTCGGGGCGGGGGCAGCGACGACCGCGTCCTGACCAACACCCAGACGGGTCCGACGACGGAGCAGCTCGGCAGCGGTCGGAGCCTTGGAACCGCGCGCCACCAGCTCCGCCAGAACACCACCGGTTTCGACGCTGTCCAACTGGTCGCTGTCCCCGAGCAGGAGCAACGATGCATCCGGTGCCAGGGCGCGGAGCAGACGAGCCATCAAGTCGAGATCCACCATGCTCGCCTCGTCGACCACCACCAGGCACTCACTCAGGGGTCGGGCGAGACCGCGCCCAAATGGTCCTCCCTGTTCCGGCGGTTTCGGCCCCCACTCTAGCGCCCGGTGAATGGTCCGAGGCGCCAGCGCAAAGAGGAATTCGCGCTCGGTTGGCGTCAGCGCCAAGCGTTGAGCCGCTCCCTTCATCGACTCTCCCAGCCGGCAAGCAGCTTTTCCGGTGGGGGCGCACAGAAGGACGTCCTGGGCGCGCAAACTCGGCTCCAGGCGCTTTTTGAGCGCTAGCAGGGCAGCGGCTGCGGTCGTCTTGCCCGTGCCGGGTCCTCCGGTGACCACCCCGATGCGAGCATCCACGAAGGCCGCTGCCGCCAGGCGCTGATCGCCATTGCTGAAGACCAGGGCCCCGTCTTCACCCCGCAGCTCCCGGGGCGGCAGGAGCTCAGTCAGGGCCTGGCTCACGGCTTGATCGGGCAAGCGGTCGGCTGACCTCTGGTGGAGCAGCTCGATGCGTTGGCGCACCTCCCTCCACAGAGCCGCGTTACGGGGCAGAAACACCATCTGGTCGGTAACGGCGAAGAACTCCGCTGGCGCATGCTCGTCGACTGGACAGCGAGCGAGTGGCAAATGCCCTTGGCCACGACTCGCCGCCTCCAGGAGCATCGCCAACGGTCGGACCCAGCGCTCTTCTGTCTTGCCGTCGAATCCGCCACCCAGCGCCAGACGCGCCAGTGGGATGAACGCTGCCACCGGATCGCTCACGCTGCCCCCTGTGCGAAGAGACTCGAGAGTGCATCCACGGCATCCGGCCCCATCCGCTCGAACCAGGTTCCACGGGAGGGAAAGCCCCGCAGGAACAGATAGGCACAACCACCCAGATGCCGTTCCGGCTCGTATCCATCGAGCGTCGCTGCGAGATGGCGGTGCAGGGCGACGGTGTACAAGCGAGCCTGCAGCAGGTAGTGGTGCTGTAGCATCGCAGCCTCCAGCGATGCTGGGTCGTAACCGACCAACGCGTTGGTCTTGTAGTCGACGATGTAGAAACGCTCGTTGTGTCGGAAGATGAGGTCGATGTAGCCCTGGAAGAAGCCAGCCAGGGTGCCGAAGCCGAATCGGGCGATAGCCTCGGCCCAGGCGCGACGCTTGGGCTCCCCAGCGATCAGGGGATCTGCCAGGAGCGCCTGGGAAAGACCGACCGGAGTGACGGTCCGGAGCGGCAACAGCGCGTGCATTTCGGTGATGGCCGTGGGGTGGAGCAGCGACAGCGTGACCCGCTGACCATCGAGCTCGATCGGAGTGGACAGGATCGTCGAGAGGGTGCTTTCCCAGGCGGGCGGGAGATTGGCAACGACGTGTTGAAGGGGGCAACCATTCCCCACGACCTCCTCCAGCAGCCGATGCACCTTCTGACCCAGACGATTGCCAGTCAGCCCAAGGCCCTCGAGCAGGCCCCAAGCCGGACTCGCCTCGGGGTCAACCGACGGATCGTGGTCCCGAGCAGCGAGCTCTTCCCCACGGGTCAGGGCCGAGTAGCTGGTGCAACGCAACAACGGCCCGCGATGTAGCTCGATTTCCAGGGGTTTGGCGAGCTGCATCGGTGCGGCGGCATCCTGCCCGTCGCGGGCTACCGGCGTTGCCTGGGGACGGAGCCGGAGCGGTGAGATGGGACTGAGCCGGGGCCATTGGTCCGATGGGGTCTGGTCCAGTCCCAGAAGTCTCACCAACACCGAATCCCGAGCCGCATTGTCGTGGCCACGGCTCGCTTCGACCGGGGCAAGCCCCAGGTAGACACGGTGCCGGGCCCGGGTCAGCGCCACGTACAGGATGCGCTCCTGCTCATCGTCGTCGAGGGCTTGGACGCGGTCGCAATGAGCGACGAAATCCGGGGACCCGACATCAAGGACGATTCCTGCTTCGGTGCGCAGCACCGCCGCGACACCTTGAGACCGCGGCTGGTGGCTGCGCCGGTGCCACAAGAAAGGACAGCCCACCACGGGGTATTCGAGGCCTTTGGCGGCAAAGACCGTGGCCAGTTGCGCCGCAGGCCGATCCGTCTCGAGCTTCATCAGCGCGCCGGCTCCTTCGCCCGGCGGATCCGCACGCCGCCGGTCCAGCCACTGCGACAGCTCGTTCCAGCCCGCACGACCGGCGGCCCACTCCGCTTGCAACAGGCACCCGAGCTGCCGCCAGTTCGCCATGCGACGCTCGCCGTCGCGACCACCCAGCCGCGCCCCGATTCCCTGTGGGTCGTCCCAGTACCGCCGCAGCAACGGCAACGGACCGATGAAGGGCAGGCGCTCGAAGTCCGAAAGCAGACTCTCCGCCAAGGCAATCTGCAGCGCCTCGTCCTGTCGAAACCGGACCAGCTCGTCTGGGGCCATCCCAATCAGGGGACAGGCAGCGAAGGCCAGCATCGCGGCCAGGGGCTCGGTCCGCTCGGTGAGAGCCTGTACCGCCGCGAACCACGTCGAGATATCCAGTGCCTCGTCGCTCAGGTACACGCTACCCAGGCTCGCTCCCACCTGCTCGCACGGGATGTCCTGCCCCACCAGGGCTCGCCGCACGATGCCGAGGTCCGCGTGACTGGTAGCCAACACTGCCAAATCGGAGGCAACCAGGGGTCGCTCTCGATTGGTGAAACGGTCGACGATGGTCACCCGTTCGTCGAGCAGCCGCCGGAACTCCACCGCCAGTTGCCGCGCCAGCTCGCGCTTGGCAAGGTGCCGCTCCCCAGCATCCGAGTACAAAAGAAACAGCGGCCCGATTGCCCGAGCATCGTTGATTCGACTCGGGGGGGCCGCTGCCGACACCTCGACGTACCGATACGGCGCCTCCCCGGACGGCCCGTGAAATTCGGGATGCGGCGCGTACAGCCGGTTGAGTGCGTCGACCAGCGCAGCGTCGGAGCGGTAGTTGGTGGTCAATTCGCCCGCAGACTGCGTCCCTTCAGCCAGGAGCTGGTAGCTTTGCAGGTCGGCCCCTCGGAAACGGTAGATGCTCTGTTTCGGATCGCCGATGACCAAAAATGAATCGGTGTGGCTGAAGAGAAGCCGGAAGACCTCGATCTGGATGGTGTCACAGTCCTGGCACTCGTCGACAATCGCGGCCCGATAGCGCTCCCGAACGGAGCGTTCCAGGCTCCCATCTTCGCTGGTCGACAGGCCCCGGTGAACGGTCAGAAGGATGTCGTCGAACGTGCGCAGGCGGGCCGCCGCCTTGCGCGCCCGATACTCCTTTTGCACCGCGCGGGCGATCGGAGCCAGCCTCGCGGCCCCCAGGGCTCGGTGCAGATCGCGGACCGCCTTGATCCGACTCGAGAGCTCACCCATCAGCGGCCCCAAATACTCCTTCTGGGGCGGGCGAAAGGCCTCCCACTTCCCCGATTCGATGAGTTCCAACAGCTTGCGCTGAATCGACGAAAGGCTCCGACTCGGGATCGCCAGGGTTCCCACGCGGTCCACCATGGGCAGGATCAGTTGGCGACTGCGCTCCGTGACCCATTCTGGACTCACCGGCTCCAATAGGACCGCCAGTGGGTTGGCTGCCGCGACGCTTGCCACACGCAGGGCCAGGGTGGGATCGAGGAGCGTTCGAGCCGCATCGCGCATCAGCCGATCATCGACGAGCTCCCTGAGGATGGGGCTCGCGTCGTCGACCAGTGAGAGATCCGGGTCACAGCCGAGCTCCAGAGCATGGCGGTTGATCAGCGATTCGCAGAAGCCGTGGATGGTGTGGACAGGAGCCAAGTCGAAGCTCGACAGCGCCCGCTGCAGTCTCGCTTCGAGTTGTTCGCTGGGTTGCAGCTCCTGGGCACGGAGCATGATTTCTGCCTCCGGCTCGTCCGGGTGCCCCTGGTGACGGACAGCGGCCAGCGCACGTCGCAGACTCGCCAGCAATCGGTCTCGCAGTTCGGCTGCTGCTGCGCGCGTGAACGTGGTCACCAGGATCTGATCGACTCGCAGTTGCCGCTCGACCAGGAGGCGCAACCAGAGCAAGGTGATGCTGTGGGTCTTGCCGGTGCCAGCGCTGGCCTCGATGACATGCACGCCCCGCAGCGGCTGGCTCGTCGCGTCGAAGGTCCGTCGCGCCGGTTTCACGATGCTCCCCCCAGGGCCTCTTCCCAGGCCGAAAGGAGTCGGAACAAGCGCCAGGCCAGGGGCTGGCCCGCTTCGGGCAGCCACGGCGCGGCAACGGGGGGGGCCCACTCGAAGGGGTCCACGAGTCCTCGAAAACACGCACGGCTGGCGGTCGAATCCCGCTCCGCCGCTGGTGCCTGCGCGTACCCGCGCCCGTGGGCCCACACCGACCACGCCTCGGCGCGGATCTGCTCCGGTGAACGCCGAGCCGATTCGTTCCGTCTGCCTCGCTCCTCGGCTCCACACATGGCCTGATAAGCCTCCGGCCAGAAGGGCAGCGGGAGGCACTGGGCCAGCTCGTGCAGCTGGCACAGGTCGAACAGGAGTCGTTGCGCGCGCGGCGGGTCGGGCACCGTCAACCGCTTGGCCTTGGTCTCCCCCTTGAACCAGGTCAACACTTCGGTCGTCGACTCCGCAACACTGAGGCCCAAAAGGACGATCCTCACCGCCCGTTCCCGTCGCTCGTCGCGCGTGGAAGCCGAGCAGTAGACGACACTCGCGTCGCTGGTGCGATACCAACCAGGGGGAGGAACCAAGTTGAGCGAACGTCCACCGATGTCGAGCTGAACGGGATCCGCCAGCGGTGACAGCCCCCGCTCCGGGATGGCGGGAAGAGCCTCCTGTACCTCCTGCCAAGCCGAATCTCCATAGCGCCCCGGGGGGAGTTCCCCGGCAGCCTCCGCGCGAACCCGCAACCCCGTGAGCTCTTCTCCAGCGATCTGCGCTGACAGCAGGCGGTTGCAGAGAGACCAGCGCTGCAGAGCATCCAAGCGGAGCATGTCTTCTTGAGGCGGCGGGGGAGTTGCGTCGGGCAGGACCAGGCCCAGTCGACGAAGCAGGATCCGACAAGGTTCCTCCACCACATCCAACAGATCCCGCAGGGTCAGGGGTGCGGGGGGGCGGATTGGCTCCAGCACCTGGGACCACAGTCCGGTACACTGAGTCGGTGAGGGCTCGACCAGGACGGCTGCGCCCGCGAGATCCCGGTCGAAATGGGATCGGGCCGTCGCACTCAGCCTCGCATCGCAGGCAAAAGGACTGAAGCCATTGAGGCCATGAACGAAGACAACGTGGTCGGAAACCTTTTCCCCGTCCGCGCGCATCGCCACGGCATCCGCCGCCAAGAGCAGCTCGCCAAGGGGCGTGGACACAGGCCGCGATTTGCCGTCTTCGTCCGAGCCGCCCTGGTAGGTCAAGACCAGTCGCTCTTCGGCTCCCAAGAGCGCCAGCAGTAGCGCATGCCGATCCATCTCACGGCGATCCGGATCACCCAGCTTTCGGACCTCGGCCAGGGGATGCCAGGCGGGGCGCTCCTCGTGCCCGGGGAAGCCGTCAGCACCCAGACCCGCCACCAGAACCATCCGGGCTGGCGTCCCGGCGTAGTCGTGGAGCTTTGCCACCGTCACGCCCCCCAGGTTGGAGCCAGAGCCAGAGCCAAGGGCCGAAAGGCGCCCTTCCAACAGCCGCAGCACTGCGTCGCTCTGGAGCTTTGGCTCCTCGGGAGCCAGAGCGGCCATGGATGGAAGGATTTCGTTTAGCAGCTGGGTCAAGTCCTCACCCACCGCCGACTCACCCTCCCCCAAGAACCGCACCACCAGGTCGGCCAACCACCGACACCATTCGCCCAGCGACCGCTTGACGCCGCCGCTGGCTTCGATATCGCTCCCAACGAAGTCCCTTCGGGCCTCGAACAAAGCCTGGGCGAACTCTGCGAACCGCGCCAGCAGCGCCGTTGACAGGCCGGTAGCACGCAACAGCGGCACAACGCCGTCCACCACCTCACCCAGCCGGTCACCCTCGACGATGGCACCCAGGCCCAAACGCCTCAGGGCAAAAGCGAGGTTCCAGCGCTGCTCGCCATCGTCCTGGGAGCCAGCGCGTTGCGCAACGTCCAACCCCCAGCGGAACTGGGCCTCCCGCAGCCACCGAATCAACAGCGGGACTTCGTCCGTCAGGTCGAAGCGTCGTTGGATGAGCGGGTCTTCCATCAAGGCTTGCAGATCGGCCAGGCCCAGACGGCCGCCCAGGGTGCCGAGCAACCGCAGCAATGCCGTCGCCACCGCGGAGGCGCCGTGTCCCGAAAGGCCCGGCAGCCGCACCGGCAACGGCGCAAGACCCGCCGTGGCAAGGGGTGCCAGCGTCGTGGGATCGGCGAGCAGAACCAGGATGTCGTCGACGAGCAGGGAGGGATCCTCGGACAATGCCTGAAGGATCCTGTCTCGGCACACTTCCAGCTCGCGCAAGGGGCTGCGACAGGAGTGAACGGTCAAAGACCAGTCGCCATCGAGCATGAGGCTCCGCGTCGTTGGGGCCCTGGCAAGCCGACAGGCATCCTTCATCCGGTCCAGCAGGGAATCGCCCAGTGGCGGCGAGGTGAGCTCTTCGCCCCCCCGACCGGTGGAGAGGAAACGGTCGATGGCCTGATGGTGCAGATCCTGGGCTTGCCGACCCAGGGCGGTGAGAACCGGACCCGCGTCTTGGTCCGAATCCCAACCCCGGCGGGTGCGCCGGTCGCCCCAAAAATCCAGGCTGGGACACAACAGAGAAAGGTGAACCCGCTCCGGCATCTCGTCGATGAGCAGGGCGAGACAATCCAGAAGCGTCCCAGGCACCCCGGCGTCCAGCTGAATCCATAGCCTTGGCACACCGCCGCGCTCCTGCCAGGCTTTGATCCAACGCTGCACGGCCAGCACGAAGGCGTCCCGCGGAAGAAGCCCCAGATGCCCATGCAGCGCACCCATCACCACGGGGTGCTCGACGAGCTGGCCCAAGAATGAGTGTGAAAGGCGACCCTTCTCCGGACCATCGCACAGAAGGCCCAGATCGATGGCGTCAGCCATGCGCTGCGCCCAGCCCAGCACCCGGGCATCCACGACCGAACAGTCAACGTCCCAGGATAGCGGCAGATGCCGAGCCATGTCCGGCAGAGCCCGAACGATCGCGAACGTCAGTTGCTCTCGCGAGAAGGGCTCACGCTCCGCGGAAGCCGCCTGTTCGATCAGGCTGCGCAGGGACACGACCTGGCTGTGCGCGGCAACCCCCGCGACGCACGCCCAACGCCGAAGCAACCACTCGGTGCGACCGACACCCGGGAGGATCAACCACTGTCGCACCCAAGGGTCATGACACCGCGCCAGCTCCACGGCCATCCGTTCCAACAGGATGGGACTGCTCTCGCCGAGGAAGACAGGCATGGTGAATTGCTCGGGGTTACTGCACTTCGTAACCCGCCGTCCCGAGCAGTGGAATCGATGAGTTTGGGTATTGCATGGGTATTGATGACCGGGCCGAGGGGATTGGCGAAGCTATCACGAAACGGCACAGACTCCCAGGACCGACAGACCGGTCACCATCGGTGTCACCCTACTCGGCGGGCCACCCCGCTTGTCCACCCATGGTGCCTGCATGCAGCCTGGGCAGCACCCGGCGCGGAACCGTGCTGCTGCCTCCGTCCAGGGGTTCTGACAGGATAGGATCCAACCTACCCCAACACCATACCGTCCGATCACGTCGCAAGGCACAGGCAAGCCGGTCACTCATGGCCACGTCGACCGCTGCATCGATGCCCTCGACCAGCGTGAATACCCGAGTGTTCTCGCGTTCCACCCAGGCATCTCGGGAAAGCCGCTCGTTCGGGACCCAGCATTTGACCCGCCCATCCTTCAACAGGGCACAACCATGCCGAAGGTCCGCACCGCACAGCTTCTTGACACCACCAAGGCCGGTCAAGCGCTCCGCCCGAAACTGGTCCGCCTGCGTGGTTTGATGGCCCCAAACGTGGACACTGCCCTCTTCGTCGACGCCCAGAAACGCAGAATCCTTCGTCATCTGCACGATCTTGGGGAGTGGTTCGATGCGGCGTGGTGACATCGTTTCGCAGTCCGCGTTGGTCTGACAGGACACGACGCGAGCCCCGCTCTCTGAGCGCTCGGCGTGGAAGTCGCCCCAGCACCACACCGAACCGTCCCCGAGTCGGGCGCAGCGGCCTTCCTCACCCAGGACCTCCACCACGCCGCTCAATCCCGGTACCTCGACTGGCTCCTTGCTGCAGGATACGGTGCTCTTCATGAAATAGCATTCGTCGCCCTGGGGTCTGCCGCCCAGCTGGCGCATCTCGTTGAATCCCCAGCAGTAGACCTTGCCGCCCCGCACCACGCAGCTCGACCAACTTCCGATCTGGATCTGGCTGGCATTCTGCAGTCGAACCTGTTCCCGTTCCCCGTCGTCTTTCACCAGACCGTAGATCGAGTCGAATGACGGAGCCGAGCCATGCCAGCGACCCGCCAGGTCCTGGCGATATCCAGGCTGCAGCTGCTCCGTGCCCGTGAGCTTTGCGGGGCCCTCGCCCACGCATTCGAACTCACCTTCCCGGACCCGCAAACAGACCTTTCTGTAACCGACGAACAGCGCGTTGGCACGGGGCTCCCAGGGTTTCTCGGGTTGGATGGGTACCGATTCGCAGCGTTGACAGCCAGCCAGCAGAAAGGCGAACACGGCGACCACCGGGGTGAGCTCTCTGAACATAGCCGGGGCAGTCTACCCTGGATTCGGTAGAGGCACGATGGGCCCCTTGGCTCCACAGGGCATCCGGGCAACCTTGACGACTGCCAATACGACAGGCTAGAGCCTGCCCTATGCAACGTGCTTGCTCGGTTGGACGGACTCGCTCCCTTGCGGCCTGCTGGGTTCTCGGTGTGGCGCTGCTCGGTGGCTGCAACCGATGGGTTCCGGCAGCCGACGCTCATCTGCCACCGGATGCGGTTCGCGGCGGGGCAGCGGTCAGCGACACGGCGGCGACTGCGCCCCAGGCCGTTTACGCTCGGGTCATCCAGATCCTCACCCAGCAGTCCTATCAGATCGTGGAGAAGGACGACGCCAATCGTCGCGTCACGGTGCGAACCCATGTCGACGAAACCAGTGAATCGCGGGTGACTCACATTACCGTCCAGGTGGATGCGGACGGTGGCGTCACCTTGAGACCCTCCGGCTATCTTGTGGTCGACAATGGCACCCGCTGGCACCGGCTGCTGGCCACCGAGATCAACAATCTCAAGGCGGAGATCTCGGGCGGCGAGTCGGGCTCCCCGTCGGAGCCGGATGCCGGCTCCGCAACGGCCGCCGTGGCCACCCAATCGACCATGCTACCCCACGCCTGGGACGAAACCGCACCGGACGGACAGCGGCTCACCTGCCTGCCGGTTGGCGTGGAGCCCGCCCAGGCCAGCTCGATGCGTTTGCTGATCTCGACCGGGGAACAGCTCGATCTCGGCCTCTACGTCGAGCACCGGGCCAAGAGCTGCGACACGCAGGCACACTGTCCGCTTTCGAAAGGCTGTCCGGCGCTCGGAGCCAAGAATCCCGCCGCCGTGTATGCCCTGCAGGCTCGCCTCAAGAACCAGAGCATCGGTTCGACGGCACAGCTAGTGGTCCAGGGGCAGCCAGTGGCCGTCATCGATCTGGACGTGACCACCTCACCGTAGTCGGGAATCGGCGCGGCGATTCCGGCTCGTTACTCGTCACGAAGGGGGATCTGACGATAGCGTCCCGGTTCGGCGATGTTCAAGCCGTCGACTATCTCATCGACACTGCCTAGATCCGCGCTCCCCTTCTCACCGGTCCGGGTGTCAACCACCGTGCGGGAGCCGCGCAGGTACTCATCGAAATCGTCCACCGCCGCGTCGGCTGCCGACTTTCGCGCCGCCGAGCCTTTGGTGGGTTCGGACCGTTGGCTCTCCATGAAGCGGCGATTGGCCTCATAGCTGGCCTCGTATCGAGCTTGCATCGCCTTCTGCTGCTCGTTGAACCACTGCTCTCGCTGGGCGATGGTCACCTGGGTCTTCTTGTTCACCACGTCGACGTTCACGCGCCAGGACTGGGCCATGGCCAGCATGGCCGGAAGATCCTGGTCGAAGCTGGGATCGGGAGCCTCCATCTCATGAACCGAGAGCACCCATTGTCCCTCGGCGGGCAGGGTCGAGACGCTGGCCAGGACCCGATAATGCCTGGGACTTCCCCCTTTCGGCGTCTCGGTGACGCCATAGCTGAGTGTGGTGGCATTGGGGCCCATCGGCACGACCGGTTGAATGTCGCGCCGTTCCACGATGTTGTCGATCACGAAAGAGGGGCCACCCCGCCTCACACTCAGCTGGCTCATGATGGGCGTCATCTGAACGACGGCCTGCTGCGGAGCCATGAAAGGCGCGGTGGGGAAGGGAGAGTTGGGCATGCTCGCACCCACGGAGTTGGGCAGGTTGACACGCTGTGAAAATCCCATCGACAACCGCTGCCCGGCAGGCCCGGTCAACAGAAAGCCGTTCTGGCAGGACTGCGCCTGGGTCGTCCAGCCCCGAGCCAATCCCACGAAGCCCGTACCATCGGGGAAGCGATAGGGTTTCAAGGGCTCGCCGTAGGGACGCGGCGGGCGAGTCGAAGGGGCCGGCGCCGCTGCCGCGGAGCGGTCCGTGGATCCCGGGGAAGCACCGAGAGCCTCGGACGCTCCGAGCAGCTCCGCCCATCTGGCTCGCGGGGTGTCCGAGCGAGAATATATCGCCAGCACCTTGGCTCCACCCGGCCGCAAGCGAGTCAGCAGCAGACCCCGAAACGCCTGACCTTGCCAGGTCACGGCGAAATCCGCCGCACCCATGCGATGATCCCGAGAGTCTTCGTAGACCTTGCCCAGGGTCGGCTTGGTGCCGAAGAACTTGGTCAAATCAGTAAGGCTGGCCCGCAGGGCCGTCGGTACGGAGGTGGCCTTGACCTTCTCTGCCAACAGGGCCTTGCCGTAGAAGTTCAGGTTGACCACCTTGTACCCGGTCGGCGCTGCCGAACCATCCAGGGGCATGGTCAAAAACGCTGGGGGCTGACTGGCCTGGCTCTCGCCCGCATCAAGACCAACGACGGCCAGTGACCCCAGCAACGCCACGAATCGGATTTCCGTATTGAACATGTCCCACACCACCCAAAAAAGCGGTCCTCGCGTGGAGCCAGTCCCGGTGAAACCGCGTTCGTTCCATAGCACGATTCTTCAGGGGTCCGGTACCAGGGCGAGTCAGGTCGACCGAGCTACGGCTTCATCAGTCTGGCTGCGCCGTCGACCAGACCCAGGAACTCGCGACGGGTTCCGTCGCGGTCGAGCTGGGTTGGTCCCTGGGCTAAACGACGGGCCATGCCGAGATCGGCCGTCCCTCGGTACTGGGAATCCCTGAGTACCAGACCAAATGCGGCCACCGCTGCGGTGAAGCGGAAGTCCGGACTGGCGTTGTCCAACGCCGTGGGCTCACCGCTGACATGCTGGGTCAGAAGCCGGCTCGGCCCTCCTTCGGGTTGCTTGTAGCGCAGCTTGATGGTCATCCACTCGGCATCCTTGCCGGGGCCTTTGGCCAACTGACGAGCCTGCGTGGCGGTGCTGTGAAATCCTGCGTTCTTGCCGTAGCGCAGTGGATCGACCGTGGGGAGGTTCTGCTCCTGGCCGGGGGGCACGAGTTCGTACAGTGCGGTGACGGTGTGGCCGGAGCCGATCTCTCCAGCATCCTTCCGATCGTCGTTGAAATCCTGGTCCTGCAGACGACGATTGTCGTAGCCGATCAGGCGGTAGGCACCCACCTTGGCCGGGTTGAACTCCACCTGGATCTTGACGTCCTTGGCGATGGTGACCAGCGTCCCTCCCCCTTGTTCGACCAGCACTCGCCGTGCCTCGGCCAGGGTGTCGATGTACGCGTAGTTGCCATCCCCCTTGTCGGCCAGCTGCTCCATGGTTGCGTCTTTGTAGTTGCCCATGCCAAACCCGAGCGTGGTCAAGCTGATCCCCTGATTTTTGTAGTTCTCGACCATCCGCACCAGCTCGCCCCGACTGGTGATCCCCACGTTGAAGTCGCCATCCGTGGCCAGAAGGACTCGGTTGACCGTCCCGGGTCGACGCTGCTCGGTCGCCACTCGGTAAGCAAGCTCCAGACCCTGGGCACCGTTGGTGCTCCCGCCCGCCTGAAGCTGATCCAGAGCACCCAGGATCTTCGCCTTGTCTCGCCCCGAGGTGGGCGGCAACACGACGCCACTCGCACCAGCGTATACGACCATGGCAACCCGATCCTGTTCGCGCAGGCTGTCGGTCAGGGTTCGGAAGGACTGCTTGAGGAGCGGTAGCTTGTTGGCATCTTCCATGGAACCCGAGACGTCGATGAGGAAGACCAGATTGCGCGCAGGGATCTGCTCAGAAGAGAGCTTGCGGGCCCGGAGCCCGAGCCGCAGCAGTTGGTGCCGGGGGTTCCAGGGCGCAACGCTGAGCTCGGTGGTTACGCTGAAGGGTGCGCCGCCCTGCGGATTCGGATAGTCGTAGGCGAAGTAGTTGACCAACTCCTCGATGCGCACAGCACCCGTGGGGGGGAGCGAGCCTTGATTGAGGAACCGCCGCACGTTGGAATAGGACGCGGTGTCCACGTCGATGGAGAAGGTGGACAGCGGCGTGTCGGTGGCGCGCAGGAACCCCTGCTCCTCCAGAAAATCGTACGCCTCGGTGTTCATCGGGGTCGGGACCCGCAACCGGCTCACCACCTGCGCGACGTTGTCCGAAGCAGCCGCCACCACCGGGCCGCTGGCCACCGCATTCACCCCATCCTTCTTCGTCACCCCCATGGGAGCCCGGACCTTGGGTTTAGCCGAGCCCGGAGTGGTGGCATCGGCACGCGCCACGCTGGGAGCCGGGGCAGCAGCCGGCGCAACCGGGCTCGGTGCGGGCAGCGGGACCTCGGACGCCTGGGCAACCAGCTTGGCGTCCCCTTCTGGCCTGGGGGCCACCGGGGCGTCGGCCACCGATGGCTCGGCCGCTTCGTACTCGCGACCGTCGCTGTCCGCGGGGGCGCGCCCCAAGCCCTGACTAGCACTGGAAGGCGGCGCCTCAGCGGCCTGCCGCCGCTCACAGCCGCCACCTGTCGCAAGTGCCATGCCGCCAGCCAGAAGGACTAGAACCAGAGTCGAAGCGCGACCGAGTAGCATGAGTACCTCCTCCTTGACCCCAATCCACGGGGCCTCGACAGGAAGAACGCGCTCTGGTCCCTGCCCTTACAGGGGCGCCTGCAACCCACGAGGCACACCCGGTTCCGCCAGATTTGCGAGATTGCGGTGTGAAAGACCAAAAAAGGAAGGCTGCTGGTGTAAGGTACCGCCACCGGTTCCCGTTGGTCTCGTGGTCCGATGAGCGACACCCGATCCCCCCTCCCACCGCCTGCCCGAGGAGCCCCCGGGTCAGAACCGTCTCTCGACCCCGAGCTTGGCTCGGTTGGTGAGACGGAGCTCTCGCAGGCAGCCGCGCTGGCCGCCGCTCTGGAACGGGGCACCCGTCCAGTCGGCGTTGAGGTCCCAGAGACCGAGCTGGCGACTGCCGCTTTCCTTCGGCACCAAAGGGCTCCCGACCTGCCTGCCGATGCAAAAGAACGGGTCCTGGCGGATCTGCTCGTGCACCTGCAGAAGGCCGAGGCCCCAAGGCGTGCCTCCCGCTTCGGCCTGGGATGGCTGTGGTGGTTGGGGCCTGCCTTGGCGGCAGGCGGTGTGTGGTTGCTCGTTCAGCGGTCTGACCCCGATGTCTCCCTGGAGTCGGCAAGCAAGGCAAACCTGACTGCCCCCGCCGGACCGAAGGCGCAGCAGCAAGCGCTGCTCCAGGCACAGGCCGAGTTGATCCACGCCGGGACGATGACGACCTCGCCTCGTTTCACCGCCGCCCTGGAGCTGGCACGGAGCGGATGGCTGGCGGATTCGGGGCTCCAACCGGAGCTCCGGCAAGCCCTATGGGCTCATCATCGAAGCCTCGACTCGGCCCGCACCGATTCGGCACGACAGATCGCCAAGAACGGGCTTCTGGGGAGCCTTGCCCAATTGGACCAGCGGCGTGGTCGCTCGCCAGTCATCGATCGACTCCTCGAGGATGGCTATTTCCGTCTGGCTCAGCAGGAACAGGTCGACGGGCATTTCCAGGCGGCTCAACGCTTCGCAGACAGGGGTTTGGCCGTGTCGGAGCAGCCCGGGGTCATGCGCGCCAATCTGTGGCTTGCCAAGGCCTGTGCCCAGCGCAGCCTGGGTGATCCACAGGCCGCCGCCAACAGCCTACTCAGAGCCCTGGAGCTGAACGAAAGCCTCTTGAAAGAGACCCTGAAATGAGACTCCGATCCTGTTTTTGCTGCCTGCTGCTGGTCGTCCTTTCCGCCTGTGCACGCCGCGAGCCCGCTCCGCAGGCCGCGCCGTCGGCTCCCGCCGCGACTGATCAGAAAAAGCGGGACGCCGTCTCCACCACGGAATCGGAGTTCAGCCAGCCTCCGCCCCCCAGTGCCCCCAGCGACGTGGCGGCGGAACCCGAAGCGACCCCAGGACTGGTCGTCCCAAACTCGGCAGCTCCCGCGAGTGGCGCAATTCGACCACGGGACGAGCTCAAGGCGTCGAAACCCAAGCGCGCAGCGGCCGAAGCCCCGGCGACTGATTCCCCCACCAGCTTGGGCGACGATCAGGATCTGTTGGAGCGCGACTGGCGACAGCTCAAGGATTCGCTCAGCGCCCCAGAGCGTGACTGCTCGGGGGCGGGCTTGCACCAACGGGCCATCTGCGACATTGCCGAGCGAATATGCACCCTGCTCGACGAGGGGGTGTACCGAGCCGCCGCGGGCAGTCCCCAGCAGACCTGCAGCGCAGCCCGCGCCAAGTGTGACAGAGCCAAGGGCGAACTGCAGGATCGATGCGACTGACCCGCTGGGGGATCCGGCGCTGGCGCGAGGCGACCACGACCAACCGTTCCCCGCAGGCGAATGTTGCAGGGAACAGCCAGTCCTTTGGTGGTCGAACGTTGCCACGTGACGAAGCGCCGGGGATCGGCCATCTTTGAGGGGCTCGGCCAGCCTTCGAGGCCGACCCTCTTGGAGTAGCTATGCAGCCTCGCAGTTTCACGACACCCGCTGGGCGACTCGGCACCAGCGTTCTGACCTTGTTGCTGGCTCTGGGCTGCGAAGAAGCCCAGATCAAGACGGCCGAGACCGGTGGGACCGAGGAACCAGGAGCCGTGGGGGGCGCAACCGCGGGCGGTACCGCCGGGTCGTCCGGGATCCCCACAGCGGGTGTCCCGGCCGGCTTCGCAGGAGCGGTGGGCGGCGTTCCGGGCCTGGGCGGGCAGGGACTGGGCGTCGGTGGTCAGGGCGTCGCCGGCGAGGGAGGTTGGCCGCTTCAGGGGGGAAGCGACGCGGGTGGTGCACCACCGACCAGCGGCGGGATCCCCAACGCAGGCGGCTCGTCCATGGGTGGCCAACCCGAGCTGCTGGGTGGCACCGCGGGCATCTCCAGCGGAGGAACGACGGCGGGCAGCGGGACCATGGGCGGCAGCGAGCTGGGCGGGCAGAGCGGCACAACGGGCGGTGGCCCCGAAGCGGGCGGCAATGGCAACGCGGGGCAGAGCGCGGGCGGGATCCCCACGGACTGGTGCCAGAACGGCGTGCAGGATAGCGACGAACTGGGCGTGGATTGCGGCGGCAGCTGCCCCTCCTGTTGCGAGAACGGGGCATTGGACGCCGGGGAAACCGACGTCGATTGCGGCGGTGATTGCGTGTCCTGTTGTCAGGACGGCAGAGTCGACAATGGGGAGCTGGGCATGGATTGCGGCGGCGAGTGCGAACCCTGTCCCGTCGTGTATCGGCTCCCACCTCCCGATCCCTGCTTCGATCAGCAGACCAACCAGGAGTGCTTCAGCGGAACCGACACCAGCTGCAAAGAGCGTTTGGGGGCGGACGTGTGCCAGGTGGTCAATGTGTGCGAGGGCAAGACTCCAGTGCCCAACCAACCCGTGACCTTCATGTGTCCGCGCGCCATGTTGTTCAGCCTCGAGATGGAACAAGCCGTCAAAGACGATGCCATCAAATACGGCTGGGACAGCGATGACCCGCCCTTCAACTACGCCGTGGCCGGCCACGACGCGGGTCCCCTGGACTCCGGACTCTCCAATGGCTGTTGCCAGTGTTACCAGCTGGTCCTGGGCAAACCCCTCAACAACGCGCCACAACCACCCTTGATGCCGATTCCCAAACCCCTCATCGTGCAGGCCTTCAACACCGCCGCAGGGGGCGGCAACAACTTCGACATCTACATGGCGGTGGGCGGTTATGGAGCCTTCAACGGCTGCTATAATGAGCCAACCTGTGGCCAGACGGCCACTGCGGCGGGCCAATGGGCGTACACGAGTTACGTCGACTACACCCAGGTGTCGGGCACCGATGCCTGCTTCCGGGACGGTGGGCTACGCTACCTGAACGTCTCTGAGTGCGTTCCCACCATCGAACCTCCCGACTACACCTACACCATGGACAAGGTGGTCTCGGAAGCCTGCCAGAACAAGATTTCCGAACTCTGTAGCCAAATCGAAGCCCCCTCCCCGGTGGTGACCCAGAGCTCAATCGACTCATGCATCAAGGGGAATCTCCCCGAGTCGCTGTACCATCAGAATTGGGAAGAGGTGCGCGCCAAACGGGTCGAGTGCCCCGAGGCCCTCACCCGCGTGACGGGCTGCCGCCTGCAGGATCAGGGGCTGCCGCAACCCGACCCCGCCATCCAACAGGACTCCCAAGCCGATAGCAGCTTCGGGACGGGATACAGCATCACCACCATGCAGGACTGCTGCATGCCGACCTGCTCCTGGTACGAGAACGTGCACCCATCGGGAGGCACCAATCCAGCAACGTACGAGGATGAGGAGGGCAGCTGGCGCTCGTTTTACTCGTGCGACGCCAATGGTGACCCGTATACGATCGAATCGGCTCGATGACTCGGAATCGGCGGCTACGTCGTCGTTGCCCTTAGGGCCCGCACGGCGGCCGCCACGTCCTTGCCTTCCACCAATGCACCGTTCGCCTTGAGCTGTTTCATCGCGATCCCCGTGGCCTGGCCATCGTTGCCGGCAGCCACGATGGCTTCGCGCGATGGTTCCAGGGCTGCCCGTATCTGTTCGACGGTCAGGGTGGCCGGCAACAACTCGAGCAGCGTCCGATTCTCCGCTTCGAGCACCAGGCGCTGCGCTGGATCCTCGCATAACCCGATCGACTCCTGATTGGACTTGACCAACCGGCGGACAATGGCCTCCGCTTCTTCGTCACTGCCGGTCATGCCCGGTCGGGCTGCCTGGGTCGTGATCTCCCCCACCGCCACCCGCAGGATCTCCTTCTCGATGGTGCGACCCTCCTTCATGGCCTTGAACATACGTGCCTTGATCTCGTCGAGCAGCATGTGACGCTCCTGTCTTGGTCGTGTCCCCCAGCGATCGATGGCTCTAGTGACGGACCAGGCGCGTATAGACACGACCGGTTCGGTACAGTTCCTCCGCCCAACAGACCAGCTCCGCCGGGTCGGCAGTCGAGCCCAGGGCGATCAGGCGATCCGCCGCACAACGCACCCGTTCCTGAACGCTCTCTGCGTTCCCCTCCGTGTTCGACGGTCCCTCGGAAGACGACGTCGGCCAGGTGGACATCACGATGGCAACCGACAAGATATGTCCCCCAACTGACACGTCCTTCTCACCGTCGGCCAGCGTCGCGTCATGCAAGGGATGGGAAGATTGGTCGATTGCCTCCGCCAGCGCCTTCAATCCCTCGAATCGAGCGCGGTCCGTGCGCTGGGCGTCAATCTGACAGGGGCTCGGCGGTCCAACCGGGCACTCGCCACCCCTGGGCGTCAAGGCCTTGGGGCCTGACTCGGCACTGCCCCCACAACCGAGAGCCAGACCCACCCCTGCCAAGACGCAAGATCTCAAGAAAATCCGCAACATGTTCGATTCCGAGTGCCAGGCAACACAACCCCGACTCGCCGGTTGCGTCAAGTCCCTCCGTGACCGGGACCGATAAGGCCCGTCGGTTGAACGGCGCTGGGATCCCGCTCCGAGGCTGCCGGGACTGAAGTTGGAGCCGCCAAGGGCCGTACCTTCGAAAGCTGGTCCGGAGCAACACTCCCGACCCGCCTTCCCGGAGCCGGAGCATGCTAAGTCAGGCCGCAGCCACTGATCGAAGAAGATTCCCGCGCGTACCGACGCCGTGCATCGCCGTCGTCAAGACCCCCGGTACCGAGGCGTTGGCCCCCTACGCGGTGGAGAATCTGTCCGTGTGCGGAGCACTGCTGTTGGACGGCCCGGTACTCAGCGTTCGGCAGCTCCTCCAGCTCAGCCTCCAAGGCCTGGCGCCCAATCTGTTGAGCGTCAACGCGGTCGTGGCTCGGGCCGGAACCACCGAGGGGGGGATCCCCTGGGCGGGTGTCGAGTTCGTGGGAGTCGAACCCGCGGTGGGCGACGTCATCGACCGATTCGTGCAGCACGAGCTGACCCATCCTCCGCAGGGCGTGGTGTTGATCGGAGACGGGGACATTCGTCGCCTGTCGCAGTTGTCGGCCCGCCTGCACAAGCTGGGGCGACGCGCTCTGATGGCTCTCACGGCGCCCGATGCCCTGCATCTGCTGCGCATGTCCCATCCCCAGTGCCGGTTGGCCCTGATTGGGGCCACGCTGCGCTCCGGAAACGGAGCCAATCTGCTGGCCCTCGTCGCCCTGGACTTCCCGCGGATCCACCGGGTCTTCATGGATGAGACACCCAACGTGGCCACCCTGGAGCGCCTGTTGGTTCTGGCTGAACCCGACGCCGCCAACCACGATCCCTGGCTGGCCAGCGACGTGACCAGGCAATTGCAGAAGCTTACCCGCTGACTCGAACGGGTCAACCTCAGCCACACACGCCGTCGCCGACGCAGCGCTGGCCGAAATCGCACACCTTGTCACCACACTGGCATCGTCCACTGGGCAGGCATTCGCCCGGCGCCCCCACACTGCACTGGCCGCGGTTGGGACAGTGACAATTGCCCTGATTGCAGGTGAACCGCAACGGACAGCTCTGGCCGCAGCCGCCGCAGTTACTGGAATCGACGGCCAAGTCGACACAACCTTCACCTAAGCAGCAGGTCGCACTCGACGTGCAGGTGGACGAGCCATCACAGGCACAGCGCGTCCCGCCGCCGGAAATGCCCTCACAGATCTCGCCCACGGCGCAGAGCTGACCGGCACAGCTGCACCTCCCCTGCTCGTCGCAGGTGCCCGAGACCGTGGTCCCGCCACAGCGTTCGTCCTGCCCATCGCAGCTGCAATGACCGGCGCCACAGACCAGACTGACCTCCCCCAGCGCACAGGGATTGCCGCAAGCGCCGCAGTTCTCGTCGCTGGAGGCGAGCTCCACGCAGTCTGCTTCGCACAAGGTCTGCCCCTCTTCGCACCATGCTCCGGCTTGTCCAGCTTGCTCCGGACCGCTCCCCGCTTGGGCTCCCGCTGCGCCCCCACCGCTTCCCCCCTGGCTGCCCGCCGCACCACCTTCGCTCCCCGCGGTTCCCGCGTCACCCCCCGCTACTCCCGCGCCTGCCTCGCTGCCCCCTTGGCTTCCCGCCGCACCACCTTCGCTTCCCGCGGTTCCCGCGTCACCCCCCGCTACTCCCGCGCCTGCGCCATTGGTGCCCTCGGGGACACACTGCTGGTCTTCCTTGCGGCACTCGAAACCCGGTGCGCAGCTGCCGTCATCGTCACAACGCCCGCTTTCAAGGTAGGCTGACAGATCCCCGCTGGCACAGGCAAATCCGAGGAGCAACGCCGAGAGGGCGACGGAGGACCGCAAGAATCCCAAGTCAACCGGACTGTTCATCTACCAGACCCCTCGATAGGAAAGCTCGGAAAGCCCGAGAGCCAACTGCCCCGAGCGAGGGACCTCCCCTTCTTCCCCCGAACTCAAATCCAAGACCAGCAAAGTGGCTCCCACGGCCGCCAGACCCAGGCCCACACCGAGGGTGACCCGCGCGGCGGTTTGGTAGTTTTCCATGCTCTGGTTGGCTTCATGCCTCTCGATTTGAACGGATAGTTCGCGGACGTCCGATTCGCGATCGCGCCGTATCAGCTCCAACACACCGGTGAGGCCCAGCGTCGCCGCACTGGCGCCCAGGCTGAGGAGCGTCAACGTGGAAACCTTGGCTGGCGAAGGTTCCCGTGCTGGCTGCACGGGTTTCACGGGTGGCGTCGACTTCGGCGCGGGCGCGGGCGCCACCGCAACCGGTGCCGATGGTTCGGGCTCCCGCTCCTTCAGGGTGTAGGTCAAATCACTCGCCTTCCCCGTGGAAAGATCGAGTTCCACGTCCAGATCCGAGGTTCCCGGATGGCGCAGACCGAGCTGATGCAACCCCATTCTCGCTTCACCGGTCCACGGAGTCCGTCCGACCTCCGCCGAGTCCAAGAGCACGGTGGCCCCCTCGGGCCGGCTCAGGATGGTGACCTGCTGGAGCCCTCGACGGGCCAGCTCCGCTTCGAGGGAACGGATGCTCTCGTCGACTGCGGCAAGATCCGTCGCCTCGGGGACCTGGCGGCGATAGTCCCGATAGTGGCGCAGAGCCAGACCCACGTCGTTCAGCTTCTCCGCGGTGCGCGCCAGGTTGAAGGAGAAGACCGGGCTGGGATAGAGGTCCCATGCCTTCTGGAAGGAATGAAGGGCCTCGGTATAGCGAGCCTGCCGATAGGCGGTGATCCCCTGCTCGAAGTGAAGCCGAGCCTGCTCTCGGTCCTTGGTCGTCTCCGGGGTCGGCGCTGGCGCCGAGTCAGCCCCCGTGCCCGCGGGAGCCGCAGACGACGAGCTGGCGGGTGCAGCACCGGGAGACGACGGCTGGCCCAGGGCAAGCTGGGACACGAGGACGCCCGCGCAACAGGAGCCAAATACTACCGACCGAGGAAGGACCATCGCTTCAGAAATCCGTCTTGATGTCCAAGGATTGTGCCTGGCTTGGCTTCGCCTGGGAAGCCACCGAAGAACGTCGGGGACGCGAACCGCGAGCCGCCTCGGAGGAAACCGCGGCACTGTTGGGGGGAGAGACGGCCGCACTGGCGGTCGGGGCCGCGGCCAAAGGCTCCTCGATGGTGGCGCTGGCTGTCGTCGCCGTCGGGCGCGGGGCCAGGCCCGCTCCACGACTGGGAGCCGTCTCTGCGTCGACGAGGTTCGCCTTCTCGGGAGCCATGCCGGTGGCTTGCGGTGGCGTCGCGCTCACCTCTGGGTGGCTCCACCGCGTCGCCCAAAGGATCCCGGTTGCTGCCACGACGAGCGCCACGATTCCCCAAAAAAGGACGCGACCCGAGCGACGCGGACCTGGCGCCATCGGGACAACCGGCTGACTCTCCGGATCGTCGTCGTCGTCCAAAATGACCGGATCGCTGCGCCGGGGTGACTCGAGGCGGGCGGGGGGCGCCAGGGAGTGGCTGCTGCGGACCACGGGGATCCAGGTTCCGCGCACCGAGGTGTGGCCGATGTCCTCCTCGATCCCTCGAGCCAGCAGCCATCGTGCCAACTCGATTCCGAACGTGCGCATGCCGCGCCAGCGCTGCAGGGGATCCTTCTTGAGCCCGCGCTCCACAATCGACCACAGGATGGGATCTTGGATCCCAAACTGATCGAACGGGGGTGGAGGCTCTTCGATGATGCTGCGCAACAAGCGGTTGTAGTTTTCGTGCGCAAAGGGCAAATGCCCGGTGACGGCTTCGTACAGGACCACGGAGAAAGACCAGACGTCGGTCTGGGCATCCACGTCGTCGCCACGTGCCTGTTCCGGGGACATATACTCGGGGCTGCCCAACGGCGAACGATCGACGGTAAGCCTGCGGGTTTCTGGAGAGGAGAACTTGGCGATGCCGAAATCCAACAGGATGGGGCGAATCGCATTCTCGTGGTACCGTGCCAGAAAGATGTTCTCGGGCTTCAGGTCGCGATGGACGATGTTCGCCTCGTGAGCGACGCTCAAGGCATGAGCGATGGGCAGAAGGGTCCGCACCGCCCTAACAGTGGGCATGGCACCTCGGGTCCGCACCGCCTGCGCCAGATCGTTGCCACGCAGCAGCTCCATGACGATGAACGGGGAGGCAGCCTCGGTGAATCCCACGTCGAACACCCGCACGATGTTGGGATGCTCCAGACGCGCGGCAGCACGGGCTTCGGCCAGCAGCCGATCGAGCAGCCGGCTATCCTGAAGGTCGGCTCGGATGAGCTTGACGGCCACGTCCACGTCCAGGGCCTCGTTGCGGGCCTTCCAGACCGCCCCCATGCCTCCACTCCCCAGACGGCTCAACAGACGGAACTTCCCGGCGAGTTGAGACCCCTCCCGCAGTTCTTCCCCCCGATGCTGCTGCACCTGGGGCGGAACGTCTGGGTCCCAGGGAGTCTCCAGGGCCCCCCCATCTAACGATTCGATGGCGTCGGACTCCGCAACGCCCTTCGCATCATCCGACATCAAGGGGGGGCACATGGTGAACTGGTGGGCAAATGGAAGCAGCCTTCAGTCTTTAGCAACGGGCCGACGAGTTACGAGAATAACTCGGTTTACGCAGAGCATCCCGCGATCTGCCGCCAGCCGGCTTGGACCATGAGCCGATTCACCGTCCCGTCCTGGCGAGAGGCAGGCTGGAGGCTGCCGTCCGCACGGAAAGCTACCCAACGACCGGTAGCCAGCAACCCAACACAGGCACGAAGATGGGATGTCAGCAAAGGACCCACATGGGCCCCTAGCCTCCCGGGCCGTGCCCTGCAGATGGAGCGCCGCAATGCTCGCCCAACCCTGACCGTCGATTTGGCTCAACGCGACGAAGTGCAGATAACGCCCCTCTGCCGGGCCCCGCTCGACGAGGGTCGAAGCGAGCGCGCCCGACGCAACCGGACCCCCGAAGTCTTCGGGATGGCCCGACACGTCAATCTCGTGATCTGCCACGATGACGTGAGCGTCCGCGTCCTTCGGTGATGTCGCCCCCCTTCTCATCCTCGGAGCACCCGAAAAGGAGCAGACGAAGCAACAACTGCGATGGCACCGCCCGGGGATGAGATGTTTCTCGTCCTTGGCTTTCGCCAGAGCCCAGCGACAGCGAGGGCATTATTGCCCCCCCTACGGTTCGTGGGTGCCAGATCTTGTGAAGTGTGTTGAGAACGGTCAAACGGCTCACGCCCCGAGCCTTGACCCAGAATACCTGGTTGGGAATCGGTTCCGTGGAGGTGTGGGACACCACACCTCCAATGCTCGCCTTGCATGGAACACTTCGAACCGACTGGAACATGCCGACTGGTGCTCAAAGTCCCAGCATCTTTCGGTTTTCTGGGTTAAAGGAAGACGGTGGTTGGTTCCGTGCGCATGGTGGTCTTCGCTCGGTACTCCCATTCTCTTTCCATGAAGTCGCTTCGGAGAAACGTTCAATGCGTCCGACCTTGCCTCCACGAACATCGCGTTCCTTCCAACTGACGCTGCTGGGTCTCTTGGGCTCCTTGGGCACTAGCTGTTCGAGCGAGGGTGATCCGGTGATGGAATCCGGCGTGGGTGGCTTCGCCGGAGCGAGTGGTGTGATGGTGGGCTCGCTGGGCGGTGGCGCTGGGGTGAGTCCCGAAGGGGGTGGCACCCAGGAGAATGGCGGAGCGCAACTCGGCAACGGCGGAGCGCAACTCGGCAACGGCGGAGCGCAACTCGGCAA
>CAZYKT010000017.1:0-18843 GCA_964648165.1 uncultured Polyangiaceae bacterium | reverse complement strand
GGCGGAGCGCAACTCGGCAATGGCGGAGCGCAGCTCGGCAATGGCGGAGCGCAGCTCGGCGATGGCGGAGCGCAGCTCGGTAATGGCGGCTCGTCCTGGCCGGGCCAGGGAGGCGACCCTCAGGCCGAGGGGGGTGAGCCCGACCCGGGAGAGGGCGGCGCACCAGCGAGCGGTGGAGCAGGCGTTGGAGGAGATCCGGGCGTCGGGGGGAACCCGGGAACCGGCGGTGGGAGCAACGTGGACTGCCCGACGCAGACCGAGGCCACGTTCAGCTTCTTTCTCATCAGTCGGGAAGCCCTGCAGCGAATCTCGAAGAAGGAGGATGGGTTCGGCGGCAATCTGGGAGGGCTGGCTGGGGCCGACGCGATCTGCCAACAGGCGGCGGAGTACGTCTCCGAATGCCAGCGTGGCAAGGTCTGGCGTGCCTTCTTGAGCACCACGACCGAGGATGCCATTGACCGAATCGGTCAGGGGCCCTGGTTTGACCGCAACGGTTACCGGTTCGCCACTCAACTCAGCGATTTGCTCAACGAACGCCCCCTCACGGCTGATGACTACATCAAGAATGACTTCCCGAACGAGTTCGGGATCCTCAACCACAATCCGGATGGGACCGGTGAGGTGGACAACCACGAAATCCTGACCGGCAGCGGAACGGACGGGAGGGTGTTTCAACAGGAGGACGAGGGCGGCGAATCACCCTTCCCGGGCTTCGGATCGACGTGCGGCCCCGACATGGAGGAGGAATGGACGGTCGAGAAGGCCACGTGTTGGGACTGGACCAGTGCGGAGGAAGCCGGCTGTCCCCGGGTCGGGCATTCCTGGCCCCGGGTGGGGAGCGGCATACACTGGATCTCCTGCTGGAGCGAGGGGGGCTGCGCCCCGGGCGGCGTTCTGACTGACGACGTGGCGATGGGCGGCCCAGATGGAACCCGAAGGGTGGGTTCGGCGGGCGGCTACGGGGGCTTCTACTGCTTCGCCGTGACGCCCTGACTTGAGCTATCCTAGCCTCGCGTCCTTCGGGCATCGCTTTTCCTTTTGCAACATTGCCACGTCAAGATAGAGATTATCGCCATGTTCAATCGCGTCAGTGCTCGTTCGTCCCTATGCGTCCCTTACACCGTTGGTCTGGCCATGAGCTTGGTGGCCTTACTGGGCTTGTCCGGAGCCTGCAGCTCTGGCGGTGGTGACGACTCCACTGACGAAAACCGCGGCGGAACGGCGGGCGGTGGCGGCGATGGAAGCACGCCCACCGCGGGGACGGCGGGCGACAGCGAGCCGGTGGAGCTTCCCGGTGCAGTCGGGAACATCACGGTCACGCTCGTTGCAGAGGATCCGTCCACCAGCACGACCGCCCACACCTCCTTCTTGGGCATCATCCGGGATGGGGCACCCAACGAGTTGACCAACTGGGTCGACGGGCAGAACCAGGGTGGAGGCTGCAAGGTGTTGCGACCCGAGGTTCCCTTCTGTGATCCGGAATGCGGGGAAGGGACCGCCTGCGTGGGGACCGGGCAGTGCCGTGCCGAGCCTACGTCGCACAGCGTGGGAACCATGACCGTCACCGGGCTTTCCACCCAAGCCGGAGCCAGCGAGTTTACCATCGATCCCATGGCTCCCAAGTACAACTACCAACCGGGGGCATCGGTCAGGCTCGCCTACCCGCCGGCCACCGAGGGTACCGAGATCAAGGTCGCAACTGCCGGTGGGGACTACGATCCCTTCGAGGTCAAAAGCTCCGGAATCGCCCCGTTAGAGGTCACCTCAGCCACTCCCATCGCCATGAATCGAGGACAGAACCTCACCGTCACCTGGACGCCCAAGGGTTCAGGCGGACAGAGCAGCATCGAAGTCCTGGTCGACATCAGCCACCATGGCGGCGCCAAGGGCAAGATCGTCTGTACCGTCGAGGACAATGGCTCGTTGAGCATTCCCTCCAGTCAGGTCGACGAGCTGCTCGATCTGGGCAAAGCGGGCTTTCCCACCGTCAAGCTGAGCCGGGTGGCGCGCGGTTCCGTCGACATCGCCCCGGGCCGAGTCGACCTGGAAGTTTACTCCCACGTGGAGACCCCACTCGAGATCGAGGGACTCATCTCTTGCCAGAACAACTCGGAGTGCCCGGACGGGCAGTCCTGTGGCTCCACCCGATCCTGCGAACCGGGCTGAGTCGCGGGGCCCAAGCCAGTCGCTGGGCAGGCGGGGCAGCGTCGAGCCGCGTGGGACCTAGAAGGCTCCCGCCAGACCAGCCCCGCCCACTCCAACCCCCAGGCCCACGAAAGCCCCGATTCTCATCCATCCTCCCGAACGGGACTTTGGCTCGGCCGCCAGGGGCTGAGCAAGCGGTGGGGGCCCGCTTGGTGCGGGTTCGGCCGAGGCTGGAGCCAACGCGGCCGCCTTGGGATCGGGCTGCAGCTTGAGCTCGATCGAGCGAACTTCGCCCTCGGCCAGACGCAGATCGACCGGCTCCGCGAGGTATCCTTCGGCCTTCGCCTCCAGCCGATGCTCACCGGGATCGACCGGGTAAGGTACGCCCACCACCGCAGACGGAACGGGTTTGTCATCCATCTGGAGCGTGACCGAGACACCCTTGGGGGCCGAAAGCACGATGGTCAGCTTGGCCAGACGGGGTTCGATGAGCAGAGCCTCGCGCTGCGCTTCGCTCTGTGCCTGTCGAAACGCCTCCGGCGCGTTGGGTGACAATGGCTCCCGTTGCACGCGAACCATCAACTCCCGGGCTCGCACCAACTGGCCCAGCTTCTCGGCAGCGCGTGCCTGGTACAGGAGGTGAGTCGGAGCGTGGACGAGCGACTCGGCACGCTCGAACAGATCAATCGCCTCGGCGTACCGCCCAGCGCCAAAGGCCTGTGCCCCTTGCCCCGCCAGAGCTCGCGCCGCCGCCAGGTTCTCCTCACTCTGCGCGAAGGCCAGACTCGCTGCCAACACCAGACAGCTGGCGAGCCTCACCGTGAGCAACCGTGAATGTTACCGCCAACGCATGATGACAACCAGGCTATCATACCGCGTGGTCGATTCCTATACCCTAGCCACCACGGTCAGGATCCGGCGGATTCCATTCTGGACAGGAGCTCGTCGGCGGCCCCGCAGGCCTTGTCGAATCCAGTGGGCAAAGGGGTCGCAGCCGGCAGGACCCGAGCGAGCAGTGGGTAAAGGGCTTGAGCCAGCCAGAATGACCACACCGTGAAGACCAGACCGATCACCGAGGAATCGTAGAAGTACCAGGTGGCCAGACCCACCACCCCGGCCAGCGCCAACTCGGCCCAGCGTCGCCCCCGAACCACATCAGATCCCAGAAGCTCGCTCCTGACCAAGGCGAAGCCAACCAGAAACGCCATGGTTGCCCACAGCGAAGGGAATGGTCCCATCAGCAGCAGGGGCACTGCTCCAGCCGCCACCAGGGCACAGGCCAGCCCTCGGAGCCGAAGACTGGTGGGAGATGTCAGCGGACTGAGAACCGCTAGCGACACCCCCGTACCAATCAGCACCCGTCGCAACAGGTCGGGATCCTCGCAGCAGAACCAGCAACCAGCGATAGCAAGTCCGCACATCAAGCACCAACACAGGCTCAGGGCGTAACGGGGGTCATCCATGGTTGTCTCCTGACGGCAAGGGTTCGGCAATTGGCGCGCTTCGACGTCGGCGCAGCAGCTCGAGTTCCAGCTCTTCCTCGGGGATCGGTTCGGGATGGTGCATGGCCGGTTGGCGAGCAGCCGACCGCAGCAGAGTCCGACTCCGGTGACGAAGGCTGACGAGCCGCTCGGACTGTGCGTCGCGCAGCTTCTGGGCCTGCTCATGCAGGGCCCGCTGCTCGTTGCGGTGCGCGACCAGGCGTTCCAGAGCTCGTGTCTGTTCCAATAGCTTGCCGAGCAGCCTGCGCGCCAAGTCATCGTGCCCCTGGGACAGCGCCAGATCGACGTCTCGGTCCGTCGATTCCAGCGCCGCAGCCAGCTCGGCCCGTTCTCGCTCACACTGCTCGACCTCGAAACCTAGCTGCTCGACCCGCACGATCTGTTTGGCCTGCAGAAGCTCGGCCTGCTCCAGGTGCCGTTTCAGAGCGTCACTCTGGGTCGAAACGTCCCAGCCGCCCCGCGGTGCGGCCCCGAGTCCTTGCACGAGTCGCAGAAACCAGCTCATGGTTGTGTTCAGTACCCGTGGTCGGGGTTCGAATTGACGTAGGCGCTTCGGTTGCGCCCGGTGTACCCCATGGTCTTCTGCCGCTTGGCCTCCTGGCTGCGTATGGCGGGGGCAGCCCGCTGCGCCTGTCGCACCACCTCAGCGTTGGACTCCAGCTGCAACAGGCGGTCGATGACGTTCTGTCGCTTGAGGCTCTGCGCCAGTCGCTGGTTGCTGCGAGCATCCGCCAGGGCATCATCCAGATCCTGAGAACTCCCGCTGGCGATGGCGTCACCCATCCGTTCCTGCACGCGATTCAGCGCCTCGGAGAGTACGGCGCGCTCCCACACCTCGGGTCGGACCCCGGCTTGGAACTCGTCCCAGGTCTCCACGCACGAGATGCGAGGCAGTGCCCCAGCCGGCTGCTCGTGAGTCGCATCGCCCCGGCGGTAGCGCAGCACAACGGAGCCACTGTCGAACTCGGCGCGGCTCCCCACCGGAACCTTCAGCGTAAGCCACAGTTGCCGCGTGTGATTGCCGTACAGGCTACCCAGTGGCACGATGGTTTCTCGCCCTTGCTGCTCGAAGGGCAGGCCCATCACGCTGGTGACGGTGACCCCGGGCCCAGCCGAGAAGCTCAGGGTTACACCAGTCGCGTAGGTTTGGGCAGCGGTGACGAGTTCGGCGGCCAGAAACTCACGCAGCACCTCCAGCTTGGCCAGATAGTAGAAGGCTCCGGTGCCAGCGCTGGCCAGCGAGGTCATCAGCCGCTCATCGAAATCCGCGCCGATGCCGACGGTGCTAAGGACGTACTCGCCCCTGACAGCGCGGCGCGCCCTGCGCATCAACCCAGAGAAGGAGCTGTCCCCGGTGTTGGCCAACCCATCGGAGAGGAGCAGGACCCGCCCGGGGCGACCCGCACGACGATGTGACTCCAGCATGTCCATTCCCAGGTCCAGGCCAGAACTCAGGTTGGTGTTGCCTCGGACATCCAGGGTCGAAACCATTCTCAACCATCGATCCTTCGTCGACTCGGTGGCGTAGGACAACGGGATGAGTAGATCCGCCCGGGTGTCGTAGGCAACCAGACCGAAGCGGTCGTCGGGTCCAAGGTGACGGATGACCTCGGCCAGGGCGGTTCGCGCGTAATGCATCTTCTCACCCTGCATGGACCCGGAGCGATCCACGATGACCACCAGATCGGTGGGGGAGCGCATGTCCCCGTCAGCCACGGTGGGGGTCGAGATGCTGACCTCGACCTGCACGGTTCCGTCGCCCCGTCTCCAGATGCGAGTCCGATCCAGCTCGGCTTCGACCCGCACCGGGCCGCTGATCGTCCGGGTGACCACCAGCGGGGCGCTGGTCGAGGCCTTGGAGCTCGAACGCTCCGCACTCACCGTAACCTTGGCCACGGGTCGAAGTTCCCGGGCGTCGGCGGTGACCACCGAGTGCAGGGCCAGGGTGAACAGTCCGAGAATGGTGAGGATGGCCAGGTAGGTTGCGCGTCGACTGGGCATGGTGGTCCTTCCTTCGTGGGTCGGTTCCCTTGAATTACCTCACCGGCGCGAAGCGTCGCTGAAAGCTTGGGTAAAAACCGAGCCTGGCTCGTTTACCTGGACTTTACATGCCAAGGCTCCGGCATTCCGGTAGACTCGCTGCGTGGTTCAGTCCAAGGAGAATCCCGCCTTCCGGGTGCTGGTCGTGGAGGACGAATCCAGCATCCGCCAGGGTTTGTGTGACGTTCTGACCTTCCGTGGATACGCCGTAAAGGCCGTCGCCGATGGTCAGGCCGCCCTGGTTGCCTGTCGCAGCCAGGCCTTCGACCTGTTGATCCTCGACATCATGCTGCCCGAACTGGATGGTCTGTCCGTGTGCCGCACCCTGCGCGAAGAGGGGCAAGAACAGCCCATCATCATGCTGACTGCCAAGGGGTCCGAAGAGGATGTCCTGCGCGGTTTCGAGGTGGGGGCGGATGACTACGTGACCAAGCCCTTTGGGATCCGGGAGCTGTTGGCCCGCGTGCAGGCGCACTTGCGGCGGACCACGCGGAGCGCCGAAACGGCCTTTTGGGCGGGGCCCTTCGAGGTGCGTCCGGACCGAGGTCTGGCAGAGCGCGACGGGACGACCATCGAACTCTCGGCGCGCGAACTCGGGATCCTGCGGCTCCTGACCGATGATCCGGGGCGCATCGTGAGTCGACGCACGCTGCTTCGTGAGGTGTGGGGCATGCGGAATGTCGACGCGGTCGAGACGCGTACCGTCGACGTCCACATCGCCAAGCTAAGAAAGAAGCTGGGTGATTCGGGGGCCCGTCTATTGGAGACGGTTCGAGGCCAAGGATATCGATGGTGCGACTCCGACCCCTGACCCGACTGCGCCTGGGCTTTCTGGCTCTGGCATTGGTCTTTTTGGCCCCCTTGGGCTGGCTGCTTCACTCTTCTCATCTACGCCTCGAGGAGCAGCGCCGGCTCCGTCACGAGGTGGTGGCCGAACGGATCTTCGACGAGCTGGAACGAGAGCTGACCGCCGTCTTGAGCGCGGAACAGGAGCGCTCCAGCCAAGACTACGATGGCTTCACCGATCCGGTGACCTGGGCGCCGTTCATCGTCGGCTATTTCACGACCTCCGACCGGGGTTCACGGGTGGTGGCCCAGGAGCGCTTGCCCGAGGAGCGCCGCCGACGAGTGCAGGCGGCCCTGGCCCAGCTCGAGTCCTCCCTGCCCGCGCCGCCCGCTTCCCCAGCGCCCATCGACCGGGTCCAAGAGCCCGACCCGCTTGGTCCCGTGGCTCCCGAGCCAAAACCACCCGCTAACTCCGTTCGACCCAAGGCCGCTCGCACCGGATCCGCGGTCCTGCGCCAGCTCAATCGTGGCAACGAGCAGCGACAGCGTTTGGCACCCGAATCTCAGCGACGCAACGATCCGATGAACGATTATGGCTACTGACAGCCGAAACGGCGGACTGCCTCGGGCGCTCCCACGGGGGTTGCAAAAGCTCCTGGTGGCCACCTGGCTCTTGTGGTCCAGCCCGAGCTGGGCGATTGCCCCCGCGTCCCAACCGTTCCAGGATCCGGTGGTCGAGGCCCATACCCTGACGTTTTACCGTCCGCGCGCCAATGGTCAGGGAAGAGAAGGCTTCGTGGTGGATTCCCAGGCGCTGATTGGGACGCTCAAATCGCGGGTCCTGGAGGCTCGGGGCCTGGGCGAGGTCGCCGAGGTGGCCCCCAACGACGCGCGTTCCAAGTCGGGGCAAACCGAGCCGCAGGCCTCATACAGCTTTTCCCACTCCTTCGGTCCCCCTTTCCAGGCCCTGTCCACGACCCTTCATCTCCGGCCCCTGGACGATCCGGACGAGACCCAGCTGTTGAACCGTCTGGCGCTGGGCACCGCTCTGGGCATCCTTCTGGCCCTCTTTGCGGTGTACCGGATGGCGGCCACCCAGATCGCCTTCGCCGAACGTCGTAACGACTTCGTTTCCGCCGTCACCCATGAGCTCAAGACCCCATTGACCGCCATCCGCATGCACAGTGAGATGCTGCTGGAAGGGCTGGTGGAGGATCGTGAAAAGCAGGTTGCCTATTATCGAACCATCACCACCGAGAGTGAGCGTCTGACCCGGCTCATCAACAACGTGTTGGAGCTCTCCCGTCTGGAAAAGCGTCCCACGCTCTTGATTCGCGCCGGGGATCCGCGGCCGATTCTCCGCAGTGCCGCGCAGACGCTGGCACCCCATGCGGAGCGCGAGGGTTTCTCGCTCGAGCTGGATCTCGCCGAAGCCCTGCCCGCGGTGCTCTTCGAGCCTGACTCGCTGCGCCAGATCCTGTTCAATCTGATCGATAACTCGCTCAAGTACGGCAAGGACTCGACGGATCGAAGGATCACGGTGTCGCTCTGCCCGTCGAGACTGGGGGTTCGTTTGACGGTTCGGGATCGGGGGCCGGGGGTTCCCCCGGATCAGCTGGGGCTCATCTTCGAGCCGTTCACGCGGGGGGAACGGGAGCTGACCCGCCGTTTCCCGGGCAGTGGCATCGGGCTGGCACTAGTCAAGGGACTGGCAGAGAGTATGCGCGGTCGGGTCAGCGCCCAGGCGGCGGAGCCGGGGCTCTCTGTGCACGTCGATCTGAAGAGCGCGCGCGACGGCTAGGACTGGCGCGCTTTGGATGGACCAAAGCGACTGAGCTGGTCGGAGAGCTCGGAGACATCGACATCGCGGAGCTCTTGACGCACCCGTTTCTCGGCTCGGTTCCTGGCCACCGGACTGCGAATGGCCGCGGCCTCTTCGACCGCATGCAGTAGGGTCTCGGGCAGCTCCAGGCGCGCCAGCTGGCTAGTTTTCAGCGCGCACAGACGGCGCGCCAGGTCGATGAGCGTGATCTCGACGGCGCGCCGCTCGCGCCGAATATCGGAACGCGACACCAGGGACCGGTCGTCCTGTTCCGCACGCGCCCTGTCAGCAAGGATGGCTTCCAGTTTCCGGACCATCTCATCCTCATAGCACCGACCACGCGAAGCGACCGCCTCCAGATGGGGGCTAGCTGGCGATATCCCCAGGGTAGAACGCGTCACTGAGCGCCTTGGGCACCGGACAAGGCCGACCGGTTTGGTCGACCAGAACCCAGATGGTTGCCGCCCGCACCATGCAGGTCTGGTCGGTGCGCCGCAGAAACAAGGTCTTGCGCACGCAGCTGGTCCGGCGCAGTCCTTCGACCCAGGTCGTCCCGACCAGCTCTTCTTTTTCCTTCGCGGGCAGCAGGTAGTCGATCTCGTGTCGGCGCACCACCCAAACGAGACCGCTCTTCTGGTAGGCGGCCATGTCCCAGCCGCGGGCCGTCGAGTGCAAGATGGCGATCCGCTGGACCCAATCGATCCAGCGCACGTTGTTGACGTGGCCCAAGAGGTCGATGTCCGACGCCTCCACGGTGAATTGGTGAGAAAAGGCTCGGTCTTCGGGCACGTCGAAGGTTTCGGGCATGGGGCCCGAAACGGGTAGAACGTCTGCTGCGCCGACACAAGCCCCCAAAAAGACGACTTGCCTGGGTGTTCGGCCATATCCAAAAACCCCGGGTTGGCAGGGTCCCGGCGAACTACACTGCCCATCCACGTTCTGTCGGTCGCACAACCACCATGTCCCTTTGCCCCCCGAACCCCAATCTTACCGAGAATGGCCAGCGCTACTGGAGCGCCCTCGTCAGTCAGCTCAGCCCCTATGAACCGGGAGAGCAATCCAACGCCCCGGGGCTCATCAAGCTGAACACCAACGAGAACCCGTACCCACCCTCCCCCAAGGTTCTCGCGGCGATCCGAGCCGCCACCGACGAGAGCCTGCGACTCTATCCGCACCCCACCGCAGAGCCGGTGCAACGCGCAGCCGGGGAGCTTTACGGCGTACCGCCGGCTCAGGTGTTCGTTGGCAATGGCTCCGACGAGGTCCTGGCACATGTCTTCTTGGGACTGCTCAAGCAGGAGCGGCCCTTGGTCATGCCGGATATCACGTACAGCTTCTACCCGGTGTACTGCGGCCTTTATGACATCTCTTACCAGCTCATTCCCGTCGATGCGGGCTTTCGGATCCGACCCGAGGATTTCCCGACCCCCAACGGGGGAATCATCTTCGCCAATCCCAACGCCCCGACGGGGATGGAGCTCCTACCCGACCAGATCGAATCGTTGCTCCGTCGCAACACGGAGTCAGTGGTGGTGGTCGACGAAGCCTACGCCGATTTCGGGGGACATTCCGTGCTCCCGCTGGTCAATCGCTACCCGAACCTGCTGGTGGTCCGCACCCTGTCCAAGGCTCATTCCCTGGCGGGCCTACGTGTCGGTCTGGCCATCGGTTCCCCGGACCTGATCCTGGCGTTGGAACGGGTAAAAAACTGCTTCAACTCCTATCCCATCGATCGCCTGGCTGCCGTGGGTGCTGCAGCAGCCCTCGGCGACCGAGAGTATTTCGAGCAGACTCGCGACCGAGTGATAAGGGCTCGGGGCCAGCTAACCGAGGGCCTCGAGCGGCTTGGTTTCCAGATCCTGCCCTCGGTGACCAACTTCGTGATGGCTCGGCACCCGGCGCGGGATGCGGCGGCCTTGGCCGAGGCGTTGCGCCAGCGCCGGATCCTGGTTCGGCATTTCGCGCGGCCGCGGATCGATCAGTATTTGCGCATCACGGTGGGGACGCCAACGGAGTGTCTTGCGCTGTTGGAGGCGCTGGGAGAGTTGGTTTCCTAGAGTCCCCCGCGTAACGAGAGGCCGGTCGAGCTCGTCGTCCGGCAGACGAACCCGGCTGGCCTCGTCCGAACCCTGGGCCTTGGGTCGCATCGGGTGCGACCGGGCCCAGATCCCGGCGCAATCCGGCCATTTTCCGAGACGACGAGCGTCGCCCGGATCCCCTTGACAGTTATGAGCATATGTTCATAATGGTCGGAACGGAATCGGGAGCCTGGCTTGCAGTCCCGCAAGCTGACCGCAGCCCGAATCCGCAACAAGTCTTTCCATCAAGGAGCTGATCCATGGGACCTGATTCGATCCGAAACCCAGCCAACGACGACTCGCCTCGCATCCCTCTCATCGGGGAGAAGGCCCCTTCTTTCAAGGCACAGACCACACAAGGGGAGATCACCTTCCCGGAGCAATACAAGGGCAAGTGGGTGATTCTCTTTAGCCATCCGGCAGACTTCACCCCGGTGTGCACAACGGAGTTCATGACCTTCGCCAAACTGGAGAAGGACCTCGACGCATTGAACTGCAAGCTGATCGGCCTTTCCATCGATAGCCATTACAGCCACATTGCCTGGCTTCGTACCATCAAGGAGAAGATCGAGTGGAACGGCATGAAGAACATCGAGGTCAAGTTCCCGGTCATCGCTGACTTGACCATGGAGGTTGCCAAGAAGTTCGGAATGGTTCAGCCCGGCGCGAGCAACACACAGGCCGTGCGCGCCGTGTTCTTCATCGATCCCGAGTCCAAGATCCGTGCGCTGATCTACTACCCCCTCTCCAATGGTCGGAATTTCGACGAGATCCTCCGACTGTTGCAGGCGATGCAGACCTCGGACAAGCACAAGGTCGCAACACCGGCAGACTGGCGCCCGGGTGACAAGGTCATCATCCCTCCCCCTGGTTCCTGCGGACAGGCCGCCGAGCGCGTCCAGGGAGCCGGTAGTGATTACGAATGCCTGGACTGGTTCCTCTGCCTCAAGAAGCTGCCCCAATAGCAACCGCCATGAACCTCTGCATTCCCATCGAATCGGACAACGGTCTAAAAAGCCTGGTTTGCCCCCACTTCGGTGCGGCGCCAGCCTTCCTCATCCTGGATACCGACACGGGTACACACCGTGTCGTCACCAACACCAACCAGCACCATGGCCATGGCATGTGCATGCCCCTGCAGACACTGCAGGGGCAATCGATCGATGCGATGGTCGTGGGCGGCATCGGCCGAGGAGCCCTTTTCAAGCTGGCCGCCGCCAACATCGAGGTCTATCGCTCCGAGCACCCCACCGTGGGCCAGATCCTCACGGCATTCCGTGCCCAAAGCCTGCATCTGATGGATCCGAGCATGGCGTGCGCGCAGCATGGGCACAGCTAGGGGAGCGTCCCGGAGATGCCCTTCCTCGCGCAACAGCTTTCATGAGCCTCGCCGGAGCTCGGCGGTTTGGTCTTGAGCCGCGTGCAGGGGTGACGGACGGCCGACGCACACCGAGATCGGGTCAGCTCCATGAACCCTCCCAAGACCTACCCATGACGGGCGACGCTTTCGACACCAGTGCGTCGCCCTTCTACCAGGAGAGCTGTTGATTCTGCTGCTCATTGTCCTTTCCTCTCTGCTCGGGGGGGTTATCTCCGTGCTCCTGGCCGGAACGGTTCTGACCTTGGATCCACGACGCCTCGAACCCGCCCTCCCCCGACTCGTTGCCTTCTCCACCGGAACCCTCCTCGGAGCCGCTTTCCTTGGCATGATTCCCCAGGCAGCCTTGGCGACACCGGCCAGCACCATCGGCCCCGTCCTGCTGGTGGGTCTAATCTCCTTCTTCTTGCTGGAGAAGCTCCTGGTGTGGCGGCATTGCCATGCGCACGATTGTGCCGTCCATGTCAGCTCGGGGCCACTGCTCTTGCTTGGCGATGCGTTCCACAACTTTGTCGACGGCCTCGTCATTGCCGGTGCCTTCCTGCAGTCCAGACCGCTCGGCGTCTCAGTGGCATTGTCCACCATCGCCCACGAGATCCCCCAAGAGCTCGGCGAGTTTACTGTGTATCTGCGCGGTGGATACACCCGACAGCGAGCCCTTCTCCTCAACGTGGCAACCAGCCTAGCGTCCGTACTGGGGGCGGTGCTGGGCTATTTCTTTCTCTCCCAGATGCAGGGCGCCGTCTCCTACCTTCTGGCCTTTGCGGCGGCAGGCTTCATCTATGTCGCACTCGCCGACTTGGTTCCCTCCCAGCGTGGCAGGACCAGTCTCACACTTTCCGTCCTCGACACGTTGCTTCTCCTTTTGGGAATCGGCGTAATTGCCATCTTTGCGCATCAACACTGAGACATGCCGACCTCCCCCCTCCCAATCTTCGCATTGGTCCGCCCTGGTTTTTGCCCGCGCGAAATCGATCCGATGGGGTCAGCCGAATCGGATGCCCTTGGGATTTCTTGCGCACTCCCCACGTCTTGGTGGTCCGGATGACTAAGCCCAACAGGATCGTCATGCACCGCGAAGGAGCTGACCCTGCCAGGGTCGCCACCGCTGCCATCCTCGAAAGCATCTCTGACGGTGTCTTCACCGTAGATGGGCAATGGCGCATCACATCATTCAACCGTGCAGCCGAACTAATAACCGGCATCCCTCGTCGGGAGGCGATAGGTCAACGCTGCTCGGATGTCTTCCGTACCAGCCGGTGCGAATCCGAGTGCGCTCTGAGGCTCACCATGAGCACCGGGAAGCCTCAAATCAACAAGGCAGCCTATATCGTCAATGCCGACCGCCAGCGAATCCCCATCAGCGTCTCGACGGCCCTGCTCCGTGATGAGCAGGGCGCCGTCGTCGGCGGGGCTGAAACCTTTCGCGATCTGAGCATCATCGAGGAGCTACGTTCCCAGGTGAACGCCCGCTCCCAAGCGGGCGGCATCGTTAGCCACAGCCCTTCGATGAGTCGCCTGATCGAAGTACTCCCACAGATCGCGGAGAGTGAGAGCACAGTCCTGCTGCAGGGCGAGACCGGTACCGGGAAGGAACTCGTGGCTCGAGCCATACATGACTTGAGCCGCCGCCGTGACAGGCCGTTCGTGGCTGTGAATTGTGGGGCCCTACCCGACTCGCTCTTGGAGTCCGAGCTCTTTGGCTACAAGGCGGGAGCATTCACCGGAGCCGCCAAGCACAAGCCCGGTCGCTTCGCACTTGCTCGCGGAGGGACCCTGTTCCTGGACGAGGTCGCGGAAGTGAGCCAAGCGCTGCAGGTGCGTTTGCTGCGGGTATTGCAGGAAAGAAGCTGTGAGCCACTGGGTGCAACGGCCCCCGAGAAGGTGGACGTTCGGGTGGTTGCTGCCACCAACTCTGATCTCACTGCGATGGTCGAGAATGGGTCCTTTCGCCAAGACTTGTACTATCGCATCAGAGTGATGAAGCTGGAACTGCCCCCGCTGCGGCAGCGTCGCGAAGACATTCCCCCGTTGGTCCAGCGTTTCATCAATACATTCAATGCCCTCCAGAACAAGTCCATAACTGGGGTTAGCCCGAACGTCCTTGCGGTCCTCACGGCGTACGACTACCCCGGCAACGTCCGCGAACTCCGAAACATCATCGAACACGCGTTCGTGTTGTTGCACGACGGTCAGATTGAGTTGGCTCACCTGCCCAGCGATGTCGTGCCCAGGTCTACCGTTCCGCATGCCGAGGGGAAGCTTTGGCGGACCAGAGAAGCCCTTGAAGGGCAGGCGATTGTGGAGACACTGGAGCGCAATCACGGAAACCGACTGGCCGCAGCACAGGAGCTTGGGGTGCACAAGAGCACTCTCTTCCGCAAGGTGCGACGTCTGGGTATCTCCCTGCCCTCTCAGGACGGTCGAACCCACCGACGCACCTGACCTTCATTGCGACAGCTCACGCGGGATGGGACACAACTGCGCAGTTTTGCGCGTGTGTACGCAGTTCTGCACGTGCCATGGATTCCGGGGGCGTTTGGTTCGGACGTCGATTGCCCGAGACCAGCGGGGATCGACTGCGACCGTTGGGATTGATTGGGTCGCACCAGCGCAACTCAACGCTGCTGGTACCTATTCCGATGGCTGGCAATAGGTCGCTCTCCTCACCGAAATGGCGCCTTTCGGGCACCTTGGCGTCGGGCGCAACCTGTTTGGCACGATTCGTGCTGCTTGGGCGACCATCTATCATGGTGAATCCTAGTCGCGTGGCAATTACCGTTTGGGAAGGACGGGTTTCGCCCGTCTTTGACGTCAGTCGTGAGGCCGTCATTCTGACCGTCGAGGACATGGCGGTGACGGACCGATGCCAGGTGAGCATCCAGGCACCAACTCCGCGCCTGAAGCTCGACCGGATCGCCGCGCTCCGGGTTCAGACCCTGATCTGCGGTGCCATCTCCGAGCCGCTCCATCGTGAACTGACGGCCGTGGGCGTGAATGTGCAAAGTTTCGTCGCTGGCGAGATCGACCAGGTCATCGGTTCTTTCGTGACCGGCAACCTGCCCAGTCAGGTACTCACCATGCCGGGGTGTAGAGGCCAACAGAACCGGTTTCGACACCGGAGGGGTCGGAGACACGGCAAGGCTAATCGCTGTCGCCTTGGTGGCCGCGCGTAGCCCTGATCCACACCCGAAAGGGAAGGAGAGCATCCGGATGCTTCAGCGAATCGCCGGGGACTCCTGAGGCGAAAGGTGTCTCTGTTCGGCGGCGGCCGCGGCCGCCAAACCACCCCAATGACGATTTGACGACCCACCGGCAACTGACCGGCAAGGAACGATCATGAAAGCTTGTGTTTCCGCCCAGGGAGCGACCCTCAACGACAGCGTGGACCCGCGTTTTGGCCGCTGCTCGTTCTTCGTCTTCGTCGATACGGACAGCCTATCCTTCGAGGTCATGCGCAACGACGCCGGCGCGCTGGGCGGTGGAGCTGGCATTCAGTCCGCCCAGGTAGTGGCCCAGAAAGGTGCGCAGATCGTGCTCACCGGGAACTGTGGGCCCAACGCCTACCAGGCCCTACGAGCGGCTGGCATCGAGGTGTTCCTGAACTGCAGCGGCACCATCTCTGACGTGATTGCCCAGTTCCGAATGGGGCAGCTGAAGGCGCACACGGGGCCAGGATGAATCCGGCCCTTCGCATTGCAATTGCCAGCGGCAAGGGCGGCACTGGTAAGACCACGGTCGCCACCAACCTCGCCTTCGTGTTGGCCGAAGCGGGGTCAGCCGTTGCTTACGTTGACTGTGACGTGGAAGAACCCAACGGACATCTCTTCCTCAAGCCCAGCGTGAGCGACCGAGAGGATGTCTCAATCGCCGTGCCCCTCGTGGATGATGCTCGGTGCATCCGATGTGGGGCTTGCGCCCGAGCCTGTCATTTCTCGGCCATCGTGGCGCTGCCCAACAAGGTACTGACCTTCCCCAGACTCTGCCACGGCTGCGGAGGTTGTGGGCTCTGCTGCATTGCCGAGGCAATATCGGAAACACCTCGAGCACTGGGGGTCGTCGAGCGTGGCAGCGCGGGCCCCATCGTGTTTGTACAGGGCCGACTCAACGTCGCAGAGGCAATGGCACCACCTGTCATCCGTGCAGTCCTGGCAGCCGTTCCCAAAACCGACATCGTAATCATCGACGCACCACCGGGGACCTCCTGCCCGGTAATCGAAGCCGTCGAAAGCGCCGACGTCGTCCTACTGGTTACCGAACCAACGCCGTTTGGCCTCCACGATCTCAGGTTGGCTGTCGAGATGACCCGAGAGCTCGGGAAACCCTTCGGGATCCTGGTCAACCGGACAGGAATCGAGTACCGGGATCTGGTCGACTACTGTGCACTGGAGAGGATCCCCATCCTCCAGACCATTCCTGACGACCGTGAACTGGCCCGGGCCTATTCGCGCGGCGAACTCGCTGTTGTTGCCCTGCCCCGCCTGCGCCAATGCTTCAACACTCTTTACGACCAGCTCGCTGAGCTCAGAGCCACCGCCTGCACCCGGCGCAAGATCGCGCAACGAACGGAACTGGAACCGACACAAGAATCGACTGACCACTCTGCTCCGATAACAACAATTGGCAGGAAGGAGGCATTGCCCGAGCTCGTCGTGATCAGCGGCAAAGGCGGGACCGGCAAGACCAGTCTCGTCGCCTCCTTCTTTGCACTGCGTCATCATGCTACGGTGGCCGACTGCGACGTCGACGCTGCAGATCTCCACCTGGTCCTCGCTCCTGAGGTTCGCTGGCACGCGCCCTTCTGGGGCTCCAAGCGGGCGTTCATCGATCCTTGCCGCTGCTCCGGGTGCGGGATCTGTGCCGTGCGCTGTCGCTTCGGGGCGGTTGTACCCTCCGATGGGTCTTCTGAAGCGACTTTCGCCATCGAGCCGAGCTCTTGCGAAGGTTGCGGGGTTTGCGTCGATGGCTGCCCCGAACGCGCCGTGTCTCTGGTTTCAGTGGTTGCCGGAGAATGGTTCGTGTCCGACACGCGACACGGGCCAATGGTTCATGCGTGCCTCGGTGTCGCCCAGGAGAACAGCGGCAAGCTCGTATCATTGGTGCGGGCACGAGCCAGAGAGGTTGCGCGTAACGCTCACAGCCAGCTCGTGATCTGCGACGGCTCCCCCGGGATTGGCTGCCCCGTGGTTGCCTCTATCACTGGGGCGAGCATGGCCCTCATCGTCACTGAGCCGACCCTGTCTGGATTGCATGACTATCGTCGCGTCGCCCAGCTCTGCCGTCACCTTCAGACACGTGCCGGGGTGTGCATCAACAAAGCGGACCTTAATGCCGATATCACACGGGCTATCACAGCCGACGCTGCGCAGCTGGGCATCCCGGTGCTTGGCCACGTCCGCTACGACGAGTTGGTGACCTCGGCTCAGGTGAGCCGGCTCGCAGTAGTGGAGGCGACCAATGGTCCGGCGGCTGAAGATATCCGGTCGCTCTGGAGGAACGTGGAAGCCCAGTGCACCGGACACGCTCACATCACTTCCCCTACTTCTCTGTCCGCTCGTTGATAAACCGTCACACTCGGGATTGAGGCCCTTCCAACCCATGGACGCTCACAGCACATGCAGTTCCTGCAATGACTCCCATTGCCATGATCGCGACCAGAGGCCCGGAGAATCCGACGAGGATTTCCGCGACCGTCAGGCGCTTCGCGACCGGATGGGGTTGATCAAATACAAGCTCCTCGTCCTGTCCGGAAAGGGGGGAGTGGGGAAGAGCACGGTAGCAACCAACCTTGCCACGTCGCTGGCGTTGGCCGGGAAACGGGTTGGTCTGCTGGATGTAGATATCCACGGTCCCAGCGTCCCCAAGCTGCTGCACCTGGAGGGACGTTCAATCTCAGGGAGCCCGAACGCTCTCAACCCCGTCACCGTCACCTGCGGCAGCGGAATGCTCAGTGTGATGTCCATTGCCTTTCTGCTCGAGGCGCGTGACGATGCCGTCGTCTGGCGCGGCCCCCGGAAGTTTGGTGTCATCAGGCAGTTTTTGAAGGATGTGGAGTGGGGTGAGCTTGACTACCTGGTCGTCGATTCTCCTCCCGGGACCGGTGACGAGCCACTGGCGGTGGTACAGCTCCTCCAGAATGCAGACGGGGCCGTGGTCGTCACGACACCTCAGGAGGTGGCCGTACAGGACGTCCGTCGCTGTATCACCTTCTGTCGACAGCTGCACCTGCCAGTGCTGGGCGTTGTCGAGAACATGAGCGGCTTCACCTGTCCCAGCTGCGGGGAGCTCGTCCAGATTTTCGGCATCGGCGGCGGACGTGCCATGGCTGAAGAGATGAATGTTCCCTTCCTGGGCTGCATTCCCCTCGAGCTCGAAACGGTCGTCTCGGGCGACAGCGGAGTGCCAATGGTGCAGCGCCAGCCCCACTCGGAGACCGCCCAAGCTTTCGGTCGTATCGTGCGCGTGTTGCTGGAACCAGAGCTTCGGGTCATTGGCTCATCCGATGATCTTCCCTGCGGGAAACGACCCTTTCGGATTGCCGTCCCGGTCACGGACGGCGTTCTGTCCACCCACTTTGGTCATTGCCAGGCATTCCTCGTCGTGGACGTCCAGGCTGATGGTCGGACGGTTCGGAACAGGCGCCTGTTGACCCCGCCACCGCACGAACCGGGAACCTTCCCGCGTTGGCTACATGACCAGGGGGTGGACTTGGTGATCGCTGGGGGGCTGGGCAGCCGTGCCCAGTGCCTGTTTGCCGAGAACGGGATCAGCGTCGTGGTCGGCGCAACAAACGTCGATCCCGACTTGGCCATACGGGATTTCCTGGAAGGTCACCTGCAGACCGGCGCCAACGCGTGTGACCACTAGCACGGCACCTCCCTGGACAGCGTGGTTCTGACACCCAATGCCATCCACCATGGAGACGACGATGCAACTGCACAATGAACCTGCAGAAGCCAGCCCCAGCAGCTCGACCGCTGAACGAAGCCGCACGGCGACGCCGCCCACGGCCGATGAGTCGCCAGTCGCCCCGTGCTCGCGCGTCCTTTTCTGGTCGTTCGTGCTCTGTCTGCTCGGGGTTGCAGTGTCAAT
>CAZYKT010000016.1:0-113965 GCA_964648165.1 uncultured Polyangiaceae bacterium | reverse complement strand
ATCCCGGCGTTGGCGGAACGGATCCCGGCGTTGGCGGAACGGATCCCGGCGTTGGTGGAACGGATCCCGGCATCGGTGGAGCCGGGGGCGCGGCAGCAGGGGCAGCAGGAGCCGAAGCCGGAGCTGGCAGCGGCGGCGCGCCGGCGGATTCGGTGTGTCCGTACGAGGGCAACGTCCAACCCGACGGGCAGAATTGGGTCAACGGCGAGATGCTCACGTTCAACGACAACGGCGGCTGGTGCTGGTACCAGGACGAGCGCACGATCGTGGACAAGGAAGAGGGGAAGCTCATCATCGGCTCCGTTGCCAGCGGGGGCTCACGCAACGCGTGGGTCGAGGTGACACACTGGGACATCGCCTCGGGAACCAGCGAAAGGTTCCATCTTGGCACGATGAGCTACACGGACGATCACGACACGGCCGCCTTGGTGAAAAGGCCGGACGGTGGATACGTGGCCATGTGGGCTGGGCACAATAACGACTGCAACAGCTACTACAGCGTCTTCAACGGCACTTCCTGGTCCAACTCCGCGTCATTTGCCTGGCCCGAATGCCCAACCCCCACCGACAAGAAGATAACCTACGCCAACCTCTGGTACCTGGGTGACACGCTCTACAGCTACGTGCGCTCCATCGAGACCAGCCCCCACTACCTCTTCTCGGAGGATGGCGGGAGTTCCTGGGAGCTCGCCGGGCGCCTGACTTCCACACCGACGGTGGGGTACGTGGCTGGCTACTACAAGTACTGGGGCAACAACACGGACCGCATCGACTTCTTCGGCACCGAAGCCCACCCGCGTGACAACGACAACAGCCTCTACCACGGCTATGTGCAGGGTGGTCAGATCCACCAGTCGAATGGTGACGTCGTCGACCAGGACTTCACTGACAGGAACGCCAACGACGTTACCGACTACACGCAGGTCTTTCGAACCGGTTCGACCGCTGGGGGGGTCCGGTTGGAGCACATGTGGAACGCAGACCTGGTGCGGTACGAGGACGGAACCGTCGCCGCGATAGGAACGGGACGCGAGTCGGGCACTGGCTCGGATGATCCCAAGAAGCACCTGCTCTATTTCCGATTCGATGGTTCGAACTGGACGACCACCTACCTTTCCGCGGCGGGAACCAAGCTCTACGGGGACGAACAGGACTACACGGGCCTTGGGGCACTGGACCCCGACGATCCGCGCATCATCTACATCTCGACCCCCTTCGATCCTCGCACCAACAGTGGTGAATTCACAGGGAAGAAGGAGATCTGGAAGGGAATCACCTGTGACAACGGCGCCACGTTCGACTGGGAGCCCGTGACGGCCAACTCGCAGATGGACAACCTGCGCCCCATCGTTCCCAAGTGGGACACGCAGAACAGGGCGCTGCTATGGCTGCGCGGGACCTACTCGACCGCCCAGTCTTACGACTTCGACGTGGTCGGCATGATCGAAGACCGCTAGAACTTGTGCTAAGGAAGGTCTCATTGACCATGGGTTCTCTGGAAACCACCCCAGTTATTGGATTTTTCCGCCACGCATTGGTCTTGGGTCTGGTGTCGTGCGTCTTGGGCTGCAGCTCGGACGGCGACGACTCGAATCCTGACGTGGGCGATGCAGGGTCAACCGCCACCCCATCCGGCGGCGGTGGCAGCAGCGCCGGCGGAATCTTTCAGGCCTTGGGTGGCGCGACGGGAGGACAGCCAGGCGCGGGCGGCAGGCCCGTCGGAAACGGCGGGACGTCAGCGGGCGGAATTCCGGGAGCCGGTGGTGTGATCGTTGGCAACGGCGGTGCAACGGCTGGAGTACCGGGGACTGGCGGCGCAATCGCTGGGAGCGGTGGCATAACGGGTGGTGGACCTGGTGCTGGGGGCACGCTTGTTGGAGGCGGTGGAGCCACCGTGGGTGGTGGGCCCGGAGCTGGCGGCGTCGTGGTCGGAAACGGCGGTGCGGCGGGCGGAGATCCTGGGGTTGGAGGCGTGGTGGACGGCAACGGCGGTGCAACCGCGGGGAACCCCGGTGTCGGGGGCGCAACCGGCGGAACGGCGGGCTCCGGTGAGACGGGGGGGGCTCCGATCGCGGGCGGACCAGCCGCGGGCTCGGGCGGCGAGGGGAGTCAAGCCTGCACCTTCGAGTGTCTGGATCAATGCGTCGAGTGGGGTGGCACACAACGCGATGGAACCTGTAATGGCGCGCAGCTGTGCTGTGAAGGGGCGACCCAGCCGACCAATCCTTTGGAACACCTGATCCCCTCGGCTCGCGAGGTGGGCGTCTTGCTGGCCGAGCGTTTCGGCCGGCAGTCGCTCTCCTACAGCTCGGTGGCCAACCTTCCGGGCGATGGCTACAAGAACGCCTGTGAATGGTACGGCGCGCTGGGGGTGGCGAAACTGACCGAAAGCCAGTCGTTGCTCGATACCCTGGTCACCAAGTTCGATCCCCTCAAGACCAATTTCATCAACGACATGACGGGGGGAGAGGCCCATGTCGATCGCTACATCTACGGCATCGTGCCGCTGGAAATCTATCTGCAGACCGGTGACGAGAGCTACCTTCCGTTAGGGATTGAGACGGCGGACACCCAGCAGACGACCAATCAGACCCGCAACGCCATCGATGACATGTTCATGATGACGTCACTGCAGCTCCAGGCCTATCGCGCTACCGGTGACGACAAGTACCTGACCTTCATGTCCGACATCATGGTGGACTACCTGGGAGCCCAGCAGAATAATGGCCTGTTCTTCCACAACGTGAACGAGGCACCGGTCCACTGGTGCCGTGGCAACGGCTGGTTCGCAGCAGGCATGGCCGAGATGATGCGAGATCTCCCCACTACGTCCGGCAACTACCAAGACATCCTGGATGGCTACACGGCCATGATGGAGGGACTGCTCCAATACCAGGGTGACAATGGGCTCTGGTACCAGGTCATCAACCTCCCTGATGATTCCAATAACTGGGAGGAGAGCTCAGGTTCGGCCATGTTCACGTACGCCATGATCGCCGGGGTCCGGCGCGGTGTTCTCGATGCGGCAACCTATGTCCCCGCCATCGAAGCCGCTTGGGCCGGCATACAGACCAAGATCTCGGCCCAGGGTGACGTCAGTGGGATCTGTGTCGGGACCTGGTACAAGAGCACCCCGCAGGAATACATGGCGCTGACCCGACTCACCGGAGACGGGCACGGCCAGGCCCCGGTGATGTGGGCGGCAGCGGAGTTGCTGCGGTAGCGTGGAGCGGGTGCAGCCGCGCCGGATCCGAACGCTCGACCTTTGTGGCGTGTGCGGACCGACGCGTGCAGGCTTCACTGTATCGTGACCGTTACCGGCGAATCGAGCTCTCGGAGCGTTGAATCGAGGAAGCTGGAAAATGCCTGCTGGTTGGCAACCCCTCCACCCTCCTGCGTCCACGCGGCGAGCAGGTAATATGTCAAGCTGCCATCGGTTGGCGACAGAACCACGAGTCGATTCAGAGCATCCTCCACGAGCTGGATCTCGTCGGCACTTCGATACAGCACCCCAATCCCTAGCGCGTCAGGAACCAGGCTCTGGTTGCCATATGTCGTCAGATGGGTCCACCCCGTCGTGTTGGGCGGTGGCACGACGGCCCCTTGATCGTGCTTGGGCATGCCAGCACACAGGTTGTCGATGTCACCGTCGACGGTCACGACCTTTCTGGTTACCCGACTTCCGGCCGTTATCGAGATGTCAGCGGTCACGTTGTACGTGCCAACGCCGGTCTGCCAACCTCCGTAGGTCATGCGCATCAGTGCATACACCGGGCCGCTGGCGAGTATTCGTACGGACAGTGATTGGAGATCGGACATCTTGACCGGTGCGCCGCTCTGCCAAGTGCCGACCGAGCCCAGACCCAGGGCATCCCCGTTGTGCAGGACGTCCATGCCCCAGTCCGACATTGTCGAGTAATCTTCGTTGGTGTAGTCGATGTCCTGCAGGATCATGCCCGGCAGTTTCTTGCCAAAAATGTCGATCCCGTTTCGATGGTCCATGTACACGCGGTGTCCAACGCGATCGGATTCCCAGCCCGGTCCTTCGAACCGCATGTAGTCAGCATCATGATCGATATGACCCGTCAGATCGAGGAAGTCCACATCCGTGTAGGAGCCTCCCTGATAGGTGTTCCCGTTCCAACTCCCTCCTGTCTTGGGGGATACCAAGGCCTGAGCGCGCTGGGTGTACGTTCGAACGTTGGTGCCCGAGGTTGCATACCGAACAGCCAGCGTGGTGGTCTCATCCGCATCAAGATCGACCGTGAAGACGATCTGGTCAGCAGTGTCGTCGGGCTCGTTGTCCACGGCCTGGCTCGCCAATTCTGTCGTACCATCGAAGATAACGAATGCGTTGGGATTGAAGTCCGAATAGGTGGCCCGTATGTCAGCCACTGTCACGAAAATGGCTGCGTCCGTCCTCGCCGCATCGATACCATTGTGGAGCTGCAGCGTGAGACACTCCGGGAAGTCTGCCTCGAGTCCCGTCGTGATCGTACAGGCATCGCTGTCCACGGTACCACCGGCACCCGCTCCACCGGCGTCGACACCACCGGCCGCCGTACCGCCTTCACCGACACCTCCCGTGGCCACGCCACCTTCGCCGAGACCACCCGTAGCCACACCACCCGTTTCCGCACCACCCACTCCACCAACGGGAGCACCCCCCGTGGAGTGGCCGGAAGCTCCGCCGGCCTCAACACCCCCCGTGCCGTCTGGTGCACCACCGGAACCAGCCGTCGCTCCGCCGCTGCCGACAACGCCACCGACGGCGTTGAGACCACCTCCGCCTGCGACGGGCAGGCCTCCGGAGCCGGCAGCCAAGTTGCCTCCCGTGGCAACGACGACACCGCCATTCCCCAGCGATGCACCACCCGACCCAACTGATGAACCACCGGCTCCGACAGCGCCACCCGTCGGGTTGACTGCACCGCCAGAGTTGGTGACCTTCCCACCAGCGCCCGAGGCGGAACCACCGCTGCCGCCGGTGGCACTGCCTGTCCCTCCCGCCAAATCTCCCGCAGCTGCCGCCAAACCCTCGCTCGCACCGTTGCCATTGTCGCTGCTTCCGCAGCCACCCAGCGCAGCCGAGAGTACAAGCAAAAGGATCGCCCGATCGGGCGTCGCGGACTCGCTAAGCTTCGTCATGTCATGTCTCCGTTCCTCAACCCACCTCACCAAATGGTCGTGCCCCGGGTGACACTCAGCCAGCACGAAGTCCGTTTGGCCCGGACACAGCGGGCCAAAATACCCCGCCGTACAGCTGTGTCAACGCAAGTCTCGAACCAGTTGTTGGCCCTCTCTGGCGGCCTGCTGTGGCCGCAGCGGTCTGGTCGGACCCCCTGAACGAGCGGCGGAGGGTTGGTCGTTCCGTCTAGGCTGGATCGGCTCTCCCAAACCGTTGAGGGGAGAAGCGCATTCATGCGTTCGGTTCCCCGAGAGGGAATTCTCACCCGCCGGGTGCAAACATCGACGGATGGCCCATGATTGCGCGCGGTCGAGCAACGCTTGCTGGCGTCGAACGGGTGCTGTTGGCCAGATCCTCAGCCCCAGTTCGGTTGCCCTCGCGCCGGTTCAGGGGATCCCACAGGGACCGCAGACACGGTAACCGTCGGGACCGAGCTGACAAGCCTCGAACGGGTCGGCGCAGTCCTGGTCCGTCGTGCACTCATCCCGGTCGGAGTGGCAAGCGAAGCCCGCTGCTACGCCACAGATCCCCGCCGTATACGTGGCGCACAGCCGTCCCGGTTCACAGTCGGCGTCGCTCTGGCAATCAGACGGGACGCAAGTCCCCACCCCGGCGTCGGGGCGACATCGGCAGATCATCGAATCGTCGCAATCGGCGTCGCTCAGGCACCCCCCCAGACAGGCGCATGCGCCCAGGGAGGGCGTGGTCGCGCAGAACCCGTTTTCCAGATGGCTGCAGTCGAGGTCGTTATCGCACTCCCCTGCGCCGCAACTGTACTCTTCTCGGGGTAGCCGGGAGCTGCAGGTCACTGGCTCATCGCGGTGGGTATACCCCTCGTCGCACGTCGCGAACCCGGCCACGCGTGAGGTCTCCGTGCAGGTCGCTCCCCCGGCACCACTCGTTCCGCCCTGGCCCTCGCCTGCCACACCGCCCTGCGGCGCGCCGGAAGCCCCCGCCAGTCCCCCCGTCTCGTTGCCGCCCTGAGCGGGTGTCCCTGCGCTGCCTGCCAGCTCGCCACCCGAACCCCCCGCCAAGTCGCCACCCAGATTGGATCCTGCTGTGGCCAATCCGCCGGTTCCACCCTCTTCATGTCCACCGCGCGACACGCCTCCGCCCTGATCGACGGCCCCGCCCACGGTCAGGACCGCACCACCCTGGCCCAGGCTGCCACCTCCTTGTCCAGCTCCACCCCTGCCGCTGCCGCCGCTCCCCGCACCTCCAGAGCCAGTTTGCCCTCCAGAGCCAGTTTGCCCTCCAGAGCCAGTCTGCCCTCCAGAGCCAGTCTGCCCTCCAGAGCCAGTCTGTCCTGCCGACTCGCTGCCGCCACTGGAGGGCTCACCCGCCTCTCCACCCCGAGACTCCCCCCCGCCACCGTTTTGTCCCTCGCGCTTCGCAGTGTCCCCGTCGCCACCGCATCCGAGCATCGCGAATCCCAGAGCATTGGCCAAAACCAGAGCGATCGACGTGCGGTGTCTCACCAGAGGCCTCCTTGGTCAGGGCCAGTAGCAACCGCGGTGCCACATTCAGATCTGGTTGATCCGGCGCAAACACGGCTGGGTGCGTGTGCCATCATGAGCCAGCACTGGCACAGACCCCGATGCAGATCCCGGTGGCCCACTGGCGACAAGAATTCGCAGACGCCGTTGGACCAGCGTCACGCCCAAAACCAAGGTGAAGGTGATGGACGTGACGCTGTGCAGACGGTCGCCGCCGATGCGACTCTATTTCCGACCCCAGGAGCCTTTTGCCCCAAGGGCGGGAGGCTGACACTCAGCCGCAGGCGAATGTGCGGCAAGGCCCGCCGGGGTCAGAGCGGACGGACATTCTCGGCACGAGGCCCCTTGGGACCGGAGCCTTCGACGTAGGATACGCGCTGGCCCTCCTCAAGGTCGTTGAAGGACACCCCTTCCACGTTGGACCTGTGAAAAAAGACATCGTCTCCGTTGGCAGTCCGGATGAAGCCGAAGCCCTTGTCGGTGATGCGTTTGATCGTTCCTTCAGCCATTCGATCTGGTTCTTCCGCGTGAATCACACCGGTCGGAGAGCAGAGGCCCTTCTTCTTGGGATCCCGATGTGCGTCGATGCCGCTAGCTACGCCAGTTTCAGTCCCTTCGCCATCGATTCCGGAAAATGGCGTCGGCCCCTGACCCTGGGCGGGTATTCTGGTGCTTTTCTCCGCTCTTTCCCGGGGGGGCACCACCGCCGGGTGGCGCAGGGCGCGACGTCCGTTACCAGGTAGGCTCGAACCGCTCGCTGGCGTCCCCACCGATGAACGGACTGCCAACGCTGTGGCCCATAGGCCCTTTGACGATCCAAGCCTAGCCGCTCATCCCGATCGACCGAGGCACTCGTACAGAGCGGACCGCTGCCTGCGCATCAGACCGACCCGTGTTGTGGCGTGCTGGTCGGGGAGCGGGGGCACTCCCGGAGCCACGGCTGGCTCCGCGGATCAGAGGCGACTCAACGACGCCAGGAGTTGCGCCCCGGCCAGTGTGCGATAGCGGTCTAGCGCATTCGCGTAGCTTTCCTTCCATCTCGGATCCGACGGCACCTTGAGCCACACTCGTTCTTGCCGGCCAATGAACAGGGGCATGCCGGATTCCTCTCGCAACTCTTCGCAGCAGTCCTCGAGCGCTGCTCGCGTGGGATCGATGTCGAACTGGGACTCCTGGCGGGACGGCGCGCGCCCCAGGACCTCCTCGGGGCTCAGCCGTTCGAGGTGTTCAATGGCTGCTCCCGTCACGCTGCGGAGCGCATCCAACCGAACCCGGGTCCACGCAAGGCGCAGGATGCTTGCTGGATGCTGCGTGTTGAACATAGGTTAGGATAGCACAAAAGCAATAATCGCACCATCCCGCTTTCCGACAGACTCCGGTGCTACCCGTAGCTGGTTCTCAGCCGAACGCGGCGCGCAGCTTGTCCAGCCTGTCGCGTTCAGTGGCCGAGATCTTCCACAGGCCCGCGAAGCCACCCGACGCCTCCGCCACTGCCTGGGTGTTCTTCAGTACCTCGTCTCGAAACGCAGCACGCTCCGCATCGTTCATCTTTTCGCACAGCCCGTGAACGTAGTGCTCCCAGGCCGTCAGGAGCTTGGGCTCGGGTCGGTGTTCGAGCCACGTTTGGACCAGCTGATGCTCGATCCCGTCGGGCGAGACCCCCGACTTGGCAAGGCAGCTCAGGATGGCTTGTCGTTCCTTGTCGTCGACGTTGCCATCGGCCCAGGCGACCTCGATCAGAGGGACCACAGCCAGCGCCGCGAGCGTCTGGGGGGTCGTGCCCGCAGCGACCAACGCGTCGAGGACCCGATCGTTCGTGATGCCCGACACCTCCGCCAGGGCCTGCTTGTTTTCCTGCATCGCCTTCAGGGCTCGGAGCTTGTCGACCAGGCGCCGGTCTTCCGTCAAAAAGAACGCTTCCTCGAGCGTGTTGCGGATGCTGGGAGGCGGCAGCGAGGATCCCCGGGGCGACATGGATGTCCTTCTAACACAACCGGTGCTGGCTGGCCATGTGCCGGGATTTCGTTGACCTCGGTTCAGCCCTGTCGTGCCCGCGTTATTGCGCCGAACCAAACAAAGGAGCCACGGCAGGGGCATCGAGGCGGCAGGATTCCCGGGGGTGGGGTGGAGCGCCCGGATGGAACCTGTATTGGGTACTCGGTCTATGCTACTGGTCAATCAATGTCCGCGGCATCAGGGATCCTGTACAGCACCGCGGCGGGCGCCGCGACGGGCGTGGGTGCTGCGGGGGTCTATTTCATTCGCCGCTTGTCGCCGCGGCTCGAGGACGGCCTTCTGAGTTTTGCGGCAGGGGTGATGCTCTCGGCCAGCTTTTTCTCACTCATCGTGCCGGGCCTGGATGCGGCGGCGGGGCTTGGCTACGGCAAACTGACCAGTGTGACCGTGGTGGTCGGCGGCTTGATGCTCGGCGCGATCGGTGTGCACCTGGCCAATCGTCTCGTTCCCCATGAACATTTCGTTCAGGGGCGACAGGGCCCCGATCCGGGACGGCTGGCGCGAGTGTGGTTGTTCGTGATGGCTATCACCCTCCACAATCTGCCCGAGGGTATGGCGGTGGGGGTGGGTGCCTCGGCAGGAGACGGGAGCGCTGGGTTGGGATTGGCCTTTGGCATCGGCGTGCAGAACTTGCCTGAGGGGTTGGCGGTGGCGGTGTCCCTGTTGACGCTGGGGTACAGCCGCACCGTGGCCTTTTCGGTGTCGCTGCTCACCGGGCTGGTGGAGGGGCTGGGTGGGGCTTTCGGGGCGTTGGCCTTGACCATCGCCCAGCCGTCCATGCCTTGGGTGTTTGGCATGGCGGCGGGGGCGATGTTGTACGTGATAAGTCACGAGGTCATCCCCGAGACCCATCACCGGGATCACGCGGCTTTCGCCACCTTCAGCTTGATGGTCGGCTTCTGCGTGATGATGGTGCTGGACGCGACCCTTGGCTAAGCGCCAGCTGCCGGGGGCGGTTCGGCCGCACCGGCGTTGAAGGATTGCAGCGCCAGGTAGCTGGGGCCGAAACGGCGGACGGCGTCGGCCTGTTTGTCGAAGGCGTCGTAGTGACGTTCCTCGTCGGCGACGAGCTGCTCGAAGAGCTGCTTGGACTGGGCGTCCGCCTGCTTGGAACACTCCAGAGCAAACTGATTGTAGTCGACGACGCTCGACTCCTCCATCTTCATGGCGCACTCCAGCATGGCCACCGGATCCGTGATCCGTTCCACGGCACCGGCCGCTGCCAGGTTCACGTCGCCCTTGAGGAACAGGATTCGCTCGGACAGCTTCGCAACGTGGCCCATCTCCTGGATGGCGGTAATACGAAAGAGGTTAGCCAGAGGGCCGTAGCCCAGATCCTCCAAGTGGAAATGGAAGTAGAGGTACTGGTGGACGGCGTGTAGCTCGTCGGCCACGGCTCGGTTCAACAGCTCGATGCTCTTTTCACGGTTCATGGGGTTGGCTCCGCGGGGCAAAGTAGCGCGATCGGTGGGCGAGACCCAGGCCAAAGCGGGGCTGGCTCGCCCGGGGGTCCCGCTGCGCCATTTGCCCCCCAACCGGTGGCGTCCCCTGGCTGACCCGAGGGCCAGGCCAAGAACCAAAGCGATCGCTGGTCTGGGCGGGCGGGCGGCGCAGCACCGAGAATCGTGGGGACAGCTTTTCGCCGAGCTGGTACCGTTGTCGCACCCTTCTACGAAAGGCTGTTCGGGTTGGTGACCAAGACGAGAAACCACCGGGGAACGATCAGGACCAGGAGTCGTTTTTCATGAGACGCACCGGACGTGCGCTGGCCATGGTCATTCTCACCGGGTTAGGCGGCTGGAGCCTCGGTTGTGGAACGAGCTCCATGCAACAGGCCAATCTGGCCTATCTCTCCGGCACCGACTACATGAATGAGGAACAGCCCGAGCTGGCCATCAAGAAGTTCGATCAGGCCATCGAGTTCGTTTCCGACAATGCCGACTACTTCGTGGCCCGGGGGATGGCTTACTACCACCTCGGTCGTTTCGGGCTGGCGGTTCTGGACCTGGATCGCGCCCTTCAGCTCAACCCGAAGCTGGTGCCCGCCTACGGCTATCGAGGCAGCATCTACCTGTTGCAGAAGCGCACCGAGGATGCGCGCCGGGAGTGTGCTCAGGCGGTGACACTGGATCCCAAGTACGCGCCCGCCTACACCTGCATGGGGACCGCTCACTTGGAGATGGACCAGTTCGACGAATCGGCCAAGGCCTTCAAGCGGGCCATCGAACTCGACCCCAAGGACGTCTTCGCCGCGTGGGGCATGGAGCGCGCCAAGGGAGGCTTCGGCACCGGCAAGCCAGGCGGTGAAGCGGGGGCTTCGGGATGGACGCCAGCCGGGGACCTGTTGGCCAAGCACGTGGAGACCTTAATCGTGCGACGTGAGTACCGAGAGGCCATCCAGCTATTGACCCGGGTGATCCGTCTGATGCAAGCCGACCCCCATGTGGCCGCGGATCTGGGGCATCTGTTGGCCCTGCGGGGGCGGGTTCGCGAACTCGACAAAAAAACCAAGATGGCGTGTGACGATTACCGTGAGGCCTGCGTGAACGGTTACTGCGACGTGCTCACTCAGAAGCGTGACTGTCGCCCCTAGCCCCACCCTCCCTGAGCAACGTCGTGCCATTGTTCCAGTCGAAATCGATGGGCCTGTCTCGAGGCCGGAGGATCCGGTTCTGCTGGGCGATGGGCTACTTGTTGCTGCTCGGCCCGTCCCTGGTCGCTTGCAAGCGCTCGAGTCCTGCACAGCCCAAGCCGACTGGCAGCGCCACGGCGAGGACCGAAAAGGCTCCCCGTTTCGCCTGTTCGCTTCCCGCCGGAGCCGGTTCCTTCACCCTGGGGAGTCCGGAGCCGGTTTCCGACGAGGACGAAGCTCAACCCCCCATGCCCTTCGGTGTGACGCTGGGGGACGCTGCCGCATTCGACGGCGGGTTCGCGGTGGGAGCTCTGCGGGAGAGGGGCGGCCAGACCCAGGCGGCAATTCTGCTGTTGGACGAAGCGGTGGCCAAGGGGCAGCTGGTCGAGCTGGGGCGCGTCTACGGTGACGCCAATCCTCCCAAACTCGTCAACGTCCGCAACGGATTGGTGGTGGCGGTTCCAGACATGGATGCGGGGGGTCGAACGCTCCGCATCGGGCAGGTGACGGGACTCGGCACGCGACCGGTCGTCGAATGGCGAGGCACCGTTCCCCAGGGCTCCGACGAATCCGAGGCGGTTGCGATGCAGAGCGCCGAGGGGCAGGTCCTGTTCGCCTGGGACGACACGACCAAGCGAGGACAAGGGGTCATCCACACCCAGATCCTGTCGCTCGCGGATCGGAAGCTCGCCGACCGCGTGGCCACTCATCGCGCCGAAGAGCGAGATGTCGAGCTGCCCGACCTGGCCCAGCGTCCCGGGGGTTTTTGGTTGGCCTTCGCGTCGCGGCAACATCGGGCGGCGGATCCGGCTGTGCCAAGTGATGACGCCCCGGCTTATCGAGTGGGGTGTCGCGGTCTGCAGATGTTGTCGCTGGATAGGGACGGGCGTGCCTTGGGTCATCCCATCGACGTGGTACCCCCCACCGACCACGTGGTTAGCTATTCGATGGGGGCGCTGCCCGACGGAAGCGCGGTGTTGGCCTACCGCGACGATGATACGGCGCCAGGAGCCGAGCGGGGAGCGATCCTCATTGCGCGCGTGCGGCTGGACGGTTCGAGTGAGCGGCATCACATCGAGGACGAGACCATCGGTCCTGGGTTCCCCTGGGTCCTGGAGGATCCGCTGGCCACACCCGAGGATCGCCTGTGGTTGGTGGTGGCTGGTGCCGGTGAGGCGCCTCGCTTGGCGCGTCTCGATCAGAATGGGGCTCCGATTAGCCCGTTGTTGGCGGACGATCGCGGGGTGATGGCTGATCCGCTGGCTCGTTCCCAGGGGGGCGTTCTGGTGGCCCGTTCGCGAGGCAAGGCCGTGGAGTTCGAGAGGATCGCTTGCACCTTGGAAAGCCCAGCGGGCCCCGCTGTGTCAGCGGCCCCCGGCAAGACCAGCCGCTGATCATCCCAAGGTCCGGGGGAGTTACGGAAAGGAGCACGCAGCATGGATCCGATCCTGGTGATACTGGCCGAGGGTTTCGAGGAGATCGAGGCGGTGACGATCATCGACGTGCTTCGTCGCGCCGATTTCTCGGTCCATGTGGCGGCGCTGAAGAAGAGCCCCGTGATGGGTGCTCATGGGATATCCGTGGTCGCCGACGTCGAGCTTGCTCACCGACTCGATGACTGGTTCTCGGCGGTGGTTCTGCCAGGTGGCATGCCCGGTTCCACCAATCTGTGCGAGGATCTGCGGGTAGCCAGGATCCTGCAGCGACACCGGGATGCGTCGCGAATCGTAGCAGCGATCTGTGCCGCCCCCATGGTCCTGCAAGCGGCAGGGCTCCTCGCGGGGCGCCGCGCCACCGCGTATCCCGGCACCGAGCTACCGAGCGCGACGTTCGTCGAGGATCGGGTGGTTGTCGATGGCTCGATCGTGACCAGCCGGGGGCCGGGGACGGCCCTGGAGTTTTCTTTGACCCTGGTTGGCCTGCTGGGGGCTCCGGAACGCGCCGCGCAACTCCGCAAGGGGATGATGGTGGTGGGGAGCGCTCAGTAACGCGCCGCGACCAGCCCGATCCCCAGCGCAACCAGGAACAACACCACGGCCAAGAGCCAATACTTGGTGTTGTCGGCGCTCTGGTACGAAGCGGTTGGGGGTGTGGGCACCGAGTCGACCTCGGCTGGCCCACAAGCCTCGAGGTTCGAGGGGCTCGGCGAGGATTCCGTCCCCGACTTCACCGACCGACGTCGCTTCGAGCTTGGCCGTTCCGTGGGTAGAGGCGATGACGCGGCACGATGAGCTACCCTCTGTCGGTCTTGCTTGCGTTCTTCCCGGTTGGCCTTCTGTCGCTGCCGGTCGTGCTGGCGCTTGTGGCGAGAGAGCTCGCGCAGCTCCTTCTTGCTGGACGTTCGGGCGTGTGAAGACGGCGCGTGCCCCCCGGTCTGGGCCGCAGAAACCGGGCTGCTGTCAGGAGAATCCCAGCCCTGCTCCAGCACTTCCTCCGGCGCGAGGCCGCGACTCTGCGGCGCGACGGAAGGGTTGGGCGCTGAACGTGGCACAGGGACTTCATCCCATCCCTCGTCCAAGTCGCCAGTTACACTCGCTCGATCGTCTTTCACGGCTCTCTGCTCGAGGACGGAGCATAGTCCGGATCCTGCAAAGGTCGAGGGGCCCCCGGCTTGGACTCCGAAGGGTCCGGCTCCGCGGCTCGATCCGAACCGGTTCGTTCCCGTGGGCCCTCCAGCTGGTCTCGTTGGCGAACCCTGCCTCGGACGACCAGAGCGGAACCGAACAGGAGCCCCACGCCGCTCATGGCCCATGTTCCCGCGGCGAAAAGACCCATGCGCACCGCTGGATCGCCGAGGGAGGCGTGCGCGCGCAGAGCCTGTTGCAGGGCGAAGGGGTGAAGTGGTGACAGGGCTGAAAGCCAATCCAGATGGACCGATTCGAGTCCGCCCGCCCGCGCCGCGGAGAGTAGCAGATGGGGAACGGCGATCAGCAGAAACACCGAGCTGAGGGTCAGCAGTCGCGCCAGGGGCACCCGTGCCACCTGAGTCCGAATCGCGGCTGCAATCCCGACGACCAAGACCAGAAAGGCGAAGCCAGTCACTCCCATCAGGAGCAGGCCCGCCCCCTCGGTTCCGGGAACGAGCCCGGTGAGGGCCCAATCCAACAGCAGGGAAGCGACGACCGGCGCTCCGAGAGCGGGCAGGGCGACCCCCAAGAGCAGGCCCATCGCGGGGAGCAACCCCGGTCGCAGGATCGGGCAGCCCTGGATCTTGTGCTGCTCAAACCGCCATTGCCAACGCCGTGAGGGCCAGAGCGGCTCTGCCTGCAGAACCACCGCCATTGCCAGGAACAGCTGCTCCAGGCCGACCAGCGTGAACCGCGCGATGACGGAGGCCTTGGCGGGGATCCCCATAGCCCAAAGAGACGCGCACAGGGCCAGCGCCAAGGGACCGATCAACAGCCACGTGCGCAGGCCACGGCTGTTGTCGTCTCGTTCCGGCGTGGCCGCCGCCTTGGCCAGCTCGTAGAAGAACCAGCCAGAACCCAGGATCAGCAGGCCCGGGAGAATCAACAAGCCCACCACCGAAGTCCAATCGAAGGGAGCGCTCACCGTGGCGGTGGGCAGCCAGAACGGACCTCCACGCAGCACCGCCGCCGACCGTTCGTGGGCGGGGAAGCTCAGTCCCACACCCATTCCGAGCCCAATCACGAGGGAGCCGACCACGCCCAGAAGGATGCTCTTGGCGACGGCTGCGGCGGGATGTTCACTGCGGGCTCCCAGATAGGTGCCCAGCGTCAACAAGGGACCCGCCAGGAGGGCTAGCAAGAGCCACGTCAGCAGGATCTCCGAAACCCGCACGCCGCCGAGAAGTGTGGACAGCAGGCTCACCGGGACCAGCACCAGACCGTAGGTGCAGAGCTCCATCCAACGGGCCAAAACGTTCTGTTTTATCACCTGCGTCGGCCCCAGTTCCGTCGAGGTCAGTGCCTCCCAGGAGCCCGCGCGGCGTTCCGTGTTCATGCGCAGGGCTGCCAGGGCCGGACTGAGCCAGGCCAACAGACACAACAGGGCGGAGAAAAAGATCTGGTGCAAAACCGCGCCGATCCGAGGAGCCGGAGTGGTTCCCCTGAACAGACCGGCCACGGCACCGCACAGCAGTGTGGCCAGGATCGCCGAGCCCGACCACAGCAGAAGGACGCGTCGCCGTCGGAGCAGGACCAGCCATTCTCGGGTGAGGATCGGCATGCGGCCCCACCGTTCGGGAGTCACGGCCAGCGGTCGCGGTGCTGCGTCGGCCACCATCGGAACCAGGGCGGGGCGGTGTTCTGGTGCAACACCTCGACCGCGCGTCGTGCCGACCTTCCCCTGAGCCGTCAGGATTCCCAGACTCCCGCACAGACTCTCGAGCTCACCGGGGAGCCGGCTGGCCAACACGACGGTCTTGTTCCGGTTTTGCAGATGCAGGAAGAGCTCCACCAGCGCGGCACGGTTCTTTGGATCGAGGTCGACGAATGGATCATCGACGATCAAGACCTGTGGATCATGCAGCAGAGCCCTGGCCAGAAGGAGCCGCTTGCGCTCGGCGCGGCTCAAGGGGCCCACCGGCTCGGAGCGAAGCGGCGACAGTCCTGTCGCATCCAGTACGGCCTCAAGGCTCGCAGGATCCCTTTTTTCCCGCGCGGCCGCGAAGAAGCACAGGGTCTCGAGCACCGTGAGCTCCGGACAGAGCCCGGCCTCATCCTCCGGAACATATCCCACCAGACGACGGATGCTCTCCGGTTCCAGACCCAGCTGGTGACCGTGCACCCTGACCTGGCCCATCCAGGGCTCCAGGTGCGTGGCCAGGATCCTCAGCAGGGTCGTCTTGCCGGAGCCATTCGGACCCACCAAACCAAAGAGCTCGCCCCGGGGAACGTCGAGATGGACATCGGCCAACACAATCCTCGAGTCGAAGCGATGCCACAGCCCAATGGCGGAAATAGCCGGCGCCTCCGGGGAGGACAGAAGGGATCCCGAAGGGTTGTGGGTTGGCGCGCTCACGGAGCCCCTCCCAAGCCCAGGAACCGGTAGAGGATCCAGTCCTCACCCAAGGGGAGCTCGGCGATGTGGGCGGAACGGCGCGGCAGCTTGCGTGCGGCCAGGATGGCTGGCACGTCGGTGGGCCACCATTCAGCGGGCCCTACCGTTTCGGCGAGTGCCTGCCAGAGGCGCAACAACCGGCGGTTCCGCTGTCCGGTGAACGGTTGAAGGTTCGATACGACCAGCATTCCGACGGTGCCGGGTGCCGGTGTCGGAGCTCGGGTGAGCAGACGACCTTGGGATAGGGGCAGCCGGGCCCTCGGTTCAATCTTGGAGAAGTAGTGAAGGGTCCCGCGCTTGGGGTCCCAGGCCAACACCGCATCCAGGTCGTAGGGGAGTCGGGACACGAGCCCGTATTCGTCCTCGATCGGCTGCACGACGAGCTCTCCACCCAAATCGACGAACGATTCCTCGGCGACCAGCAAGGGTCGCCCAGCGGCGGCGGACAGAACGTCCAGGCGAGCGGTTCCGGGTTCGATGATCAACGTCGACCCGGTCTCGACCGGGCTCGCGACGTCCAGCAGGCTGAAGGGACCTGTGGCGTTCAGGGTCAGGCTCCGTTCCGTGGTCGTCGTCAGGCCGTACCAGCCGAGACCCGCGCCGTGCGACATTCCGGCGCCGACCTCCAGCAGGGTCAGTCGTTCGACGCGACCTAGAAGGCTCCCGGTCGCGTGCACCCTCGTTGCTAGCCCAATCAGAAGGACCAACAACGATGCCATCACCGCATAGGCGGTGAGTTGTCGGAGGGCACGACCGGGAGGTTCGGGTCGCTTGAGCCAGCGCAATCCCAGCGGCACAATGAGCAACGAACAGGCGAGCACACCGACCAGTCCCAATCCCACGGCCCAGTCGGTGGCCGGGCTAGGATTCAGGGCAGTCAGCAGGTCGCGGCTCTTGCCCTGACTTTTCCAGGGCCGATGGTTGGACGTCAACAGTACTCGGTGGCGTTGACGCGCGTGGCGGATCAAGGTCAGAAGCTTCGCCTGGGTCCACGGATCCTGGGATGCTGCGGGCAGGGAGGGGTCGAAGGCAAGCAGGTGCACCTCTCCCAGGCCAAACGCGGCACAGGCTCCGAAGGGCGAGGTATGCAGATTCCCACCCTGGTAGCCGCGCAGATCGGCGACGACTTGGGGCGAGGGGGCCAGCGACCGCCACGATAGGGGCCGTCGCGCGTGAGAGGGGGCGTCGACGAAGGATTCTGGCTCGACCAGGGAAACCGGCACGGCATCGGGGTGAGCGGGTCCGCCCAGCCAGGCGGTGAGAACCGGCGAGGCAAGATGGTCGAGCTGGGTGACGACCACCGCCAGGCAGCCACCTCTGAGTAGGGCCAAGCTGAGGGCTTGCAGCTCTGTCTGGGACAGGGCGATCAGTCGCTCGCTCCTGGCGAAGACACAGCTTGCCCGGTCGTAGCTCCCGGGCAATGCCGGCAGACGTGGCCGTGTGGTTTGGGGGTCGATTGCCGTCGTTCCCACCGCGAGCCGGTGAAGCTCGACGCCAGCTTTCGGCGAGTCGCGGACCGATACCAGCCGCTGTCCGTCGAGCACGGCACCCAGGGTGCCGGACGGTTCGAGATCGTAGAGCAGGACGTCGCCAGGCTTGTTTCTGTCCAGCGTCAGTGTCTTTAGCAGCCTGCCGTCCGATGCGAAGATGTCCACGGCGGTTGATTCCACGCGTGGGTCGACCTGAATGGGCAGCTCGAGCGTCGTCGAGCGACTGCCAGCTAACGAGAAGGGGACGCGTGTCGAGGAGGTCAGCGTGCCAGCCACCGGGGCATTGGTGGGCCTGCTCTGGACGAAACCGGACACGGACTCGGGCGAAGATTGGCCCAGATGGATGGCCCAGCTCTGCCACCCCTTCGTCCCCTCCTGGTAACAGTCGAACAGGGGTTCCGCGGACGCGACCAAGCGGGCCATGAGGTTGGGAGCAACCAGCGCCATCGCCAAAGCCGTCAGAACCGCCGAAATGGTTGGGGGGGAGACCGTTGGCGGGGGCCGAAAGCGGGAACTCGAGATTGCCATGGTGCGACGTACAGCCGGACCCGACCGACTTTACGCCCCGCAAATGGGCGGGTTCCGGCCCCGGGCACCGACCTATAGCACAGGGGAATCCCTCCGGGTCCGCTGGCTGCGGAGGTGCAAGACGCACCGGGGGTGTTAGGCTCGACCTCATGCTGCGTTCCAAGATCACGGTCCGAAGCCTTCGGGCACGCAAGACCACCGGGCCCAAGATCGTTGCGCTCACCGCCTATGACGTGTTGACGGCCAAGCTGTTGGACGCCGCCGAGGTCGACATCCTGCTAGTGGGGGACTCCCTGGGGACGGTGGTCAAGGGGGAAGCGACGACCCTGCCAGTCACGGTGAACGACATCTGCTACCACGCCCGCGCCGTGGCCAAGGCTCAGCCCCGCGCCCATCTGGTGGGCGATCTGCCCTTCCTCAGCTACCAGGCCAGCGACGAATTGGCGGTGACATCGGCAGGGTGCCTCCTGCAGCAAGGGTATTGCGAGGCGGTCAAGCTGGAAGGAGGGGTCAGGATGGCAGACCGGATCAGAGCCATCGTGGCTGCGGACATCCCGGTGATGGGGCACATCGGCCTGACGCCTCAGTCGGTGCACAGCTTCGGCGGCTATCGGGTGCAGGGTCGCGGAATCGAGGCTGAAGAACGTCTCCTCGAGGACGCCAGAGCCATTGAGCAAGCCGGCGTGTATGCCATGGTCCTGGAGGGGATGCCACCGGGGTTGGCTCAACGCATCACTGCCGCGGTTGCGGTGCCAACCATCGGGATCGGAGCGGGGCCGCACTGTGACGGACAGGTTCTGGTCATCACCGATCTGTTGGGGCTGGACCGGGAGTTCCGACCCCGATTCGTCAAGCGCTACCTGGAGATGGGCGACGCCGTGGTCGCGGCGGTCCGCAACTATGCCCAGGAGGTCCGGGGTGGCGCATTCCCGGCTCCCGAACACTGTTACGCCGAAGAGGCCGCCGATGCCGGAAGGTAGTTCTTCCTTGCGCGTGCTCCGCACCGTGGCCGAGCTTCGTAGCACAGCGGATCAACTGCGCGCTGCGGGCCGTCGGCTCGGTTTCGTTCCAACCATGGGGGCGTTGCACCGGGGACACCAGGCGCTGATCAGGACTGCGACAGCCCGCAGCGATGCGGTGCTCGTCTCGATCTTCGTGAATCCCACCCAATTCGGTCCCAACGAGGATCTGGCCCGGTACCCGAGAACCCTGGAGGCAGATCTGGAGATGTGCCGCCAGGAGGGGGTGGCCCTGGTCTTCGCTCCCGAGACCGAGCAGATGTATCCGTCGGGTGAACGGACTCGGGTCAACGTCTCTGGGGTGACCGACGAATTGTGCGGACGACATCGTCCGGGTCATTTCGAGGGTGTGGCGACGGTGGTCACCAAGCTGTTCTGTGCGGTGGGTCCGTGTCTGGCCGTGTTTGGCAAGAAGGACTACCAGCAGTTGCAGGTCATTCGGCGCTTGGTTGGCGATCTGTTGCTGCCGGTGGAGATCGTCGGTGCCCCGACCATTCGTGAGTGCGACGGCTTGGCCTTGAGCTCGCGCAATCGCTATCTCTCTGCGGAACAAAGGGTGGCTGCGGTGGCTATCCCTTCCGCGCTGTCCGCGGTCTACCGGGCGCATCGGCAGGGTGAACGAAGCGCCCAGCGACTGCTGGACAGCGCCCGCCAGCGGCTACTGGGGGCCGGGCTCGAGCTGCAATATCTATCCCTGGCCGATCCGGACACGCTGTCGATTCATTCCCCGACCCAAGAGGTGCCGGAGCGCACCCTGCTGGCTCTGGCGGCCTGGTCCGGTTCGACGCGATTGATCGATAACGTCGTGTTGGGCGAGGATGGTGATCCTCTCGAGGGACCCTTCCGGTGACCTCACGACGCGGTGCCTTGGTGGTCCTGGAGGGAATCGATGGCTCCGGAACCACCACCCAGGTGGAGCGTCTGGTGCGAGCTCTGTCCAACCGAGGTGTGCCGGCGGTGGCAACCCGGGAGCCAACCGATGGGTCCGTGGGGCGGCTGCTCCGCGAACTCTTGACCCAGTCGAGCCCCACCGGAGAATCCTGGCAGACCATGGCGCTCCTGTTCGCAGCCGATCGAGTCGACCATCAACGAAGCGTGCACGCGCTGTTGGAGGACGGCCAGGTGGTGGTGAGCGACCGCTATCTGCTCTCCAGTCTGGTCTATCAGTCTCTGACCGCGCCAGACCCGCAGGCCGCAGCCGTCTGGGTCCGAGAGATCAACGTGTGGGCCAGGCGGCCCGAGCTGACTCTGATCCTCGAGGTTCCGGCGCACGTTGCGGAGCTCCGTCGTCGGCAACGAGGTCTGCCCGAGGAACGCTTCGAGCGACGCGCGCTCCAGGAGAAGCTGGTGTCGGCCTACGCAGAGGCCGAACGCTATCTGCCCCGGGATCGATTCATCCATCTGGATGGGGTTCCGGGACCGGAACTGGTGGCCGCGGCGATCTGGGCAGCCGTGCAGACGGAGCCTTGGGCACAAGAGTAGTCGCCCCCCACACTCGTGTCGGTTCCAACCCGAGCGGCACGAGAGCCTCTTCCCGGGGCCCGAACAAAAGGGTAAGTCTCTTCCCTTGGAGGTTCGAAGAAGGCATGTCCAGCAGCTCGACGTACGGCAGGGTGACAGCTTGTGCGGCCATCGACCAGGGGAGCTGGTCGTCGGCCCGCTTCCCCTTGGGTGCACACCTGCAGGGCAACACCTGCACCTTCGCGGTGTTCTCTCGAGCCGCGGAGCGTGTTCTGCTGGAGCTCTACGCCCAGCCCACCGGGGCGGACGCGAGTTTCGCGGTCTGGATGGAAAAGAACCCCGGTGACCACATCTGGCGAGCCCACCTCACGGGCGTCGAGAAACACACCCTGTACGGCTTTCGCTGTTGGGGCCCCAACTGGCCGTATCGGACGGACTGGCAACGAGGGGGTTCGAATCGGGGCTTTGGGAGTGACGTGGACAGCGAGGGTCACCGCTTCAATCCCAACAAGCTGTTGCACGACCCCTATGCCCGGGAGCTCTCGCACGACAGAGATTCCCCCAGCCTGAGCCAAGCCGGGCACGACAAGGACATCTTCGCGACCGGCCCTCACCACTACCAGGGACGGCCGCGGCGAGAGGTGGACACCGGGCGTTACGCCCCCAAGGGGCTCGTCGTCGATGACCACACCGACACCGGCAACAAGCCCAGACTGCCGGAAGAGAAAGCGCTCATCTACGAGGCCCACCTGCGAGGGCTGTCCCGGCACCCCAGCTCCACCCGGCTCAAGGAGCTCCTGGTCAGCTATCCCGAGTTTGCTGGTGTCGAGAACGTCCCAGCACAGTACCGTGGCACCTATCGGGGAGCCGCCTACCTGGCCCAATACCTGGCGGCCCTGGGGATGACCACCGTCGAGTTTTTGCCCGTTCACGAGTTCGACAATGAGTCGAACCCGGAGGACCGCCCCGGGGGCAACTACTGGGGCTACATGACCCAGAGCTATTTTGCCCCGGACCGACGCTACTCGAGTGACCCGTCGCCGGGGGGACCCACTCGCGAATTCAAGGAGATGATCCGGGCCTTCCACCAGGCGGGCCTCGAGGTGTATCTGGACGTCGTGTACAATCACACCGGGGAAGGAGGGCACGCGGAGGATAAGGACACCGTAGCCTTCACCCACCTGGGTGGTTTTGACGTGGGGGAATACTACCACCTGACCGAGGATCGACAGGGGCTCGTTTCAGGCGCCACCGGCTGTGGTAACCAGTTGAACTTCTCCAACGAGATGCCGCGTCGTTTGGTGCTCGACTCGATCGCCTACTTCACGGAGGTCATGGGAGTGGACGGGTTCCGCTTCGACCTGGCTCCTGTCTTGGGACGGCTCCCCGAGGCAACCCATCCCTCGGATTGGGACGGGCAGAAGCGATTCTACAGGGACCACGAACTCATCACCAGTATCGCGGCCTATGCCAAAAGTCAGCAGATCGAGGTGATCGCAGAGGCCTGGGATCTCTGGGGCTACCAGGTGGGCAACTTCGCGGACGGTTGGGGTGAGTGGAACGGGCGTTTCCGCGACGCCGTTCGCAGGTTCCTCAAGGGGGATGGCAATGCGACGCAGTTCATCTGTCACGTCAACGGCGATTACGATCACTTCGTCGATCAGGGAGGTCCGGCCCGATCCGTCAACTTCGTGGTGGCCCATGACGGCTTCACGCTGGCTGACCTGGTAAGCTACGCTCAGAAGCACAACGCCCAATGTGCCTGGCCGTTCGGTCCGTCCGACGGCGGAGCCGACGACAACGCGAGTTGGGACTCGGGCGGGGATCCGACCCTGCGTCGCCAACGGATCCGTAACTTCTGGGCCATCCTGTTCCTATCCCGGGGTGTGCCCATGGTGGTGTGGGGGGATGAGCTGGGGCGCACCCAGAACGGCAACAACAACCCATACAACGTGGACAGCATTGCCACCTGGAACAACTACGACATGCTGACCTCCAATGCCCCACAGCGGGTCGGCACGGGTTGTGGCCAAGCCTACCACGACAATCTGGGCGTTGCGGATTGCGAGGCCGGGAAGAACCCCCTCTTCGTGTTCGCGCGATTCATGATCGAGCTGCGCCGTTCCCACCCCGCCCTGTCCCAGCGCCAGTACGGGGACTTCACGGCGGACAACTCCGATGTTAGTTACCTGTTCTTCACTCCCGACGGCAGGCCAGAGTGTCGCGACGGGGACCACGCGGTCCTGATTCGCATCGACGGCAGCGGCATCAAGGATTCGGATTGGCTGGTGATGGTCAACATGGACTGGCGCTCTTGCCCCTTCGTCGTTCCGGGCGCCGCCGCCGGCAAGCAATGGGTGCGCATCGTGGACACTGCCGCTTGGGCGGAGCCCTTCTGCAACGTGTGGCGGCCGGGACGGGCCGACACCATCAGTGGCGAATACCGAGCTCATCCCTACAGCGTGGTCATCCTCGAGGAAGTGACGGTTTAGCCGACACGGGCTATTCACCGACCTGACTGTCGGAGGTCGGCCCTTTGGCCGAGGTGCCCCGTGGGGTGGGCGGCGGCTTGCCTTTCGGTGGGGGCCCGGATCATAGTCGCCGCGTGCGCTCCACGATGCTCGGGTTGTGTTGGGTTCTGCTCGGTTGTGCGGGGACGCCTGTCGCCCCCCGCAAGACTTTGCCACCGCCTCCCGCCCCGGCTCCCGCTCGGCTGCCAACCGCCGGGACGTTGGACGGGGCCCTGGTCGACGAGGCCATCGAGGATGGCTTGGGGCGGTTCTTGCAGAAGGTCGATCTGGAACCGAAGACGGCGGTGGACGACACCGGAGCGGAGCGCTTCGTGGGATTTCAGATTGTTGCGATGCGGCCCATGCAAAGGTGGGTTGGTTTCGACTTCGCACCGGGGGACGTCGTGGTGCGGATCAACGGGCAGTCGATCGAGCACTACGATGTGGCACTCCAGGTGTTCGAAGGGTTGAAAACCGCGCAGCGCATCGAAGTCGAGCTGTGGCGGGATGGGGCCAGCAAGACGGTCGTGGTGCCCATCGCGCGAAAGACGACCCCCGCAACGGTGACCTCGCGGCCCAAGTCCGCGACCAGCGCCGCGGCACCCTGACGTCGATGCCTATTCAACCACCAGGTTGTGGGCAATCGCTCGGTCAATTCGTAGCTGGGCCCGATCGATTCCCGAAAGGCCGAGCTTGACCGTGCGCAGACGGTGAACGACGATGCGACTGACCTCGCCGCTCTTGAGCAACCCGGCCCCGATCGTTCCCTGGCCATTCTCATCCCGGAAAGCACATCGGGCGAAGCCCTCCCCCTTGGGCTGATCGATCTTGGCCCATACGACGTCGCCTGGTTCGCCCGCTGCCCATTGGAGTCGCGAGGCTTGCGCGTTGGACCACCGTTCAACCTCAGCCAGGGGTACCGAGTCCAGGGTCAGTTGGGCCAAGGCGACCGGAGCCTGCGCCGGAACCGTGAAGCCCAGGATCTTGGAGCCCCCCTTGGCCTTGACCTCGAAGCGGTCATTTCCGTTCAGGATGGAGCGAGAGAGATCCGGATTCGTATAGACGACACCGGAGATGAAATCGGCGACCGTTGGGAACGCTTGGCGAGTCAGTCTGACCGTGCGACGACTGCTGTCCAGGGTCACAGCCCCCACGTCCAAAAAGTCGACCCGATCGAGTCCCGCCATTGCGACCGAGGGGCGGGGAGCGGAGTTCACCACCTCGCAATGGCCAAGCTCCGGGAGCTCGACGTCCAAGCCGAGCAAACGGACGACCTGTTGCGAGTTGGTGGCTGGCGGTACTCGCACGACCCCCAGAAGCGCCGTCATCTCTTCGGCTGAACCACTGTCGGTACTGGTGGAGCACTCGACGGCAATGACCGCGTGGACTGGTCCCACGGCATAATGTGGTGGCGGGTCGGGAGCTGCGGTCGAACAACCGAAGAGGCTCCCAGGCAACCAGGCCAGAAGCAGTCGACGGGAGCTACACATCAGCACGACACAGCGTACGGCGCGGCCCGTGACGCGGCAAGCTACGGCCTACCGGCGAAAATGGGAGGGGAATGAACGGGCTTCGGCCAGGGCCCGAAGCTCCTTGTCATCGGGGTGAAGGTCGAGAGCGCGGTTCAGCAGCTCGGATTCTGTCTCCCGGTGTGCAGGGTCAGGAAGGCAGCATTCCACCGGACATACGGCCTGACATGCCTCGTGGTCGTTGAATCCAACGCACTCCGTGCACAGTTTGGGATTGATCACGTAGAGGCCGTCCCCTTCAGAGATGGCCTCGTTGGGGCACTCCGGCTCGCACGCCCCACAATTGATGCAGTCGTCGGTGATATGGGTGGTCATGGGCAGTGGGTTGGGCAGCGGATTACTCGGTCCGGTGAGTCTACATACGGACCACTGTTCAGCATGTCAACGGGGGTGCCCGCGCTGCTGGCCGGCCTTTTCTGTTCCTGCCCCGGAGCCGTGGTATGGTCGGGCCGATGCGTGGACGACGTTTCGGAATTTGGGTTCTGATTTGGGGCTCGTGCTGTGGTTTGTGTAGCTGTGGGCCGGAGATTGGGGACGAGTGTACTAGCAGCGCGGATTGCTCGGACATGGGGGATCGGCTCTGTGACAGCAGTCAACCCGGCGGCTACTGCACCCGCTTCAACTGCGAGCCCGATTCCTGTCCCGAGGAGGCGGCTTGCATCGCCTTCCTGTGGACGACCTCTGCCGCGAAGGAGTGTCAGGACCCCGGTGACAGTCGCCGCATGCGCACCTTCTGCCTGCGCCGTTGTAGCAGCCAGGATGATTGCCGCTCCGGGTACGTGTGTGCCGATCTCGGTGAAACCGGCAACGACTACGGCGCCATGGCGGTCGATCTGAAGCGCTCGGGGGGGCGAGTCTGCGCGGTCCCCATGTCGGCCGCCTCCTACGCGGAAGCTGGCGATTCCGGCAGCGATTACTGTTCCGCTGGTGACTATCAGAGTGACGGCTCTTTCGACGTGACCCCGATCGAGCCCGAGGGTTCCGCGGGGCAGGCGGGGGGCGGCGGCTCGGCGGGTTCGAATAGCTCGGCGGGCTCCAGCGGGGTCTCCGAGTCGGCGGGCTCCAGCGGGGTCTCCGAGTCGGCGGGCTCCAGCGGGATCTCCGAGTCGGCGGGCTCCAGCGGGAGCGACGGCGGAGCTCGGTAGGATGTTCGGGCTGCCGCCCTTGCCCCGACATCTGGATGCGGCGCTGACCGACGTTGTCTCGCCCAAGGAGTCGGTGCGTCATTCCGCCCTCGCCGACCTCGCGCGTCATGCGGATGGGGACGCGCGGCCCCAGGTCATCGCGGCTCTGGTGACGGCCCTTTGTCGGGATCCGAGCCCTGCCAATCGGGCCCTGGCTGCGATCGCCCTGGCTGACGCGCACGCCGAGGAGGCCCTTGCCCAGATCCTCGGCGCTGCCGAGGATCCGGACCTTCGGGTTCGCCAGCACGTGTTGATGGCGCTCGGTGAGTTGGGTCGGCCCGATACGCCGGGGCTCACCGAGTGTGTACAGGCTGCCAGCTCTTCCGAGTACGCCGCCCTGCGCTATCAAGCCCTGGTGGCGTCGCAGCGCTTGCTGGGTGCGGGCGCCCAGGGGGCGCTGGCCCAGGGCCTCTCCGACCAGGATGCCGAGGTGCGCTGGGTCGCCTTGCGGCTTCTCGAGGAAACCATCACCGGGGCGGGTGGCAGGGATGGTATCCAAGACGAGACGGTCGAGAAGGTGTGCCGGGCCCTTGACGATCCGCATCCCCCGCTGCGCCGGTTGGCCGCCATCGTGCTCTGTCTGATGCGCGAGCCGCGCGGCTACTCCGCCCTGGTGCAAGCGCTGCAATCTGGACGGGGTTGGGAGCCCGAGGACGAACGGCTGGCGGTGGAGTTGGCAGGCACCCTTTCGCTGAGGGATGCTATTGCCACGCTGCGCCGTCGGGCCCGACTGGGCTTCGCTGAGGGGAGTTGCGGCTGGGCAGCGACGGTTGCGCTGGCCCGAATGGGCGACCCCCGAGCGCGGCACGCGATTGTGAAGGAGCTCGAGTCTTGGTCCCTTGCGCGGCGGGGGCGGGCGCTCGTGCTGGTTGGAGAGCTGGGATGGCGCGAGGCCGCCCCAACCCTGCGCAAGGTGCAGAAGGCCCCCAGAGGCCTGGATCCGGAGCGGATCGATGCGACGCTGCGGGCCATCGAGATGAATCGTTCCGTTGCCGGCAACCGGGAATGCTAGACGACATGACTATGATAGGTGACGAGCGGTGGCAGCTGCCCGATGACGACACGACGGTTCATCGCGTCATGGATGACGAGGACCGTGTGGCCGTGGATTGGGTCCAGCTCATCCCCCAGTCCGTCGCTGTCTCGCTGCTCTACAGTCTGCTGCGCCTGCGGCTCGTCGATGAACGTCTGTTGTCGTTGCATCGTCAGGGTCGGATCACCTTCCATGGCTCCAGTTTTGGTCAAGAGGTGCTTCCGGCCGTGCTGGGCCACGTCCTGCAGCCGTCGGACTGGATCGTGCCCGGTCTGCGAGAGAGCGGGGTGTTGCTGGAGCGAGGCATGCCCCTGGCCGAGTTCCTTGCCCAGAGCTTCGGTGCGGCCATCGATCCCGCCAAGGGTCGGCAGATGCCCAATCACCAGGCCTCGCCCCGCCTGCGGGTGGCATCCTGGTCCAGCTCGATTGGGTCTCAGCTCCCCCACGCCGTCGGTTTGGCCTGGGCGGCGCAGTACCAGAAGGATCCGCTGGTCGCGGTGGGCGTAATGGGTGACGGGGCCACGAGTACCGGCGATTTCCATGCCGCGCTCAACTTCGCAGGTGTGTTTCGAGTTCCCTGCATCCTCATCTGTCAGAACAACCACTACGCCCTGAGCTTGCCGGTCAACCGGCAAACCGGCGTACAGGCTCTGGCGGTGAAGGGGCGTGCCTACGGTTTGCCGAGCTATCGCGTGGATGGCAACGACGCGTTGGCGGTCTTCGGCATGTTGTCCGAGCTCGTTAGGCGGGTACGCGAGGGAAGGGGCCCGGCGTTCGTCGAATGCCTGACCTACCGGTTGGGGCCCCACTCCACCAGTGACGATCCCTCACGATACCGGTCCCCTGAAGAGCTGGCGGCATGGCTCACTCGGGATCCGCTGGAGCGCTTGACCCGCGCCCTGCGAGAACTGGGCTGGGTGCAGGCGGACCAGGTGCAAGCCTGGCGGGTGTCCCTGCAGACTGAGCTCGACTCGGCGATTCGCGTGGTGGAGCATGCCGGCAATCCGCCGCTGATGACCCTCTTCGACGACGTGTACGCGGTTCGCCCCTGGCACCTGACCGAACAGCGCGCCCGCACTCTGGCCGGCCCGCGGAGCGAAGGCCCCGGGATCCGCAGGCGAGATGGCTCGGGGTAGGGCCCCGTTTCCCAAGCTCTAATCCGGCGATCCGTGGATTCCGGTCCGCCTCGCTTGTTTCAGCTCAAAACCTCCGCTAGAGCCGGAGACATGCAAGAGCATCGCTTCGACGTTGTGGTGCTGGGGGGAGGCCCCGGGGGATACGTTTGCGCGATCCGAGCCGCCCAACTCGGTCTGAAGACGGCATGTATCGAGGCAGAAAACGTGGGGGGGGTCTGCCTGAACTGGGGATGTGTCCCCAGCAAGGCCCTGATCAGCAGTGCTCACCTGTACACCAAGGCGCAGCACGCTGCCGTTCAGGGGATTCGCATCCCCGAGGTCAAGCTGGATGTGGATGCATTGCAGGGGTGGAAGGACGGTATCGTCAGTAAGCTGGTCAGTGGGATTCGCGGACTGTTTCGCGGCAATGGCGTCACCCTGTTCGAGGGACGGGGGCGACTCGTCGAACCCCGTCGGGTGGAGGTGACTAACGCGCAGGGTGAGGTGGTTCACGTGGTCGCCGAGCGGGGCGTCGTGGTGGCGACCGGTTCGGCGACCATCGAGGTCCCGGGCTTCGAGTTCGACGGGCAACGGGTGATCGGAGCTCGTGAGGCGGTGCATCTGCATCGGATCCCTCCCCGTCTGTTGGTGGTGGGCGGCGGAGTGATTGGCCTCGAACTCGGGATGGTCTATCAGAGCTTCGGCGCCCAGTTGACCGTCGTCGAGCTCACTCCCAGTCTGCTGCCCGGAGTCGATCCGGAGGCGGTGCGCCTGGTGGAGCGGCGCATCGTGGCTCGTGGGGGGCGCGTGTTGACGAGTGCTCGAGCCGAGTCCCGGACGTTGCTCGAATCGGGATCCGTGTCGGTGCAGATTGGTCGCGACGGTCAGACCGAATCGGTCGAGTGCGACGTGGTACTGGTCGCGGTGGGGATGCGACCACGCTCCTCGGGGTTGGGACTCCAGGAGCTGGGAGTGTCCATCGATCCGCGCGGGTTCGTCAGCACGGATGCCGAGTGTCGAACCAACGTTCCCGGTGTGTTCGCCATCGGTGACGTCAGTGGGCCTCCCCTGCTGGCGCACAAGGCCTCCAAGGAAGGGGAGGTTTGCGCTGAGGTCATGGCCGGACGTGCAGCGGCCAAAGACTGGGTCGCCATTCCGGGTGTGGTCTTCACCGATCCAGAGATCGCTTGCGTGGGCCTCTCCGAGGCGCAGGCTCGGGAAAAGGGCCACACGGTGCGGGTTGGCAAGTTCCCCTTCGCTGCGCTGGGGCGTGCCTTGAGCCTGGGTGAGACCGATGGGTTCTGCAAGGTGGTCATGGATCAGCAGAGCGGGCGCATCTTGGGCATCCATATCGTGGGTCCCTCGGCCAGTGATCTCGTCAGTGAGGCGGTGCTGGCGCTGGAGATGGGCGCAACCTCGGAGGATCTCGCCTTGACCGTTCATCCACACCCAACCTTGGGGGAAAGCCTGATGGAAGCCAGTGCTGCTTCACTGGGTCACGCCATCCATGTCATCAACCGATGACGAAGGGGAAAGCATGGGAGTCTTCGATCGAATGAGCCGTGTCGTTTCCAGCAACTTCAACGCCCTGCTGGACCGTTTCGAGGAGCCAGGGCGCGACATCGCGCATCTCCTTTCCCAGATGAAGGAGCAGATCCATCTGGCGCAGCGCGAGGTGATTCGGGCCATGGGCGAGAAGAATCGACTCGATGTCAAGCTCCAGGAAATGGCTCAGCAATGCGCCCGATGGGAAGAGCGTGCGGAGCTGGCGGTTCGGCACGGAGATGATGCTCTGGCTCGAGCGGCACTGGAGCAGAAGCAGCGCCAGGTTGCGGAACGCCACGCTCTGGAGCGGGCTCGTGACGAACAGCACGGTCTGGCGCTCAGCATGAAGCAGGAGTTGGAGCGGATGCAGGCCAAACACCAGGAGCTGATGGCTCGACAACACACCATCGCCGCGCAGGTGGCTCAAGCCCGTGCCGGTGGAGGGGTCGAGTCGCTGGGGGCTCGCTCCGCCGCTCAGGGCCCCTTCGAGGCACTTCGGCAGATTGAGCAACGCATCGATGGCGCTGAGTCCGAGGCGCAAGCGGCTCGAGAGGTCGACGTCTTGCTGAGCGGAACGGCTGGATCGAGCATGACCAAGGAGGAGTTGGAGGTTCGATTTGCGGAGCTGGAAAAGGCGAACCCGCCCGCCGCCGGTGAGGCTATCGAGGGGGTGCTGGACGCCGAGCTTGCGGCGCTCAAGAAGCGCATCCGTGTCGACGGTTAGGGAGCTCGACCAGTCGAGGTGGGCTGAACGGCTTGGGGTTCTGTGGCGCTGATCTCCCGGAGGATCTCGGCGACAGCCTCGTACAGACTCTCGGGAATGGCAGTCCCAGTCTCCAGTTCATACAGCGCGTGTGCCAGCGGTACGTCGTGCACGACGGGAACACCGTATCGGAGCGCTGCCTCGATCATATGACGAGCGAGCTCGCCCTCTCCCTGGCCGAGCACGACTGGAGCATCATCCTCCGAGTCGCGGTAACGCAGGGCCACCGCCAGGTGAGTGGGGTTGGCCACCAGGACGGTCGCGTCCCGGACGGCCAACAGCGTGGCCTGGTTGAGCATCTCCTGGTGGGCTCGACGTCGGGCCGCGATCAGGTGCGGGTCTCCCTCCGCCTCCCGGTGTTCACGACGCACCTCTTCCTTGGTCATCCGATTCCTGACCAAAAAGGCGCGATAGGTCAGGGCGTAGTCCAAAAGACCCAGGCCCAATCCCAATAGCGCCGCCGTCCATCCCAGTCTTCGAACCAGGTCGGCTGCCAGAGTCCTGGCCGAGTCCAGCTGTCCGGCAGTGGCGCTGATGGAGGGCAGATTGCTGGAGACCAGGCGGGTGCCGAAAACCGCCACCACGGTCGCGAAGAGAAGGGCCCGCAGCACGGACAGGAGTTGATCGGGGCGAAACAGCCGGGGCAAGCCCGTCAGGGGATTGAGTCGGCCGAGGCCCCCGCTCAGGGGCCCTACGGTGAACAGTCCTTGGGTCTGGACCAACCCCGCACCCAAGGCCACCACTGTCGCGACGAGCAGCAATGGTGCGGCGAGGCTCAGGATGTCGAAGGCCAGGGGCGCAGCCGTCAGGGTGACCTCCGGGGTGGGGGCGGCGGCCAGGCGGATGGCGGCATTGAGCTGCTCGGTGGCGTGGGTCAATAGACCAAGGAACGCCCAGGGCACCACCGCCCAGGCAGCCAGAAAAGAGAGACTCTTCAACAGGGCGGAGGACAGCGGCGTGTCGCCGCGTTGTCGGGCTTGCCGCAGTCGTCGGGGGGTTGGGGTTTCGGTCTTGTCACTCATGGGAAGGGATTCGGTCGAGCCTGCCGCACGGTTGCCTCCAGGAATCAGGGACGGCTAAAAGGGCGATTGCCTGGCCATGCTATGGGCTCGGTACTCCCGAGGGGTCATGGACGGTTGACGTACAGGTATCCCGTTTCTGCGACCAGGGTTCCGCGGCCGGCATTGTCTACCAAACGGGCCTGGATTTCTCCCTCCAAGTCACCGTTGCCGGGATCCGAGAACTGAAGCTCACAAAAGGCCCCTGGGTTCTTCGACCAAGCGGTCTGGGGATTCTGCGCATCCCAGCTATCAGTGCCCACCAGCAGCCCGATCGTCACCTCTCGGTGCTCCGGGTCGCCACGGAAACGACCCGGCTCGAGATGGTCCAAAAAGAGCATCAAATGACCAATGGGGTGGCCCCGACCATCACTGGCGATGGCGTGAATGAACCAGCGTTCGGGGCCATGGAGCTGGGTCGGTGCCGTCGCATCCACGAAGGTCAGTCGGAACCGCTCCCCCGAAGCCTCCTTGGTCAGCTCCAACAGAAGGCCGGTTCCCTGGTCCCAGGATGCGACCAGATCCCGAAATTGTAACCGATTCGCTCGCAACGAATCCTCGGTGTCGGCTGCGCCAAAATCCCCTGGACGTGCATCGATCTCGCCGTGGAGTGGTTCCGGTTCCAGTCCCTCTTGTCTGAGATCTCGTATCAGAGCCGAAACGACCCGCTTGGTCTCGCCCGAAGCTGGCTTTTCCGAGAACGGGGCTGCCTTACTGGGTGCAGTGCTGGTTCGGGTGCTGCAGCCGACGCACGCGATGAAACAGGCGAGCAGTCCAGTCACGAAAATGGGTCGGTGCCTCCCAACGACGGGGTTGCGGGGTTGAAGCCACAGTGTAAGCACCCAGCCAGGCTAGCCGGTTGACGACAAAAACCGCAACGGGGAGCGTTCCAAGCCATTGAGATCCCTGGGATCTGCGGCGACGGCAAAAACCTTTGCGAATTTCCAAGGACGGGGGCCTATTTTGGGCTGATACTCAACCGTAACGTTAATTGCACCAAGCGAGTGGGGGGCCCATGGGGGGTTCTCAGCTCTTGGGACCAGCACGATGGACGGTGCATCGAGTAGTGTCACGGCAAGGGAAGCCTTGGGGCTGTTGGCTGAGCTTGCCTCGGATCCGGGGCGCCTGTCGCCGGGTGCGTTCGACAGTGCCATCCTCCGGTTCGCTCGAGGACTTCGGGTCCGGTTGGCGCTCCTGGCCCTGGTTCCATCGCGAGGGCCGGCGGCAAAGATTGTCGGTCTGACCCTGGACGAACAGGTCAAAAGTGGTTTTGACGTTTTTGTCGGCGACTCGTTTCCCGCCAGTTCCAAGGAGTGGTTGGTGGTGCTGGTGGACGCTACCCGCAGCTGTCTGCCCCGGGACTGGGTGACCGTTCCGACGGAGGGGCCCCATTGGGTTCTCGCCCCGCTTCTCGGGGCGGGAGGTCAACTCGCCGCGCTGCTGCTGGTCGGTGATACCGAGCCCATCGATCGCTCCATCACCTCCGACCGACTTGCCCAGGCCTTCGTTGGGCAGGTGGATTCGGATCTGGCACTCCGCGGTTCGTGGCCTACGACGGAACCTGTCTCCGGGGCGGAACGGATCCCAGTTCGGCGGATCCGTGGTGGTGACGACGCGTCCGGCGAAACCCCGCGGAGCTCCGGGGTTCTGCGGTCGGCAGCGCCCTCCCGGGGCCGGACCATCCTGTTGGTCGAGGACGACGAGATGGTGCGCAGGGTGGCGGTTCGCGTGCTCACCGGGTCGGGCTACCGGGTCGTTGAGGCCGCTTCGGCTGCCGATGCTCTGGCCCGGTCGCGAGCTCACGATGGCCCCATTCATCTGTTGCTCACCGATCTGGTCATGCCCCTCATGTCGGGGCAGGATCTGGCGGAGCGGTTGGTGCCCGAGCGCCCCGAGATCCAGGTCCTGTTCACCTCTGGCTACGGTGAGACGACCGTGGGTCCCAATTCTCCGTACGGGGCAAAGTTCCTGGGCAAACCCTATCTGCCCAGCCAGCTGGTCGCGTTGGTCGAGCATCTCCTCCAGCCCGAGGGACAGGAAAAGCCCGTCTAGGTGGAGTGGACGGAGGCGGTTCGGGCCCGCGTCGGGTTAGCGCAGCTTTGCGGTGCGGCCAATTTCGATCTTCCCGCTCCCCTCGACCTCCAACGGGCCTCTCTTCTTGTGGACGAGTTCCCCCGTGGCCTTGGCCGTGCCAGATAGCTGCGCTGTCTCTACCCAACCGGTGTTGACGTCCACGGTGACCGGGCCCGTCACGGTCAGCTCGAACAGCGTCTTGTCGCTGCGAAGCTGGAGCTTGGCATCGACGGTGAGGTTCGCCTTGGGCGTGGGCCCCGAGCTCACCGAACGGAGCTTGGCTTGGACACTGGTGGAAGAAGCGTCCACCCCTGGGAGCTCCCCCAGGATGGCGCGGGCGATGTCCGAGTTCGTGGAAAGATCGGCTCCCGGTTTGAGATCGGTGGCCAAGAGGGCTTCGCGCAGGGGCGTGGTTGCGCCGACCCAAGCATAATCAGCCTCCACGGCTCGTTGCTCTTCGCTGGTCACCGACTCCCCCGACTCCGATAACACCGAGGTTTGGCCCCCGGAGCTCTTGATCCGATAGGTCTTCCCTTGGGTGGGTACGGTGCTGGACAGACCCAACAGCGGTTTGGCCTCCCAGAGGCCATACAGAACGACCAGCTCGGAGATCTTGTCACCCTGGGCGGCCTTCACGGTGAGGCTGCGCTCCTCGTCCAGCGACCAGTCACCGATCTGCACCCCGGCGCTCTTGCCCTTTTGGCTGAGGTTCAAGGCGAAACTCAGCTTGACCGAGCGCTTGCCATGCAGCGCCGCGCCAACCTTGATGCCGGGACTCGAGCTGTCGGCGTCCGTTTCAGTGCTGGATTCTGCTGGGCTTTCCACGGAAGCCGGACCGGCGCTCGATTCGGGCTCGGACTCGGGGCTGGTCGGTGCGGATGTCTGAGCGCCGGCACAGCCCAGAATGCAAGCCAATACTCCGAGGGACAGACCGCACCAGAGGGAATGACGCATGGGGCTTCTCCTTGGGTTGAGGGCTATCCTAGGCAGACTCCACTGGCGTCGGTCAACCCCAGAAGTCAGCTGGCGACAGGCTGGGCGCGCCGGGGTCTGACTTCATTGTCATGGCGCGACGGTCCAGGCGGGTGAAATCTTCACTTTTTGAAGGGGGTTGCGAACATGGTATGAATACTGCGAGCAGGAGGCGGCATGCACGGCAAGGTACCTGGGAGGCGAGGGGTTCAAGTGGGCGGTTGGCTGCTGCTGGCGGCTGGGGCGTGCTCCAGCATGAGCAGCAGCGACGGGGCTGGGGCGGCGATGTCCGGCGACTCATCCAACATGGCCGGGAGCCAAAACGCTGGGGTTGTTCCGGATGACAGCGCCGACCCGGCGGCAAACCCGGAGCAGGAGGTCACGATCGAACTGGAGACCCCTCAGGCGGGGATACATTATGTGTACGCGGCCAGTCCGGATCGTGATTCGGTGGTCGTGATCAACGCCGAGACCCTCCAGGTACACACCGTCGAGACCGGGGACAATCCGCATTATCTACAGACCTTGCCGGAGCGTGACGCCGCTCTGGTCGTCAACCTCGGATCCAGCGACGTGGCGCTGGTCGAGACCGACAACGCCCAGTCGACGGCGACCACCGTGCCCATTGCCCACGACAGCAACGCCATCGCCGTGGCTCCGGACGGGAAGCACGCCATCGTCTATTTCGATCCCTCGCGACCGGGACCCACCGAGAACCGCAGCTATCAGGAGGTCACGGTGCTGGGCCTTTCGGGGGATGAGCTGGCATCCGCTCGGATGTCCGTTGGCTTTCGGCCGCGCCAGGTGACGTTCGCCGGTGGTGAGCAGGGGTCGGACACTGCCTATCTGGTGACCGACAGTGGGATCAGTATCATCGATCTGGGGCAGGTCGACGAGGGGGACCGCCGGGTGGCCACCACCGTTGCCATCTTCGAAGAGAACGAGGGGGAGCAGGTGGACATCAGCGTGACCCGGGACGGTCGGTATGCCTTGGGTCGTATCGCCAACAGCACCAAGCTGCGGCTGGTCGATCTGGAGACCAGCGACCGATGGACCCTCGATATCCAACAGATCGTTGCTCCGATCGAAGAACCGCCACCGGGCGCGGGTGGAGCGGGTCAGGGGGGGGAGGGGACGGCGGGCGGTCTGCCCTCGGGCGGGCAGGGCACCGCCGGTCAGGCCCAGGCCGGCTTCGCGAATCAAGCTGGGGCTGCCAATCAGCCAGACCCGGTCCCCGTGACGGTGACCGATTTGGACATCTCCAGGGATGGTTCCTTCGCCCTGGCCGTGGTTCGCGAGACCTCGACCGTGCTGCGGATCCCCATCCCCGAGGCCTTCTCGGATCCCCGAGCGGTGACCACCCTGCCCATCGAGGGGACCATCGTCGGCTCGGTCACGCTGAGTCCCACCTCACAATGGGCTGTCTGCTACACGACGGCCTCACCCACCGAGGAACGAGTGGCCCTGGTCGAACTCGACGCCCCAGACACCCCACGCGTCATCGATCTGAAAAAGTCGGTGCAGGCCGTCACCTTCACCCCGGATGGACAGCAGGCCTTCGTGCTGCACAACAAGCTCCCCGGGGATCCCAACAGCGCCGGGGCGTCGGACGATACCATCATCGATGTCTCCTACGGCTATTCCTTGATCGACATGCGGACCGGTTTCGCCAAGCTGCAGCTGACACCGGCCGCGCTGCGCAGCACGGTGGTCATACCCGGTCAACCCTATGCCTTTTCCATCTTCGAGGGTGATGCCCGAACCGTCCACCGCATGGACCTTCGGTCTCTCTTGGTCGATGTCCTCAACCTGGGCGATCCCCCGGTGGCATTGGGTGTCGTCGAGGAGGCGGAGCGTGTCTTCGTCAGCCAACAGCACGATGCGGGTCGCATCACTTTCATCGACTGGGCGACGCTCGATACGAGCGCGGTCACCGGTTACGAGATCAACAGCAAGATTCGGGAGTGAGCCATGAGGGCGACCAGCATTGGCATGTGTGCACTGCTCTTGGTGATCGGGTTGGGGTGTGGGGAACGCGATGAACGGTTCGAGACGCCCCCCCAGATCGTGGCCGTGGCTCCCTTGGGTGACGAGTTGCTGTTCATCGACCGTGAATCATCCACGGCCCACGCGGTGAAGGTGCTGGCCAGCAAGCCCCGAGCCGCGGCGGTACGGCTCCCCCTTCCCACCGGGCCTTCGCTGGCGGCGAACCGAGCCGGCCAGACCGAGCTGTTGGTGCTGGGGGAGGGCAAACGCGACGAATTCGGCGAGCGTGTCGACGCGCCGGCGCTGGCGGTCCTGAAACCGGGTCGGGTCGATCGCCGTTACGAGTTCGACGTGCCATATGCCAAGGTGAGTCAGTCGCCCGAGGGTCACTATGCCGTCCTCTGGGAGGTGCCCCCGGATGCCCAAGAGGCCGAGCTCTTGACCGACACCAATCGGGTGGCCCTGGTCGATCTGGAGCACAAACCCTCGGAGGCCAATCCAAGCAATCGGTCGCTGCGGTCGCTGGGTGGGCCGTTGCAGGGGGTGTTCGTGACGCCGCCGATGAATGTGGCTGGACGGACCCGTTCCCTGGCGCTGTTCACCTTCCCCAAGGGTTTGAGCATCTGGGATCTGACCACCCCCAGCCGTTCCGAGATCACCGCCGAGTTGTCCAATCTCGCCGGGAACCTGGTGGTGTCCGACATCGAGGTCGACACCGAGGCGGGCAAACTCTACTACGCAGCGCAGGGCTCGACGGATGCCTATGTGCTATCCTTCGGTCCTAGCAAGGGCGACACCGAGAATGATTTCGCTCCATCGTTCAACCAGCTGCAGCTGGGGTCAGCGCCGGCTTCGGACCTAATCCTTTTCGGCGAGACCGAGGAGCAGCGCGTTCTGGCCGCCACCGGCTCAGCGATCGTCATTGTCGACGCGGATTCGAGCCGGCTGGTTCCGGTCGCGCTACGCCACCGGGCTGAGACCATCCTCGGTTTCGAAGGTAAGTCACCTCGGCAGAATGAGATTCGTCCGCGAGCGCTGGTGTACGCGGCGGGCGCCAGCTCCGTCTCCTTCGTCGATCTGGACGACGTGGAGACCACCACGACTCGCGCTGTCGAAACCCTGGACTTGGGCTATCTCGTGGCCAGCGTGACCCCCCTGAACCAGGGTCGGGCCCTGGTCACGTTCTCGGACACCGCCGTTGGCGTTCTGGATCTCGAGAGTCGACGGTTCCAACCCATCGGGACCACCCAGCCTTCGCTTGCCATGACGGTCGAACCAGAGGGCGTCCGGGTCTGGACCGGTGCGCAGGGGGACAACCGCCTGGGCACCTTCGACAGCCAAACCCTGCAGATGGACTCCATCGCGCTGGACCTTCCCATCCAGAGCTTTTTCTTGTTTGGAGCAGAGAAAAAACGGCGGGTGGTGGTGACCCACCAGAGCTCCATCGGTGCGTTGACCGTGGTCGACGCGAACTCACTCTCCCGCCAAAACTGCAGGATGCTGGAGGGATTCCTCCTGGATGGATGGGTTGACCGCTGAGGCCCGAGGAGATGGTGAGGATGAAACGCATGGCTTCACATCACGCCGCCCGTCTGGTTTGTGGCCTGCTCTTCGGATGGCCTGCCATGGGGTTGGCCCAGTTCAGCGCCGCACTGGATGCGCCAACCGGGCCCTCCGAGGCACCCCCGTCGTCTGCGGTCCCGACGGCTCAGGCGCCCGCGGCGGCCGCACCGGCGCAACCCGTGGCTGAGCAGGCGCCCGCGGCGGCCGCGACCACGACTGCGCCCGCCGCGCCCGTGACTGCGCCCGCCGCGACTGCGCCCGCGACTGCGCCCGCCGCGCCCGCCGCGACTGCACCCGCCCCCGCCGCCGAGGTGGAGGCCGAGGCAGCGGCACCTGCCACCTCCTCGCCGCGGCCGCGGCTCAAGCGATTCGGAGCCACCGTCGATGTTTCGATGCTCCGCTTCGGCGACCGCAGCTATGATCTGTTGAGCGAGGAAGACACGGCCTGGCGCTTCGGTCTCGGTGCAGAGGCAGATCTCGTCCGTGACCTGGCAACTGGAATCCTCTCGGTGGAGGTGAGTTGGGCTCGCGAGGAGGCGGGCGACGATCTGCTCGGTGGTGTCCTCTCGACCGAGCTGGTAGTCGACCATTACGGGGTTGGGGCCCGCTGGCGCAAGGAGCTTTTGCCCTTCTTGGCTCCCTACGCTCGACTGGTGGTGGGGATCAGCGATACCGATCTCGGGATTCGCACCTCGGATGTCGAGTCAGGGGCGCGCCGCTTCGACTCGGAGGAGTGGCTGCCCTGGGCTAGCCTGGGGGCGGGCGTTAGCTTCATGACCCTCCACGACAAGCCAGTGGCTGTGGTGTTCGTCGTCGAAGGTGGCTATGTGCTTTCTTCGGGGTTGGATCTGGCCCTTGAGCCCTCGACCGATTCGGACAGACTAACGTCCTCGGGGGCCACCCTGGGGAAGCTGGCCCGCTCGACACCCTACGGCCGAGCGGGCGCCGGCATCCGTTTCTGAACTGGGACGGTTGGAGCAGGGGCTAGAAGTCGTCGTCCCCACCGCGATTGCGATCACGATCGGACCGACCACCACGGCGCCCGCCCCGACCATCGCGCCCGCCACCCCGCGAAGGCCCGGGAGCATCGGCAGGGGGGGGGGCGCCCTCGCGCGGCCCACGATTGGGGCGGAAGCCACCCTGGCCGCGGCCGGGCCCCTCGGTGCGGGCTCGCGCCTCGTTGACCGTCAAGTTGCGTCCCTCGAGGTCGGCTCCGTGCATGGCTTCGATGGCCTTCTGTGCCTCTGCGTCAGTTCCGTACTCGACGAACCCGAATCCCCGCGAACGCCCACTCATCTTGTCGAGTACGATGGTTGCCGAAACGACCTGCCCGAACGGCTCGAACGCCGTACGAAGCTGTTGCTCCGTTGTGGAATACGAAAGATTTCCTACGTAAAGTCTCGAACCCATGCTCCGTCACTCCCGTCGAACGCTGCGTCCTCTATACACCGCTCGAACGAGACGGGGCGCAACGACCCGTTCGACGGAAGATTCATGGATATCACCCGATTGCTCCGGAACGCGCGCTCGTGAAGACCGAGCATCCGGTGCGAGGCGGCATGCCGCTACTCTACCATGGGGCTAGGTTGCTACGGGAGCCCCTCGCAAGCGCCTTCTGGTTTGGCCAAATGGCCGAATTTGTGCGTTCGATGCGGAATTCAATTTAGGCGGAAGGACTTCGCTCTTGCTGTTCGGCCAGGGTGGCAAGCCGCTAGAGACCGATGTCCTCGATGTGCAACACCACCGTCTTGCCTCGCGTGAAATCCTGCTTGTCGATGGCGGCCACGGCGCGCCGCACATTCTCCTCGCGGGCAGCGCGGGTCAAAATAACGATGGGGATGGGCTCGTCGCCTTCTTTCTGCTGGATTGCCGAGATGCTGATGTCCTCGTCCCCCAATAGCTTGGTGATTTTGGCCAAGATCCCAGCTCTTTCGATGGTGGCCAGACGCAGATAGAATCGGGATCGGATGTCGCCGGAGCCGAGGGTCGTGTAATTGGTGGACGGCATGTAGCGACTGGCAGAGAAGCTGCGCCCCTGCTGGATCCCCTGGGCCAGATCGATGATGTCACCCACCACGGCCGTGGCGGTTGGCAACGAGCCGGCGCCTCGCCCCACGAACAGGGCGTGTCCCAGGAACTCCGACTCGATCAAGACCGCATTGTACTCGTTCTTTACGCTGGCCAGACTGCACTTTTCCGGAACCAGGGTTGGGTGCACCCTGAGACTCATGGCGCCATTGTCCAGTTGGGCGATGGCCAGGAGCTTTATCACGTAGCCGAGCTGCTTGGCATAAAGGACGTCCATCAGCTCCACGTGTTCGATGCCCTCGCGATAGCTCGACTCGTGCGAGGGCATGGCGCCAAAGGCTACGTTCGCCAGGACGTGGAGCTTGTGCTCCGCGTCGCTGCCGTTGACGTCCAGGGTGGGATCGGCCTCGGCAAAGCCGAGCTGTTGGGCCTTGCGCAGCGCATCCCCGAACGACCACTCGTCCTCGATCATGCGGGTTAGGATGAAGTTGGTGGTGCCGTTGACGATCCCGTAGATGGTCCGGACCCGATCCCCCACCAGACTCTCCTGGATGACCTTGATGATGGGGATCCCCCCGGCAACGCTGGCCTCGAAACGAAGCTCACGCTGGTGCGCGAGAGCCTGCTGGAATAGATCATGCCCCCGATGGCAGAGCAGCGCTTTGTTGGCCGTCACCACGTGCTTCTTGGCGGCCAGAGCCTGGCTTTGGATGTCGAAGGCAGTGGTGGTTCCACCCACCAACTCCACCACGATGTCGATCGCGGGGTCAGAGAGGATTTCCCGATAGTCGGTGGATCTCTTCGACTCCTCGATGGTGATGTCGCGGGCTCGCTGCCAGTCAACATCGACGACCCGTCGCAGCACGATCTCCACGCCGCTGCGCTGCTGCAACAGGCGAGCGTTGCGCTCCAACAGTGCCACGACGCCCGTGCCGACTACGCCAAGACCGATGAGTCCTACCTGGATCTTCATGCTGATGCTTTCCGTGTGATGGGGGCGTGGGCGCTGCCGACGCCGCGAGCAGCGTACTATAGTCCCACAATCCCCTGGCGGTCCTGTTCCGGGCTGGCGATCCGCCGAATTGGTGCGAGCCACCCGCTGAACTGGGCTTGCGGAACAACTGGTCGTCGGCCGGGGTTGGTTTTTTGGCCGGTGCGGCGCAATCACGCCCGCGCAGCCGCTGGGTCGGAGGGAGCGTGCCTGGGGAGGACTTGCGCGGGCCGTGGCACAGGGCCAAGGTCGCCATTCATCAATGACCCCGCGTTCTCTGCCCGCAAGGCTCGACCTCGATCTTCATCTCGACCAAGGGCAGGATCCGGACAGCCTTCGGGAAACCGTGGCCCGAAGGCTGGGGGTTGAGAAGGGTGAGCTCCCGGAGCCAGTGGTGGTTCGACGCGCGCTGGACGCGCGCCGCGGTCGGCCGCGCTACCGCGTGACCCTCGCGCTCGACCCCGAGTGCGCCAAGGCTCACTTCGACGCCGGGCCCAGTCCTCGCGAGGTGAGCGCGGAGCCCCGGGTTGTGATCGTCGGAGACGGCCCGGCTGGGCTGTTCTGTGCTTACGAGCTGGCGCGCCACGGGTTCGGCTCAGTGGTGTTGGAGCGAGGCAAGCCCGTCCAGCCTCGCCGTCGAGACCTGGTAACGGTGCAACGGGAAGGTCGGGTCGATCCCGAAAGCAACTACTGCTTCGGAGAAGGGGGCGCCGGTACCTTCAGCGATGGCAAGCTCTACACACGAGCCACCAAACGCGGTGACGTGCGGGACGTGCTGGCGATTCTGGTGGCGCACGGCGCTCCACCCGACGTACTGATCGATACCCGCCCACACGTGGGGAGCAACCGTCTGCCCAAGGTGGTGACTGCCCTCAGGGAGCGGTTGGAGTCCATCGGGGTGGAATTTCGCTTCGGTGCGAAGGTCACCGGACTGGATTGGGTCGCGGCGGGTGCGCAGCGCCGCGTCGTTGGGGTCCGCTTGGCGGACGGCGCGATGCTGGGCGCCGATGCGGTGGTGGTGGCAACCGGTCATTCGGCGCGCGACGTGTTCGTCTGGCTCAACGAAGCTGGATGTCGGTTGACCCCCAAGGGGTTCGCCGTGGGCGTTCGCGTCGAGCACCCCCAGGACATCGTCAATCGGGCTCGGTACGGGCGGTGGAAGGACGATCCACGACTGCCCAACGCGGACTATCAACTGGTGGCCAAGGACGTCGAACCGGCGGTCTTCACCTTCTGCATGTGCCCGGGTGGATTCATGCTGCCAGCCACCACCGAACCCGGTCAGGTGGTCATCAACGGAATGAGCCTGTCCCGACGGGATTCGCCCTTCGCCAACGCGGGGGTGGTGGTGGCGGTATCGCCACAGGCTCTGGAGCGCGCGGGTCACGGCGGCGCGCTGGGCGGCGTGGCCTGGCAAGCTTTGCTGGAAGGCACGGCCTACTCGGCGGGCGGAGGTGCATTCCAGGCCCCGGCGACCCGACTCTCGGACTTGGTGGCACAGCGAGCGTCGACGACGCTCCCGGCGTCAAGCTACCAGCCGGGACTGACCGCCACCGACGTGGCCGAAGTCCTGGACGTTGGGGGTCTGGGGTTGTCCCGTGCTCTGCGCGAAGCCTTGCGCCGTTTCGATCGCATGATGCATGGGTTCGTGACCGAGGAGGCGGTGGCGGTTGCCGTGGAAAGCCGAACCAGCTCCCCGGTTCGGGTGGAGCGTCACCCGGTGACGCTCGAGGCCATCGACTTGGAGAGGCTCTATCCAGCGGGGGAAGGGATGGGTCACGCCGGTGGGATTGTCAGTGCGGCCCTGGACGGAATGAGCGTGGCACGAAGGATCGCCGAGCGGTTTGGGTCCAGCGCGAACGGTCCGTCGCATCCAGCGCCACCCAACCGACTGTAGGCAAAGGCCCCGGGTCACGTCCCCGTCCCTGCCAGACAGACATGGACCCAAGACGTCGCAAGTGTTGGGGGCCAAGGGCCCGCGGGCCGACGACCGGGTGGCCTGGACGGTTCCGGTGTTTCGCGTTGCGGCTTGCTGCGACTCCACCACCAGCCTAGAAGGACGAGAAGAGCCTCATGGAAACTCTGCGAAGCAGCTACCGAACCGACGCCACCGATCCGGACGCGGAGGAGACGCGGGAATGGGTCGAATCAATCGAGGCAGTGATCGCGCAGACGGGGGCCGAGCGAGCGCGCTACCTGCTGCGACGCATCCTTCTGGCAGCGACCGCCCACGGGGCGGCGCCAGTTGGCACGCTGAAGACCGAATACGTCAATACCATCCAAGCCAATGAAGAGCCGGTCTTTCCCGGCGACGAAGCGATGGAGAAGAGGATTCGGCGCATCGTGCGATGGAACGCAGTGGCCATGGTCCATCGCGCTAACGTCAACAGTCCGGGGATCGGCGGGCACCTCTCCACCTACGCCTCCAGCGCTGCCCTCTACGAGGTTGGGTTCAACCATTTCTTTCGAGGCAAGGACCACCCGGGCGGTGGAGATCACGTCTTTTACCAGGGCCATGCGGCTCCGGGGATGTACGCCCGCGCCTTTCTGGAGGGTCGAATCTCCGAGGAGACCTTGCAGCGATTCCGGTTGGATTCCGGCGCGGGTCGGGGCCTGTCCTCCTACCCCCACCCGCGACTGATGCCCGACTTCTGGGAACACCCCACCGTATCGATGGGACTGGGGCCCCTGTGTGCCATCTACCAGGCCCGGTTCGACAAATACCTTCACGATCGGGGGATTAAGGACACTTCCCAGCAGCGAACCTGGTGCTTCATGGGAGACGGTGAATCGGATGAACCCGAATCCCTCGGTGCGCTCAGCATGGCCGGTCGAGAGCGCCTCGACCATCTCATCTTCGTGGTCAACTGCAACCTGCAGCGTCTGGACGGACCGGTGCGGGGCAACGGCAAGATCATCCAGGAGCTGGAGACCGTCTTTCGTGGTGCGGGTTGGGACGTGATCAAGGTCATCTGGGGTCCGGAGTGGGACGCTCTATTGGGCAATGACTCGGAGGGGGTGTTGCTGAATCGCATGTCCGAGCTGGTGGACGGTCAGTGGCAAAAGTACGCCACGGTTCCGGGATCCTACACGCGTCAGCATTTCTTTGGGGTTGATCCGAGGTTGTTGGAGATGGTCGCGCATCTCACCGACGAACAAATCCGAAAGCTGAGGCGAGGTGGCCACAGCTACCGCAAGATCTACGCCGCCTACGAACGAGCCACCCGGGCCGCGGGCAAGCCGACCGTGATCCTGGCGCACACCGTCAAGGGATGGACCCTCGGGGAGGGCTTCGAAGGCGTGAACGTCACTCACCAGAAGAAGAAGCTAGAGCTGGCCGAGTTGCACCAGTTCCGCAATCTACTGGAGCTCCCCCTGTCGGACCAGCAGGTCGAGGATGCTCCCTTTTATCATCCAGGGTTCGACAGCCCCGAGATACGATATCTGGTCGAACGTCGCCGTCTCCTGGGCGGCGCCTTGCCCGAACGCCGAGAGACGGTCCAGGTTCCAGAGCTGCCGGAACCCGGACTCTACCAGGAGTTCCACCAGGGGATGAGTAGGGGCGAGGCCTCGACCACGATGGTCTTCGCTCGCCTGCTGGCCAAGTTGCTGCGGGATCCGAGGCTCGGTCGTCGCATCGTGCCGATCGTTCCCGACGAGGCCCGCACCTTCGGAATGGACGCGCTCTTCAGCATGGTGGGGATCTACTCCTCGGTCGGGCAGCTCTACGAGCCGGTCGACAAGGGCAAGGTTCTCTATTACCGGGAAAGCCGTGACGGTCAGGTGCTGGAGGAAGGGATCAATGAGGCCGGATCGATGGCGTCCTTCGTGGCGGCTGGGACCTCGTATTCGGCGCATGGGGAGCCCATGGTTCCCTTCTACATCTTCTACTCCATGTTTGGTTTCCAAAGGACCGGCGACCTGATGTGGGCGGCCGGCGACGCCATGGCCAAGGGGTTTCTTTTGGGCGCCACCGCGGGGCGTACCACTTTGCAGGGGGAGGGGCTGCAACACAACGATGGTCACAGCCACGTTCTGGCCAGCACCTTGCCCAGCTGCGTTGCCTACGATCCAGCGTTCGCCTACGAGCTGGCGGTCATCATCGAGGCGGGTCTGTCTCGCATGTTCGTCGAGAACGAGAAGGTCATCTACTACATCACGCTCTACAACGAGTCATATCCGATGCCCGCCATGCCCGGCGACGTTCGGGAGGGCATCCTGCGGGGCCTTTACCGTTATCGTCGCGCCGAGCAGCATCGTGACCACCACGTGCAGCTGTTGGGCAGCGGGCCCTTGATGAACGAGGTGCTGCGCGCCGAGGAGCTGCTCGGTTCGATGGGGATTTCGGCGGACGTGTGGAGTGTCACGAGCTACACCGAGCTGCACCGCGACGCCTTGGCCTGTGAACGAACCAACCGCTTGCATCCCGAGAGCCCGGGCCGCCCGTCGTACCTGCAGCAGGTCCTTTCCGGGGTACAGGGGCCATTCATCGCTGTCTCGGACTTCATGAAGAGCCAACCCGATTGCATCGCCCGTTTCTTGCCGGGGCCGTTGGTGTCCCTGGGGACGGACGGCTTCGGTTTGTCGGATACCCGTCAAGCCCTGAGGCGGCATTTCGAGATCGACGCCGAATCGATTACGGTGGCGGCTCTGTCGGCCCTGCACCAGATGGGGCGGATCCCCGCGACGGCCGTGGCTGAGAGGATTCGGTCCCTGGGGCTCGATCCGGAGAAGCCGGATCCGGCGAGCCGGTGAGAGCCGGGTCCGTGGCGTGATCGACGGACAATCGCTCAGACTTCAAACAGACGGATCCAGCGCCGGTGCGGTGCGGGCATTGGCACATGGTCGAGCCCGCTGAGAGGAACCCAGCGGGCGTGCCCTGCTGCCGGAGCTCGGGCTCCGCCCAGTCGCACCTCGAACAGCGACGCAAGGAAACGATAGCGCGTGACAGGATACGCAAGCGGGGTCTGTTCGCGGGGGCTCGCCAACACGCCGGACAACCCGTGGGTGGCCAGCAGATGGCGAAGGGCGGCCCTGGCTCCGCGCGTCGAGCCGAACTCGCGGAAGGGAAAGGTCCACAGCCCTCGCCAGTGCTCCGCGTCGTCGCGCTGGCGAACCAACAGGATGCGGTTTCGCCAGCTGACCAGCAGTACCACCACCCGACGTTCCATGACCGCCACCGGGCGGGCCTTGAACGGGATCCTTTCGACCTGTCCCAACTGACGGGCCAGGCACCTGGTCGAAAACGGGCAGTCCGCACAGTGTGGTGATTGCGGCGTACAGACCAAGGCGCCAAACTCCATCAGCGCCGGTGTGATCGACGAAGGGGCAGCCTGCTCAAACAGGAGTCGAACCACGGCCTCTAGCCTTCGCTGGACGGCGGCGGACTTGGGTGCTCGCGGCTCGCCCGTCAACCGGCACAGGAACCTCAGGACATTGCCGTCCAGAGCGGGTTCGGGGTGGTCGAAGGCGATGCTGGCAATGGCTGCTGCCGTGTACCGTCCGATGCCTGGCAATTCGCGCAACGCCTCGACGGAGCGCGGCCAACGCCCCGCATGCTGACGGACCAAGATCCTGGAAGCTTTCCACAGATCCCTGGCTCGCCGGTAGTAGCCGAGGCCCTGCCAGAGGCTCAAGACCTGCTGTTCCGAGGCGAGGGCCAAGGTTTCGAGCCGGGGGAACCGGGACAGAAACCTCGGGTAGTAGAGCCGAGCAGTACGGACCTGCGTCTGTTGGAGCATGATCTCGCTCACCCAGATCGCGTAGGCGTCCTTGCGGCGTCGCCAAGGCAGAGCGCGCTGGTGGGTTCGGTACCAGTCCAGCAGGGTCAGGGCCAGCGCAGGGGCGTCGTGTCGCGACTCGTCACGGGGCGGGTCGATGGGTCTGGCGGGACGGGACATGATGGGTCAGGGCGTGTCGGTTCATCGGTGCGTGGGCGACTGGGTTCCAGCCCACCGCCCAGTCCGAACCTTCGAGTCCGGTTGTGCTCCCGAGCCTTCGGTCGAGGATCGGAATCGAGGGACCGCGGGGCCACCCGATGGCGAAAGCCTAGAAGGACGACCGCCCGATGAAAAGGGTGCTTTCGACCCGATGGGGCCTTGTGGCAGTCTGTTCGGGTTGCCATGTTGAACAAGCGGACGATCCCCCTCGAACCCATCCGGACCGACGGTTGGTTCGAGCGCATCGGGGAGGGGATCGGCAGCTTTCAGGCGCTGTGCGACGTGATCGGTCCGCGCTTCTTCGCGTTCGCGATGATCGCCGGCGCGCGCATCGTCGCGTTGACCATCGATCGTCGCAGTCCAGACAACACCCTGGTCGAGTTCGTGGTCACGCCCGACGAACAGGAGGTGGGGGAACCGCCCAAGCAGCGGCTCACCCTGCTCGAGTTCCGACTGCGCCTGGCCAACGCGCTGATGACCGAGGAACCGTTGGCGCCCCCGCCAACGCGCTTGACCGACGTGGAATCCATCCAGCGTCACATTGGGGTTCGCTACCTGTTGCTGGCGCCGGTCTTCGGCTACAGCTTGGTGGCGCTGACCATCGACCACTTCGGTTCGATGTTGCGGCTACGGCGCGACGGGGTTGAGGAACTCTACGAGCTGGAGGAGTTTCGCGCGCGCATTCGCCTCCACGTTCGTGAGGAGCTTCAGCGTTCGGTGCGCGGAGGTGCGAGAGGAACCATCGATCTGGCGCGAATCGGGGAGGCCGAACAGCTAGCGATGGCCGGCGAGCACCTCAAGATCATCGAGCTGTTGGGGGCTTGGCCCGCTCCCTTGGCCATCTTCTTGCGTACGCCCGAAGGGCAGGCCCTCGGGGTGGAGGCACGCCAGCGAATCGCTTCGGCGCTGCTGCTGTTGGGGGGGGCTTGCATCAACCTCGGTGAACTGGACAAGGGCCACGAGATCCTGCGGCTCGGGATCCAGTACGCCCTGGACACCGCCATTGCGGCCAAGCTGTACTTGAGACTGGCCCAGTCCCTGATGAAGATGAATCGTGCTGCCGAGGCCATCGGCCCCTTGCGTCGCGCCATCAATCTGGGCGGCGAGGAACGGGTGGCATGGCCGCTGTTGGCGGAAGCACTGGCGCGCCAGAACCACAAGCTTGCCGCCTTCGCGGCGACCCTGGAGGCGAAGAACGCAGGACTCGACGAAGCCGAACTCGGCGACTGGCAGCATCGTGTGGAGCAGAACCTCGGGCCGGAGCTGAGCCGGTGGCGCGATCTGGTGAGGGACGCCCGGCCTGACTCCCGCTGAGCCCCCTGCCACGGCTGGTTGGCACGCGAAAAGATTGGGGAAACTGGGGGCTTCTGGCTCGATTGACAGCCGACCCGCCCGAGCACTAGACAAGGTCGCGAAATCGCAGCAGATTGCCGGCGATTTCAAAGGTCCGACATGCTCGATCGATATCTTCCCATGTTCGTCATCTTTCTGGTGTCGGCTGGCATCGCGGGAGCGATGTTCACCCTGGGACACTTCGTGGGACCCAAGAACCCCACACCCGAAAAGATGATGCCGTACGAGTGCGGCAACGACACCCGGGGATCGCGCGGTCTGCGCCCCAGTGTGAAGTTCTACCTGACCGCCATTCTATTCGTGGTCTTCGACGTGGAAGTGGTGTTCATCTACCCGTGGGCCGTCCTGTTCCGCTCCTTGGGTTGGGTTGGCCTGCTCAGCATGCTGGCCTTCATTGGATCGCTGCTCGTCGCGCTCGTGTATTGCTGGAAGAAGGGAGCAATGGAATGGGACAGCTGACTTCGAAGCCGACCGGTGGTGGCGAGTCAGTCGAGTCCGGATTCGCCACGACTCGGTTCGAGGATCTCTTGCACTGGGCGCAGAAGTATTCCCTTTTCATGTACCCGTTCGTGACCGCCTGCTGCGCCATGGAGTTCATGGCGGTTTCTGGACCACGCTACGACGTGGCGCGGCTGGGCGCCGAAGCCCCGCGTTTCTCGCCTCGGCAGAGCGATCTGTTGTGGGTGGTGGGGACCATCTCGCAGCGCCAAGCCCCCGTCCTCAGACGCATCTACGAACAGATGGCGGAGCCCAAGTGGGTCATGGCTTTTGGAACCTGTGCATCCTGCGGCGGTTTCTACGACAACTACGCGACGGTCGCCGGCATCGACAAGATCGTGCCCTGTGACATCTACATTCCCGGTTGTCCGCCCCGACCCGAGGCAATCCTGGATGGTCTTCTGCTCCTGCAGGACAAGATTCAGCGCGGCGACCGCACCCCGGGGATCGTCAAGCCCCGTCGCGATCCAGCCGTCGACGCCCACTTGGGTCTGGTTCGACCCCGGCGCATATCCATCGTCTAGACCGCTAGTAGAGATACCCAGCATGGCAAAACTGCTTATCGAACTGGTCGAGCTGCGATGCCCGGGCGCGGTGCTCGAGGCCCATTCGCAACACGGGGACGAGACGCTGGTGCTCGATCCGAATCGCTGGCTCGAGGTGGCTCGTCTGCTCCGCGACGATCCAGCAGCCGACATGGCGATGCTGATCGATCTGACGGCGGTCGACTTCCCGCTCCGAGAGCCGCGTTTTGACGTGGTGGTCCACCTTCTGTCCCTGCGCCTGGGCCACCGGTTGCGGATCAAGACTCGCGTCGGGGATAAGGCAGGGAAGGGAGCCAGCGTCGACTCGCTCACCCCGTTGTGGGCTTCGGCCCAGTGGGCCGAGCGAGAATGCTATGACATGTTCGGGATCGATTTCGTGGGGCATCCCGATCTGCGGCGTATCCTGCTTTATCCCGAGTTCGAGGGGCATCCGCTGCGCAAGGATTATCCCGCCGCTCGGGTGCAGCCCTTGGTCCCCTTCCGCGAGGTCGACAATATCCAGAAGCTTGCCCCCTTTGGTGAGTGGGAAGGGATGCCTTTTGGTCGGCGGGTTGACGACCGCGGAGACGAGGACTCCGCCCTAGACGGATAACGGTGCATCGATGGAGCCTCTCGATAGGGATCTAGACTCGCCCGAGGTCGCGCTAACGACCGAGACCATGCTGCTGAACGTGGGTCCGTCCCACCCTGCCACCCACGGCACCGTGCGAATCGTGGTGGAGCTCAGCGGTGAGAACATCCTGCGTGCCGACGTCCAGGTGGGCTATCTTCACCGGGGTTGTGAGAAGATGTGCGAACGGGGGACCTGGGCACAGGTCTTTCCCTACGTGGATCGCTGCAACTACGTGTCGCCCTTGCTCAACAACGTGGGCTACGCGTTGGCTTGCGAGAAGCTCCTGGGACTGACCGTTCCGGAGCGATGCCAGTACTATCGGATGGTGCTGGGCGAGCTGGCCCGCATCGCCGATCACTTGATCTGCGATGGTGCCATGGCCATGGAGCTCGGCGCCTTCACTCCGTTCCTTTGGATCCTCAAAGCGCGCGAGATGATCTTCGACGTGTTCGAGGAGGAAACCGGAGCCCGGATCACCCATTCCTTCGGACGCATCGGGGGCATGGCCCAGCCGCCCACCACCGGGTTTGCCGAGCACGTGCGAGCCGTGGTCGACCACGTGCTGCGGATCACCGACGAGGTGGAGCTCATCCTGATCAAGAACCGGGTCTTCATGGATCGGTTGCAGGGGGTCGGCGTCATGTCCGCCGCTGACGCCATCTCCCTGGGTTGGACGGGGCCGACCCTGCGCGCGTCGGGGGTCCCCTACGACGTGCGTAAGGCCCATCCCTATCTCCGCTACGCGGACATCGACTTCGAAGTTCCGGTGGGCGAGCACGGCGATTGCTACGACCGTTTCATGGTGCGCTTGGAGGAAGTCCGACAGAGTGCGCGCATTGTCCGACAGTGTCTGGACCGTATGCCGGAATCCGGGCCCATCACCGTGGACGATCCGCGCCTCGTGCTGCCCGCCAAGTCAGATGTCTACACCACCATCGAAGGGACCATTCAGCACTTCAAGATGGTGATGGAGGGGATCAAGATTCCGGCCGGCGAGGTGTATTCGTACACGGAGGGTGGAAACGGTGAGCTCGGGTTCTATCTGGTCAGTGATGGCAGCGGGACGCCGTATCGGGTGCGGATCCGTCCGCCGTGTTTCTACGGGGTGGGGGGGTTGGAGAAGCTGATTACCGGTCGGATGGTGCCCGACATCGTGCCGTGTTTCGGGTCCTTGAACATGATTGGCGGCGAATGCGATCGCTGAATTGCGGAGAACCCCCGATGCCCACGTTCCAGCTTGACGATCACGAGGTGCCCTTCCAGCCGGGTGACACCATTCTGGGTGCTGCCGAGCGCGCAGGATTGGCCATCCCTCACTACTGCTGGCACGCCGGTCTCAGTGTGGCGGCCAACTGTCGCATGTGTCTGGTGGAGCTTCTGCCCCCGCCGGGGCGGTCACCCCTGTTGTTGGACGTTCTGCGCTGGGATGCCGAGCAACACAGCTATGTGGCCGAGCGCAAGCCCAAGCTGGTTCCGGCCTGCCAGCAGACGGTTAGCGAGGGCATGAAGGTTCGAAGCGACACCAGTGCCCACGTCAAGAAGACTCGTGCCGCTGTCCAAGAGCTCTTGCTCCTGAATCACCCCGTTGACTGTCCGATTTGCGATCAGGCGGGGGAGTGCCGGTTGCAGGATTACTGGCTAGAGCACCAACACACCGCCAAACGCATGCGGGATGAACCGGTTCACAAGCCGAAGGCGGTGCGATTGGGTCCCCACATCGTGTATGACGCGGAGCGATGCATCCTGTGCACGCGTTGTGTTCGCTTCTGCCAGGAGGTTGCCAAGGATCCCGTGCTGTCCGTGGCGCGGCGTGGCAACCGCAACGAGATCATCGTCGCGCCGGGGCGGGAGCTGGACCACCCCTACTCGATGATGACGGAGCACATCTGTCCAGTCGGGGCCCTCACGTCGGCCGACTTCCGTTTCCGGGCTCGGGTCTGGTTTTTGCGTAGCGCCAAGACCATCTGCACCGGTTGCGCGCGGGGCTGCAATGCCCAGCTCGACTACGACCCCCGCAGTCAGACCGCGCTGCGCCACCGTCCTCGTCACAACGCCGAGGTCAACGGTTACTGGATGTGCGACACTGGAATGCTCGACTACCGGAGGATCCACGAGGGCCGGGTCCTGGAAGCCTCCGTGGAGGGGCAAAGCGACAGTCCCGAGAACGCCCTCAAGCAGGCGGCCGACACCCTGGGCCGGGTCGAGCCCCATCATTTGGGTTTGGTCCTGGGTGCCGAGTATTCCCTGGAGGACAACGCGGCGCTGCTCTGGCTAGGGCGGGAGCTGGGCGTCACGGCGGTCTTTGCCAGTCGACGCTCCGACGGTCCCTCGGACGAAGTCCTGATCATGGCCGACAAGAACCCGAACCAAGCGGGGCTCGCACAGCTGTTGGGTGGTGCTCCGGGGGCCGACTCGGAGCTGGCGGAGAGGCTGGAGGCGGGGACGCTTTCCCACCTGTTGTGGATGGGGCAGGGGCTCGCCAACCCGGAGCTGACCTCACGGGTAGTGAACTCCAAGGTCCAGGTGGTGTTGCTGACCAGTCACCAGGGGCCTCTGACCGGGCGGGCGAGGGTTCTGTTGCCAGCCACCAGCTGGGCAGAGGCCGAGGGGCACTACGTCAACGCCCTGGGCAAAACCCAGCTCAGCGAACGGGCGCTTTCGCCGCTCGGCCAAGCTCGTTCGCCCTGGCGCTGGGTGCAGGCGTTGGCCAAGGCATTGGGCAAGCCGGTCCCCTTCGAGAACGCAAGGGAGCTGCGGCAGCAGCTGCTGGGATTCCAACGAACCGAACCGGTTGCGGCAAGCGCCGAACGTGGAGCATCGGCCTCATGACTGACCTCTTCTTGTACATCTCGGTGGCGGCCAAGGCCTTGTTCGTGGCGCTGTTCCCCATGATCCTGGCCGTGGTGCTGACCTGGGCGGATCGTCGGCAGGGCGCGATGATCCAGGATCGGGTGGGGCCGAATCGGGCTGTCGTCTTCCTGAAGGGGAGATGGGCGGCGGGCCTCGCGGTGTTGGCCGCGATTGGTGTCAGCGTTGGTGTGTTGGCCTGGGCCTCGAAGGTACTGGCGGGCTCGGGTGAGAAGACCCTGGAGGCGACCGTCTTTCTGCAGCTGGCAATCCTGGCCACCTGGGGCGGCCTGGTGGCGCTGGCTGGGAGCGTGCGGCGTCGCGGCATCCAGTGTTCGTTTGACGTGTTCTTGGCTTCTCTGGGCGACCCGCGCCGGATCGCGATGCTCGGGCTGCTGGCCCACCTCTTGGGTGCGGGCGTCGAGGTGTTCCTGCAGGGGTCGAACTATGTGGGCCCGTTCCGTGACGTCGCTCTGCGTTCCGCTCCGGCCGTATTTGCCTTCTCGACCCTTGGTACCGGTGCCTACGCGGCCTGGTGGCTGGCTCGCTTCGACCGCGTCGGGCTCCGTCTGGCCGGGTTGATGCACCCCGCGGCGGACGGGATCAAGGCCATCCTGAAGGAGGACTTCATTCCGCGCGATTCGGATCGCCTGTTGCACGGTTTGGCGCCGCTCATCTCGTTCTTTCCGGTGTTGGTGGTGCTGGCGGTCGTCCCGTTTGGAGATGCCCTGTGCCTGGGCGAAACGGCGGATTGGTCCGCGCTGACGGTGCCAGCCTCCGCGACGTGCGGGGGAGGCGTGCTCTCCTTACAGGTGCTGGACATCGATTCGGGCCTGCTGTTCTACTTCGCGCTGGCCGGCACCGGGATCATCGGGGCCGCCCTGGGTGGTTTTGCCAGCAACAACAAATACAGCCTGATGGGCGCGTTGCGTGCCACCAGCCAGATGGTCTCCTACGAGGTGGCCTTGGGCTTGACCCTGGTCGGGCTACTCATGATTTACGGGACCCTGCGGGTGGACCAGATGGTCGAGTGGCAGCGCGACCACGCTTGGGGGTTGTTCGTTCAGCCGGTGGCGTTCGTCTTGTTTTTCGCTGCTGCGGTTGCCGAATCCAAGCGCATCCCCTTCGATCTCCCGGAGGGCGAGAGCGAGATCGTTGCCGGGTATTTCACGGAGTACTCGGGCATGAAGTTCGCCATGTTCTTCTTCGCCGAATACGTCGTCATCGTCACCTCCTCGGCCTTGATGGTGGCCCTGTTCTTGGGCGGTTGGCATCTCCCCTTCCTGGAAAGGGAGGGCCTGCGCATTGCTTTTGGCGAGACGGTCTTCGCAGAGTGGGCATTGCCCCAGGGGCTGGTGATCCTGCTGGGCTTCTTGGGCTTTATCGGCAAGGTTATCCTGTTGTGCTCGTTCCAGCTCTTGATTCGCTGGACGTTGCCTCGCTTCCGCTACGATCAACTGATGGCGCTCAGCTGGCGTCGGCTGTTGCCGGCCTCCCTGGTCAACATCCTGGTGACCGGCGTGGTGGTGCTCCTCGTGCACAGTGGCGGCAGCCAGGTGCAGGGCTTCTTGCAGGTGGTGGGGGATGGGACCGAGCTGTTGGTGGCGCTGTCCGCTCTGGGAGCGGTGGTAGCATTGGTCATTTATGCGCTGAGCCGCCCCGAGCACAAGAAGATGGCGGCCACCAGCATCGCCCAATTTGGTCAGATCCTTGGCGGGTCGCGGCTCAGCCGCATGGGAGCATGAAGCATGGCATCCGATCCTCTCGGCCCACGCGGTATCGTCGGCACCCCAGTGCGGCGACCGGAGCGAGACCTGTCTGTTGACAGCTACCTGCCCGAACTTGCCAAGGGCTTGGTTCTCACGGGTCAGCATTTCCTTCGCAACACCAAGGAGTGGGTATTGGGGCAGCGACCGGAACCGACGCTGCAGCCGATCAACGAGGGTATCAACGTCATCAGCTATCCCGAGCAGCGGCGGCCCTACGCCGAGCGGTACCGTGGTGTTCATCGTCTGACCCAGCGCTCCGACGGTTCACCCCGCTGCGTGGCGTGTCTTTGCTGCTCCACCGCCTGTCCCGCCCAGTGCATCCACATCGAGCCGGCCGAGTACCCCGAGGCGGATCCACGGCATGGTTACGAGCGATACCCGGTGCGGTTCGTGATCGACGAACTGCGCTGCATCTTTTGTGGCTTCTGTGTGGAAGCCTGTCCCTGCGATGCCATTCGGATGGACTCAGGAACACATGCCGCTCCCTATGATTCGCGAGATCAGTTCCTGTTCGAACGGGATCTGCTCCTGTCGATACCGGCACGAGACGGCCAGTACGCAACGCTGAATCCTCGCCATGAGCCCGGGGATCCCACCTACCCGGGGCCGGACTCCTCCCACTGAGCCCGAGGAGGTGACGTGTCTCGCTATGAAGTGGTCATTGGCCTGGAGGTGCACGCCCAGCTCCTGACGCAGAGCAAGCTGTTCTGTGGTTGCTCCACCCGCTTCGGTGGTTTACCCAACTCCAATGTCTGTCCTCTCTGCCTGGGGTTGCCCGGTACGCTTCCCGTCCTGAATCGAGCCGCGGTGCGCATGGCGGTGCGGGCGGCGCTCGCTCTTCACTGCACGGTCCAAACACGCAGCGTATTCGCTCGCAAGAACTACTTTTATCCGGATCTACCCAAGGGGTATCAGATCAGCCAGTTCGATCAACCGCTGGCCACGGATGGTTTCTTGGACGTCACGACGGGTGACGGTATGCGAAGGGTGGGGATCATTCGGATCCACATGGAGGAGGATGCTGGGAAAAACGTGCACGGAGTCGGGGGCGACTCGCTGGTCGACCTGAATCGCGCTGGTGTGCCGCTGGTCGAGATCGTCAGTGCCCCAGATCTGCGCTCCAGCGTTGAGGCGGCTACCTACATGCGGAACCTGCGCGACGTACTGGTCTTTCTGCGGGTCAACGACGGGAACCTGGAGGAGGGGAGTCTGCGCTGCGACGCCAACGTCTCGATCCGGCCCATCGGGGAGACGGCCTTGGGGACACGCTGCGAGTTGAAGAACCTGAACTCCTTCCGGTTCGTTCAACGAGCCATTGAATCCGAGGTGGCGCGACAGACGGCCCTGGTGGATGGTGGCGGTCATGTGGAGCAGGAGACCCGTGCCTTCGACCCAGACACGGGCAAGACGCGAACCCTGCGGAGCAAGGAGGAGGCCCACGACTATCGGTATTTCCCGGAGCCCGATCTCCCGGTGCTGGTCGTGCCCTCGGAGCTGATTGACGAAGAACGAAAGAGTCTCCCATCGCTACCCGTGGAGCTGCGGGCCACCTACCAGGAGAAGCTGGGCCTGTCCGAGCAGGCCGCGGCGACCCTGACTCAGCACCCGGAGTACGTGCGGTTCTTCGATGCGGTCTGTCGATATTTCCCGGAACCCGTCAAGGCCAGCAACTTCATGCTCACCGAAGTCTTGCGCGGAGCCAAACCACATGGGGTGCAGGCGAAATTCACCGTGACGCCCGAACAGGTGGCGGAGATCCTGGTGGCGGTCGAGAAGGGTGAGATCAGCGGCAAACAGGCCAAGGAGCTGTTGGGCATGATCGAGGGGACCTCGCAGCGACCCAGGGACGTGATGGCCCAGCGCGGGATGAAGGTGGTGAGCGACTTGGGGGCGCTCGAGGGGATCTGTCGGACTTGGCTGGACAAGAACCCTCAGCAGGTGGCGCAGTTCCGTTCCGGTAAGACCGGAGTCTTGGGCTTTTTCGTCGGGCAGGTCATGCGCGAGACACGGGGAGCGGCCGATCCCAAGCGGGTCAACGAGATACTGGTGCGATTGCTGGGCGAGAGCTGAGCCCCCCGGATCGGAGCCATGGGAAACACCCTTTGTCACCCCGAGCCACTCAGTGGCGCCAGCTATTCCGCGGTGGAGCTCTTGCCTGACAACTCCGCTGCGATCGTGCTGGACCAACGGGCGCTCCCCGAGCGCGAGGTCTACACCGCGATAGAGGACAGCGGACAGATGGTCAGGGCCATTGCCGAGCTTTGGGTCCGCGGGGCACCGGCCATCGGTATCGCCGGTGCGTACGGTCTGGTCCTGGCTGCCCGCCAAGCGGACTGCGAAGAGGAGTTCTTGTCGCGGGCGAAGGCGCTAGCCCAGGCTCGCCCCACGGCGGTGAACCTGACCTGGGCAGTGGAACGGATGCTGGCCGTGGCTGGCCAGATCCCGTTTCGAGATCGGGAGTTGCGGGTCGAGGTGCTGGCAACACAGGCCCGCCGGATCCACGAGCAGGACGTGGCCGCCAATCGTGCGATGGGCAGGCTGGGAGCCGAGTTGATCCCCGATGGCGCGGTCGTGCTGACCCATTGCAATGCGGGGGCTCTGGCCACGGGAGGGTTCGGGACTGCCTTGGGGGTGCTCCGGGCGGCGCGTGAGGCCGGTAAACGGATCCGGGTCTTGGCTGACGAGACTCGTCCCTGGTTGCAGGGATCGCGGCTGACGGCCTGGGAGCTGGCTCGTGACGGATTCGACGTCTCGGTGATCCCCGACTGCAGCGCGGCGTCGTTTCTGGGTCGGGGGATGGTCGACGTCTGCGTGGTGGGTGCTGACCGTGTCGCTGCCAACGGGGACGTGGCGAACAAGATCGGAACCTACGGACTGGCTTGTCTGCTCCGCCTTCACCAGCGCCCGCTCTACGTGGCTGCGCCTCTGAGTACCGTCGACCTTTCGACTCCCGATGGAGACTCGATCCCCATCGAGCAGCGGGGCAGCGCCGAGATGACCCACCTGGGGGAACGGCGCCTAGTTCCCGAGGGAGTCGGGGTCGAGAATCCAGCGTTCGACGTTACCCCGGCCCATCTGGTAACGGCTCTGATCACCGAGCGGGGGGTGGTCCAACCCCTCGACGCTGAGGGCTTGCGGGGCCTGGCGGATCGTTCGGTTCGGGTCTAGCCTCTTCGGGTGTCCGACTCGACCCATCCCCCAAGCAACAGGCCTCACGGACCCAAGCCGTCCTGGTTGAAGGTCAGAGCGCCTGGGGGAGAAGGCTACACGCGCGTCAGACGGACGCTGAAGACGCTGGACCTTTGCACGGTGTGCGAGCAGGCCCGATGCCCGAACATCGGGGAGTGCTGGAATGCCGGCACGGCCACGATGATGATGCTTGGGGAGGTCTGTACGCGGGCCTGTCGCTTCTGTGCCACCAAGACCGGCAATCCCCGGGGCTTTCTCGAACCCGAGGAACCGGAGCGGATAGCGCAGGCGGTGCTCGCTCTGGGCCTGAGGTACGTCGTGCTCACCATGGTTGACCGGGACGACCTCCCCGACGGTGGCGCTTCTCACCTGGCCTCTGCCATTCGAAACATGCGGGATCGGATCCCTGGTCTTGGGATCGAGGCGTTGATTGGGGACTTTGGTGGACGAACCCAGGATCTCGAGCTGGTCATCCAAGCCGGGCCGGATGTTCTCGCCCACAACCTGGAAGTGGTGTCACGCCTGACCCCCACGGTCCGCGATCCACGCTGCGGGTATCAGCAGTCACTCCAACTGTTGGCCCACGCCAAACGAACGGCGGGTGTGCGTTACGTCAAGAGCTCACTGATGCTCGGTATGGGAGAGACCGACGCCGAGGTCGGAGAGGCCCTGGCCGATCTCCGGTCCGTCGGAGTGGATATCGTGACCCTGGGTCAGTACCTGAGTCCGACCTCTGCTCACCTTCCAGTCCACCGTTTTCTGACGCCGGAGGAGTTCTCCAACCTCGCCCGCCTGGCTGGTGGACTCGGGTTCGCTTTCGTCGCGGCGGGTCCTCTGGTTCGGTCCAGCTACCACGCCGCGGAGGCCTTTGTTTCGGCGCGCCCGGAACAGGCTCCGCGTCAGGTCGAGGGGGGATCCGGTCCGACTTAGGATCCGGCGCGGGTCGTGGTAGCATGGGAGCCTCATGCAGACCCTGACCGACCGTCTATTGGACAAAGTGGTGGACAGCTTGGGCCAGCCTCTGAGGTGGGACGGCCAGGGCCAGGATGAGCCCTTGTTGCTGGCCTGCGCGGCTCGCTACTCCGGAGAGATGAAGGACCCTAAAGAGGGTGGTGGATTCGGATTCGACGCGGACGCGGCTGCCTTGTTCGAGGCCATCGTGGAAGGTGCCTATCTGGTGGCTCACGCCGACGGCGTATTTGACGCGACCGAACAACAAGCATTCGGTCGGTTGGTGTGGGAGATCTGCGGTGGGCGCATCAGCGAAGGTCAGCTCCAGGCGTTGGTTCAGGATCTCGGTTCGCAGTTGCGGGAAGACGGGTTGGCAAGGCGGTTGGCGATGGTGGCGAAAGCCGTGGTCGACCTCGAGCACCGGCGCGAGGCGTTGCGGGTGGCGGCACTACTGGCAACGGTCTCCGCGGGGGTCAGTGAGGTGGAGCGCGATGTCCTGCTCCAGTTTGCGCAAGAACTCGCGCTTGGGCCGGAAGAGGTGGGCGGAGCCATTGCTAACGCACAGACTGCGCTAGCCTCGACGGTCTGACGCGAGCAGCGGTGTCTGCAGCCAAGCCGCCCGACCCGGCCGGGTTGACACTCTGCCGTGGTGAGGGAGAGCGAGAGTCTCCTTGACGCGCTGCGTATCCGAGCGGACAGCGGCCCTGCCCCGTAGTCCACAAAGTGCTGGACGAGATTGGTGGGTCGCGGCAGTGTGGGGTGACATCGGCCTTATGACCGCACCCCGTCCGAGCCCCTCAATGCCCCCCCTTTTTGCCGAGGACGTCGTGCGCGTCATGCTCGAGCAGGGGTCGGTCAACGAGGAGCACGATCCCCGTCTCTCCTGCGACGAGATGGTCAATCTGTATCGGCACATCGTGTTGACTCGACTGATCGATGAGCGGCTCCTATCTCTACAGCGCCAGGGTCGCGTGGCGTTTCACGTCGGCTCGCTGGGTGAGGAAGCCACCATCATCGGGTCCGCGGCTGCCCTTCGGCCCTCAGATTGGGTGTTTCCTTGCTACCGCGAGTTCGGCGCCGCCCTGATGCGTGGTCTGCCTCTGCAACGGTTGATCGACAACGTATTCGGCAACGCGAAGGACGTGGTCAAGGGCCGTCAGATGCCGCATCACTATACGGCTCGGGATATCGGTTGGGCGTCCATCAGTTCTCCAGTGGGCACCCAGATCACGCAGGCCGTCGGGTTTGCGTGGGCGGCCAAGATGCAGTCTCGGGATCTGGTGAGCTTGGTCTACTTCGGGGACGGCGCGACCAGCTCGATCGATTTTCACAGCGGCATGAATTTCGCGGGAGTGTATCGGGTTCCGCTGGTCCTTTTGTGCCGCAACAACGGCTGGGCGATCAGCGTGCCCACCGAGCGTCAGACCGCCTCTCGAACCATTGCGGCCAAAGGCGATGCCTATGGTGTTCCTGGTATCCGTGTGGATGGAAATGACGTGTTGGCGGTATTCAGTGTGACTCGTCGAGCGGTGGCGCGGGCGGCAGCGGGGTTGGGGCCGACTCTGATCGAAGCCATCACCTATCGGATGGGAGGCCACACCACGTCCGATGATCCGAATCGGTACCGAGGGGCGGCCGATATGGAGCCCTGGCGCCAGGTCGATCCGATCCAGCGATTCAAGGAATTCTTGACGGCGCGAGGTTTCTGGTCCGAGGAGCAGGATCAGCGTTGGACCCGGGACGTCGACAGCCAATTTCGTTCTGTGGTGGCGGTGGCAGAGTCGACCCCTTGGCCAGCGTTGGAGACCCTGTTTGACGACGTTTATGAGAGACTGCCCTGGCACCTCGCCGAACAGAGGGCAGAGCTCCTGGCCGGACCGCGGGCTCCGGGTGGCCATTAACGGGCACGAGACGTGTCCAGGATGAAGGACGAGGCGGCCCCCAGGGGCATGGTGAACCGGGTTCAATCAGACGGTCAGAAAGAATGGAACGAGTGTCAGGCAAGGCATCGGGAGTGTTGAGCGCATGCCGCAGATGAACATGGTTCAAGCCATCAACGACGCTCTGCGGGTCGCGATGCGTCGGGACGCCCGAGTGGTGCTGCTGGGCGAGGATGTAGGGCGAGTGGGAGGGGTGTTCCGCGTGACCGCCGGGCTCCACGAAGAGTTCGGGGACGATCGGGTGGTCGATACGCCCCTGAGCGAAAATGGGATTATCGGGACGGCTATCGGGATGGCGCTGTACGGGTTGTTGCCCGTGCCGGAGATTCAGTTCGCCGATTTCATCTTCCCGGCGTACGATCAGATCGTCAACGAGCTGGCCAAGTACCGATATCGTTCGGGTGGGGACCACTCGGCCAAGATGGTGATCCGCACACCGGTCGGGGGTGGGATCCGTGGTGGACACTACCATTCCCAACACCCGGAAGCGGCGTTCATCCAGGTTCCGGGGCTGAAGGTCGTGTGTCCGGCCACCCCCTATGACGCCAAGGGGCTCTTGCTGGCATCTCTGGAAGACCCGGATCCGGTCATATTCTTCGAGCCGAAGCGGGTGTACCGCGCAGCCAAGGGGGAGGTGCCCGAGGACTACTACGTGGTGCCCCTGGAAAGCGCCCGCATCGCCCGAGAAGGGGAGGATGTCACCGTGGTAGCCTATGGAGCCATGCTCTACGAGGCCCTGGATGCCGCTCACAAGGCCAGAGAGCAGGGGGTTGAATGCGACGTGCTGGACCTTCGCACTCTGTGGCCGCTGGACATCCAGATGGTCGTGGAGAGCGTGAAAAAAACCGGACGCCTGGTGGTCGTCCACGAGGCACCTCGGACGGGCGGGTTCGCTGGTGAGATTGTGACCTTGGCCTGTGAGAAGGCATTCTACCATCTGGAAGCCCCACCGATTCGGGTCACCGGTTTCGATACCCCGTTCCCCTTCGCGCTGGAACAGGAGTATCTGCCGTTATCTCATCGAATCCTGCCCGCCATTCTGGAGATTGCGCGGGCCTGAGGGCTCCCACGGCTGGCGGGGTGGCACCGGACCGAGCTAATAGCCCAGCCAACAAGAACCACGGACCGACAAGGAGCAGACCAAACGATGGCCAAATTCGAGTTCCGATTGCCCGACATCGGGGAAGGTGTGACCGAGGGTGAGATCGTCGCGTGGCTGGTTCAGCGCGGCGCCCGCGTCGAGGAGAGCCAGGACTTGGTCGAGATCATGACCGACAAGGCCACCGTGACCATCGGGGCGCCCAAGACCGGTCGGGTCTTGGAGCTTCGAGGTGACGTGGGCGACACCGTGCCGGTGGGTCAGGTGCTGGTGGTTCTGGGGCTGGGCGAAGACGATGTGGAGTCCGCGGTACTCGCTCCCAGCGCGACCCCTGAACCAGCCCCCGAAACCCCTGAGGTCGTGGCGCAGGCTCCCAGCCCAGCCCCGTCTGCCCCCGAAGAGGAAGGGTCGGGCGCCACGGCGGTGGGGGACATTCGAACCACGCTCCCCGGCGTGTCCCTGGCCGCCGCGACTCCGCAGTCCAGCTCGGCAGCCAGTCCGGGCGGTGTCATCGATGGGCGTGCGCTGGCGGCACCCGCGACCCGTCGCTTGGCTCGGGAGCTTGGCGTCGATCTGAAGACCGTGACACCCACGGGGAAGGGGGGGCGCGTGACCTCCGCCGACGTGGCTGCGGCACGAGGGGCGCGAGCGCCCGCGGCGATCGTCGCCGGTGGTCCCGAACCCACCGCGCCCCGCCTCATGGGGTCCGGCGAGCGCAAGCCGATTCGCGGGCTGCGCAAGCGGATCTTCGAGAACATGGCCCGTTCCAAGCGCACGGCGGTCCACTTCACGTACGTCGATGAGTGCGAGGTGACCCCTCTGCGCACGCTGCGGGAAGAGCTTCAACCCTTCGCCGAACGCGCCGGCACCCGTCTTACGTACCTGCCCTTCGTGGTCAAGGCAGTGGTCCGCGCTCTGAAACTTCATCCGGCGCTCAACGCCTGGGTCGACGACGCGACACACGAAATCGTCTATCCTGGGACGTACCACCTCGGGATCGCCGTGTCCTCGGAGGCGGGCCTGATCGTACCGGTATTGCGGGAGGCCGACCGAAGGAGCCTGCTCGAGATTGCCCGGGAGATCGAGCGCCTCGGCAACGCCGCGAGAGCCGGAAAAGTCACCCCTGAGGATCTGGGCGGATCGTCGTTCACGATCACCTCGCTGGGCAAGCTGGGGGGGCTTTTGGCGACGCCGGTCATCAACTATCCAGAAGTGGGGATCCTCGGGATCCACGCCATTCAGCGCCGACCGGTGGTACGAGACGATGCCGTCGTGATCGGCGAGACCATGTGGGTGAGCCTGTCCTTCGACCACCGCGTGATCGATGGCCACGTGGGAGCAGCCTTCGCGCAGGAGGTCCTCGGTGCTCTGCGCGAGCCCAAGCAGCTGCTGCTGGACGGTTGAGCTCCACCGCATTCCGGCAGCACGGTCCTCGATGTCGGCGAGCCCGGCGCGGCAGACCGCGTGAACCGCGCCGCCCACCGGATCCCTGACGGGCCGACCCATGGGGATCCGGCCGGTCGGCAGATGCGATTGGCCCTGTGGAGCCCCTCGCCAGACGGCCGGTGAGGATGGTACGGTTGGAGTGTGACTTACGCCGCGAACCGGTGGGGAAGCTCCTGTTCATGAGGAAGGGAACGATTGCTGTCTGGGCGACGCTGCTGATAGTGGGGCCGAGCATTGAGGTGGGGGCTGCGCGCGCCCAGGATGCTCCTGCCGCCGAGGACGTTCGCACTGCGGCTGACCGATTCGACGCCGGGCGAGTCGCTTTCAAGGCTGGCAACTTCGCGGAGGCGGCCGAGTATTTCGAGGCAGCTGACGCCAAAGCACCCAGCGGACCCGCACTGATGTTGGCGATGCGCTCGCGTTTCGAGGCAGGGCAGATTGCCCGAGCGGCCACTTTGGCGGTTCTGGCCAAGCAAAGCTACCCGAACGATACGGAGATCGCGCAACTGGCCCAGACGGTCCTGGAGCGCGCCGACACGGAGGCGGGGCGTGCGGACGTAAGCTGTGCACCAGCCTGTGATCTCTTGCTTGACGGAAAGATCGTGCATGGGCACGCAGCAGCCAATCGAGTCGTGTACGCCGACGCGGGCTCCCATTCGCTGCGCGCCAGCTGGGGCGAGAAGGGCAATCTTACCAAGGAATTCCAGGTCGAGGCGGGTGGCCAAATCGAGCTCGAGTTTGAGGCCGAACGGGAGCCCGATCCGGAGCCGGCGGAAACGGAGAGTCTGTACGATGACGAGTCCGGGGCACCTGCTCCGTTGCTTGACGAGCCTCCCGATCAGACCCCGTCGAAGGGTTGGTCACCAACGGTCTTCTGGGTGGGTGTGGGGCTGACTGCGGTGGCTGGCATTGCCACCACCTACAGCGGTATCGACACGCTGAAGAATCCGGGTGAGGACGCCATTCGCAGGGAGTGTGTGAACCAGGGTACTGATTGCCCATTATATCAGGACGCCAAAGACAAGGAGCTCAGGACCAACATCCTTGCTGGTGTCACGGCTGCGTTCGCCGTTGGCACGCTGATCGTGGGGACGTTGGCCACCGATTGGAATTCGGGCAGCAAGTCCGCGCCAGCGTCGGCGTTGACCTTGCCCGGTCGAGTGAGCGTCACTCCCATCGTCGGATTTGCGCCCAGTGTTGGACGCGGATCGAGCGCTTCGCCATCCCGAGGGATGGCCTGGGAAGCCATTGTGGGGACCACGGGGAGGTTCTGAGCTGGCCGTGGTTGCTGCGCGCCTCATTCCTGTTGGTCCTGAAGGGCGCCAGCGCATCGAGCGCTACGAGCTCGTTGCAGAAATCGCGTCGGGGGGCATGGCGACCGTCTTCTTGGCGCGCCTCTCCGGCATGGGAGGATTCCAGCGCTTCGTCGCGCTGAAGCGATTGCATCCTCACCTGGCGGTCGAAACCGAGTTCGTGCGGATGTTCCTGGATGAGGCTCGTCTGGCGGCACTGATCCATCATCCCAATGTGGTGCCCATCCTCGAAGTTGGAGCCAGCGATGGTGGGTACTACCTGGTCATGGAGTACATCGAGGGGGACACGCTGGCTCGGCTCATGTCCCGGGAGGCGACCATTGGATCACGCCTGCCGGTCGGGATCGGCGTGCGAATTGTGCTCGACATGCTGACTGGACTGCATGCGGCCCACGAGCTCCGGGACGATGCGGGACGCCCCACGGAACTGGTGCACCGAGACGTCTCTCCGCAGAACGTTTTGGTGGGCATCGACGGGAACGCGCGTATCGCGGACTTCGGGGTCGCCCACGCCGCGACCCGTTTGGCCGGGACTCGCGTTGGGCAGCTGAAGGGAAAGATCGCCTACATGGCCCCGGAGCAGGCGGCGGGGCGCGAGGACATCGACAGGAGGGCCGACGTATTCGCGTCCGGGATCGTGCTGTGGGAAATGCTCGCGGCGCGACGACTCTTCCGGGCAGCGAACGAGGCGCTGACCCTGTCGCGAGTGGTGAATGAACCGATTATCGCTCCAACGCGTTACTCGGTCGAAGTCGACCCGCGGATCAGCGCTGTCTGCATGAGGGCGCTGGAGAGGAACGTTGACCGTCGCTTTCCGACCTGTGCCGAATTCGCCGACGAGTTGGAGCGTGCGGCAACCGCTTCGAGCTCGCTGGCCACGGCACGCGACGTGGCGGCATACATGTCCACCGCTCTGGGGTCGGAGCTCGCTCAGCAGCGGGAGTCCGTGCGAGTGTGGCTGGCCGAGAGCGAGGTCATCGAGCAGAGTGCCTCCAAGGCCAGGCGAATCAATCCAGCACGGCGGGGGGCAGACGGCTTGGCCAAAGGGGCGGATTTCTCCGAGGGGACCGAGACCGCCGTTTCTCGTTGGATGGTTCCCGGCGCTGGCCGGCGTCGTGTGTTGCTGGCAGTGGGCGTGGTGCTGCTGCTTGGGCTGGTAGGGTTACTCATTGGGCAGTTGGCAGACGATCAGGCACAGCCCAGCGCCGCGACGACTGGCTCTGCGAGCGGTACGGCTACGACCCTGACAGCCGCGGGTTCCAGTGGCCCCAATTCAGGCGCGTTGGGCCGGGACTCGGGGGCTGCGGACGCAGATGGATCGGGGCGAGCCAACGCGTCGAGCCTTCCGGTCGCCGAGTCGGAAAGCGACACCAAGCCCGCCACTGGCTCGTCCCACCCAGGGGCAAGGCGGTGGGGTTCCGGGAGCCGGAGGAGCGCTCCCGCCGACAAGCCCAAGCCGCGCCAGCCGGATTTGGACATCGCCAATCCCTATCGGTAGGGGCGGAGGGCCGACCTCAGCGTTGACAGGGGCAAGGGGGGCTGCTACGCCTGCCGCCGCCGGCCCCGCAACCCAAGAGAACTCAATGTTTTCAATGGTTTAGAGCGAAGGGTCGGGGAGAGCCGTGTGAAGAACGTCAGGTTGCTTACTGGGCACGCCAACCGAACGCTCGCCGAAGAGATCGCGAGCGTGCTGGGGGTTCCCCTGGGCAAGACCACGATCCGTCGCTTCAGCGACGGAGAAACCTTCTGCGAATTCCACGACAGCGTGCGTGGCTTCGACTGCTACGTGGTTCAGCCCACCTGCTCCCCGGTTAATGACCACCTGATGGAGCTTCTGATCATGTGCGATGCCCTGCGCCGGGCGTCGGCCCAGAGTATCACGGCGGTCATCCCCTACTACGGTTACGCCCGTCAGGATCGCAAGGTCTCTCCAAGGACCCCCATCACTGCCAAGTTGGTAGCCGATTTGTTGAGCGCTTCGGGGGTCAACCGGGTGGTCAGTATTGATCTGCACGCTGGTCAAATCCAGGGCTTCTTCAACATCCCGTTCGATCACCTGTACGCGATGCCGGTGTTCCTGGAGGATTACCTGGGGCGACATTTCGACGAATCGGCGGTCTTCATTTCTCCCGACGCCGGGGGGGTGGAGCGCACCCGGGCCTTCTCCAAGCGTATGCGTGCCGGTTTGGCCATCGTGGACAAGCGCCGGGAAAAGGCCAATGTCAGCGAGGTCATGCACCTCATCGGTGATGTTCGGGATCGGGATTGCATCATCATCGACGACATGATCGACACGGCTGGAACCCTTTGCAACGCGGCCCGAGCCGTGATGGACAACGGAGCGCGGCGGGTCGTGGCCTGCGCGACCCATGGGGTCCTCAGTGGTCCGGCCGTGGACCGGATTCGGGAATCCGTCCTGGAAGAAGTGGTGGTGACCAACACCATCCCGCCCAGCGAGCGGTCCGGGAGTTGTCCGAAGATCAAGTACCTTTCCACTGGGAAGCTACTGGGTGAAGCGATTCGCAGAATCCACAACAGTGAATCCGTCAGTTCGCTGTTCGTATGACGGCCCTTTTTGGGACTGGGACCTGGGCAGAAGACATCGGATCGGGAGAGAATGCATCATGGAGTTGACCAAAGTTGTTGCTTCGCGCAGAACTGAGTCCGGGAAGGGTCGCGCACGTCGTTTGCGGGGGCGCGGGGAGATCCCGGCGGTTGCCTATGGTCGTGGTGAGCCGGTCCTGTCCTTGGCCGTGGCGCCCAAGGCATTGTCGGACATCCTGTCCGGCAAGCTAGGTCGGAACACGGTGTTCGAGCTGGACGTCGACCAGAAAGAGTGCTTCCCGGTCCTGCTTGCAGACCTGCAGCATCACCCGGTGAGCAGGGATCTCATCCACGCCGATTTCTTGAGGATCGCACTGGATGCACCGGTTGACGTGGAAATCCCGGTGGCGACGATTGGCAAGAGCCCGGGCGTGGTGATGGGCGGTGTCGTGCGCATCGTCTTTCGGCGATTGCCAGTTCGCTGCTTGCCCAAGGACATACCGGTCAACATCACCATCGACATCTCGGGCCTAGAGCTCGATGACCACGTGGCGGCCTCCCAGGTGGTCGTTCCCGAGGGAGTGACGCTTCGCGTTCCGCCGAATCAGACGGTGCTCGCCATCGTCACCGAGACCAGTGGCAAGGGCGAGGAAGAAGAGGCGACTGCCAAAGAGGGTGCGGCGACGGCCGAAGGCGCTGCTGCGGCCGGGGCCCCGGCGGCTGGCGACAAGCCCGCGGTGGCTGGCGACAAGCCCGCGGCGGGTGCGAACAAGCCCGCGGTGGGTGCGAAGACCAAGTGATGCTCCTGGTCGGCCTCGGCAATCCGGGGTCCCGCTACGTGAGGACCCCGCACAACATCGGATTCGAGGTCGCGGACGCTCTGGTCGACGGGCATCGCGGTGGGCCCTGGCGCAGCAAGTTCCAGGGCGAGCTGGCTTCCTTGGTGATCGAGGACCAGCGGGTCATGGTCCTCAAGCCGCAGACCTACATGAACCTGTCCGGGTTCAGCGTTCGAAGCGCCGCCGCTTTCTATCGGCTGACCGTAGAGGACATCGCGGTCATCCACGACGAGCTCGACCTGCCTGCTGGACAGGTCCGCTTGAAATGTGGGGGTGGAGATGCCGGCCACCACGGACTGGAGTCCCTGTCCGAACATCTGGGGTCCTCGGACTATCTGAGGGTCCGGTGTGGAATCGGCCGGCCGCCGCCACAATTCCAGGGCACGGTGGCAGACTATCTGCTAGAGCCCTTCCCCGAAGCCCGTGAGGCTGAGGCCAGGCAACTGGTGAAGGATGCCACGTGTGCGGTGGAACGACTCATTGTGTTGGGTCCGTCCGCTGCGATGAACCAAATCAATCGAAAAATCAAATCATGACTCCTTGCTCCGGCGCCCTTGCCGGGGCCGAAGCCCAGAAGGAGAGGCTCAATGACCAGCGCAGCAACGGCGCAATCTGTACGTTATCGAGAGTACGAAACCATCTACCTGATGCGGCCCAACGTCACCAAGGACGCTGCGGCGCGGGTGGCCAAACGTATCGAGGACGTGGTGGAGCGTTTGGGGGGCAAGCTGACCCAGGTCGAGACCTGGGGGCGAAGGCAGCTTTCCTACACCATCAAGAGCTTCCGGCGGGCCGTGTACGTGTACGTCAAGTACGTGGCGGGGCCAGACATGGTCGCCGAGCTGGAGCGAAACCTTCGGATGATTGATGACGTCATCAAGTTCCAGACGGTTCTTCGGGCGGCCCACGTCGATCTGGGGGAGCTCACGATCGATCCGGAGGCCGTGAAGTTCGAGGAAATCGATCTCCCGGAGGAGGTCGAAGACGAGCGACTGCTGGAACGAGAGTTGGGCTTCGTTGAGCCGGAGCCGCGGCCTCGGCGCACCGAGGAGGATTTGGGTGAGGATATGGACGGGGACGAGTACCCGGCTGACGAGAAGGAGGATGAGTCATGAGAGAGGATAGGGATCGCTCTGACCGTCAGATGGACCGTGAGGCGGCTCCTGGGTCGTTTAGGCGCACTCGACGTCGCGGCTGCAGCTACTGTGGAGACGAGTCTCTGACCATCGACTACAAGGACCCACAAGCGCTCAAGTACTTCATCACCGAACGCGGCAAGATCGTACCCCGCCGCATACTTGGTGTGTGCGCCAAGCATCAGCGTGAGATTGCTGGGGCCATCAAGCGGGCACGGGCCATTGCGCTCATGCCTTTCACCTCGAACGAATGACGGAGGGTTGAGGATGGCCACTCCCATCACAGTCGTATTGCAAAAGAACGTCGAGAACCTTGGTCAGGGTGGGGAAGTCGTTCGGGTTCGGCCGGGCTTCGCTCGCAACTACCTGTTCCCCCGGGGTCTGGCCGTGGTCGCGTCCAAGTCCAATCTGTCTCGGGTCGACGAGCTCAAGCGAGCGGCGGCCAATGTGGCTGCAAAGGATCTTGCCGAGGCTCAGAAGATGGCGGCTTCGCTGGAGGCGATCAGCATCCGTCTGGAACGGGCGGTCGGTGAGGAGGATCGCATGTTTGGCTCGGTCACCACGCACGACATCGCGGAAGCATTCGCGGCTGCTGGTGTGGCGGTCGACCGAAGGAGGATCGTGCTCGGCGAGCCGATCAAGCAGCTGGGACAGACGTTGGTTCCGATCAAGCTGCACGCGAATGTGGTCGCGAACCTCCGAGTCGAAGTCGTCAAGAAGGCCTGAGCACAACTGGTAAGCCGGCTCACATCGAGGTGATTACCGGTCGGGCGTAACGACTCGACGAGGCAAGTTGCGATGGCGACCCTCTCGAGGCGTGGTTGCGCTATCATGGGCGCTTCTCGACGGTGAGGGCAGCTCATGGTGACGACCAGGAATGATCCGATGGTGCAGCGGGTCCAGCCGGATCGGGGCGTACGCGCCGAGTTGGGCCGTACGCCTCCCAGCGATCTCGATGCTGAGGCCGCGGTGCTCAGCGCGGCGCTGTTGAGTCCCGAGGCGTTCGACATCGTGCAGGAGCGCTTGCGCTCCGAGCATTTCTATTCGGACGCGCACCGACGGATCTTCGAGGCCGTCACCGATCTGCAACAGTCCCACCGGGCCGTCGACATCGTTTCGGTGGCCGGCTGGCTTCGGGACAAGGGTCGTCTGGATCTGGTGGGGGGCACTCCCTATCTGGCCCAGCTGATTGACGCGACGCCAGCCATTGGCAATGTGGAGACGCACGCCGAGGTGGTGTTGGCCAAGTGGCGGGTTCGCCAGCTGATCGCGGCATGCCAGCGCTTCGCCGCCGAGGGTTATGGGGACTGCGGCGACGCGCAGACCTTTATCGATCGAGCCGAGCAGTCCATCTTCGACATCGCCCGCGTGCCGGAAACCACGTCGGTCGTGGCGTTGCGGGAGGCGGTGGTTCAGGCCTTCCGGATCCTCAACGAGGCTACCAAGCGAGGGGGCGGCATCACCGGGGTGCCGACCGGTTTCACCCAGCTGGATCGGATGATGGCTGGCCTGCACCCCGGCGACCTCTACATCATTGCCGGGCGACCGGGCATGGGCAAGACCTCGTTCGTCCTGAACATGGCGGTCAACATCGCGCGCCCTCGGGGGGCGAACGACTTGGAGGGCGAGGAGTCGGTGTCATCCGAGGGCGCCGAGGAGTCTCAATACGGCGTGGTCGTGTTCAGCCTGGAGATGCCCAAGGAGCAGCTGGCGGCCCGCCTTCTGGCCAGCGAGGCACGGGTCAGCATGGGCGACATCCGAAAAGCGGCGCTGCGCCGGGAGGACTGGAGCCGACTCACCGAGGCGGCAGCGCGACTGGCATCCATGCCCGTCTGGCTCGACGACACGCCGGCCATTGGTCTGCTCGATGTGAGGGCCAAGGTTCGGCGCCTGCAGGCCGAGATCGCGCGCGGCAACGCCGAATCGCCAGGGGTCAAAAGGAAGCTGGGGCTCGTCGCCATCGACTACCTACAGCTGATGCAAGGCAGACGTGAGGCGGGGAGCCGCGAACAGGAGATCAGTGAGCTGTCGCGAGGTCTCAAACAGCTGGCCAAGGAGCTCAACGTGTCGGTGATCGCTCTGAGCCAGCTGAATCGGGCCGTGGAAACCCGCAACACCAAGGACAAGCGGCCGCAGTTGAGTGATTTGCGGGAGTCGGGTGCCATCGAGCAAGATGCTGATGCCATCCTGTTCGTCTATCGAGACGACTATTACTTCCAAGACAGCCAGGACAAAGGGACGGCCGAGGTGATCGTGGCCAAGCAGCGCAACGGGCCCACCGGCACCGTGCGGACCCGATTCGAGGCCACCTACACGCGCTTCGACAATCTGGAAGAGGACGCCTACTACGACGAGATGCAGGACTTCGACGCGGCTTTGGATGCGGAGGCCTGAAGGGAACCGTGCCCTATTCGGGGGAGCCGAGCAGCGAGGCCAGTTCTTGCATCAGCTCATCGATGCCCATGTGGCTAGCGGCGCTCACTAACCTGAGCTCGACCCCTTGCTCGCGAAATCGCTCGCGCAGCGCAGGATAAGCCTGTCGCACCTCGGGTAGGTCTGCTTTGGTCAGAGCCACGAGCTCGGGTCGCCGTTCCAGCTGCTCCCCGTGCAGAAGGAGCTCTGCGCGCAGGGCCTGATAATCGGCCAAGGGATCGCGAGACGGATCGTCGGTCAAGCTGACCAAATGCAACAGGGCACGGGTGCGCTGCAGGTGACGCAAGAAGCGGATCCCCAACCCCTGACCCTGGCTGGCGCCCGGGACCAGACCGGGTATGTCTGCCAGGACGAAGTTGCTGCCCAGACCCCGGTGGGAATCGCCCACCACGACCACCCCCAGATGAGGCTCCAGTGTGGTGAACGGGTAATCGGCCACCTTGGGATGAGCCCGACTGACCGCTCGGAGCAGCGTGCTCTTGCCCACGTTGGGGAAACCCAAAAGGCCTGCGTCGGCCATGGAACGGAGCTCCAAGCGCACGCGTCGGTGCTCCCCCGGTTCCCCGGTCTCGGCGCGTCGTGGTGCACGATCGACCGGGGTGGCGAAATGCTTGTTGCCGCGTCCACCCTTTCCGCCTTTCGCCACCACCAGGCTGTCGCCGACGTGCAATAGCTCGCCCAGCACGCTCCGACTCTCCTCGTCGAGTACGACGGTCCCGAGCGGGACCCTGATCCGGCGCTCTGCTGCCGAGCGACCATAGCAGTCCTTGCCAGAGCCCGGCTGCCCATGCTGCGCCCGCACCTGGCCGAGGGTGTGCAGATCCCACAGCGTCGACAGTCCCGGATCGGCCGCCAACACGACGTCGCCCCCCCGGCCACCGTCACCTCCGGCCGGGCCCCCGAATGGAACGAATTTCTCGCGGCGAAAGGCCACACAACCGCTGCCACCGTCACCGGCCACGACCTCGACGGTACATTCGTCCAAGAACCGCATCGGGGGCGGACGTATAGCCCGGCAAGCCGCGCTCGGCCAGGATCAGCCGCGAACCAGGAACGGGGGCTTGAGCGGCTTGGCGGGCACTGGCACCTTGACTCGGGTGGGGCCCTCCGGCTCCTGCTCGAGGGCCTCCAGCGCCCGCATCAAGGCCACATAGCCAATGGCCGGAGCTGCCGAGGGCTGGAACACCTGGGAGAGACGGACCAGTCGTTGGGCGGTCGATTTGCCCAGCTCCAGCTCGCGCTCCGCGAATGCCTCGAAGCTGCAGTAACCCTTGGCCTCGAACAGGCGTCGCTCCACGATCGAGACCAGCATGCAGGAGACTTCCCAGAAGTCCTTGGGAAGGCTTCGACGCAGCTGATTGAGCCGTGCGATATGGCTGGCAAGCTCGGTGATCCGGGCCTTGAGCTTTTCGGCATCCTCCGGGGTGCGAAGCGTTGCGCGGGCACTGCCCGGGGCTGGAGGGCTGGCATTGCGTTCTGCCGCCTCCGCGGCCCTCTTGACCGCGTGCCGAGCGGCCCAGGGGGCGGCCCCTCGAGGGCTGTTGCGCCGGGTGAGGGGTCGGGACTCCTGCTTGGTCGCGACGGCGGCTGCCCCGGAACAGGCACGTCTCGGCAGGTTCTCCGCACAGTTCTTGGCTGATCCTACGGGCTTGGTCTTGCTCATCTTCACAACACCGGGGCCACACGAGACCCGGACTCACCCTAGCGGGAGTGCCAGCATCGGCCAACTTCCGGGTGCCCCTGGGGGATGGCTTGCCCCAAGGGGCGGGGACGGCGACACTAGCTGCCAAGGAGTATCCTGCCGGATGAGCACGGACCGACCCAGTTCCGAAGAGTTGCCGCCCTCGAGCTTGCCACCGAGCAGTCCCGGCGATCCCGGACCGGCACGCATAGCGGTGGTCGTGAATGGCAATGCCAAGAACGTGAACGCCGAGGTCATCTCGACGCTGGATCGAATCCTGGCGGGCGGCGATCTCTTCGTGTCGCGCCGGCTCTCCGAGACCACGGAGATCGCCCGGATGATTGTGTCGCGGGGCTACAGCACGGTGTTGACCGGTGGTGGAGACGGTACCTTTACTGTAGTGGTTACTGAAGTGGTTCGCGAGGCGCGCCGCCAGCGTGCTCCGCTGCCTCGCTTCGGCCTATTGAAACTCGGTACGGGGAACGCCCTGGCCTGGGTGGTCGGATCCTCCGCCACGGGATCCAGGGATCTTAGTGCGGATGTGGAAAGGCTGCAGGCCGACGCCGGCAGTCGTCCCATCCGCTTGGTCGAGGTGGAGGGCCAAATCGCCCCCTTCTGTGGATTCGGCGTGGATGCCACCCTGTTGGCGGACTACACGCGCACTCGGGCGCTCTTGAGCCAGGGGCGCCTTCGCGGCATTGCCACGGGTCCTGCCATCTATGGCCTCGCGGTCCTGACGCGGACCTTGCCCAATTCGCTCGTAAAGCCCATGCCGCATGTGCGCGTCATGAACTCCGGGGCGGAGGCCTTCCGACTGGGAACTCGGGGTAGTCGGATCGGAGCAGGCTATCGAGTCGGAGAGACCATTTACGAAGGCCCCGCGCGAATCGCAGCCCTGTCGACAATCCCTTACTACGGCTTTGGCTTTCGGGCCTTCCCCTATGCCAATGAACGTCCCGATCGCATGCACCTGAGGGTGTCGACCCTCAGCGCCGGACCGTTCCTTCGGAACTTCAAGGCCATCTGGAAGGGGGAATACGCGTCACCGGAGCACATCTTCGATTTTCTGGTGGAGGCCGTTCGGATCGAGGTCGACCCGCCCACCCCCTTCCAGATCGGTGGCGATCACGTGGGAACTCGGTCCCGCGTTCAGGCTGCGCTGACAGCCGAGCCCATCCGTTTGGTGGACTTCTACGCCCCTCCCAGCGCCACCTGAGGACGGACCGCAGGTCAATGGGGGATTGGCCCGGGTGCGAACTTGTCCCTGCTGGCGCTCCCCTGATATCCCATCGATGCATGAACCTTGCAGGTCGGCTGGCGACCACCACGCTCGGCGATCTCCTGGGAGCTCTGTACCGCGAGCAGGCCACCGGTGTCCTTGAGCTAACCGAGGAGTCGGGAGCCACTGCGGGTCGAACTCACCGGATCCATTTGGCCAGGGGACTGATCTGTCAGATCGAGACACCCCTCGATACCGTACCGCTGGGCAGGTTGCTGCAACGAACCGCCCACCTATCCGAGGAAGTCCTGCGTGACCTCCTGAGACGTCGCCCCCAGGACGGCGTCGTCCCCCTGGGGCGCTGGCTGGTCGAGCACGGAATGGTTGCTGAAGCCGAGCTGACCACGGCCGTGCGCCAGCAACTGGTCCTGCGACTGGAAGCGATCTTTGGTCTGCGGGGAGCACGGATCGCGTTTCGGAGCCCGCGGCCAAGGTCCAAGATGCTGGATCCCCAGCGACCTCTGGCGCCCGAAGAGTTTCTGCACGGTCGTCCGCGAGCCAGGACCCGCAGGGAATCACCGGGAGTTTCGTCGCCACAGCCAGCCGGTACGCTGGGCGAGCGAGTTGCGCGGCGGAACGCTCTGATGACCTTGGGCCTTCCGCCCACCGCGGATCCGGCTCGCATTCGGCAGGCATTCCGACAGCTGGCGGCGGCAGTCCACCCGGATCGGTTTCCCCATGCCCAAGGCGAGCAACGCCAGGTTCTCGACCGCCGCTTTGCCGAACTCAGTGCTGCCTACCATCGCCTGGCGGGATGATCGACTCGTTGTGCCACGCTTCGAGCAGTGCAATAAGCTCCTCGATTGACGCCAACAGTGCGTCGGGTTGGGTTGCCTCGAGCGTCGCCCGGTCGGTGAACCCTCCCAGCAGCCCCACCGTGCGAGCCCCCGCGGCACGTCCACCCAGAACGTCCTGATGACCATCGCCAACCATGACCAGGTTGCTCGGTTGGATGCCCAAGAGGGCGGCCAGGTATCTTATGACCTCGGGGTTGGGCTTGTGTACCGGGAGATCGCCACCCGCCACGACCACCTGGAAATACCGGGAGAGTTCCAGCGCCTCGAGTAGAGGCGCGGTGATGGCGCGGGGCTTGTTGGTGCACAGGGCCAGGGGCCAGCGCGAAATGGCGTGCAGTGTCTCCAGGGCACCCGGCACCAGTGTGGTATTGCGCACTGGGTCTTGAGCGTAGATGTCGATGAATGACGCGAGGACCGCGTCCAATCGAGGATCGTCCCTCGACCAACCCGCCGCACGGGAAAGGAGTGTTCGGCCACCGTCTCCGACGAATCCCGCGATGACCTCGACGTCAAGGGTGGGGCAGCCGTGCCGAGCCAGGGCTCGATTGCACGCCAGGGCGATGTCCATGCGCGAATCGATCAGCGTCCCATCCAGATCCAGAGCAATGGCTCGAATCGGCAGTCCACGCACCGTCACGTCCCCGGGTTACGAGCCAACACCTGACCCACGAAAAAGGGCCCCATCCGTTGGATGAATTCGGCCGTCTGCTGGGTTCGCCTCATGTCTTTCACGATTTGCGACAAGGGGGCAAGCTCCCTTCCCAATAGGCCGATCACGAAGTCGTTGTCATTGATGTCGAGACCATGGCAGGCGAGTCGGACGTCATGGACCAGATCCTGGTCTGCGTACTGTCGGCCGATGCCTCCATGTTCACGCATGATGGATGCCTTGCGCTCCGGAGCCAGCTGTTCGAAGCTGCCGTGACGGCGCAAAGGGTAGAAGACGGCATAGTCGCTGCTGGGTTCGGTCAGGGTCTTGACGGGTCGGTGTAACAGCCAGCTTTCGGGCTCTGTCTCAAATCCTGTCAAGTAAGTGTGTCCGAGCATCGAACATTCTGAGCGCACCCTGACCTCGGCAGCGTGCGCTGGGTCATTGACCATCGAACGGACGGTTCGAGCCAGGAGCCGGGGTTGCTCCGACCAAGAGATCACGCCCAGGCCTCGCGGGTGATTGAGATCCGCGTAAAGGACTGCGCCGCCCGGGGCGTTGGTCACACTGCGAACCAACGATTCGGTCACTGCGTCGCAGCGCAACGGTTGCGTGCATTCGAGGCCGATAAGCTGGACGAACAGCCACCGCGGGGACGACAGCGACCGAGCGGCGTCTCCGACGGGACGCGGCTCCGGGTCATCCGGAGTGCGGTCCGGGGGCTGGGGGTCAAGATCCATCTCGATCCGGTCGATGCATACCGCCGTCCCTGTGGTTGGGAAAGCCTGGTGCGGGTCCTCGACTCCCCCAGGGTTGGGCCGAGGCCCGGTCTTTCGGATATCGACGGGACCTGACGTGCAGGCAGGCCGAGAGCTGTTAGACTCCGGTGCCTTGCCCAGGGACTTCCGCCGTCGTTTCCCGCCTCGCGGCCACGCCATTTCGAACCGCCGCGACGCTTGCGTTCGGCGGGTACGAGCCCGCCTTGGACCCGGGGGTTCTGCCCCGCAGCACATCGAGTGTCTCGGCGGCTTGAGGGACGGACGGGTTGAGTCCGGTCTAACCGTGGCGGCCGAATGGCGCCGCAGAAATGAAGGAACATGACAGGCGTTGCGATTGTGGGTGCCCAGTGGGGTGACGAGGGAAAGGGCAAAATCGTCGACATCTACACCGGCGGAGCTGACGTGGTGGTGCGCTACGCGGGTGGGCCGAATGCCGGGCACACGCTGGTGGTGGGGGACGAGAAGTTGGTGGTGCGCCTCTTGCCGAGCGGCATCCTTCGCCGGGAAACCCTCAGTATCATGGGACAGGGCATGGTGGTCGATCCGACCGTGCTGCTGGCCGAGGTGGATGAGTTGGTGCGACGGGGCCACGCGGACCTGGACCAGCGCCTCTTGCTGAGCGATCGGGCTCACCTCATCCTGCCCTACCACATCGAGCTCGATGACCGTCGCGAGTCGCGAGCCGCCGCGAACCAAGCCATCGGCACGACGCGCAAGGGGATTGGTCCAACCTACGAGGACAAGGCGCGCCGTACCGGCGTGCGCACCGGGGATCTGCGCAACGAGGCGCGGCTCCGAGCCCGGGTCCAGGGAGCTCTGGAGGCCTGGCATCCATTTCTGGAACGGATGAAGGGCACGCTGCCGACGGTGGACAGCGTCGTCGGGCCACTCTTGGAACAGTCGAAACGCTTGCTGCCGTGGCTGGGCAACGCGTCCCTGCGTGTCGACCGGAGTCTGCAGGAGGGCAAGAAGGTACTTTTCGAAGGAGCCCAGGGAACCCTCTTGGACGTGGATCATGGAACGTACCCGTTCGTGACCTCGAGCTCCGCGGTGGCCGGGGGTGCCGCGACGGGCTCCGGCATCGGGCCCAATCGGATTCAGACCGTGGTCGGTGTTACCAAGGCGTATACGACTCGCGTGGGCGCAGGACCTTTCCCGACGGAGCTGTTCGACGCGGATGGCGATCACCTTCGCGATCGGGGCGCGGAGTTCGGCAGCGTCACCGGGCGCCCTCGACGGACCGGATGGTTGGATCTCCCGGCGTTGCGCTACGCGATTCGAGTCAACGGCCTCGATGGACTGGCGATTACCAAGTTGGACGTCCTCGGCGGCCTGTCGCGGGTTCGAGTCTGCGTGGGCTACATGACGTCCCAGGGGCGAACCGAGGAGTTCCCCATCGACGAACTGGACGGGCCAGAACCCGTCCAACCCCTGTACGAGGAAATGCCCGGGTGGTCGGAGTCCATTTCCGATGCTCGCTCGCTCGCCGAACTCCCCGCGGCGGCCCGGGCCTATCTCGATTTCGTGCTTTCCTACCTCAAGGTACCCGCCTTCGTGGTGAGTGTGGGTCCACGGCGAGACCAGACCATCACCTTGCACAATCCGCTTGGGTAGGCCGATTCGGCGCAGCCGACGTCCCGATGCGAGACAGTGGGGCCCGTTTCGGGTACCATCGCACCCCGTGGTCCTCGCACGCTCGCGGTTGACATTGGCCCTATTGGCCTTGGCTGGGTCGGCCCTTGCCGAGCCGAGCCCGACCCTGTGGATTGCCTCGCGGCCTTTGGTGTGTGCTGCCGATCCAGCCCCCCGCTCCGCCCGGCGCATCTTCGCGCCGCGGCAGGGAGGCCCGCACCAGCAGGCTTGTCGCGAGCTGGCTCAGTCCCTGGGATTGCTCGAAAAGGACGCGTCTTCGGCGCTGAAGCTGGCGGAGCGTGCCGTGGTGGTCTTGGCGGGAGCGCCCGAGGCGCGACACGTCGTTGCGCGAGCCTGGCTTCGACTGGGCGATTCGGCGCGGGCCTTCGACGACTTTTTGGCGGCAGGGTCCGCGTCTTGGCCCAGCGATCCAGCGACGTTGTCGGATCTGGCCGTGGCTGCGACCAACCAGGCGAAGGACGCCGTGGCACGCAGGGCGTATCAGACCGCCCTTGGTTGGTCCTGGGAGGAGACCTTCACCGTGCGACTGTGGGTCGAATACGCTGCGCTCCTGTCTCGCGGTAACGCCGAGGATCGCGTTGACGCCCGGCAGTTCTTACAGCGAGCCCACGAACGCGCTGCCGATCCCGAGCTTCAGGCCTGGGCGGCCGCGGTGTTGCTGCTCGTCGATGCGCTAGAGGGTGCACCTGCGGGTCAACTGTCCGCATCGCGGCTTGGGAAAAGGGCTCTGCGCCAGCCAGCCTGGGCCAAGAACCATTCTGGGCCAGGGCCTGTGTTGACCCTCGAACCGCGGCTGGCTCCCGAGGAACGCTCGAGTGCGCTGGCCCTGGCGGTGGAGCCGCTGGACCGCGACGTCGCTTTGTCTTTGTGGCAGGCCGTACCGACCAAGCAGGGCTCGCCGCTGCACCAGCTCGCCGAAAGCCGGATACGGGACCTGTCCGGGGAACGATGAGTCGGGTGGGCTCGATGTATCCGAACCGTGCACCTCGGTGATTCAGGCAGCGTTCGGAACCGAAGGGGGGAGCGAGGGGTGGCCCTCGAGCGCTCGGCAGGCTCCCTCGCCGTCGGGGACGCACAAGAAGACCGGGCGCAGACCGCTTCCTCGGGGGTTGGTCCCGAAGGCGCCCCCCGCCTCCAGCGCGCGTGCCCGGGGTCCGTCGAGGACCAAGAACACGTTGCGTGTCCCGGCACCAGCCGGGGTGTCAATCACGTGGACCACGCGGCGTCGGTCCAGCAGCAATTCCTCGCGCCCCCGCTGGATGAGCACGCGCTGATTGCTGATCCAGTACCGTGTGGTGTGCAGCGTCCGTGCCCGCAGGACCCACGTTTCGTGGGCCAGGTATCCCGCAACGGCGAGCACGATCAAAAGACCCAGGGCCAGACCGACCAGGAGAGCCCAGAAGGCCACCGTGGACGGTCCGAGTCCGTGGCGGGCGAGATGTGTCACCCAGTGGACGCTTCGCACCGCCATGAACGCGGCCAATCCCAACAGCGCTGCAACCGCGGTGGAGAGAGCCCATTCGTCGACGCCGTCCGGGAGATAGGCGCGCAGGTGGGGACGCGGGCGACCCGCCCACAGGATTCGTTCATTGCGGTCGAGTCGCTGAATCAGTGGTAGCTCACGGTGAACCCGTGCGGCGACGTCCTGTGCGCCGCGCATGATTGCCCAGACTCCGTCGGGGCTCTCGATGGCCTCCAGCCGCAGCAACAGCCGACGCCGCAGGGCGCCGGTGGGGACGGCGCGAATCAACTCCAGCGTCCCAACGCCGGGGAGCCTGGGACTCCAACAGATTCGGGCATAGCTGATCGACGCGCATTCCATGGTGCGTCGGAAGGGCCCCATTCGACAGATCACGTGCCGGCTGGTGAGCGTGTAGCGGCAGTGCCGAAGCCACAGACTCGGCCCGATATGGAACGTAGCGCCCAGCGTTGCGCACCAAAGGCCCAACAATAGGGGAGCCGTGATGCCCTGCCCCAGTACCAAGGCCTGGACGACGGCGAACGCAATGCACACCAGGGCGATCCCGTAGCTTGCCAACCCTGCTGCTTTGGCAAATATGGGAACCCCCAGGTCCCGTGGTTGGCCGGACCAGAGTACTACTTCTCCATACATCGAGTCGCGAGCCATGGCCGCCTATGGATTCAGACGCCCGCTTCACTCAATAGTTGCGCTGAACCCACAATACGGTCCGTGTCGCGACGTTTTTTTGGTCGCTCCAGTGGGAATGGAATCGCCTCAAGCCCCGGGATCGACGAAGACCACCTCGAGGCGCTCGTTGTGGGCGGCTGCTCCCGCTCCGTTTCTCTCCACCAGTGGGACACGATCACCCAGGCACTCGGTCCAGACCCCCTGGGTAGGCCCGGGGCGCACCAGGGCTGCCGCTCGAGTGGCGCGAGCTCGATCGCGGGGGGTCGCCTCGCCGCGGGCCGAGTGCACGGCAATCAATATGGGAAGCTCCGGGTGCTCCTTGGCTACCGTTGCGAGTTGGGCAAGGCGCGCCTCGACATCCGCCGTCAGGCCCGAGGCCTGGAACGGGCTTGGGTACGTGGCCACGATGCCTCGCTCGTCACGAATGGGCCGCAGGCCCATCTCTCCCAGTCGTACCAGAAGGCGGTCCAGGGAGTTCGCGGTGGGACGAGCTGTCGAGCGGGGTCGTCGGATGGTGACCAGTCGCGATAGACACGCCGAACGGAGCTCGTAGCCTCGATCGATCGGTGTCGGGACCACGCCTTTGGCTAGTGCGGAGTCGAGCTGGTCCAGCTCGACCAAGAGGGATTGGGTCTGTTTGGCGTTGGCGTCCAACAGCGATGCACACGCACAGAGCATGCGGGCCTGGCTTGCGTTGGAGCGCGCGATAGCCCGGCGCGCTGCTTCGCGTTGGGGCGATGCTGCCACTGGTTTTCCGAGCTGCTCACGATCGCGCTCCACCTCGACCTGCTTCTGCACGGCCACCAGCGCGGCGGCGACCTCGGCCTGACTCGCTCGAAGTGCCCCGAGCTCCCTGGTCGCGACGACCCGCTGCTGTTCGACCTCCGCTAGGCTCTGCTCAGCTCGCGCGATTCGGGCCAGAACGCGGGCTCGGGCGTAAGCGGCCAGGGCCCGTTCTCCGAGGACTTGGGCCTTGGCGGTCTCCCCGCCCTCCCAGGCCCGCTCCGCTTCTGCGTGTAGCTTCTCGGCGCGCGCGTGTCCCTGGGGGGCGACGCTGGCCGTTGCCTGCGTGGCGGTCCCGTCGTGCACTTGGTCGAGCTGGTTCAAGATGGCGGGGCGCGGCGCGGACGCACACCCCACCAACCACCCTGCCAGCAACACCCAGCCCAAGCGGCTCATGGCGTCCCCGCTGGTTGGGACTGCTTGGGCGCGGATTCGGGGGCCGGTGCCGGGGGTCCCGATGTTCGGTCTCGGCGCAGCTGTTCCGCGGATCGCTCGCGCTGTGCCACGGTCTCCTCTAGGAGCGTCTCGGTGTGCTGCTTTTCTTTCCTGATTCGCGCGACATCCTGCTGAGCGGAAAAGAGCTCGCGTTCGAGAGCGACGGCGCGCAAGACGTCCTTCGCGATCTGTAGCCAGTCGTTGGCAAGCGCGGTGAGCGCCAGGGCCATCTCGCCATCGGAGGCGGCCCGAGCATCACGAACCCGCTCCAAAGCGCGGGCGGCTTGGTCAGTGGCTTGCTTCACCAAAGCGGCGGAGGGGCCGGAGCGCAGGGTTTGCAGCACCCGTTCAGGATTCTCTGTCGGGCGGTCCGGTTCGGCGTGGACGCTCAGGCTTGCCAACAGGACCAGCCAGCCCCCGGCCAGAGCCAGGGTGCGGCGTCGGGGGGTGGACATGGGCCGAACAAGCCACGGACCTGGCGGCGGGTCAAGTCCGCTTCGATGACCGTCCGGGGCGTCGTTGCAGGGCCGGCCTTGGACCCGAGGGGGTTGGCCTTGGCGTGGCGCCCCTACACGGTATAGGGGTGCGAACCGCATGTCGGCGAACCAAACCCGAGGCTCGTGGGACGACTATTTCATGGCCATCGCGCAGGTGGTGGCGTCCCGTTCGACCTGCGATCGCAAACACGTGGGTGCCGTGGTCGCCAAGGACAAGATCATCCTGGCGACCGGGTACAACGGGAGCCTTCGCGGATTGCCACACTGCGATGACGTGGGCCACCTCATGGAGGATGGTCACTGTGTTCGCACGGTCCACGCCGAGGCCAATGCCATCGTGCAGGCCGCCCGCAGCGGAGTCTGTATCGATGGGGCGGACATCTACGTGACAGCCTCCCCATGTTTCTCGTGCTTCAAGCTGATCGCCAACGCGGGGTTGCGTCGAATCGTCTACGGCGAATTCTACCGCGACGAACGGATCTTCGAGCTGAGTCGTCAGCTCGGTATTCACCTCCATCCCCATACTCCCCAAGCGGAGTCTTGAAATGCTTTCCTTGGATGTCGCAGTACTGTTTGGTGGCCGATCCGGCGAGGCAGAGGTTAGCCGAATTTCGGCCAACGCCGTGGCACAGGCCCTGCTGGGCCGGGGTCATCAGGTTCGTCTGCTGGAGCTGACAACGACCGTGGCCAAGGACCTAGTCGAGCAGCGCCCCGACGTGGTGTTCCCCATCGCCCACGGGCGCCTGGGGGAGGACGGCTGCGTCCAGGGCATGCTGGAGGTGCTGGAGCTCCCCTACGTGGGAAGCGAGGTGCGAGCTAGCGCCATGGCAGCTCACAAACCCCTGGCCAAGCGGCTGTGGCGTGCGGCGGCGCTTCCGGTCACGCCAGATTTGACGGTGGCCAGCCGTGACGACCTCGACCTCGCCGCGCGAACCGCTCGGGAACGCTTGGGGACCGCTCTGGTCATCAAACCGGCCTCGGGGGGGTCGGCCATCGGGATCCAGCGCCTGGCTTCGCAAGCGAGTACAGCGGACGTGCTGGCAGCATTGCGAGCGGTGCTAAAGACGGATTCCGAGGCTCTCGTCGAACCGTGGGTGAGTGGGATCGAGGTAACCTGCGGGGTCCTGCAGGACGACGCGGGCGTTTCGCGAGCCCTGCCTCCGACGCTGATCACGCCGCGCCGAGCCGATTTCTACGACTTTGCATCCAAATACGCACCCGGGGGCAGCGAGCATCGCTGCCCGGCACCCCTCGACCCCGAGCTGGTCCGCCGGATCCAGTCCCTCGCGGTTCGGGCGCACGACGAGATCGGGGCACGCGATCTCTCACGGACCGACTTTCTGGTGGACGAAACGCGCGGGTGTTCGGCGGCGGTGACCCTGCTCGAGATCAATACGCTGCCGGGAATGACGCCGACCAGCCTGTATCCGGAGGCAGCAGCGGTGGCGGGCGTTTCGTTCCCCGAGCTCTGTGACCAGTTGGTGACGAGGGCCAAGGCACGCTTTGCCCCCTCTCGTCCCGAGGTCCTGCCCATGCCAACGTAGACGGTCCTTCGCCCGGCAGAAAGGTCAGTTGATGTCTCGTCAGAGAAAGGTTCTGGTGGTCGGTTCCGGGGGTCGGGAGCACGCCCTGGCTTGTGCACTGTTGGCGTCGCCCTCGGTGGGCGAGGTCATCGTCAATCCTGGGAATGCGGGAACGACCCGAGCGGTCGGCTTGCACCGTAACAAGAGCCTACGCAACGCGGTCGGCAAGCCCCTGGACGTGGCCCGGGAGCTTCGCCCCGATCTGGTAGTGGTGGGTCCCGAGGTGCCGCTGTGCGACGGGCTGGTCGATGCGCTGCGGGAGAATGGCCTTTGCGCCTACGGCCCGACCAAGGCAGCCGCCCAGCTGGAAGGTTCCAAGGCTTTCATGAAGGCCTTCGTGCGGCGCTACGGGATCCCATCGGCGGACTACGTGGTCGTGGATGACCCGAGTCGAGTGGTCGAGGCCGTCGAGCGTTTCGCAGCACCGCCGGTCGTCAAGGCCGATGGCCTGTGTGCCGGCAAGGGCGTGGTGGTGGCCTCCACTCACGCGCAGGCCATTGAGGCGGCCCAGGCCATGCTCAGCGGCCAGGCCTTCGGTGACGCCGGTCGTCGGGTGGTCCTGGAGGAACGCCTCTTGGGGCAGGAGGTCAGCGTGCAGGCACTGTGCGATGGTCAGCAGTGCTTCCTGTTGCCGCCCGCCCAGGATCACAAACGCGTCGGAGAAGGCGATGTGGGGCCGAACACAGGGGGGATGGGCTCGTACGGCCCCGTGCCGCTGGTGAGCCCGGCGCTGCTCGACACGGTCCACAAGGACATCGTGCAGCCCGTCCTGGCCGGAATGTCGAGTGAGAGAAGCCCCTTCGTGGGCACACTCTTCGCTGGTCTGATGATCGATTCCGCGGGGTGTCCGAAGGTCCTCGAATTCAACGTTCGATTCGGCGATCCAGAAACGCAGGTGGTGCTGGACCTATTGGACGGGGATCTGGCCGAGGCCCTGCACACCGCCGCGTTGGGCGCTCTCGACTGTCAGGCCCTGCGTTTTACGACCCGACACGCCCTGTGCGTCGTCCTGGCGGCCCAGGGATATCCGGGTCAGGTCAGAACCGGCGATCCAATCACGGGTCTCGAGAGCCTGGAAGACGAGCCACATATCTCGGTCTATCACGCTGGCACGGCTCGTGCCGACGCGGGTTACGTTACGTCCGGGGGCCGTGTCCTCGGCGTTACCGGTCGTGGCGAGTCGTTGGTGGAGGCTGCGGACCGAGCCTACCGGGCCGTCCAGAGCGTCCATTTCTCGGGTCGACACTACCGACGCGACATTGGCCACTGGGCGCTGCAAGACCAAGCGTCGCTGCGCAGTTCATCCTGAGCTCCCGGGGAGCGCCCCGACCCGATTACCGGGGGATGGCCGCTGCAACGCGGGTTCCCTCGCCGTCGTAGACCGAGGTCGACCCGAGACCGAGCAGCGGCAGGGAACCGAGGACCGCCGCGGCTCCCAGGGCCAGGGTGACGGTTCCAGCCACTCTGACGCCGTCCCGTTCGCTCTGCAGACCATAGCCGTACAGGGCCAGCCCGCCCAGGCACAGCGGCACCCCGCCGAGCAACAAGGTCACCCCGGTGCTCTTGACCCAGCTCGTCCCCGGGCTGACACGCACCGATGCCACACCCTTGCCCGGTTGAATGCGGAAGGGGTTGGACGGGACCATGCCGGGACCAACCATGCGAAGCTCGCGCCCCTCGACGATCAACCATCGGTTGCAGGGAACCTGGCAGGTGGGTGACCAACTGCCGCCGAACTCCCGCGTCTGCAGAGTGATCGTGGAGCGGTCCGCTGCGACATGCACGAAAGCGCGCCCGAGCCATCCGTCCGCTTCCCCCAGACGGTGCCTCGTCGCGGCCAAGGGTTTCGGTGGGGTGTCTCCGACGGGCCTGGCTCGCCGCGCAGGCGACGTTCCGCTGGTGCCGCTGGTGCCGCTGGTGGTGATGGGACCAACGGGCGCAATCGAGCCGTTGTTGGGGGGGGCGGGGGAGGGGTCGGTCGTGGGGGATGGGGTTCGTGTGACAACGCTGGGGTGTGGTGCGGGCGGGGCGGAAGGGACAGCTGGGGCGGAGTCGACGGGGGGAGCCGGCTCTTGGGCCTGCGCAGCGTGAGGAGCGGCTGGGCTCGAACTCGACGCAGGGACCAAGGGATGTTCGTGCGCGGAGTCCGCCGAAGCAGCGGGGACGGGGTTCGGCACGTCGTCCATCGCACCGGCCGTGGTTGCGACGAGGAAGACAACCTCGGAAAGCGCCAGGTGAAGGGATCGCATGGGGGGCGGGGCATTTTTGGCCCCACCCGTGTCCGGGGCAAGGGGGTTTCTTCTTTCACCGTGGAACAGCTGAAGTTACCCTAGGGCGAAGTGGTCACATTTCGGCTCGCGAGTGCAGAGCGGACCTACGAGCTCGAGACGGGAGAGACTCTCATCGGCCGTGGGCCGCCATGCCAGATCGTTTTGGACGATCCCCGTGTGTCGCGCCAGCACGCGCGACTGTGCGTGTCGACCGACCGGATCACGGTTGAAGACCTGGACAGCCGCAATGGGGTGACCGTCAACGGTCAGGTCATCAATGAGCCGACCTTGTTGGTCATCGGCGATCAACTCGGTGTGGGCGGCTTGTTGCTCCGCCTGTTGCATGGCTACCCGCCGCGCAGCAAGCAGGACGCATCCCTGGCCCCCACCCGCCGGGTCGACTCCTTTGGTGTGGTGGGGGAACTGGCTGAGAAGGCGATTGCCCTGGGGAGGGACGACGAAGCGGAACGCCTCTTGGCCGGGCCTCTGGGTCAGCTCTTGGACGAGGTGCGGAAGGGATTGGTGCCGTCTCCGCCCGCTCTGCATCGCGCTACCGATCTGGCATTGGCGCTGGTGGAGGCGACCGGCAAGGGGGTCTGGATCGACTGGCTCGTTGAGCTGTACCTGCTGCTGCGTCGCCCCTGGCCCTCCCCGGTGGTGGATACCCTGTACGCGTCGGCTCGGCGCGCCGCCGAGGTGGATCGAGCCCTGTTGCGCCAGTACTGCGAGACTCTGCGTTCCCAGGAACCGGAATTGGGCCCAGCCGAGCTCTTCCTGGTCGGCCGAATCGAGGGTCTCGGGCGAATCCTCGAATCACGCTGACGGGATGCGGGTCGTTTGCAGAACCGGTACGGCCCAGGGTATCCTGTTGGAGTGTCTGGCCGCTAGCCAGCAGCCTCGGCAGTTCGGCCAAAACAGAGACCGCCTTTGCCCACCAGCCCCGACAGCATCGACTACTGGTTGAAACACGAGGGCGGGGAAGTGTACCTGCGCGGCGGGCAGCTCTTGGTGGGACGAAGTGCCATGTGCCGTCTGGTACTCGACGATCCCTTGGTGTCTCGCCAACACGCCGAGTTCCGCATCGAGGATGGCGAGGTGGCTCTGTATGATCTGGACAGCGCCAATGGCGTCTACGTGAACGGTGATCGGATCGAGCACAGAGCCATGCTGAAGGCCGGCGACAAGATCGCGATTGGTGAGCAGCTGCTCACCCTGGTGGCCCGGTCCCTCGAGCCCAAGACTTCGCCCCATCTCAACAACCAGCGGTTCCTGGAGACCCTCCACGACCCGGCAGCGCAGACCCCAGCGGGAGGCCGCGCCGAGGCCCCGCCCAAGCCCAGCGGCAGCCCGGCGCGGTCCGGTGCCAGCCACCATTCCGATGCCTTGGAGTTGTTGGGGGCGGTGGCGGACAAGGTCCTGGCCCTGGGTCGAGGTGACGAAGCGGAGCGCATCCTGTCCAACCATCTCAACCAACTACTGGAGGTGGCGCGCCGCTCCAAGGGCGTGTCGGTGGCGCCGGCGAACGCCAATGCTGCGGTGGGGTACGCCGTCAAGCTGGCCAGTGTGACGGGGAAGGGCCAGTGGATTGACTACACGTTCCAGCTCTTCCAGATCCTGCGAAGGCCCCTACCGAGCTCTGCCATCGACGAGATGTACAATGTGTTGCGCAGGGTGCGCGGCGTCAGCCTCGGTGTCCTCCGGGAATACGTGGCGACCTTGCATTCCGTGCAGAGCGAGTTTGGTCCTGCGGATCGCTTCTTGGTCCAGCGAATCGAGGGGCTGGAGCGGCTGGCTGCGCTTCGCTGACCTTTCTGGAGTCGAGGGGTCGCCGTCGCTGGGCCTGTTGCCAGGTCAACTGGCTGCTAGCCGCTGCCTCGATGGCTTCGCGCAGCGGTTGGTCCGCAACGCGCGCCAGACAACGCCGAATCTCCTCCGGCAAGGGCGCGGTCCGAGGGGGGAGCCGCCTATGTTGCGGGACTGGCACCGCGCGCTCCAGCTTGCCCACCCGACAGCGCAAGGTCGTGGCCTCGACGCCCACCTGCCGAAGGCGACCCAGAATCTCCGCGCCCAACAGGTTGAGCTCCTGGGACCACACCGGGGAACTGACCTTGACCCAGAGCACCCCATCTCGGACCTGTTCTGGTTCGCTGTGTTGGGCGATGCGGGCCCCCAGGAGGCGTTCCCACGTGAGCTGGTCGATGGCGCGACCGCTGGCGGCCAAGGCTGCCTTCTGGGAGTTCTCGAGCAGCGCGGACAGCGGGGCGGGAGCCCCACCCCGTTTCTCCTTCTCCCCGACGCGTTGCGACGAGTGTCTACCCCGCGCGTTGGGACCCGGCACACGCACAGATCGGGGCGGCCGTTCCGTGGTCATCGCGGTGCCGAAGGTGGGAATCGAACCCACAAGCCCTTGCGGACAACGGATTTTGAGTCCGTCGCGTCTGCCAGTTCCGCCACTTCGGCTTTTTGCGCAACTCCAACGGCGAAGCCAAAAGTGCGATGACCGCGCCGTCCCGAGGACACCCAGCAGGGGCGACTCGGGGATGCTGGGGTAGTGGATGGCATCATCCGACGGACCGCAGATCCAGACCCGCGCGTATTAGCCCATCTTGTCCTCGAGCGGTAGCGCTTGACTCGCTGTTCAATCAAGCCTCGGCTGGGGCGTCGGTCCTCAGCTGGCAGACCAGGACCGCCGAATCGAGAACGTAGACGAGTTGGTGGGCATCACCGGCGGATAGATAGGGGAGGCGAGTCCAGCGGAGCACGTCGAAACCCAAGGGCCTGAGCTCCCGTTCGACCAGCGATACCAGTTGGCGTTCCCAGCTCCTTCCGGCGACATCGAGCGTTTCGGCCGGGGGGACGGTCCTGCCCCCCGGGTCGGCGTGCGGCCGGAACGGTAGAGGGACGCTCAGCAGCAGACAGCTGCCGTCACGCATGACTCGTCGGCAAGCCCCGAGCAGGGTTCGGGGCTGTGCGGTTCTGTCCAGGACGTTCAGCAAGGCGATCGTGTCGAAACGGCCCTCGGGTGCTGGATCGCACACCAGGTTGCACCGTCGGGCCGCCAGCCCCCGTTGGCGCAGGCGAGTCACCATTCCCCGGGAGGTTTCCAGTGCCAAGGTTCGACGGAACAGCGGGGCGAGTATCAGCGTAACGTCTCCCGAACCCGCTCCCACGTCCAACAGCGATTCGCCCCGTTGCGACCCCAGCAGGGTGGAAGCTCGCTCCGCGCCAAACAGGAACATCGGGTACATGCCCAGCCAGGCTTGAGCGTCATATGACGATACGAAGGTGGTGAGCAGGTGGTAGCCGTGAGTCTTGGCGCGGCTGGCCCGTTCGGCCCGTAACCGAGAACAGAAATCCCGGGTCGCCTGATCCAGCTCGGAGGCCGAGAAGCGAGCCGCCAGCCCCGGCGGCAGGGAGTCCCGGCAGATGCCGTAATCTAGGTGAGGTAGGTCCATGCTGGCCCTCGCGGCTGCGCCCGGCTGGGGAACGGATGGCTCGTTGACATTCGGCGGGTCAGGCCGCAGGTTCCCTGCACGGTGAGGTGCTGGACGCTTGGGCCGCGCCTCCTCGGAAAGGAGCCGACACTCATGGAATTCGATGTGCTGCCACTACCGTACGCCAAGGATGCTCTCGAACCCATCATGAGTCGAGAGACGCTCGAATTCCACTACGAGAAGCACCACAAGGGTTACATGGTCAAGCTCAAGAGCTTGCTGGAGGGCAAGCCGGAGGCCAATCAGTCCCTCGAGCAAGTCATCAAGACCAGCTCTGGTGCGATCTTCAATAACGCCGCCCAGATCTATAACCACAGCTTCTTCTGGGACGGCATGAAGCCGGGGGGCGGGGGGCCGCCGCCAGCGGGAAACGTGGCGGAGCTTCTGAATCGAGACTTCGGTGGATTCGAACGGTTTCGATCGGCTTGGATCCAGGCTGGCATGGGCCGCTTTGGTTCCGGTTACGTCTGGCTGGTTCTCGATGCGGGCCGCGCGAAGATCCTCGATACCCCCAACGCCGAGACTCCCCTGACCACGGCCTCGGTTCCCCTGCTCACCACCGATCTGTGGGAGCATGCCTATTACATCGACTACCGGAACGCCCGACAGAGCTTCTTGGAGGCGTTCTGCGACAGACTCATCAACTGGGATTTCGTGGCGAAGAGCCTGCGCACCAAGGCGTAGCCGGTTGTCATCCTGGGGGCCGCCCTGGCCCCGGGGCTCCCAAAAAGACCTTGCCGAGGTCGTCGGTCGGTCGATCGAGAATCACGATGCGCCGAACGGCTGCCCTCTGCCTGTGACGTGCTATAGCCGGACCGCGCCGGACGCCTGGGCCCGGCCGCAGCCATGGTGCTTGAACTTGGGCAACCAAGGTGAGGATGATGCAGAACGTCGCCGGCTTACTGGACACGACCATTGGCAAAAAGGCCTTGATGGCGCTGACGGGTCTGGTCCTGTTGGGCTTCATCGTCGGTCACATGTTGGGCAACCTCCAGATATACCTGGGGTCCGAAGCGCTGAACGGCTACGCCCACAAGCTGCAGTCGATGGGTCCCCTGCTCTGGGCCGTCCGATTCATCATCGCCTCGTCAATGATCGTGCATGTGTGGATGGTCATCGTTCTGTACGCCCGCTCTCAGGCGGCACGGCCGATTGGGTACCGGTGCCAGCAGTCGATTGCGAGCAACTACGCATCGCGGACCATGTGGCTCACCGGGGTGCTGCTGCTGCTGTTCGCGCTCTACCATCTAGCCCACTTCACCTATCCGGGCGTGCCAATGGGGGACTACCAGCACGATAGCCACGGTCAGGTCTATCGGAACGTCATTCAGGGGTTCCAGATCCCTTGGGTCGTCGCGGTCTACTGCGCGGCTCAGCTGGCGCTCGGTTTCCACCTGTTCCACGGGGGCTTCAGTCTGGTGCAGACCCTTGGCTGTGAAACCGCACGCTTTCGTCAGTGGGCCAAGACGATGGCGCGGGCGTTGGCCTGCTTCGTGGTGCTTGGCAATGTCTCTATTCCGGTGGCTGTTCTGGCCGGGATGGTCAGGTAGGCAAAGATCATGGTCCTCGCTTCCAACGCGCCCTCGGGCCCCATCGAAACCCGATGGTCTCGGCACCGTTTCGACCTCAAGTTGGTCAATCCCTCCAACCGACGCAGGTACACCATCCTGGTCGTGGGCAGTGGGCTAGCGGGGGGTGCAGCGGCAGCCACGCTCGGGGAGCTCGGCTATCAGGTGCGCTGTTTCTGCTATCAGGACAGCCCGCGCCGTGCGCACAGCATCGCTGCCCAGGGAGGGATCAACGCTGCGAAGAACTACGCCAACGACGGGGACTCCGTGTTTCGGCTGTTCTACGATACCGTCAAGGGTGGCGACTTCCGTGCCCGCGAATCGAACGTATATCGGTTGGCGGAGCTGAGTCTTGCCATCATCGATCAGTGCGTGGCACAGGGCGTGCCATTTGCCCGCGAATACGGGGGACAGCTCGCCAACCGGTCCTTCGGGGGTGCCCAGGTATCCCGCACCTTCTATGCCCGGGGTCAGACCGGGCAGCAACTGCTGCTGGGCGCCTATCAGGCCCTATGCCGACAGGTCCAGCAGAAGACGGTGCAGATGTTCGAAAGGACCGAGATGCTCGATCTCGTCGTGGCGGACGGGCGAGCGTGCGGCATCGTCACCCGCGATCTGGTTACCGGGAAGATCGAGGTTCATCGGGGCGACGCGGTGGTGTTGGCGACCGGTGGCTATGCCAACGTCTTCTACCTGTCCACCAACGCCAAGGGCTGCAATGCCACGGCGATCTGGCGAGCGCACCGGCGTGGAGCCTATTTCGCCAACCCTTGCTACACCCAGATCCATCCGACCTGCATTCCGGTCAGTGGCGATTACCAGTCCAAGTTGACGCTGATGAGTGAATCGTTGCGCAACGATGGGAGGGTTTGGGTCCCCAAGAACCGTGAGGATTGCACCCGCGATCCCAAGGAGATCCCGGAGCGTGAACGGGACTACTACCTGGAGCGGCTCTATCCCAGCTTTGGAAACCTGGTACCGCGTGACATTGCCTCACGCCGCGCCAAGCAAATGTGCGACGATGGGCAGGGCGTGGGGCCGATCGCAACCGGGAAGCGACGCGGTGTGTACCTGGACTTCGAGGCATCCGTCAGCCGCTTGGGGCGTGACACGGTGGCCGAACGATACGGCAACCTGTTCGATATGTACCAGCGGATCACTGGGGAGGATCCGTACCAGGTTCCGATGCGGATCTACCCGGCCGTGCACTACACGATGGGTGGCCTGTGGGTCGACTACAACCTGATGAGCACTCTGCCCGGTCTGTTCGTAGCGGGTGAGGCGAACTTCTCCGATCACGGAGCCAATCGCCTGGGTGCCAGCGCCTTGATGCAGGGTCTGGCCGACGGCTACTTCGTCATTCCCTACACGGTGGCTGACTATTTGGCACGCGGGGGACCGCTGAACGTCCCGGAGAGTCACCCGGAGGTCGTGGCCACACGACAGCAGGTGACGGGGCGATTGGATCAGCTGCTGACCATCGGTGGCCGTCGCAGCCCGGATTCCTTCCATCGCGAGCTCGGTCAGGTGCTCTGGGAACACAGCGGTATGGCTCGCAATGCGGCGGGGCTCGCCCGAGCCAAGGAGCGCATCGGGGCCCTGCGCAAGCAGTTCTGGCAGGACGTCAAGGTCGTCGGCCAAGGGTCGGAGCTCAATCAGCAGCTGGAGAAGGCCGGCAGGGTGGCGGACTTTTTGGAATTGGCCGAGCTTTTGTGCGTGGATGCCCTGCACCGTGAAGAGTCCTGCGGAGGGCATTTCCGGGAAGAGCACCAGACCGCCGACGGAGAGGCGCTTCGTGACGACGAGCATTTCCAGTACGTGGCGGCTTGGGAACACCGGGGTGACGACTCACCCGAGCAACTCCACCAAGAGTCTCTAGAGTTCGAGTATGTCCAGCCGTCCCAGAGGAGCTACAAGTGATGTCCACCCTGCGTCTGGTCCTGCATGTGTGGAGGCAGCCGAGCGCGGATGCGAAGGGGCATTTCGAGCCCTATGAGGTGGACGGGGTCAGCCCTCATCAGTCCTTTCTCGAAATGCTCGACATGGTCAACGAAAGCCTGGTCAGCCAGAGCCAGGCCCCGATTGCGTTCGATAGCGATTGTCGAGAAGGGATCTGTGGCACCTGTGGGGTCGTGATCAACGGGCGTCCTCACGGACCCATGACGGGCACGACGACCTGCCAGTTGCACATGCGAAGTTTCAAGGATGGTGACCACCTGGTCATCGAGCCTTGGCGAGCCAAGGCCTTCCCGATTCTTCGAGATCTGATGGTCGATCGAGCCGCTCTGGACCACATCATCCAGTCTGGGGGGTTCGTTTCGGTCAAGGCGGGCAGCGCTCCCGAGGCCAATGGCTTGCCCGTTCCCAAAGACGACGCAGACCGAGCCATGGATGCTGCAGCGTGCATCGGGTGTGGAGCCTGTGTAGCAGCCTGTCCCAACGCGTCGGCCATGCTCTTCGTTTCCGCCAAAATCGGGCATCTAAACCGACTGCCCCAGGGTCAGCCGGAGGCAAGATCCCGGGTGTTGAGACTGGTCGGTGCCATGGAAGCCGAAGGATTCGGTCATTGCTCCAATCACCTCGAATGCGAGGCGGCCTGTCCGAAGTCAATCTCGGCTGCGTTCATCTCCGGCCTGAACCGACAGTTCCTGCGCGTGGTGCTGGGGACCGGTTCGGTTTGTGGATGCACCAACCCCACCCCTTGACGGTTGGTCAGGGGGGCTGGGCCTGACAGGGCCGCCATCGCGGCGGACCGAAGCAGCCGTCAGCCGGTCTTGGTGTCGGTTCGCGGCAGGATGGGGGCCCAGCGCAGACGCTCCAGGATTCGATCCTCGAGGACTACGCCGCGCTCACTGAAGGACAAGACGTTCTCGGTTCCGTCCTCCTTCCACTGAGCCACGAAGGCAATACCTTGCCCCTTGTCATTGTATCCGAGCTGAACGATGGCATCGGCCAACCAGCGTCCACCCCCCTCGAAGACCAGTGGTTCGGGGAGCGTGTAGAAGCCCTCGGCGGGCAGTTTCTTGAGCGTCTTGGCCCAGGTGGGGGAGCGCAACAGGGTGGTGGGTTCGCCCCAATACCAGCGATTACGGCGATTCGAGCCGGGTCTGACCACGAACACTGAGCCACCATTGTTGGAGCGGCCTACGTAGACCAGCACGTTGGCGGGAAAGGCCTCCTCATGGCCGGGATAAGCCTGGGTGGTTCGATACAGACCGGGTTCGGGTAGGTCGAGCATGTTGGATCCGTGCAATCGTTAGAAAAGCCTCTGCTTGCCTGGAACGTGCCATTGGGGCTCGTCCGCCACGACAGATAGCCCAAGGCAGTAAGGTGGTCCAGACCGCGAACCAGGTCGGCTGGCGCCCCGTGTGGCAGCCATCGGACGCCGGGCCTGCCTAGGAGTTGGTGGGAGGCCAGGTCACCCGAGGCATGGGGTAGGCGGGGCGAGCCAGTAGGAATCCCTGAGCGTAGTCAGCGCCCGTGTCTCGGATGGCGTCGAGCTCCGCTTGGGTCTCGATTCCTTCTGCCACGACTTTGGCGTTGAGCTCTCGACACAGGCCGACCACGCTGCTCACCAGTCGTCGCTGCCGTTGACTTCGCTCGATTCCTGCCACCAGACCGCGGTCGAGCTTTACGACGTCTGGTTCGAGATCGGCAATGCTCTTGAGATTGGAGTACCCGGCTCCCAGATCGTCCACGACCAGTTTGATATCCGCCCGGGAAGTGACCTCCCGAAGAACGCTCATGACCAGCTCGAAATGAGTCAAGGGGACTGACTCGGTGATTTCGAGGTAAACCGGAGCGTCGTGGACGTAGATTGGATCGTCGGGGCGGACCAGCCAACCCTCGTGCAATTCCTGGGGATGGATGTTCACGAACAGAGGCGTGCCTGCCGATACCGGTATCGCCAGCTCTCGCACCATTCGTCCCAAGCGACCCGCGCAACCGAGCTCGGTCGCGCGTTCGAACAGAACCGGTGGGCTCGAATACTGCGGTCGTGAGCAACGCACCAGGGCTTCGTAGGCAAAGGGCAGACCCGTCGCCAGGTCGACGATGGGCTGGAAGACAATGCTCAAGTCCTTGGGGGTGACCAGGGTATGGATGGCCAACCACGAGTCACGGACCGTGGGCTGGGTGGGTCGATCGCGATCGGGTTCGAGCACCGTGGCCTGAGCGGGAGGTGAGGGGGCGCGGGAGGGGGAAGGCGGTGACATCAGTGCGGACTGTGCGCAAGTTGCCGATCTGATTCGGCATTATCTAGTCCTATAGCACCATTACCCTCGTTCGGCAGTCGGTCCCCGCTCGGCGCGACGCGAAACCGAGTTCCACCCATTGGGGAGGTGGACCTCGGTGTCGGAACACAAGAGCAGTTCCGCTCCACGCCACCAAGGACTAACATCACTTGACCATGAATCTCCGAACCCACCTTGTCGTCCTTTGGGTACTAGCAGCGGCCATTGTCCTACCTCTCCTATCGAGTTGTAAGGATTCGGTTGACACCAGCATCCAATTGGCGAAGCGCGATGTGCCCCGGCTGGTGTCTGCCTCCAAGGAGGACGTCGACGAGCTGCGCCGCGGCATGCCGCAGGGTGCACAGCAGCTCGAACCCCTGCTGCGCGCCTCGACCCCGCCGCGGGACGACCTACAGGGGGTGCGTGATGCGCTGGATCGGGCTCGTTACAAGGTTCAAGACCTGCGTACGGCCAAGAGCACCTTCTTCGCCCTGGTGGATGGGCAGGGACAGGTCCTGCGCACGGATCGGGAGCCCGATATGATGGCGGGCAAGAATCTGTTCACCGCTTTCCCGGAGACGCGGGGCGCCCTGGACGGCAAGATGGTCCAGACTCGGGGGACCATGCCGGAGGCTTCGGGGGTCAAGGGCCGTCCCGACGGTCAATGGGTTCTGGCGGTCCCGGTCCAGCGCGACGCGAAGCCCCAGGCGATCTTCGCTTCGGGGTGGTCCTGGTCGGCCTACGCCTATCGGTTGGAGAACGCTGCGCGGGGCTATGCGCGGGACGAGGCCGCCCAGCGGCGCGGCAAAGAACCCCTGCTTTACGTTTATGTGATGGTCAACGATGCCGTCTACGGGGCGCCGGTATCGCCGACGGTCAATGCCGAGGCGATCCGCCGCACGCTACCGCTCGCCAAGATAGCCGATTCATCGGTGCACTCCGCCTCCCTTCAGATCACGGGTCGGGATTTCGGCTTAGCCGTTCAGCGCAGCCCGGCTCTGGGTGAGAACGTGGCGATCGCCATCCTGCGCAGCGAGACCTGACACATCGTCCCAGGCCAACCTCGATGGAGCTAGTCCGTCGTATCCTCGGGGTCCTGGTCACTGAGCGGCCTGCTCCAGGGTTCGGCATCGGGCCCCAGTCGACCCAGGCGATGCATGGCCCAGAACAGACCGGCGAATCCGGTCAGGGTCACCGGACCCGAAACCCAGCCCGCGTCAAAAAGGGCCAGAGCGATCCCGGTGAGGGTCACGGTGGCAAACAAGAAGAGCCGGCTGCGCAGCTTCTTTTCCAACCCGAAATTCATGACAGTCAGGGCGGCCCGGCTCCCCGGCGGGTTCGGGGCGGGCAGCTCCTTCGATATACCCGATATCGGGGTACAGGTCCCGAACCACCCCAGTCTGTCGTATAGCTGCCGTCACGGTGCCCAGCCATCAAGCCCCGCTCCACCGTCTTGTTGCTTCTGCCAACCGCGAGTGTCGGCGGGGGGGGGCCAGGAGTGACGGTGAATGGGGCCCGTCCCGGAGCCGTCTCTGGGTTCCAGTGACGCTGGCTGGGCTGGGCGTTCTGGCCTGTGCGGCGCAGCCCCCGCCGGAGCCCAAAGGCGCGGTGTCGGAGCTGCGGTCGTGTGTCGTTCGGCGAGACGCGGCCGCCGCCCACGACCTGTTGACGGCCGAGGGTCGTCGAGTCCTGAGCCTGGAGCGCACCGCGCGACTGTTGCAGTCCAAGGACGGCGAGCTTTTGGCTCGCCTGACCGCAGCTTCTGCGGCTGGGGCCAGCACCAAGGTGACGATCCATTACGAGACCAACCCCACGGTTACGCTCGTCAAGCAGGACGACACCAACTGGCGTATCGACAGTGCGGGTCTCTTACCCCCAGCTTCGACCACGGTGACGGATGCTCTTACGTCCTTGCGTCTGGCCCTGGTGCGGCTGCGCTCCGACACCCTCTGGTCGTTGATGACTCCTCAGCTCAGGAGGCAATGGGATGCGGACATCTCGGGGCTGGTCGAGGGGTTGCGCCATCCCGAGGCGCTTGACGTGGTGCGTCGCGGGAATCGGGCGATCGTGAAGCTGCCAACGGCGCGCACCCTGCAGTTCACCTTGGAGGCGGGAACATGGCAGCTGGACACCGTCGAGTGATCCTGCCTGAGGGCTGGAGGCGAGCGCACCCGGGGCTGTCGCGACGGGCCGTGCTCACCATGCTGCTGGGCGGGGCGGCGACCCTGGTGTGTCCACGGCGAGCACAGGCCTTTGGCCAGGCGGGTCTCTTCCAGCCGCGACGGCTGGTTCATGGTCCAGAGGTCGACGTCGAACGAGAATCCGGACTGTCGCAGTGGAGCCTGGAGCTGATACGCCGAACCAGCGCCCCGGCGCGTCTCGACGTGGCGCGGGTAGCTGCCGATGATCCCAAGCTCCTGGAGGAACCGTTCGTGGTGTGGTTTGGTCGCGACGAAGAGGTGGCCTTCACTGCCAGCGAGCGCAGAGGCCTGGAGAGCTACCTGCGGCTCGGCGGGATCCTGTTGGTGGACGACGCCGAGCCCGTCCAGGGAGGGTTTGGTCGAGGAGCTCGCCGCGAGATCGCCCGAATCCTGCCCGAGTCCGTGCCGATCCGCATCGACCGCAACCATGTCCTGTTTCGGACCTTCTACCTTCTGGATCGCCCGAGCGGGCGCCTTGCCGATTCGCCAGTCGTGGAGGTGATTGTGCGGGGTGGATTGGCGCAGGTGATCTACCTGTCGCAAGATCTGTTGGGTGCTTTGGCAGTGCGCGGGGACGGACGCCCCTTGATGGCCATCAGCCCAACCCAACCCCGGGCCCGTGAGCTGGCCATCCGCTGGGCAGTCAATCTGGCCATGTACGTGCTGTGTTCCGACTACAAAGATGACCAGGTGCATGCTCCGTGGCTGATGCGTCGGGGGGTACGGACTCGTTGACCACCGAGGTCTTCGTCGCCTGGGGTGAGGACCTGTCCCCAGCGGTGCTGGTTGTGGTGGCGCTGCTGGGCGTCGCCATGCTGAGTCGACTGATTCTCGACCTTCGACGAGTGCACAGAAGGCGGGGGCTGGTCATGGTTACCGGCGTCGTGGCGCTGGTCATGGTGGCGGGCATCGTGCTTCGCCCCTCACGAGTCGTACAGCACGTCGTCGAGGTGGGGGCCAAGGTCATCCTTCTGTTGGACCAGTCACGACGCATGCAAATCGAGGACGGGCCGGAATCGCGAGCGGTGCGGGCGCAACGGGTCCAAGAGAGACTTATCTCGCATTTCTCGGGGAGCCAGGTGGAGGTGATGAAGTTTGGGGGCTCGAACGCGTCCCACGCTCTGGCCGCACAGGAATCGGGCAGCGGTTCCGACATGGGCGAGCAGAGCGATCTCACCCGGGTCCTCGCGCGGTTGGCGCAACTGGGTTCGGAGCGGGCCAGCCTGCTGGTGCTGGTGTCGGACGGTCGATTGGCACGACCGACGGCCGAAGCATCCGATCAGGCATTTCGACTCCCGGAGGGCCTGTTGGGGAGTCGTCTGTTCGCGGTTGACGTTGCTCGTGGAAGTCCCCCTGACGCCAGCATTCGATCCATTCAGACCACCGGGCGGGCGGTTGCTCACCAGGCGCTCTCCCTCACCGTCGAGGTGGGGTGCTCGGGTGGCCTGCACTGCGCGAGCCTTCCGCTCCAGATACACGAGCTCCGTCACGGTGTCGAACCGGCTCTTTTGGCACAGAGCCTGATCCCTCTCAACGGCCAACCAAGCGCCAAGGTCACGGTGAGCTTGACCTTGGAGCGAGCCGGGACGCGCATCGTCCATTTCTCGATACGGACTCCACCGGGCGACCGGGTCCCCGCCAACGACTCCCGGATCTTGCCGGTGACGGTGACCCGCGACCGCATCCGGCTGCTCCACGTGGCGGGTCGCCCCACCTATGACGTCCGAGCCCTACGCACCTGGCTCAAGAGCGACGCGTCGGTCGATCTGGTGAGCTTCTTCATACTGCGGACCGACAGCGATGACACCCATACCACCGACGACGCGGAACTCGCTCTCATCCCCTTTCCGGTCGACGAGTTGTTCACTTCCCACCTGCCCAGCTTCGACGCCATCATTCTGCAGGACATCGACGCCGAACGGTACCGCCTGAGCGCGCATCTCGGGGATCTGGCTCGGTACGTGGAGCACGGTGGAGGCCTGTTGTTGGTGGGCGGGCCCTCTGCGTTCGCGGGTGGCGGCTACGCCAAGAGCCCCCTGGAACGGCTACTGCCCGTCTCTGTCGTGTCTTCCAGCCGTCCCTTCGATACCGTGGACTTCGTACCCCGAGCGACCGAGGCTGGCCAATCCGCGGCTCTGATCTCACCGCTGCGGCGACTCCTCGGTGATCAGATCCCTTCGATGCCCGGCTCCAATACCCTGGGTGCGTCCCGTCCGGGAGCCGTCGTGCTCTGGGAGCACCCCACCCGCACGGTCTTGCCGGTGCGAGGGGCCCCGGCAGGGGGAGCGATGCCGATCCTGGCCGTGTCGGAGGTCAGGGACGGCCGTGTCGTGGTGCTTGGTGTGGATGGGACCTACCGGTTGGCCTTTGGAGAAACGGCGGTCAAGGCGGCGGGTCGGGCCTTTGGCGCCCTGTGGGACGGGCTGCTCGGTTGGCTGATGAGAGAGCCACGGTTCGAGTCGCTGCGAGGCGAAATGGTCGCACCCTGCTTCGCTGGGGAGCCGGCCACGGTGCGTTGGTACGTCCCATCCGGCTCCACCGGATCACTGCGTCTGACGCTTGAGCGATTGGGGCAGGTGGAGCCGCCGACTGTTGAACACGTGGTGAAGGACGCAAAGGCACCCGCGGTCGAGGTTCCCTTGGGCATACTCCAGGCTGGTGGGTATTCCCTGCGAGCCCAGCTGGCGGACTCGCCACCGGCCCGATTCGATTTCGCCTGTGAAACGGGGGGAGCAGCCTGGGCGGATTCGCGACCCGATCCAGAGCGGCTGGAGCGGTTGACGCGGCTCAATCAGGGTCAGGTGGTTTCCTTTTCGAACCTGGACGCCCTGCCCCGCCCCCGACCGGAACGCCGGGACGTTTCGCGTCGGGTCAAGGCCGTGCTACCGGTCTGGACGTGGGCTCTGGCTGGTGCGCTGGCTCTGGGAGCACACTGGCTGGCCCGGCGTAGCGCCGGGCTGAGCTGAGCCGAAGCCTCAGTCGTAGTACTCGTGGCCCAGATGCGTGATCACGGGCTCACCCATCATCCACCGAAGGGTGTTCTTCAACTTCATCGATTGAATGAAGAGATCGTGTTCTGGGTAGAGCCCCGGAGCCACCAGGGGGCTCTTGAAGTAGAAGCTGAGCCACTCCTGGACTCCGCGGAATCCAGCGCGTCCCGCCAGATCCATGAAGAGGGCCAGGTCCAGCACGATGGGCGCGGCCAGGATCGAGTCCCGACACAGAAAATCGAGCTTGATCTGCATCGGGTACCCCAGCCACCCGAAGATGTCGAGATTGTCCCAGCCTTCCTTGGCATCTCCACGCGGCGGATAGTAGTTGATGCGAACCTTGTGAAAGACGTCACTATAAAGGTCGGGGTGATGTGAGGGCTGCAGGATCTCCTCCAAAACGCCGAGCTTGCTGACCTCCTTGGTCTTGAAACTCTGCGGATCGTCCAGGATCTCGCCGTCCCGGTTTCCCAGGATGTTCGTGGAGAACCATCCGCTGATCCCCAGTAGTCGGGCCTTCAAGCCCGGGGCCAGGATGGTCTTCATCAGCGTCTGCCCGGTCTTGAAGTCCTTGCCGCAGAACGCAACCCCTTCGCGGCGCGCGAGCTCGTGACCCGCCGGAAAATCCAGGGTTAGGTTGGGTGCGCCATTGGCGAAGGGCACCTTCTCCTTCAGGCAAGCCCAACCGTACAACATCGAGTTCGATATGGCGGGATGGTTCTCGACCAAGCCCTTCTCGAACGCCGCTATCGAGGAGTGAACATCCTGTGGTTCGATGTAGATCTCGGTCGAGCCGCACCAGACGGCGACCGCCCGCGTGCAACCATGGCTCGAGACGAAATGGCGGATGTCCTCCCGCAATAGCTCCACCATGTCTGCCTTGGTCCGGGCCTGCTTGGTGTGCTGGCCACTGAGGCGCTTGACGTATTCAGGATAGAAGGCTGCACGCATGGGTTGGATGCTCTGCAGTTCCTCCCGGATAGGCTCCAGGTGACGATCCTCCAGGACCTTGGCCGTCCGCGCTGCCTGGTACGCGTCTTCCTCGATGACGTCCCAGCCACCGAACACCAAGTCGTCCATCCCGGCCAGGTCGACGAAGTCCGCAATCCTGGGGACGCGACGCTCGGTGCGGAGCCCCAGGCGAATCGTGCCCATCTGGGTCAGTGATCCAATGGGCTTGGCTAGACCGCGGCGAGCCAAGAGGCAACCTGCGATGAAGGTAGTAGCGACGGCACCGAGACCGGGCAACAACACAGCCAACCGGCCTTGGGCTGGCGTGATGGTTTGGGGCTTTTCCATGACACCGCCTCGTAGCAAGGCTTGTGCCTCGCCGCAATGCCAACGGGACCGGCCCGGTACACCGCAACTCGTGGGGTGTCCCGGGGCGCCGGGACATTCGACGTGGTAGCTGCGGAGTACCCAGGGTGTGGCGGCGTATCCAATTCACCACACCCACTGTTGGCGAAATGCGTGGTAAGCAGGGCCCCCCATGACCGAGACTGCCGTTATCCTGGTGGCGGGGCGAGGTACCCGACTTCGGCCCTTGACCGACGACTCACCCAAGGCCCTCGTTCGCGTGGGAAACGAGAGCATTCTGGAGCGCGCGGTCCGGTTGCTGGCCGGATGTGGCGTCCGTGAGTTCGTTCTGGCGACGGGCTATCGCGAGGACGCGGTTCGGCGCAGCATGGCCGAGCTCGGTCAGCGCGCAACCTTCGTTCACAATCCACACTGGGATTCCACGCAAAACGCCGTGTCTTTGGCGCTGTGCGGGGAGGTGGTGGCTGGTCGTTCCTTCTTCAAGCTCGATGGTGACGTCCTGTTCGAATCCGCGGTCCTGGAGCGGCTGGAGCGCAGCTCGGCTGGTTTGGCCGTCGCAGTGGACGGGCGCGGACCGCTCGACTCGGAGGCGATGAAGGTGTGCGTGTCGGCTCCCCCGCGCATCGATTGCTTCGGCAAGGGTCTGGATCCTCGGACGGCGACGGCGGAGACCATCGGGATCGAGAGGGTGGATAGTGGCTTCAGTCAGGAGCTCTTCCAGGCCCTGTTGGCGAGTACCAGTGCCGGAAGAACACATCTTTACTACGAAGACATCTACTCGGAGCTGGTCGCCGAGCGACGGGTCGAAGCGCACGCCATCGAGGTCGGGGATCGGATTTGGGCCGAGATCGACGATCCTGCCGATCTGGAGCGCGCGACAGCGCTGTTCGGGACGCAACACGACGCGGCCGACTGATGGATGAGCCGGCCCAGTTCGGGGCGCGACGCGACGAGGGGATGAGCCGGCCCAGTTCGGGACGCAACGCGAGGAGGGGATGAGCCGCTCCGGTTCAGGGCGCGACGCGACGAGGGGATGAGCCGGCCCAGTTCGGGACGCAACGCGAGGAGGGGATGAGCCGCTCCGGTTCAGGGCGCAACGCGAGGAGAGGATGAGCCGGTCAGATGGCCGTTCGCGAACGGGCTGACGCACAGCATTGGCGCATATATTGCTTGAACGTCAGAGGTCCAGGCATTCGTGATTAGACTGTCTGGCCGGTGCTTCTGATTGACATCTGAAATACGACCGTTTTGGGCCCCTGGGGGCCTGGGTGGTCGAGTTGTTTATATTTACCTACGGTGTGCGCTTCTTTCACGGTGTTGTCGAATTGATACACGGCAGAGTTACGGCGCCATGCCACAAAAAACCTAATCATTTAGGTTGTTTGCACTCGATGTGGTATGGCCGGGCGCCCCGCAGGGATGTGACAAGCGAGAGCAGATTCGATGACTGAACGGCGGACGATCACTCGGGCGATTGTACTTGCGGCCGGCACAGGTTCCAGGTTGGGGGAACCAGGGAACGAGCTCCCCAAGCCCTTGCGGCTTGTCTCTGGGGTGCCCCTGCTGGTTCGCGTACTCCGTAATCTCGAGACGGTTGGCATCAGGGAAGCCGTGGTGGTCACGGGCTATAAGGGGGACAAGCTGCGCCGTGCCCTGTTGGTCGAGCCGAGCCTGGGGCTGCGTCTTCACTTCGTGGAGAACTCGCTCTACCTGAAGAAGAACGGGGTTTCCCTGCTGGCGGCCCGAAAATACGTCGACCAGGAGTGTCTGCTCACCATGAGCGACCACCTCTATTCTCCCGATCTGGTGCGACGCCTGCTCGGTGCGGAGCTGGCGGAGGGCGGGTGCGCTCTGGCCGTCGACCGGGACATCGACCGGTGTTTCGATATCGACGATGCCACCAAGGTCAGGACCCAGGCCGGGCGTATCCAGGAGATTGGCAAGGAGCTGGAGACTTACGACGCGCTGGATACGGGTGTGTTCCGGATCGGGCCCGCTCTGATCACGGAGCTGGCTGCGGCGTTGGACCGGCAAGGGGATTGCTCGCTGTCCGAGGGCGTTCAGGCGTTGGCGCGTCAGAAGCGGTTTCATGCGGTGGATGTGGGCGACGTCCGCTGGATTGACGTCGATACCCCCGAGGCTCTGCAGCGGGCGGAGGCGATGGTCCGAGTCTACGGCGATGCACTGGGTGACGAGCCAGGTATGGGCGGAGGCTTCGGGCCAGAGACGGTGGAACTGTACGCACCGAGCTGGGTTCGTGCCGCCAAGCCGTATCGGGAGGATCACTTCGCGATCGCAGAACGCAACAACGGCGCTTTGCGCATGATGTCGAACGAGAGTCCGTTCGTCCCCAGTCCGCGAGTCCTTGCTGCGATCATGCAGGCAGCCAGTCGAGGCAATCTCTACCCCGCAGGAGGCGATGGACTACGCCACAAGCTGGCGGAGCGCGAAGGGTTCGAGCGGGAGCATGTACTGTTGGGGTCGGGCAGTACGGAGCTCATCGACGTGGTGATCCGAACCTTCGTGGCTCCTGGGGAAGAAGTCTTGCTCAGCGTGCCGACCTTCAGCATGTATGAAGCGCGGACGCGAGTGGCTGGCGGTATTCCGGTCCTGGTGCCGCTGGATGGCGAGCAAGAGCACGACATTTCCGGCATCATTCGGGCGGTTACGGAACGGACCAAGGTCCTGTTCGTGTGCAGTCCCAACAATCCCACCGGGAATCCGATCAGCGAGGAGGAGCTGCGTCGGCTGCTCCGCTTGGGCATTCCCACCGTGATCGACGAGGCGTACGTGGAGTTCGGGAGCCAAGAGACGTACGCGGGGCTGGTTCACGAGTACCCGAACGCCATCGTGCTGCGCACCTTCTCCAAGGCGTTCGGTTTGGCTGGGCTCCGCCTGGGCTACCTGCTGGCCCATCCGGAGGTCGTGTCACTGTTGGAGCGGGTCAAAGTGCCCTGGAGCGTGTCCGATCTGACCATGGTTGCCGCCAGCGCAGCCCTGGACGACGCGGCGGAGTTCGATGCTCGCGTCGCGGAGCTGCGCCTGGCCCGTGCCCGGCTGGTGGAGGGACTGGCACGGATTGAAGGGGTCCATGTCCTGCCCAGCGAAGGTAATTTCGTCATGGTGGACGTGTCTGCGTTCAGGGTGAGTGCCCAGCAGTTCGTCGACGAGATGCTGCGTGAGGGGGTGCTGATTCGCTCTCTGTCCGTTCATCACGCGGAGCGGACATATGTCCGGGTGACCGTGGGGATGCTGGACCAGAACGCGCGCTGCATTGCGGCGGCGGAGCGGGTTGCGGCCCGCCTGCGCGGTCCGGCTCTGGTGGCTCGTCCGTACTGGGCTTCAGTGGGCGACGCCGAATAACCGAGACGAGAGAAGTCCCCACCAACTGGGGGCCAGCGGGGCATCACTACCCGCTGGCAGGGCGGTTTTGCGCTTGTCCGAGACCTGACCAGGGGTGATGGGTTAGGCTTTGAGGGTGCGTTTCGGAGCCCTGTGCGCGCTCGCCGTCCTTCTCGTTTCTGCCCAGAGGGCGGATGCCCTGATCTGGCCGTCGCGAATCGACCGCACAGCAGAGATTCTTGCGCACGGTCGGCCAGAGGCCAAGCGGATTGCTGTAGCTCGCTTGGGTGACGTGCGCACGGAGGCTGGCGAGCGCTTGGTCAGGTTGGCGCTGGCCGACCAGGACCCCATGACGCGCCTTGTGGCGGCGCGAATCGCGGAGCGATGGCGGCTCGACGTGTCCGAGATGGTCATCGCCTGGCTGGATGGATCGGAGCCGATGCTCCATGGTGCCGCAGTTCGCCTTCTCACGGTGAATCCGATGGCCGCCATCCCAGGCCTGGGGCGCGCCCTGTCCGATTCCGACCCCGAACTGCGCCGCCTGGCGGCTCGTGCCCTGGGCAGACAACCGGCGTCGGAGGCAGCGAGCGTTCTGCTGGGGAATCTGGACGATCCGGAGCCTTCTGTCCGTGTGGCTGTGGTCGAGGCGCTTTCGCGCCTCGAGGATCCGCGTGCTGGATTGGCGCTGGCCGCTCGCTATGGCGACAGTGACGCGCGCGTGCGGCACGCTCTGGTGGGAGCCCTGGATCGCCTCGGTGACGCTGGACAGGTTGGGGTGCTTGGACTGGCTCTCCGGGACCGAGATCCCGGGGTTCGGGCTCGCGCGGCGCTCGCCGTGGGGCGTTGGGGTGACGAATCCTCGGTCGTGGAGCTGGCCAGTCTGTTGACGGCCGGGGAACCCCCCGCTGTCGTGGAGGGCGCTGCCGTGGCGCTGGCCCGCAGGGGGAACGCCGCCGCTGTACGGGTGTTGTTTCAGGGACTGCAGCGCGTTGACGCGCCAAAGGCCGTGGTGGCGGTAATGGGTCAGCTTCGCGTGGGCGATTCGAGCCCCCGCGACGAGCTTCTGGAATGCCTGCGCGACCCACGGTCCTCCCACGTGGAGCGCTGTCTGCCGGTCGTCGGTGCAATCGCCGTCCCGTTGTCGGCCCTCACCCGGTGCCTGTCCGACCCCGGAATCTTTCCGCCCCTGGTCTTGGACGCCATTGGACGCACACCCAGCGAGGGTGCGGTACCGATCGTCTTGACATACCTTTCCCATCCCGATCCCAACCTGCGGGAGGCTGCGTACCGATCCTTGGCCAGTCTCTTGGAGCAAGGGACCCAGGGGGGGCTGGCCGTCGATCCCCTGCTCGAGCGTCTGGTGTCGCTGAGTCCCGACGATCCGGATCGCGTCCCCATCCTTCGCCTGTTGGGTTTGACTGGTTCGCCCCGGGCCATTGGCGTGCTGTCCGTCGAGGCAGCCGTGCGACCGCCCACCATGGCTGCCCTGGCCGCCGTGGAGAGCCTGGGGCGGCTGGGGCAGGGTGGGCTGCTGTTGCGGGCTTTGGACTCCGCGGATGGACGAATGCGCGCTGCTGCCGCGCTGGCGCTGTTTCGGATCCAGGATCCACTGACCGCTGGACCTCTGCTGGAGCGACTGGAACGACGGGGTAGCCAGCGCCACAACGACGTTCTTTTCGCGTTGTCCGGCGCCTTGGTTGAGGTGCAAAACCCATCCGTATTGCAGCGTGCGGTCGCTTGGCTCCGCAGGGCACCAGGGCCCCACCGGGAGGCCCTCCTGGTGGGGATGGCCCGCAACGCAAACAAAGAAGCGCTTGAGGCTCTCGGTGACTGGCCTGTCTGGATGTCTGGGTTGGACCGAGCCAAGCTCGCTGAAGCGCTGGGCGGCGGCGATCGGTCGGAGGCACTCCTGCTCTTGCTGGCGCGGGACGCGCGGGTCGAAGTCCGAGCCAACACCGCGTGGTCGCTGGGGCGGCTGGGCGACAAGTCCTCGATTGTCGTGCTGCGCCGCCTCGCGGGCGATCCGTCCATCGCCGTGGCCGCCAATGCCCTGATTGCGCTGGGGCGAGTGGCGGCTCGGACCGGCTATTCTGCCCGGTCGGAGCTCTGCCAAAGGCTCACGGATCGCGCGGTTGTGCTGCGTGGCGCCGCCTTGATGGGGCTACGCGTTGCGGGGTATCGATGCCCAGACGGAAGGGAACGGCAGCTGCTCGTCGATGATCCGAGTGCCCCGGTGAGGCAGGCGGCAGCTTGGCTGATTGCGGGTGACCGGCAGGAGAAAGCCGATCAGGTCGTGCTGGACGCATGCCGAGCCGAGGAGACGAACCCTCTCGTCGCAAAGGCCTGCGCGCCATGGACCCCGCGGCTCAAGCAGAAGGTCGAACCCGTGTCCATTCAGGTGACGGGATATGGGGCAACGCTACCCCAGCCCAGGCTCGACTACGCCCTGCTGCGCGCTGATGGGACGGTGAGGCTTGGTTGGGCGGACCGCCAAGGCAGCATCTTCGAACCGGAAGCGCCAGCCGGGAACCTCTCGCTGACGTCCTGGGATCCCGCGACGAGCCTTGAGTGAAATCGATTGTCGTCTCAACCACCGCGCACCGCACAGCGCATGTTGCACGGGAGGGTGAGATCGGTTTTCGTCTCAACCACCACGCGCCGCACAGCGCATGTTGCACGGGAGATCGCTGGGAGAACAGCCGCACTTGCTGGCGGGCTTCGGCTTGGGAGTGGGAGAATCCCCTCCTCCACTGGACTGACTCGATCCCGTCTTGCCGGAGGTGCCTGTCGTGGAGCGCTTGCCGGACCACTTGCGTGGTGCCGCCTTGGGTGTCGAAGGAGCCGCGGATGCTGCACCCGTTCCGGTTGGCGGCGGTGTGGCCGTCGAAGGCGTTTCGTCTTTGGGCTTTTCGGGCTCGTCAACCGCGGCTCGCGTCGTGGTCTGGATGGGGGCGGGTTCCGGCTTGGGTGCCTCAACGGGGGCAGGCCGGGTCGCAATGGCAATCGCCAGGGCGATCATGGCAACGGCGATGCCTCCGCCCACATACAGACCGGTGCGGCTCTTTTGTCGCGGGTAGGCGACGTCTGGGCTGCCGATGGATGAACCAAACGGTGAGGCGCCGCCGCCCAAGGGTGCGCCCAGGCCGCCACCGAGTGGCGCCCCCAGACCGAGTGGCATCGCCATCCCGCCGAGGGCGGTAGGGGAGCCCACCGCCGCGCTCCCGGCCTCACTGGCTGCCGGTGCCGCCTGGGCCTGCGAGGCCAGCGCCTTGAGATCGATGAGGCCCGAGTCATCACGACGGCTGGTGGAGCTGGCCGCCGGGGCTGCGATCGAAGGGGTGCTCTTGGCCGATGCCGTCAACGCCGACAAAGAGAAGAGCACGCTCGATTCGTTGCGTGCACCAGTACTCACGGTGGGAGCCACGGGTTCGTTGGGGGCGCTGGTGGTCACGTCCTCTTCGCTACCGGCGTGCGCGATTCCACCAAACAAATCGGCCGCCGCCGAACGCCCCGCGGTGCGCGCCGTGGACGCACTAGTCGTGTGCGTCGGGATGGATCCGGTGGCTCGTGGGGTTGGGGAAGCAACCGGCGACGAGCCCGCATTCAAAGCCAGGACAATCTCCTCCACCTGTGCGAGCGGTGTCCAATCCGCCATTCCATCCGCCCACAGGTACGTCTCTCCGGTGACCTGGCCCGCATTGTAGGCCTGTACGATCTCACCAACCGACAGGGTTCGCTGATCATTCTCCCCGAAGTCGATGGTGTACTGATGGGTTGATGCGGTTGCTGCTGCTGCGTTGGTCATGGTTTCAGGGGAACCTGCTGCGTCGCCGATGGTGACACTCGGTGGGTCGAGCCGTCCGTCGATTACGATGTTTGCTCCGCATTTGCGGCAATGGATCTTGGCACGACGGTTTTGTACTTTCTCATCGCCGATCGAGTATTTCGCTTCGCAGGATGGGCAGGAGATCTTCAACGTTCTGCTCCAGGATTGGTGGGCGAGCTTAGCTCAATCCGTGGCCTCGGCTCGACGAAAGCAGCCATCGGACTGCGCAGCATCCGGCCCGACCGTTGGGCAAGCGTAGCGCGCTCTGGGCGGGACGACCCCCGCGACGAGCACATTCCCACATTGCGACTGTTGGCTGACGGTGTCGGGTAATGTAGGTAGGCCGGAAGGCTCAATGGACGTTGCACAGGGTGTTGGATTCTTGGCCAGTCTAGTCCCTTGGGGCTGGATTGTAAAATCTTGGTTACAGGGTAATTGGCCGCGATCTCGGAGGGGCCCGGGAGTCATTGACGAGGCGGTCGAACGCGACCGTAGCTCAACCGCTGCGGGCGACCAGGGTGCGGAGCGCATCGATGCAGCGTTCGATGTCCGGATTGGTGCCGCCATCCGCCCCAAGGGCTGCCTGTAGTGCATCGATGGCCTTTTCGTGCTCGTCTCGTTGGTATGAACGGGCCGCGCGTTGAGCGGCGAGCTTGGCCCCCGCGGAGCGACACCGAACATGGAGTGTTGGCAACTCGGAGGGCAGATCGACGGGTGGGGGCGGCGTCAGATCCTGCAGGCGGAGCTCGCCTCGTCTCAGGGCCTGCTCGTAGCGCCGACGCAGAGCATCGGACGAAAGCACCCGATACGCCTCCACGCCGCGTTGGAAGACGCGCACCATCGCTTGGACGATGCCCGGCTCTTCCCAGGGGCGGGTGTCGGGGTGGAATCGGGTGGCGAACTCGTGATAGGCGCGCTGGCAGCTGAGAGCGTCGAAGGTTCTGGGCAGCCCCAGGATTTGGTAGTAATCAAGATCGTCCAGTCGTTCGGCCCAGTCGCGAATGGCCTGCTGGTCGCGAGCCCCGGGGGAGTCGTGGTCCAGGGTCATCCACGGGGTCGATCCGTATCACGCCGGATCTGGGCGGAGTGGCGCACCATCATGCTGGAGAGCTCACCGGGCGACGTTCCCCCGAACAGGCGGAGCTCGACCGCCGCGGCGCGTCCGGTGGCCAGATCCACGGCGCGCACGTTGAGCAACCCGTCCGTGTCCAGGCCGAAGGTGACCGCGATGCGGGCGCTGCCTCGTTGCGCCGGGGCCAAGCCGTTGAGCTGCACCTCACCCAGCACGGTGTTCTCGGAGAACAGGGGGGCCTCCCCCTGAGAAACCCGGATCCAGGCGGTATCCTGGTTGTTCGCGACGGTCACGAATTCACGGGTCCGTTCACAAGGGACCGGCGTGTTGCGCTCGATGAGAACGTCGCTGTAGCCCCCCGCGGTTTCCACGCGAAGGCTCAGCGGAGTGACGTCGATCAACAGCGGTACGTTGGTGCGGGACGTCGTAACCTCGCTGCGCGTGGAGGCAGTCGACGCCAGGTCTCCACCCAGCCCGATCGTCGCGACCGCCGGGGTCAAACCGCGGGCTGCCGGGGCCTGCGACGGTGCGGATCGAACCGCAGAGGAGGCGGCTGTGAGCGGCAACGTTTGCTCCAGGCGGGGCTTGGGCCCGGGCGCTGTGGCGGGGCTGGCCCTGGTTTGCGTTGGTGCCGACAGCCCAATCGTCTGCCCTTTGGTGCCGGTGGATGCGCTGGTGTGGATGGCACCCGGAGGCTGAGAGAAAAGCGGGGTTCGAGCAACGGGCGGCGCCGTTCCAACCAGGGGCAGATCGGGGACCGGGAGCGCTGCTTCCTGTGCAGCGTCCTGTCGTGCCAGCGGGCGCATGGATGCCCGAGGGGCGGCGGGTTGACTGGTGCGCGGTTCGTCGGCGACATCGCTGTCGTCGAGTGTCTCGATGCCGTCCGAAGGACGATGCGGGACCATGGGCTTGCCCAGGCCATGCTGAGTGGACGCTCCGGTTCGAACTGGTGGTCGTGGTAGCGAAGCGGCAGGGGATTCTGGTTCGAACAGGGGTGGTGCTGCCGGTCTGGCTGCTGGGATCCCGGCGGTCCTTCGAGGCGTGGAGAGGATCGGCTGAACGGACACGGCCCCGGTCGGATCGACGGGGGGCAAAGGGGCATGCAAGGCTTCGGGCTGACGCTGTGCGAAGCTCCGCTGCTGCCCAGTGCTCGGGAGGTTGTCGCTGGCGGCTGGGGGCGACAAGGCGGGGGGACGATCGGAGACGCGGCTGCGAACGCGTTTGCCCCCGACAATCAGGGGCAGATCGCCGTAGCGTGCCCGCAGCTCATCCTCGGAAGGGGGAGGCCTTGCCGAATCGGCAAGAGGGCTCCCCACCAAGCCCGGTGGCGTGGCCACGGGCGAGGGCAGATCCTCAGACAAGGGTACAGTGTCCTGACGGGGACGGGCGATGGGCGCGGGGACATCCACCACCGACAGGGGCAGGGTGTGTTGAGCAGCCCGCGCGACGGGGCTCGCCCCTTGGGTTCTGGCTGTCGGCGTCGGCCCGGCCAGCTCTGGTAGGTCGGCAGCCAGTTGGTTCGATGCCCCCGCCGCAGGCCGGGGCGCGGGGACTGGCGCGGGCAGATCGGCAGCAGCGGCAAGCTCGGCAGGAGAACCGCGCACTACCGTTACATCGTCGAGATCGGAATCATCCGTGACGGGTGGGGACGCCGGTGACCGCGCCGAATCCGTGCCACGAGCCACCCGGACTGCCGGGGGTCGGCCCTTGGGGAACCGCCCCGCGGGCACCGCCGGCAAAGGCAGCTCACCCGCATCCCCACCCAGTCCGAGACCGGAGAGCGTGTCTGGGGGGCGGCCGAATTCCGCCTCGCTCCCCAGCTCGGTCGGATCGGGAATCGACGGCAGATAGGTTCCGAACCCGTCGGCGGGACTCGAGCCGAGCTCGGTGAAACGGCGGTCCATGGGAGCCGGGGGTTGGGCGGGGAGCGCAGGCTGCCACCCATCCTCTTGGAGCGACGGCTCTCGGGACAGGGCCGAAGGAAGGGAATCGTCTTCGCCCAGTCCGGGGGAGGTGACGCGACGGGCTCCCAGACGCCGCGTCACAGGTCGATTGGGGCCGGTGGCTGCAACCTCCAGTGGGGCCGGGAGTGGCACGTGGGCGGGGGCAGGGGGCACCTGACCCAGCTGGGCGTCGGCGCGGGGCTGGGTCAGCGAGGCCGCATGCAGCGCGGCGCCCAGCGCGACCGTCTGGTGGGGATCCGCGGACGCCACCGGGGCCCGTCTGAAGAACTCCTCCACCCGAGTACGGACCAGCGGCATGCGCGTCGTCCCACCCACCAGAAGGACGTGGCTGAGATCGGACACGCCCAGATGGGCCATGCCGAGCGCTTGCTGACAGACCTCCAGGGTCTTGTTGACGAAGGGTAGGGCCAGGCGATGAAGCTCGGCTCGAGTCATCGAGAAGTCGACCTTCACTTCGGCCTGCCCGACGCGTATGGCAGGGACGTCGAGCTTCACCTCGGTCTCGGTGCCCAGGCGTATCTTGAGCGTTTCGGCAGCGGAGCGCAGCTGCTCCAAGCCCTCGGGGGTGGATCGAGGATCCTGCCCGTGGGAAGACAGCATCTGCTCGGCGATCCGATCCGCGATGGCTTGATCGATGTCGTCGCCGCCCAGAAACGAACTGCCCGCCGTCGACAAGACCTCGAACACCGCGTCGTTCAGGGTGAGTAACGTGACGTCGAACGTGCCACCACCGAAGTCGTAGACCGCGACGCGCTGGGCTCCCTGCTCGGCGAGACCCGAGGCGAGGGCGGCTGCGGTCGGCTCGTTCAGGATGCGCAAGATCTCAAGGCCGGTGACGCGTCCCGCCACCTTGGTGGCGGCGCGTTGCAGATCGTTGAAGTTGGCGGGAACGGTCAAGACGGCCCGTTCGACCGATTCTCCCAGGGCCTGCTCGGCGATGCTCTTGGCCTTGCGCAGGACGAAGGCGCTGATCTCGGGCAGGGTGTAGGTCTCGCCGCGGACCACCACGAAGGTTGCGCGCCCGGGGCCCTCCCGGAGCTCGAACGGGAACCGGGTGCGAGCGTGGCGGACCTCCTCGGTGTCCCAGGTACGCCCCATCAGCCGCTTCACCGAGAAGACCGTGTTCTTGGGATCGACGCTGCGTCGCTCTCGCGCCGTCTCGCCCACCAGGACCGCTCCGCTCGGCAAGAACGAGACCACGGACGGGATCAGGGCTTGCCCCGACTCGTCCGCGAGCGCCTCGGGTCGCCCATTTTGGACTGCCGCGACCACCGTATTGGTCGTTCCCAGATCGATTCCTATGGCGACGGACATCAGACCAGCGGGCCTCCTTCAGGTTCCCTGGTTTGGATTGGACAGGTCCCGGACAGCTTCGTCGTACCATCGAGCGACCACCGACGGAAAGGGCCACATCCAGCCGTAGTCCGGGCCGACGAATCGCTTCACCACCCACGCTCTCAATCTTGGGTTGAGCAGGGCGTCCGGCCCATGGATTTCTGCGGTGGCGCGCAGGGTTTCCCGATAGGCCTCCCATTCGAGACGAGCGCGGCCCCAGGCGAGACCCATGGGCAGGAAAATGAACAGGTAGACACCTGCGAATCCGCAAAATCCCAACCGACGGCGTTGTTGCAGATGAACCCTCTCATGGCGCAAGAGGATGGTGCGTTGGTCGTCATCCAGGTGGTGCCAAGTGGGTGCCACGTACAGCCGCCTGCCGAGCAGCGTGTGGTATTCGGTGAGGAATCGGC
>CAZYKT010000015.1:0-115328 GCA_964648165.1 uncultured Polyangiaceae bacterium | reverse complement strand
GTCTTCTGCTGCAGCGCCCGCTCGGCCTCGAGCTTGGCCGAGATGTCACGGAACATGGCAACCATACGACCCGGAGAGGTTTGGAAGGCGTGGACCTCGTAAGCCCCAGAGATCCGACCATCCTGGTAGTCAGTGTGCCCCGCGGACCAGGCCTCACCCCCGGCTGCGATTGCCCGATAATGGGCCGGGATCTCGGTCGTGGCCAGAGAAGGGAACGCCATCTCGATGGTTTGACCCACCAACTGCGAGTGTTCGAGGCCCAGGATGTGATCCGCGGCGGGATTGGCACCTTCGAGGACCAACCGCCCGTCTGGCTCCTGAACGTACAGGTGCATCCCCAGCGGCGTCGATTCGATGATACTGCGAAACTGGGCCTCGCTCTTGCGCAGTGCGGCCGTGCTGCGAACCCGCTCGGTGATGTCGACGACAGTGAAGGTCACGCCGTCGGCGAGGTTGGCGGGGTTGAGCGGGGTCGAGCTCAGTAGAACGTCGATGACCTCGCCGTTCTTCTTGCGCCAGCGGGTCTCGACGGTGCCGCTTCCGCGCTCCGCGATCTGCCGGTACTTCTCGCGCCCGACATCATCGTAGTCTTCGTCGTTGACGTAGAGCATGCGCGCGCTCTGGTTCAACAGCTCGTCACTGCTGTAGCCCGTCATCCGACAGGTCTCTTCGTTGACCTCCCGAAAGACGCGGTTGACGACCAATCCGATACCAATCGGCGCGGCGCGCAGGATGCTTCGCGTCTTCTGCAGGCTGGCCGCCAACCGTTGTTCGGCCTCGTGCTGGCTATCCAGGCACCGCGCTACGGCGACGATAATCTCCGTAGCGCTACCGGCTGGGGGCATGCGCCAGAGCGACCAGCTGACCGTACACTCCTTACCCGAGGGCGCGACCTGGCGCACGATCCCCTGCCAGCTTCCGTCCTGCATCAACTCGCGGTAGCTGTGATGTTCGGTCCATCGCGCGCCATCGACCGTGAACAGCTCGTCGACGGGGGCTCCGAGCGCCGTCGAGCTCGAGATCCCATACAACTGTTCCGCAGCTTGATTGCATGCCAGAACCCGACGGTCGTGCGCGAGCACGATGATCGCGTCGACTGGGTCCTTTTCCAGTGACATCACGTCCGGCATGTCGTCACGCTCCCTGTGGCGCCAGCACCACCCTCCACCGCAGGGCGACGCCCCGCCAAATCAGGGCCCGGCTCGGCCACCGGTCCTGAATCCCAATACCCTTTCAGGATCGAGAAGCTGGGCTTCACTGTCAAGGGCCTGCCTTGCAGACAGAGTGACGGCCGAATGCCGCCGTCGCTGTCCGGGGCTCGCCCCAGCCCTGGAACCTATGGGCAGAACTCGACGGGAGCACCAAGCTCGAGCTCCTTGAGGATGGGGCTGTACCCGAGCGGTAGCGCCCAGGCGCAGGCATCGGCAAAGCTATCAGCTTCGTATTCGCACATGAACACCGGCTTGTCGTTCTCCACGTAAGCCGACATCTCCTCGCACCAATCGCCGTCACTGTAGCAGCTCTCGGTGAGCGCCCAGTCGTACGTGGGCTGAAGGACGGTGGTAAGCTCGGAGGCATTCTTCTGACCGATGGACATTCCGCGGGCATGACACTCTTCAGCCAGCCAGTTGGCGTAGTCGATCCCATCCTGTTCCGTCAGCGGGAAGCCGGAGTCGCTGCTGAAGACGTCCATGTTGTCGGGCTCCACACCGTCGAAACCCTTTTCTTGGCAGACCTTCAGGCGCGCCGCCATGATCTGTCGCAGTGACTGGGCACGGATGTCGACGAATCTCTCCCCGGGCCATCCTTCGTAGTCGTTGCCCAATACCTCAGCCGGAAAATCGCCAGCGTCTGGGCGCCAGTCTTCCCAGCTTCCCACGCTCACGTAGCAGATGACCTTTTTGCCCGCGTCGTGCAGCTCCTGAACGACCGTCGAGTCCTCTTCCCAATCGATGTCGAACACGTCGACGTCGAGGGCGGGATCGATCACGCCACCGCTAATCTGCCATTGCCAGGTGAGCCCAGCAGCCGGTTTCCACCAAGTGGCACTTGGAGTCCCTGCCTCGCCGCCGCTGCCCGCTTCGCCGCCTAGTTCGGGCGTGCCGCCCTCGCCGCTCCCACCGAGGCTCGTTTCGCCGCCCAGCTCAGCAGCGCCGCCGTTGCCCGCTTCGCCGCCCAGTTCAGGCGTGCCGCCCTCGCCGCTCCCACCGAGGCTCGTCTCGCCGCCCAGCTCAGGGGCGCCGCCGTTGCCAGTGCGCCCACCGCTGCCCGTTCCACCAACCTCGGACAATCCACCGCGGCCAACCTCGCCACCGTTCCCGATGGTGCCACCGTTGCCGGTCTGTCCGCCTCGCCCCGTGTTCCCGCCGTTGCCCGGCGAACCACCGTTGCCCACTTCACCGGCAACTTCGGCCCCTCCACCTTCAGCGTAAATGCCACCGCTGGTCGTTGTGTCCGAGCCCGCCTGACTGCCAGCAGTGCCGGCGGCGTCCGAACCGCCTCCGGCCACGTCGCCATTCGAGCCCTTGCTGTCGCTCGAGCAGGCTCCCAATAACGAGATTGCCAGCGCGAATCCCACGGTTGAAAGTCGGTGCATCGTCGCTCCCTGGTGTAGGCCAGGGGCGATATTACGCCGGTTCGGCGTGACCGTGAAGAGGCGGCTACTTGCCGTATCCAGCGCTGACGATGGCGGCCTGTAGGGCGTCCAGAGTCTCCTGGGTCGCGGCGCCGTTCGCCATGATGCCTTCGTAGAAGCGACCCCCGGCCCAACCCGAAGCGTCCCCTGCGATCCCAAGGATGATCGAGCCCTGCTTCTGCATGGGGTCATATCCAGGCTTCTCGGGGCGGATCCCGTCGTACATCTCCTTCAATGTACCGGTTGTCGCATCGCCACCGTAAAGAGCGAAGCGACCCTTCCCACCGTTCTTTTCCGCCGTATCTCCCACGAGCGCGGCGGTCACGAATTCATGGTGCAGGGGGGTATTGGTCGAGATCCCCTGGTCCTGGCCATTCTCCCAGCCCGCGAACAAGCCGTTCTCGAGGTCTGCCATCACCCACGGACCCGGTTTTACGCCATAACCCGTGCCCCAAATGACGCCTCCCCCAAAATACACCGCCTCCACCGTGCCACTGTGGTCGTTATTGCTGGTCGTCTCGGCGTTGCCATAGTCGAAGCAGCATCCGTCGATCAGGTCTTCCTGACTGGTCACCATGTAGATGGTCTGGGGCTCGTCGCCCTTGGCGGTGCCTTTGGCGGTCGTGCGGCTGCAGGTATCACAGCCCGTTCGATAGCCCATACCCGGTGTGAAGAGCATCCCGTAGGCGTTATCGCCATTGACCGAAACCGGGAGAGCCCCTGCGTCGACGGGACGGCCAGGACTTGGGTTGTTCCCGCCGGGCGGCGAGGGTTCGAGGTCGTTGCCGTTGCCAGATTGGTCATAGATCTTGGTCATGGTGCAGGCGGTACCGGCGCAGAATCCGGCTTGCAGGGCAATATCGGCAGGACCGATGTCCTGAGCCTCACCTTGACACGATGCCGGACCGGGCACGGCGGGTCCCTTGCAGAGCTCGTATAGCGGGCCCTCATAGCCGCTCACGATGACGCGGACCGTGCTGTGCGCCGCGACGACGGTTTGGCCTGCCTTGTTCAAGACATCCCCGGGTAGCGTCACGGCTTCCCCCTGGGAGCCCGCTTCACCCATATCCCCGCCCTCACCACTGGTATCGCCTCCCTTGCCGTCTGTGTCGCCTCCCTCGCCCTTGGGGTCGCCGGAGCTGCTCCCTCCAGTCGAGGATTCACCCGCGGTGCCATCGTCTTGGGCCACCAGGAGCTTGTCGCGGCACGCAGCCAGGGAAAGAATCGTGACCAAGAGGGGCAGGGTGTTCGTCGTTCTCATCGGTTCCTCCACACGTTCACGGGAGCCATGGACAGACCCGCGTCGACTGATCACGGTTCGAGCAACGAACGGAGCTGCTCGAGGTGAGGGCTCTGGGGATGGGTAGCGGCAAAGGAACGGGCCAACGCCCGCGCTCGGAGCTCTTCACCGGTCATGAGCAGCGCCTTGATGCGCAGCAGCGCTGCCTCTGGTGCCAGAACGCCTCGGGAATACTTGGCGTCGTAGCGGTCGAGCTCGGCGAGACCGGCCCGGGCCTTGCCAGCGGAAATTGCGGACCGCGCGCGGTCCAGCTCGGCCGTCTCCTCCCGGAGTGAAGACTGGGCACCCAGCGACGGTCCCGGGCCAACTGGTGGCGGGGGCGTGTCGGTGGTCGACAGGAAGCGGTCCGGCTCCAGGACGGGCTCTGGCTGGTCGGGCACGGGCGGAGCCGAGGGAGTCTTCGCGGGAGGGGTGGGAACGGGTGCAACTGGCGTCGTTTCGATGCGTTTCGGAGTGTCGAACGCCGCCGATACGACGGCTGCCGGTGAGCTCGGCGAGGCGGGACTCCGGGGCGCTTTGCGGGGCTGCACGGTGGCTTGGTGTGCGGGGTTCGGATGGGAGGGCGAGAGCCCGTATTCGACCCCCAGCACCACCCCTGTCGTCGCCAGGCCGGACAGCGCGGCCACCACGACGAACTTGGCTGCCATGCCCGTGGCACCCAGAGCGCTCGCCGTCCCCGCTGCGGTGGCGGCGGCGGTTCCGAGTCCAAGTGCCGCCAGCGTGGCCCGCTTGGCGCCCGGGTGCGGAGCGTCGCGGGACATCGAGCCCAACAGCGTTCGTAGCGTGCGTTCGGGATCCTTGGACCCTCGAGTGGTCGGCGTGTTCATGGCGGTTCTCCCGCGTGGTCTCGGTGGGGCCGGACCTCTTCGAGCATCCCGAGTACCTGGGCGCGCGCGCGACGTAGTCGCGAGGCGACGGTGCCCGGGGGAATTCCGCAGATTTCGGCGATTTCGGCCATGGTCATCCCCTCTCCCTCGGCCAGGATGAGAACGGTGCGAAGCTCCATGGGCAAGGTATCCAGCAGGCGGTCCAACAGCTCGCGAGCCCGCTTGTGGTCCAGGAGCTCGTCAGGTGGGGGCAATGGGTGACTGAGGCCGCCGGGGTCGCTGGCACCACGGTCCAGTTCGCGATGGCGGGCGCGACGGTGACCGGCGGCTATGCGCACAGCTGCGCCGAACACGAAGGAGCGCTCACGCTCGGGGTCGATCGTGTCGAGTCGGTTGGCTAACACCTCGAAGAGCTGCTGAGCCGCATCGTCAACGCTCGACTCGGGCACACCCAGCCGGCGCAGCGAACGCCAGGCAAAGTCGAAGTACTGGTCCACTAGCCGCCGCAGACGCTGAGTCTGGCTCGGCGCCAAGCGCGCTCGGCAGGGCGCAGACGCGACCCCGAGGGTGTCTGTGTCGAGCGCCACTTGCACGGTCGTCCATCGTGCCATGGTCCGAACCGGGCTTTCTGATCAACGGAACCTAGCCAGGGCTCAGGACCAAGCCGAGCGAGCCAAGGAACCCCGCCGGATTGGCACCCCCGACCGACTGTTCGGTGCCGCTCATCTCCGTCACGACCGAGTATGTTCCCAACGGAACGATGAGTCCGGCTGATCCGACCAGGTTGACTGGACCCACAACGCGAACCACCCAGCGACCCTCCAAGGCACCCGCCACGAAGAACGCGTCGTCCGATTGGCGACCGGGCAAATCGATCCCTTCGGCCTGGAATCGACCCAGAGTCAACCCAACGCAGGGGTGGAGGCTGACCGGCGTAGCCACCCGAAAGCCCCAGGAACACCCTGAGGCGCTCAGTGCCTGCAGGTGGTAGCGGACAACGCCGCCGCCGGGGCGATCTGCCGGGACATCGGCGCCAAAGCTGGCGAACGCTCCGACCGAGAACAGCATGCCCCCGCTGTGCTTTTTTGCCTGTGAGACGTAATAACGGGCCCCCACGGCCGGCATGGGCGCGTCGACCAGACCCGCGGCGAGGATGGCTTCGCCGCCGAGAGCATGCCGCCAGCGCGTCTCGGTCTCCCGTGGCGGTACTGCGCGCGCTCCGCGGGCTGGGCGGTTGCTGGCTCGAGGCGGCTTCGAAGATCCCCGCTCGACGGCTTGGTCATCCCCTTCGTCACTGCTCGTGTCAGCCAACGGATCCAGCGTCACGGCAACCACGAGCGCCAAGGCGTCCGTCACCTCCTGGCAGCTGGCTCCCTCGACCTCGCGGGCAGACCCCGTTCCGTCCGTGTTTTGGGACAGAAGTCGGCCCACGACACGGGCTCTGTTCTCGATGGTGACGGAGAACCGGCGGGCAGCATCCCCGGGCTGGGCCGGGCGAACCCGTGGGGCGCGGCGCTTGACTTGATCAAGGAATTCGCGCGCCGTGACGCAACCATTGTTCGGATCGATGGTGATCAACACGGGCAGGGGCACGGTGGAATCCCGCATCGGCTGGGCGCGCGCCGCCCCCATTAAGGCCACAAGGACGCTGGCAAAAGGCAGCGCATGGACCCACCAAGGGTGGTTCCAGTGGGACCATGGATCGACGAGCGGGCTCGGCATACCTTGTTCTTTGCTGGAGGTTATCCCGATGCATCACAGTCCCGCCAAGGATATCGAGTCGTCACCCGCCGACGAAGTCCAGCCCGATACGCCACGAGTCCCGAGCCAATGACCGCCGACGCCTGGATGTGGAAACGGCCCCTTTTCTGGGGAGCACTTTAAAATGGGTGGCGACATTTCCGTCGTGGGGAGAGCGACGTCCCCTGCGTCGCACAGACCAAAAGAGGCAACCGCTCGGTCATTCGAAGACGGGGCTTGGTTCGGGGGAAACGATTCGCGTTTCTTGTTCTTGAGCGAATCTTGATCTGTGGCCACATTATGCGAGTCTGAAGTAGACTCGGGTGGGGACAGGGACGGTGTCCGACATGCAGCGTGAATTCCGAACCCTTCGCTCGACACACCAATGGCCGTGGGTTTGGTCCATGCTGATTTGGTTCGTAACCTGTTCGCCAAACCATTACGACGTGCAGGACCCTCTGACCATCGACTCGGACGACGAGGGCGGCAGCAGTGGCGAGTGGACGTCGGACCGCGGGGGACGAGTGTACGGCGGTGGCGGGACGTTGGGCGGAGCCGGCACGGGTGGGATCGGAGGGGGCACCGGGGCCAGCGCCGGAGCTACGCAGAGCGGTAGCGCAGGCCAAGCGGCAGCCGGAGCCGGGGGATTGCCTCTCGGTGGTAGCCCCGCAATGGGTGGCGGCGGAGAAGGCGGGGGCACGGCGGGCCTGGGAGGCATCACCGGCGGCAGCGCAGGGACTGGGGGAGAGACGAGCGGCGGAGCACCCCTGTCTGGCGGCAGCGGAGGCGCCATCGGCGGCGGCGGATTGTCGGGAGCAGGCGGAGCTACCGAGGGTGGTGCTGGCGGTCAGCTCGGGGGCGCGGGGGGTGTCGCTGGAACCAGCGCGGGTCAATCCGGAGCCCTGTCGGGGGGCGAGGCGGGTTTGGGGGCGGGAGCGTCTGGTGGGCAGGCGGGCGGAGGGGGCGGCAACGACGCTGGAGCGTCTGCTGAGGCTGGCACATCCCAAGGTGGTGGCGCTGGCGATGGGGGCAGCACTGGCGGGGGCGGGAGCGGCGCGGGGGCGGGGACCGATGGTGGCAGCGGGGGTGCCAGCAGTGGCGGCAGCGGAATGGGAGGCGCCGCAGGCGGTCCCTACAGCTGCGCCAACACGCCCGCTCCAGCCAGCCTCATCACCGACTTCGACAGCTGGACTCAAGGGGCTGACGCGGCCGATCTGGACTGGACATCGGCAGACTACAGCGGTGGCACGTTCATTTACGGCGGGTCGGGGGTTACCGTCACCGCCACGGTCAATTCGGGTGCTATTCGGGTGGGGTCGACCAATTTGAGCAGCGGCCAGTTCGCTGGCTTCGGGGTGACGCTGCTCGGCTGCTATGCGGCTACCAGCCACACGGGGATCTCCTTTTCCGCCAGCGGAACGATGGGCTCGGATGTGCGCCTGGGCGTGCAGATCCAAACCAATAGCAACGCACCGATCGACCCGGTCGAACAACGGGGAGCGTGCGTCTATGCGAGCCAGGATTCCATGTGGGACGACTGCAGGTACTGCGAGCTCTCCAATGTGTCGCTGGGCAACCCGGTCCGCTTGGCGTTCACCGGTTTCCCGAGCAGCACCGCAACCGATGCCTGTAAGCCCATCAACTCCGTCGATGCCACCGACATCATCGGGGTCCAGTGGCAGTTCTCCTGCACCGGGAACAACTGCGCCCTGGACGTCACCCTCGACAACCTGCAGTTTTATTGAGCCGTCGGGGCAACCGCTGCGGCTTCGCCTCTGGCGTAGGTCTTCCATCCGGCCTTCGGGTACGCTCGCCCGCACAGGTAACCCAGGGCCTCGACCTTGGTTCCGAGCCAGTAGCACAGGTAGTTTCTGGTCGAGCTGAACTGTTTCGCATTGAAGGGACCGATGATCCGGCGCGTGAGCACGAGGGTCAGCTTCCTCAACAGACCCTTCTCGTCCCACAGGATGCTCCGATGCGTGGTGATTCCGGGGTACTTGCTACGGGTTTTTTGGAGCGATGCTATGCCGATACCCCTGTAGAACTGGAGTCGCACGTAGCTGGCAGGCGTCACGAACCGGTGATGGATCATCTGGGTGGGGTTGAAGTAGATCCGGGCGCCCAGGGATTTGACCTTCCACATCAGCTCGTAATCCTCGCCCGCTATCAGCTGCTCGTCATAGACCTGTCCGTACGTCTCCACTACCTTTTGGAGCATCTCTCTGGCAAAGGCGGTATTGGCGCCCAGCCCCACGATCTCTGCCTGGTCTTCGACCACGACATCAGGCGTCGTCCTGCGGATCCGCCTGATATCGGAAAGGAGCGGGTCCCGATCGACGACGGGGCCTCCGACGACGTCCGCCCGGTAGGTGGTGAAGATGGCCTCGATGCTCTCTAGCCATTGCTCGGATGGCTCGCAGTCGTCGTCAGTGAACGCGATGACGTCTCCGGTCGCCTTGGCGTAGCCTTGGTTCCTGGCCCAGCTCACTCCCCTGCGGTTCTCGTCACGAACGATGATGACCTCGTGGGCCCTTTTGGTCTGTCGGTCCAGCGCGGCGAGGGTCGTCTTGATGCTTTCGCGGCCCAGAGTCGGGATGATGACGCTGATGTTCATGTTGCAAGGAGCCTTTGGTACAGCGTGACATGTCTCTCGATGGCCGCCCTCTGGTCGTACATCGTCCGGAAAAACTCGTACGCCTGGTGGCCCTTGCTCTTCCAGCGGTCCTGTTCCAGAAGCCATCGTAGACCTTGGGCGAAATCGTCGCGTTTGGCCCAGTACCCGAAGCGGCTTGCAGTACCGTCGGGATCCACGTGACTGAGAATGGCACATCCCCTACCGCCCGCTTCGAAGAAGGCGAGAGGAAACGCCTCTCGCGAGGCGGTGTTGACGAAGATCCACGCATCCTCGAAGCTCTCGTAGAACCTCCGTTCGTCCACGAATTTGTCAATATAGCCGAGGATTGTCAGGTTGTCACAGGGCTTGGCCATTGCCTCGAGTCGGTGTTGCCATGCTTCGTCCTCAGCCCTACCGACCATCACGAAACCCACCTCGGGGAACTGCCGGGCGAGCTGGATGAAGAGCTCGGGTCTCTTGCGGCGATCGAGTCTTCCGATGAAGCAGACCTTGGGCCGATCGGCCTTGGTCGGCAGGTGGGCGGGCATGCTTTCGATGTTGGGCAATAGGACAGGCTCCATCTTCGGTCGGTACATCCGCTCGATTTTGGCCTTCAGGTGCTCCGCGGCATACCCAACCGCGTCGGCCTTTCTGACGGCATAGCTGATGAGCGGTCCTGCCTCGAAGAGTGCCAACGGGAGGTTTCTGAGCCGTCGCTTCCAGGTAGCGTCCTTGAGCTCGACCACCCAATCCCTGACGTCGCGGGGATCCCTGCAGGTGATGACATGCTTCTTGCTGGGTTCGCCTACCATCGCCGCCACTGTCATCAGGTTCGGGCTTTGGCTGTGGTAGAGGTCCGCTCCGATCCCCTGGTACGTTGCGGGGCGCAGCATCTCGGCCCGACCGAGTCCGAGCACGACGTATCCTTCCATCTCGATGCGCGGGCTTTGACCCCTGCGTCGCGGTACGGCTACGACGACCTCGAAGCCTTCGCCCACCAGGCTCTTGGCCAAAGTCCTGGCCATCACCCCGAAGCCCCCTTGTTTGCCGAAGCCGTGGAAGATGCTGGTAACGATGCAGATGCGCGTTTTCATGCGCGGCACGGGCTTTCCTTTCCAGCCGTAACGATGCTGAGAAATGCGGCCGCCTGGGTGGAAAGATTGTGATGGTCCTTGGCGTAGCGACGGGAGCCCCGTGCCATCTGCTCCCTGAGATTCTCGTCCGTTGCGATGCGGATCAGCGCCCGTTCCATCTTCTCCTCATCGCCTTGGCAGCCCCAGGCACCACCATAATCTCCGGTGAGGCCACCGTAATCGATGGATAGGCTGATTGTGGGCACACCGTTCGCGGCCGCCTCCAGCACGCTCATCGGCCAGTCCCCTTCCTGGCTCGAGGTGTTCACGTGCACCTTGGCCCTGGCGAGCAACCGGTGAACCTCGGAATTGGCCAGATGCCGGAAGAGGTCCAGGTTGTTGGCCTGGGCGGCCGCCTTACAGACCCGCTGATGAAGCTCTGGTTTGCCTGTGGCTGGGGGACAGGCCATCGCGAAACGCATCCTCGGGAGCTTTTGAGCAAGCCTGATGAATGCCTCCGGGTGCTTCCAATCGTCGCACCGACCAATCCAGACTGCATCATACGTCGGTGCCTCCGTCTCCAATGGTTCGGGGGCATCCACTCCTTTCTTGAGGACGGCCGTCTTCTTGCCGGGAAGCCAACGGGCAAGCTCGGCTCGTTCTAGCTCGTTCTGGACGATGATGAGTTTCGCCATACCGAGTGCCGTCCTGGCCATGAGTCTGCCGGCGACGGTCTTGAACATCGGATGGGTTTGGTCGGTCTCGCAGTCGTGCGCGACCATGTAGACGAAGTGCTTGTTCGACAATCGGGTGGTCAGCGCCACCAGGAACGTCAGCGGACTGAGCGTCCGTTTCACCACCGTCTTCGCCTGGGTGCTCCGGATGGCGGCGCACAACCGCATAACACCGCGCGGGTGGTGCAGCCTTTGCATGTCGAGAGTCGCGATGACGCGCAACCCCCCTTCATCCAATACGCGCTTCTGGCCGTAGTCGGCGACAATCAGGTCCACAGTCTCCCCCATTTTGGCTAGCTGCCGGGCCAGCAGGGTGAGTTGCATCTCGGCTCCGCCGAAGGTCCGGCCCTGCCCATCGTCGATGGCGAGGTAAGCCTTGGGTGAGACGATGCACACCGCGGGATCCCGCCGTTGCGGCTCCGCGTTCAGGTGGTCAGGATCGCCGAACTCCGTCATCGCAGATCTCCGCCGTTTCTCGGCCCAGCCTGAACGGCTCCGGGGTCCCGGTAGCCGGGGCCCCCACCGTTTCGCCGACACCACGGCTCTACTGCGCGTCCGGGAGGTAGTCGCTGATCACCTCGTAGAACGCATCTCCGAGCGCCTCGTACCCGGCAGCGTTCGGGTGCAGGTCGTCAGCCATCCATTCCGACCCGTAGTTGGGGTGCTCGCTGAAGGTCGCGTAGTTGTCAACGAAGATGACGTGCTTGCCGGCGTCGGCCGCGGATTCGACCCTCGCCTTGACCGTCGTGTTGTAGGTCTGTAGGTAGGAGTCTCTTTCGTTTTTCATCGGAATGGCGGAGGATACGACCAGCAGCGCGTCTGGCGCATCGTCGGTGATCCGGGTCATCAGGCTCTCCAGACGATTGGGGGCGTTGTTTAGGTCGTCCATGCCATTGATGTCGTTGGTGCCGATCATGAGCAGCACGATATGGGGACTGGAGCTGGCAATAGATCCGTCGATGATGTCGGCTATCTGGTTGATCTTCCAACCGCCATGTCCCTCGTGCTTCCTGGGGAACGGCTGCCCGTCGATCGTTTGTGGCCCGTTTTCTTGGGCCGATCCCACGAAGGTGATGTTCTTGTTGTTGGTCAGCGTTTGGCGGAAGAGCTGCTCGCGATACCCACCACTGCCCGGCATGCAGCAGCCTTCGGTAATTGAATCGCCCACGGGCATGATCTTGCAGGGCTCGCCCGGGGTCGTGGGGCAATAGCCAGCCGCAGCGCCGCCCGCGCCGTTTCCCGCCGAGCCGCCGGTGGCCTCACCGGCGGAGCCACCCATGTCCTCACCCGCCGTGCCACCCTCGCCTTCGCCGGCGGAGCCACCCATGTCGCCACCCTGACCAGTTCCTGCGTCTCCGCCCTGAGAGCCCCCTTGAGCGGTTCCGGCCGCGCCACCCAGGTTGGTGGCGCCACCCAAGGTGGTCGAGCCGCCTTCGCCAATCACACCCCCGGTGCTGGGCAATCCGCCGTCTCCGGTCCAGCCGCCAAGGGTCATCACACCGCCGGTCGTGACCAGGCCGCCGCTGCCGGCGCCGCCGAGATTGACCAAGCCACCGGTTCCGGGGATCCCCCCGACAGCCACCAGCCCTCCAGCGCCGGTCGTGCCGCCAGGGTGGGCGCCGCCTGCGCCGATGGCACCCCCGTTGCTCGCTCCCCCCCTCGTTGCACCACCCAGGTTCTGCGCACCACCGCTGACGGCGCCACCGGTGGTCGAGGCGCCGCCGCTGGCGCTGCTGCCTCCGGTGACCGTCACGGCACCGGCGGTTCCTTCGCCGTCACTCGACTCGCTGGAGCACGCAGCGACTGCCAACGTCGCAAACCAAAGCGAGACGGAGAGGAGCCTCAGACGTCGTGAAGTCCAGGTGGAATTCAGGTCGTTGGTTGACTTCATGAGATGTGTTCCTTCGAGCGGTGGCTCCGATTGGTCGCGCCACAGGGTCAGTGCCGGCGGCCAAGGATGATCCTTTCGCGTATGATGCCTCATTTCCGGCGACATTTGCGTCGCTGGGTCGTTTGGCCTCGAATCTGGGGCCCGCAACACGCCTGGGCACCTCGTGGGGCCCCGCCTGCGACGGAAGCGGGATCGATTCCGCCCTGGTCCGACGGGGCCGGTCCGGCTTGCTGGACGGAGCGAGCCGAATTGCGTAGGCTTGCCTTTGCCCATGGTCAACGCCGTTGTCTTGCTGAACGTCGCGCGCAACCAGATCAACACAGTGGCGGAGCAGCTTGCCGATCTCGCTCAAGTGAGCGAGGTCTACTCCGTCAGTGGACGCTACGACCTGATAGCATTGGTACGGGTCAGCAATGTCGAGGATCTGGCTCGGGTGGTGACTTCCGAGATGGCAGAGCTCGAGGGCATCGTCCACTCCGAAACGCTGCTGGCCTTTCGGGCCTACTCCAGGCACGACCTGGAACGGCTGTTCTCGGTTGGTGCAGAGGGGGCCTAGGCGCGAGGCGCCGATGGGTGGCCACGTTCAGGAAACGGGCTCAGTCCCGATGTGACCGCCAAATTGGGAACCGGCCAACCGGGGTCCCGATTGGCCGGCTCTCGTGACGCTCTTCAGGCTAGAACTGCGAGAAGAAGTTCCAGATCGCGTCGGTTTCCTGGCCCCACATCTCGTGACCACCCTGGAACTCACACCAGATGGTGGGCACGTCGCAGCCCTGGTACTCCACACAGGGGCTGGGATCGACGGGCTGCGTCTCGGTCCCACAGTTGTTCCGGGCAACATACTCGTCGCGCGCATCCCGACCGCGAGCCGTGGGCACTATGTTGTCACCATTGCCGTGGAAGGCCATGATGGGAACGGGATTGGTGTACGTCTCGTTGTGCGGAATCACCCACAGATCGCCGGAACAGGGGGCGACGGCGCGGAACACGTCGAATTCGAACGGCATCGTGTAGGACATCATGCCGCCGAAGCTGAACCCGGTGGAGAAGATCCTCTCCTGGTCGACGCACAGGTTGTCGTTGATCTTCTTCAACATCTCGGTGAGAAGCTTCACGTCGGCGCCGTTGGCGTTCCACCATCCCGGACCGCTAGCCTCCGAGTTGCTTCCCTGCAACCCATCCGCGGTGGCGAAGATCACGGTGTCGTTCGCCTTGTTCTTGAGACCGTTGTAGCCGCCGCTGGCGACCTGACCGCCGTTCCCGCCCAGCGGGTGCCACACGAAGATCAACTTGTACTGGTGGTTGGTGTCGTAGCCACCGGGTACGTCGATCTTGTAGTTGCGGGTGGTGCCGTCGATGTTGACCGTGAAGTCCCCGCTCGCGAGGGGATTATCGATTCCGCAACCGGGGCTGCCCGTGCCCTGGGCGCCAGCCGCCCCGCCGGTTCCCGGGGCGCCAGCCTCGCCGCTGCCCGCTGCTCCACCAGCGCTCGGTGCGCCGCCGTCGTCTGGACCACCACCGGTTCCGGTCCCACCAGCTCCAGATCCGCCGGCCCCCGATCCACCTTCTCCACCGGTTGGAGTGCAGGCCCACGCCCGGTCCGCGCCGCAGGTGCAGTCGCGATCGCTTCGGTGGCAAACTTCCACGTCAACCGCGGGATCGCAAGGACTGCCCGTGTCGACTCCTGACACGCAGGAGCCTTGCCCGGCTCCCGCGCTGCCGCCATTGGCGAGCGGGCCACCACCATTGGTGACTGGACCCCCACCATTGCCGATTGCGCCGCCGTTGCCGACTGCACCGCCGTTGCCGATTGCGCCGCCGTTGCCGACTGCACCGCCGTTGCCGACCGCGCCGCCGTTGCCGATTGCGCCGCCGTTGCCGATTGCACCGCCGTTGCCGATTGCACCGCCGTTGCCGATTGCGCCGCCGTTGCCGACCGCACCGCCGTTGCCGACCGCACCGCCGTTACCAACCGGGCCGCCGCCGTTGCCAGCCGGGCCGCCGCCGTTGCCGATTGCGCCACCAGCGTTGCTGACACCTCCGAGCGACTCGGTTTCCGACGGGTTCTTGTCCTCGTCACCGCAACCGGGAAGGGTCGCGACTAAGAGCAGACCAGACCATGCTGCAACGCTGATGGATTGACGCCTCGTTACTTTGGAACGACTAGAAGACGACATGCTTACCTCGCAACCCGATGACGGTTCTCAGCCCTCGCACCGGAGCAATGGTCCCATCGGAGAGCTGGGTTATGTGTACCAGAGCCGAGCAGCGCGGTCGAGCTGTCCGGCACGAATGTCTGCACTGCGCCGTCGCGGTTCTTCTCTTGAATGGGAAGGACAGATTTGTCCTCCTCGGGTTCCGGGTGATCGGCACCATCGACAACGGGGGTCGGTGTACGGCTGCAGTGGCAACACAAGCTGGGAAGGACAGATTTGTCCCCCGAGCAACATTGGCAGTCATTGGCGGCCGGCATCGCAGCTGACATTCGCGCCCGCAGCAGGTCGTCCGCGCTGGGGATCCCGTGCCCAGGTATCGTTTGCATGGTCGAGCCGGGGCGGTTGAGACTGGGCTTTCACCGGGACCGGGCGGCGCGGTTGGCCCTGGGTGAATCAGCGGACCAGGTCCACAATGACGATTTCCGGCGGGCAAAATAGGCGAAACGGCGGCGTGTCCACGCCAATTCCGGCGGAAACGACGAGGTGAGCTCGGTCGATCTTGAAATGGCCCCAATCGAAACGTCGCCCGTAGATCGAAGGGACGACCAGGGCGCCCAGGCCGGGGACGCGGAGCTGGCCCCCGTGGTTGTGTCCGGCGAACACGATGTCTGCGTGGTGCGACCACGAGTAGATGTTGTCGGGCGTGTGGCTCAACACGATCACGTAGTCGTCGGGGGCCAGCGGGTCGCGTTGCGGGGTCGGGCCCCAGGGGCTCTCGTCACCGCAGAGAACCACGCGGCGTGCGCCTTGTTCGAGGATCGGCTGGCACGCGCCCCCCAGTAGATGCACCCCCTGTGAGACCAGCTGTTCTCGTACCTGGTCCTCTGCCTTGGCCCAGTAGTCGTGGTTGCCCAGGACAGCGAACGTTCCAAGTGGGGCGGTGGGGAGGCGCGGCATGACCCGTCTCATGATGGGCAATGACGCCGCCTTGGAGACGAAGTCCCCCGTCAAGATGATGAGGTCGGGCGCCTCGGCGCGAACCCGCTCGAACACTTCGTCGAAATAGCTGTCGGGCAGGGCTCGACCGAAATGAAAATCGGTGAGTTGGGCAATGCGCAGGTTGGGAGTCCCCGAGGGCGCCGCGATTCGATATCGCTGCACCTGGAGCGCCTGGGTCGTATTCGGCCCCATGACATCGCTGGCGGGACTGCTGGTTCGGTTGGTCTGGACATGGTAGCTGGAACGGAGCCATGCCCGTCGCAGCTCTCCGCCCCCCAAAAGGATGAGCACTGCCGTTGGCATGACCAGCAGAACAAGGGGGATCTGCGACGCCATCCACAAGGCGGTCACCACGGATACGAGTCCCGCCAGGATGATGGTGAATGTCTTGGAGGGACCATCCGCCCACAGAATGAACCACCGGTTGATGAGCACCAGGCACACACCAGCCGTGGCGGCTTGCCAGAAGCCCCACTTGAGCAGGACCAGACAGTACTTGGCCAACACGTCGCAAGCCTAGCCAGTTTCGCGGTCGATTCGTGGAGCTCAGAGGGTAATTGTGTGCAGGTTCGATGGAGATTCAGGCCGCGGCGTGTCGGTCGGTTTGGCCACGGTAGCCTCCTGGCGTCGGCTGCGCCGACCCAAACCAAGTGGTATGCGGTCCTCATGGCTCGGGACGTAGAACTGGGTTGTCGGTGCGGCAAAATCCACGGTTGGGCTCGCGGGCTCTCGCCCGACCGAGTCAATCGAATCCTGTGCTACTGCGACGACTGTCAGGCGTTCATGCACGCCCTGGGGCGCTCGGAGCGGCTGAAATGCGGCCCACACCCCACCCAGTGACCATCCGCCAAGGTCGGTCGTTCCAGGGGCTAGCCTTGACCCGGCTGACCAGAGTACATTGAGCGCTCATTCGTCTGGGAGGTATGTGGTCATGGGCTTCATGAATGCGTTGTTCGGGGGCGGAACCAAGCTGGAACTCAAGCTCGACTCGGGCGAAATCCCGGCCGGGGGTCAGCTCTCCGGGCAGATCACGGTCCAGGGCGGCAAGAAACCGCTCACCATCAACTCACTGTTCGTGCGGCTGCTGTTGGTTTCGGTCAAGAGCAAGGAGGGGTCCTCGGTGCCGGACGTGGACACGCGGCTGTTGGTCAATTCGACCATCGCCACCAACGAAGACCTGCCCCCAGGAGAGTTGAAGACGTTCTCTTTCCGGTTCCCGGTGCCGACGGGCCTCGAACCCTCCGCGCTGGCGACCTCCTATACGGTCATGGCTCAGGCCGACATCCCCGGGGTGGCGGATCCGAGCGCCACGGCCAAGCTCAAGATCGTAGAAGGCCGCGGCGACGACGTCCTGACTCTGGATGGCATCCGGGCTCGCTATCCCAACCTCGAGTCGACGGACACCCGGGAGCAGGTCTTCGCGCTATCGGCGTTGGCTTGTGACTGCTATTCCGAGCGTGAAAAGTTGATTGCTGCCGAACCCCTCTTGGTGGGGTTGGTCAAGCGGAGCAGCTCGCCCAAGGTGCGCCGCGAGGCCTTGTCCACCTGGGCCAACCTCGTCGACGATCAGGTCAGAAAGGAGCACCTCGCGTTCTTACAGGAGCTCTCAGCAAGCTCCGAAGATCCCGATTTCTTCCGCGAGGTCGTGACCGCAGCGGCCAAGTTCGCCGAGGAAGGGGCGCTCCCCATGGTGCGCCAGCTGATACACCACTCCGATCCGGAGGTGCGGGTCCACCTGACACAACAGCTGCGCTTCAACTCCGCCAAGAAGTTCAAGGCCAAGCGAGAGCTGATCGACGAGCTTGCCAAGGACCCGGACTCCCGGGTGCGGGCCGCTGCCATCGAGGCCTGGGCCGCCGACTGGCGCAGTGATCCCGCCCTGATGCGTCACGTGGCGGGGCTGTGCGAATCCGACCCGCTCCCGGAGATCCAGGCCGCGGTGATCTCGGCCTTGGCCCTTTGTCACAACTACGGGAATGGCACGCTCGGGTTGGAGGTTTTCGAAAAGCAGCTCGGCAACCCGAGCGCGGAGGTGAGGAAGGCCATCGCCGAACATCTGCACTGGCTGCCCGAGACGGAGGTGGTGCGGACGCAAGCCATGGTGGAGCGGCTGCTCTTCGACCCCAGCGGTGAGGTGCGCGAGGCGATGGCGTTCCAGCTCCAGAACCTCTCCGAGTTGAAATCCCTGATTCCATTGGCACAGAAGTCCTTCGAGACCGATCCCTCCGAGAGCGTTCGGGGCCAAGCCCTGACCGGTCTGTGCGCCCTTCTGGATCCCGCGTCGGCCGCTGCTCTGTGCGAAAAGGTATTGGCCAGCAATCCACCAAGCTCGTTCTTGTGGGGGGTCCTGAGTGGCATGCGCAATCACCGCGAGGCGGTGGAAGCCAAGCGGGTCCTCGCCCAGTTGGCGGCTGGAAATACCGAGGTGGCAGAGTCAGCACGACTCGCGCTGCAATAGGCTGGCTACGCTTTCGGGTGACGCTACTGGGTGGCCAACCCAAAGGCGAGCACGACCTCGCTGGCGCTCGCAGTTTTGCGTGTGCCACGACTCGCTACCGGTAGAACGTGACGTCGTCCAACCAACGGTTGAAGCGTACACCCTCGAGCCCAACCAGGAACTCTAGCCCGAGCGCTCGTTCCTGGTCCGTCCTGGTCATGCAGCGCTCGCGCCGATCCCTGGGTCACTGCCCTGACCGGGAACCCCTGCGTTCCCAGAGCCCCCTTCGGGGGTTCCGCCCAAGCCGGAAAGACCCCCGGCCCCTGACGTACCGCCGCTGGATGCCCCACCCAGGCCCGGATCCCCTCCGAGACCAGGGAGACCCGCCGTGCCGGCGCCGCCCACCGCGTCCGTACCGCCCTCTGGTTGCCCGCCCTGCGCCGTTCCCGGCTCGCCCCCCATTGGTACCCCGCCAACCGGGGATCCCCCCTGCGCAGGGGCTCCTGGGGCCTCAGCGCCCCCCTGGCCTGAGCCACCGCCCAACGCCACACCAGTGAAGAAACCGGAGCCAAATAGCCAGCTCAGCCCGCCGCCACGTCCAGGCTGGCCTAGGGCAGATAGGTTCGCTCCAGCGAACCTCGGCTGAGGTTGCCCTTCTGATCCACTGCCTCCACGTAATATCGGACGTCACCCAGTCCGATTGGGAGCAAGGCAGCGAAGTGATGGGCGGTCGTCTTGGCGCCGGTGCGGGAGGGATACGCTCCGAAGTCCACCAGACGAATCCGCTGCTCACCGCTATCGCTTCTGACAATGACCTCTGCGGATTGGATTCCGCTGATATCCGCGATCAGCGTATCGACGGTGCCCTGCCGAGGCGCGTCAACCAAGCCCCCTTGGCCCCAGGCCTTTCCACCCGGATTGGTGGGGTGAGTCCAGGGAGGGAAGATGGTGGGACCCGAGCGATCACCCTGGCGAAGCATCTCGAGTTTGGAGCACAGCAGCGAATGGGCGAGGTTCGCGGCTTCGGTCACCTGCGCGTCCCAAACGTCCTGGCCCGTCCAATACCAATAGCAGCTGGTCTCCGCCATGAGGAGCAGGCGCTCGGCCCGGTCGAACTCGGGTGAGCTTTCCCCCATGTCCTCTAGGGAATGCAGCAGGTTCTGCAGTGCGGTGAGCACCGCCCAAGAGTTCAGATCCGGCGAATAATCTTGGTCCCAGCGGCTGAACCACTTCATGAACTGCGGGTCCCCGTTGTCTGCGCCGCTCCAGGCTCCCGGTTCGACGTGTTCTGCTCGCGTCTCGTCCACCGGGAAACGCGCCAGGTAGTCGAGCATGGTGGTGAGCTCGAAGCGTTGATCTTGCTTCAACCACTCCACCAGGCCCTCCGTGTTGTGGCGGTAGTAGCTGTCCGCCCCGCCCCCGTAGTTGTCGCCGTCGGAGTGCAGCAAGAAGAATGGCGGGTGTTGGGGGTCGAAGCTGCCGGTGGCCACGATGCGATCGTAGAGCTGACCGAGCACACTTGGGTATTGAAGTGCCCCGTAGCCACCGCGGGCGTCTTCGTTGCCGATGTAGCGCTCCGCGGGGATCCCGACGATCCGGTGCTCGGTGCCATCCGGGTCGACGTACTTGAGCAGGCTGGGACGCAAGAGCGAGGGGCTGATCAGGCTCCCCGCCCAGATGTTCTTGAGCTGCAGCCAGTCGTTGACCGGTGGGTTCTCCTGCTCGGAGAGATTGGGGGGAAGCATCCCTTCGGGCGGGCCGGCGTAGGGATAGTTCTTGCAGGTTCGGAAGCGGTGGATCGAGTCGTAGATGACTCCGGTGACCCCCGCCTGGCACAGGGCTGGGATCATCCGTGCGTGAAAGGCCGTCTCGGGTGGGAACAGCAGCGGGGATGCTTCGACACCGAAGGTGTCGCGGATGATGCGGCGGTGCCACTGTATCTGACGGATGATGTCGCGTGCTGGAATGAGCGGCATCAGCGGGTGAAAGAAGCCGAAGCTCGCAAAATCGAGACGGGGATTGCCGAGGGCGGTCCTGTAGGTGCTGGCCCCGGCGAGGCGCGCTGGCCAACCCCCGAAGCCTCCTCTGCCCAGGCCCTCCCGAGCACATCGGTGCAGCTGTTCGATGAGGCTCCCGCTGTAGCTGGTAGAAATACCGGCGTGCGCAAGACCGCCGCCCACGTAGCGTTCGATGGCATCCAATAGGTAGTCGGAGTAGGCACCGTGCCGAGTCTCGAAGATCTCATCCATGCTGCCGTCCCAATACCGGTCCTCGGCTGCGCGGTAATAGGGCTGGTGCATGTGCTTGTGGATGCCGAAGTAGACTTTGATACCGCCTTCCCCGGCGGCCACGACTGCGGGACTCTGGAGATTGGCAGGGGTCGCCACGACCTCGAGTTCGAGATACGTCTTGGTCCAGTCCTGTGGCGCAGCGTGCTCCAGCTGCGCAGTTCGACAGCCCTCCGCCTGGAGTGTGAACGCTCCGGGCTGCAGGATACCGGCCGGGATCTGGGCCAGATAGCGGTGCCCTTCGGAGCCCGCGGGCTCGGCGCGACACAAAGCCCGCTGTTGTCCCTGTTGCCAGACGATGATCTGAGCAAACGGAACCAACCCATCTGCCTCCAGGGCCACCGCGAAAGCTTGGCTCTCGAGCCCGCCGGGAGTCGTCGCGAGTGTCCCTTCGACTTCGGCGCGCAGGATTCGGGTGAAAAGGGACGACATGGGGCGTATCTTGTGGGAAGCACCCAACCGCCCGCAAGGGAACCGGTGCTCTGAAGGAGCGACCCATGGTGCGGAGCTGTCCTTGGCCTTGGCTTTTTGGCCGAGCGTGGTCGATTCGAGGGTCTCGCAGGACCGCGACGTGGCGTGACGATCGAACCCAGCCCCATCGGGGAGATGGCTGGTGAACCAAGGGGAGAAGAGGAAACTGGATCGCGTGTCGCGGGCCAAGCTGGGGACCCTTTGGTTCCTGCCCGCCTTTTCGCTCATCCTTCTGCCCCTCGCCCTGCAGCACCGAAACGAGAGCGTCTTTCTGGCCGTCACCTGGGCGCTCGTCGGCGCGGTGGCGGGACTGGTGTTCTGCTGGGCATGTCATGAACGCAACCTGGCCCGACGCGCCCTTGGGCGGCTCTGGTCGGATGGGTCACACCTCGAGTACCTGGGGCATCAAGTGACCGGGGCCGACACCGTGCAGCAGTACGACGTAATCGTCGGGCTGATTGTCTTGGAGGTGCAATTTCGGACCTGTCCGCGCCTCAAGGGCCATGCCTTGTTCCCGACACTGGCCACCCTACTCTTGGGGTGGTGGAGCCTTCCCTGGGGGCCGTTGTCGACCGTGCTCGCCGTGGTGAGGAACCTGCGGGGCGGGACACGGCGCTCGATCGCTTCGCTGGTGGCGGAGCTTCGAGAGCCCGAGCCCCCCGTTTCACCCTGGCACCGACGCTTCCTGGCACTGGACTCGGGCAGCGTCGCGCACGTGGCGGTCAAACTGGCGGTTCTGGCCCTGCTAGTGGTCCTCTTGGGGCTCGTTGTGTTCGCAGTAATCAAGGGCTGCGGGGCGTAGCTGACCGCGTGGGCGTCGGATCCCGTGACGCCGAAGGCGGGGAGCAGAGTGAGGGGCGGCCGTGTCGCGCCCTTTGGTCCGCCTCATCACTGCGCGATGCAGTGGTCCTGCATAATGGTCCAGATGGCGGCGGCCGTGGCTTCGGCGCCCAGCGTCGTCGGCACCGTGTCGCTCTGCAGGTAATCGTCGTGGTTGGCGAAGGTTTCGTTGAGATCCACCCAGTGACAGGGCACGGCACTGCTCTCACACACCCCCCGAAGCAGGGGGCGGGCCACGTCCAGCTTGGCCTTGAGGATCTGATCCGAGGGATCGGGATAGAAGAACCAGATGATGTGCTCGACGCCGCCGTCGTCCATCAGACCCAACAGGGTCTCCGCGTTGGTCACCACGTCCACGATGGTCTGGCAATCCGCCGTGGGCGGGCTGCCGCAGGTTCCCATCCACAGATCCGAACCGCCAGCGTCCATGATCACCACCTTGACCGGTGCCTCGTCTCGACCCCGAGTGTACTGGTTGGTGATGGAGGAGTTGCCGGACGCGATGGCGTTGTCGATGGAAGCGGAGTTGTCTCGATACCGCTCACCGGCCACCAGGGCTCCAGTCTCCCGGGCCAGGTACTCCAGGGAAGCGGTAATCTGATGCTGCTGTTCGGCGATGAACATGTCGCCGATGACCAGGACCTCGTTGCCCGACACCTCCCCGTGGGGGCAGTCAGCGCCGCCAGCGCCACCCCCGGCTTCGCCGGCTCCGCCCGTGCCACCGGTGCCGCCCGTGCCGCCGGTGCCTGCAGCAGCGATGTCCGAGTCCGAGCGACAATAGCCGTCGGAGCAGACATACGAGGGGAACCGATCGGAACAGTCACCGTCGGTCAGACAGGGGACGTCGCAGGACGCGGCAGCGGCAGCGTCGGGACAGACGAACTCCAGCCGCTTGGCCTCTTCGATGCACTGGGCGTCGGCATTGAGCGTCTGGCAGGCTGCATCGTCTTGACATGGAACCGTGCAGACACCGCAAAGGCAGGCCATCCCCACTGGGCAGTCGCCCGTCTGGGCGACACAGGACACCAGAAAATGGGTCTCACCGTCGGTCGTGGTCTCCTGAGCGCTGTGGCAACCAAATCCCAACAGCAGGACGCCCAGCGTGGCGAGGAGTCGTCGCCGGGGGCGATGGCTATTCATGGTCATCGGTCGGTTCGCTGCCCTCATTGATGAGACACTGCCCTAGATACATGATGACGCGGGTGTGGGAATCGGGAATCCCAGTCGCCTTGTTAGCTTCGGCGACCCGCTGTCGCAGACTGCTGAGCTCGGCCCTGAGGCGACTCAGAGTCCCGTATACCTCCTCTGCCAATGGGTGCCCGGGCCAAACGCTAACCGTGTACGTGCTGCCTCCAACTTGGTCGGTGAGCTGGGGACCTGCCGAGTCATCGCGGAGCCTGCAGATGATGGTGCTAACCAGCGCTTTGAAATGGTCGAAGACCGCCGCCTCCCAACCGACCGTCGAGCCGACAGGTACGACCAGGGTGTTGGCCTGGTAGAGGGGTACGCCGTCTGGTTCAGTGCGTTCGATGCGCCCCTCCTGCACCAGCCGCACAAGGATTGGTTCCACCTGTTCTGCGCCCAGCTTGGCCCGGCGCGCAATCTCCTCGACCGGGAGTGGGGCCTCGCGGAACAGCAAGGATATGACCAGTTCGTCCAGACCAGCGGCTCCTCGTCCCTGCTGCAGGGCAATCAGCTCGTCGCCCCCCACCGCCCGATAGGTGGTACTGGGTCCCGAACCGGAAGAGGCAACCAGCTGGCTCTCGCAGAGATCGTGCAACACGGCCTTGACCTGCGACTCTTCGTCACCGGAAAACCGATGCAGGATCTCCAAGCGCGTCGCCGAGGGGTGCGCCCGTACATACTCGAGAACCACCTCCCAAAGGGAACGTTCCCGGTCCATCGCACTGGCGTTGAGTCGCTGGATCTTGCGCCGATAGGTGCGAAGCCCCAGCCCGAACATGTCGGCGCTGACCTTGCGGCTCACGCGCTGGCGCTCGAGTTCGGCAACCAGATCCAAGAATACCTGGTTGGCGATTCGCGCTAGCGGCGCTCGAATCCCACGCGAGGTGGCAAGCTGCGCGATGAGAATGGTTGTCTGCCGGACGATAGCGTGGATGAGGAGATCGATAGTCATTCCGTCTCGCGATCCGGACGCAAAGGCAGATTATACTCCGACACCAGTCGTGCGGGCGGGGGGCAGGGCTGTCCCCCCGCCTTGTGGCGACAGCCGCTGGTATTTCCGCCTAGGGCGGACCTGCGGCACCCACAGTGGCGCACTCGAGCAGGACGGTGAACGAGGTCTGATCCTTGCCCGCGATGGCCAGGATGGTCTTGCTGCTCTCGCTGGAAATCGCCATCCGCTCCTCGAGGCTGATCGGGGATGCCTGGGGCTCGGTGATGCTGCGCGAGCAACCGGCCATGGTGGCAACCTCACGATCCCCAACCAAACACTTGAGACGGCGCGCGCGGTACTTCTCGTAGTCGAAGACCTCGGTAACCACACAGGTGACGCCCTCGGCCGTGGGGGGAAGCACCAACTTGATGCCGCGGTCGTCCAGGGCCGAATCCTGATCGTTGACCAGGACATGCCACTTGACCTCGGCGGTAACGCCGGAAGCCGGTGGGCGCGCGGCGGGTACCTTGGCCGGTTTCGCAACGGCAGACGCCGACACCACTGGCGGCGTGGTTGCGCCGGCACAGGCCAGAACCAACCAGAATAGACTCAGGGATCCGAGGACCGGGGTACGCGCCACGAAGGGGAGTTCAGCACCTCTTTTTGGGCAGCGTCAACCCCCGAGCGACGCCGGTCTGGCAATCTGCCCCCGGGCATTGGTCCGCGGCTCGTCGCAGGTCAGGAGTCGTCGGGGATGGGCCAGCGCGCGTACGTGAAGTTGGTCGCGCTCACGGTCACCACACCCTCGCCCTGTTCGCGCCGTTCCAGCGTACTCCACAGCGAGCCTGAGACCGAGGATGCATCGATTTCCATCTCGACGTTGAGACCGTCGGTGGTTTGCCCCGCGGGGAGGTCGACCAAGAAGGAACCCCCGAGCTCAGAGAGCTCGAGCTGTACCGAGAGACGGGCCCTGTCCACCTGCTCTGCCACGACCACCGCATCGACGTGCTCATCCAATGCCCCACCCTGGGTCAGCAGGGACAAAGTGACGTCGAGTTCCAGACGATCGCCGCCGCAGAGCTCGGGTTGTTCGAAGGTGACGAACCGCACCGTACCCTGGCTCTCGAGCTCGATGGTGATCATCCCTTCGCCTGACTCGGGTCCGAACGCAACCAGACCGACATCGGCGTTCCACAGCATCGGGACCTCCCAGGTTCCGACTGCGAACTCTTCGATGTCCTTCGCGGAGAATTCGAGGGGTGAGGTTTCCACGCGTTCGAGCGGGGTCATCGTGGGTTTGCAGGTGGTACCGAGGCTTTCCTCCGGAACGTCAACGCTGCCCGCCTGACCGTCGTTTTGCTCGTCGACTGCAGCACCGCCTGAGTTGCCCCCTACTTCCCGATCGGGTGCGGCCTCACTACCCGTCTGCCCGCCCAGCGCGCAGCTGGGCAGCGCCGCTGCGCACAGCAACGTGGTGAGCAAAAGGACGCAGCGCTGCATGACCCGATAGAGATTGCCCGAAGTACGGGCGGATGGCTAGTTATGCTTCGCACATTGTGTCTCGTCGAATGGCCCAAGTCTGTGCGAAATGGCAATATGTTCGCTCGTAAGCCATGGAAATTCCACATCTGGACAGGGTGGGCGGCGACTCGGTTCCGCGAGCCGAACCAGTTCAGGCGGGGCTTTTTGGGGCGTGGCGCGGAACGCGCCGAGTCGATTCCTGCGCGGTGTGCGCTGACCCAGGGGTGGATGGTTCGCCCCTGCCCTATGGGGGGAGCGTCAATGCGGTCCAGCTGGTCGCGCCTTGGCGCGGCCCTTTCATGGTTTCACCAGTCCGCCGGTGATAGCCCGATCCAGCCTCCGGCCTGCTGCAATCAACACCGCCTCCGGCTCCGGGCCAGCAGCAACCAGTCTCGCGTAGAGCTTGCCCCGGCGGAAGTGCAGGCTGCTGTCGCCCACCGAGGCCTCTTCGCCGGGCCCCAGACGGCGGCGTTCCGACCCTGCTTCCTCGGCCATGCGTTTCTGTGCCCCAGCCTCGGTTTCGAATCGCAACAGCTCGAGATCCCCGGTGGGTTGCGACCATTTCCAGTACAGAAGGCGCGTACACCCCAGCTCGCGCAATCGCTGTGCGGCCTGTCCAGCCCGCTGCTCGAGACGGTCGCGAGACAGATCCTGCTGCGGCTGCGGGAATCCGGGATCCCCCGACTGGAACTGCGAGAAATCACCGGCGTCCGTCCGGGCATTGCTCGAGTCTGCCTCCGTCTTGCTGCATGCAGCTCCGACCAGGATCAATGCCAGGGAACCTCGAATCGCCCACGGTCCAATCATATCGTCTCCTGTACCGAACGGGCCATCGAGTATAGCACTCGCTGGTTGGCGGTGGCTCCTGTCAACCAAGGTCCAAAACCGGCCGCAACAGGCGAACCAGGCGGGGCCAATCAAGGAGCTTGCGGGCGGGAGTGATCCGGACGTGGCTGAACAGGGGGGTGGTCAGGATCGCGGTCTTCGGGTAGCCGGGGCGAGCATCGAGTTCCTGGGCGATGCGTAGCGCTTGTTCGGGTGGCACGAAACGATCCCCGGGATCGTGCAACAGCCCCACCGGACAGGTGACCTGCAACAGCGACCCCGCGGGAGAGAGCTCCTTGGCCAGGTCGCGGCTCTGGTAGCGAGCCATCAGTTCGGCGTAGTCGATGTGTCGACCGTGTTGAAGGAGCACGTCACGCTTGGGACCAATAGGTCCCGGCGCGGTGAAGTCGAGTAGGGCCGCGTCGATGTCTCGCCAGGCGACGGCGGACAGATCGACGCTCGCCCGGTCGCACGCCAAGAGGGTGTAGCGCAGGTAGGTCAGATCGGCATCGTCGTCAGGGGTGGGTCGCGGCACCCGTACCAGCCATTGCCGCTGGTGCTCAAGGGCGTCAGCCAGGCGATAATAGGCCCCAAAGGCCACCAGAGCCTGACAGCAGCCTCGGCCTGGCTCGGCCCCGGCGGCGCGCAAGGCGTAGCTGGATCCGTAACTGAAGGCCATCACGCCCACTGTTGTTTTGGCCATGTCGGCGGCCCGCGCCAGGGCCTCGCCAAGTCCCGTCACATCCTGGGGATCGTGGGCGAAACTGGCAAGTCGGGGAAGGGGCGGGGTCAGGCACCGGTATCCGAGCGAGGCCAGGCAGCGAGCCAGATGTACGAGCATGGGATCGCGGGTGGCACGCGCCGTGACGCCGTGGACGAGCACGAGACTCGAACCAGCGGAACCGCTTGGTTCGTAGAGGATTTCCGGATGCGCGTCCCGCCAACCCACGACAGTCTCCCGGACCCCCGTGCGAGGCCCGTGGGCGCCTCGCAGGACGTCGAACAGGAGACGGCCTATCGTCCACGTGGAACCCAGCATCAGCGGGGCCAGCCTTTCATGAAGGCAGGGGCTCCAAGAACGATCGAAGGCCTTCCAGGATTCCTGCCGCATATTCACGCTCGGAAAAATGGATTCGGGGTTGGCCACGCAACGCTTCCAGCTCCCCACCGTGGTTTGCCACCACGATGGCCCAGGCACCACAGGACAGCATGCCCCGGTCATTGCCCGAGTCTCCCGCCGTCACGACCCGGTCCAAGCCCAAGCCGAAATGGTGAGCCAGGTGGCGGACCGCGCTCCCCTTCGACAGACCCCAGGGCATGACGTCGAGATACACCCCCAGACTGAAGACCAGCTGAACCCTCTGGCCACCATCCGCCAGTGTGCGTCGCACGCGCTCTTCCAACGTGGGGGCGTTGTCGACGAAATAGCTAACCTTAAAGGGTCGTTGCTCCTCGAGGGGTTGGAGCGACAGAACCGGCAGTGGATCGAGCAGCGAGCGAACCACCGTCGGCGACCAGTCTTTCACGTAGGGATCGGCGTAGTGAAGGTCAGGACGCCGCCCGCCATCGTAGTACACTTCGCTGCCAACCGAAGTCGCCAGCGCAACGAACTCGGCCGGATCCAGTCGGTGGTCCTGGATACAGCCCAGCGCACCACGCAGACTACGACCCGTCGCCGCCGCCACTCCGAGACGCCCGGATCGCCGCCAGGGGTGTTCCCAGAGCTCCGCCGTGGACACTGGATCGCCCAGCAGGGTGTCGTCCAAATCCGTTACCAGCAAAGCGTCCATATCGCTTGGGACCCGAGCTCAGACCTCCTCGCCCTCGGGAAGTTGGCCCAGATCCGATCCGTCGATCTCGGGAATGCTCGCGCCAGCGATGCCCTGCAGGTCGCCGTGCATCCCCAGGGTGGCGGACAAAACTAGCTCTAGCTTCTTCTCGCGACTCGCCCAGCGCCGTAGCATGGCCCTCCGCTCGGCTTCCAGGTCGTTCTTGAGGTAGTTGAAACCCTCCAAGATGGCCTCGACACGCTGGCGGAACTGCGTGCCGCAGAGATAGCTGTACAGAAGCTCCATTTTCGTCTTCTGCCCTTGGGTGGCGCGGCGCGCCCCGGCTGTTTCGAGCAGACCAGCGCGCAGCGCCAAGGCCAAGGGGACGGCCAGGTGAATCGAGCACAGCCAGACCCCGTCCCTTTCGGCGAAGGTCGTGATCTCCTCGGGAAGGGCCTGCGAAACCAGGATGGCGAGCTCGGCCTGAACATCGCGTTGATCGCGCCGGAGCTTCTCGAGCCACTCCTTGCTAAAGGCCTTGGTGCGTTTGGTCTCCCAGAGGATGGTGCCCACGTCACGCCCCACCGGGTCGACGACCCGCTGCACCAAGTCGGCCCCGGTCTGTCCTTTGCCAACCTCGCTAATGACGTCGCCAGGGAAGGCCGTCCGCAAGGAACTCTCCAAATTGAGCTCCAGTACCTCGCCCTGGAGCTGCTGCGACCCTTGCTCGGCTCTGCGGCGCAACTCCTCGATCTGGCGCTGCATGACCCGGATGGTCTCCTCCTTCTCCTGGACGCTCAGACCAAGACGGGTTTCGGCTTCCGACCGCGCTTGTTCGCGGATCTGAACCAGTCCCTCCTGGACTCTTCTCTCGACGGTCAATTCCAGCTCTCGCTGAGCGTCCTGCAATGCGCGCTCCTTCTTGAGGGCCTCCGCCTGAGCTTGCTGGGCCTGTCCCAGCTTTTCGGATTTCTCGCGCAGGGCTTGCTCGAGGTCTGCCAGCTGACGATGCTGGGCATCGAATTCGTCTTGCAGGGTCCGCCGAGCCCGCTGGGCCTCGGCCTGCGCGATCTGAGTTCGTTCCTCGCGAAGCCGCTTCTCGACCCGTTCCTCGAGGGCGTCTTCCCGAGTTCGCAGGCTGGCCTCCTTTTGTCGGTACTCCGTCTCCTTGGCCTCCTTGAGCTGTTCGAATTCTTGGCGCGCGGCTGCCAGCAGCGGTCCGGCCAAGGACTCCGTCAACCGGATCTCGCGCTGGCAATGCGGACAGGTAATCGTGGGCTCGGTCACGACGTTTCCGGGTTGGGGTGTCGACGGGGATTCTTGCAGCGACTGCAGCCCGTGTCCAACCAGACCCGGCGAACCCCAGACCTCCCGGTGCGGTGGTGGGGCCAACCACAGAAAAAGGGGGAGAAGGCATTGGTGTGCACGCGGCGCGGGGGTAGGCTAGCAGGATGACGCGCCCAGCTGGTCAGGGTGATGGTCACGGGGAGGACCACCGGACGGCCCAGCTGTGTGCCGAGATCGAAACCATCCTCTCGCTGGCACTTGCTTCTGCTGCCGATCCTCGTCTGCGTGATCTGGACGTGCGGCGCGTGGTGCCAACCGGCTCCTTGTCGCGACTCCGCGTGGAGTTGGTGCCGGATTCGAATCTGAATCTGGAGGAGATGGAGAAGGCCTACGCTTCGGTAGTGCGGGCGCGTTCGTGGTTGCGGCGACAGGTTGCCCAGGAGATTCGACGCAAGCGGATCCCAGAGTTGGAATTCGGCTTCGCCGATCCGGTGATGGATGAGGAGGTGGCCGGTCCCGTCCCTCCCAAGGGACAAGGCTAAGAGCTAGCGAAGACCGCGACGAATCTCGCGACCCACGGCTCGAAGCCGCCGGGCCACGTCGGTCTCGGGCGCATAGCGGAACCAGAAGGTGTCCGCGAAGCTGCCGTAGTTGAGCACCCTGTTGTATGTGTCATCGGCGTCCTTCAGGACGGTTCTTGCCTCGGGGTCGTACTGGTGTGACTCCAACCAGCGCAGATAATATGGCAAGCTCAACCAGCGTTCGTCACTTCGAGTCAGCGCCGCTTCGAGCAATGTCCCCGAAGGTGTTCCGGGCACGTAGTAGTAGCTCAGACTGCGCACCATCGAACGATCCAGGCCATGGCTGAGCTGCCCGGCATGAGCCACGAGCCACCGGGCTAATCGAAGCGGGTCCTGCGCTCTGTACAGTCGGTCAGCCTCTCGCAACAAACTGGCGCGTTGTTGGTCCACGGGAGCCACCTCGATGGCGGCGCGGTCGAAACGGGCAAAGGACAGTTGTCGAGTCGCCAATTCGATCCGAACCGTTCGAGCCAGGGCGGGACCGGCCCAACCAAGGGCGTTGCGGAGTTCTGTTTCGTCGAGCCGCACGCGCACCAGGTACGCTTGTGACATCTCGTCCAGACGTGGGGTCCTGAGCGCCTGTTGGGGCTGGTTGTTCTGCAACAGGATATGGGCTCGAAGCCCTGCCTGGTCGGGATCCACGGGCCCCAGGGAAAGCTGAGCAAGACCAGCGTCGGTTTGGCCGTGCTGCAGCAGAAGACCCGCCCGAAGCGTGGTCCACAGGGGGCTGCGGCGGGCCGGCACGCAGGGGAAGGCCGCGGGAAGCGTGTTCGGCGCATCCGGGGTGGTCAAGAAGGCCAGTAGCCGTTCTTGCATGTTGATCGCCCAAGGCTCGGTGAAGTGCTGCTCTGCCCAGCGCCACCATCTGTCCCAGAGCTCGGGACGACCTTTCAGCACCGTCTTGCCAGCCAGTCCCGTCGCCACCTCGGGGATTTGGATGCTGTCAACGATGGCCGGGCTGGGCCAGCGACCTTGAAGCAACAGGTACCGCATCTCGGCCAAGACCCGAACCCGGCGTCGCGGGTACAGGTCGAGGAGCAAGCGCCAGCTGGCCTGGTTAGCCCCCGAAAAGTAGTAGATTCGAACCTTCCAGAGACGAACCCAATCGGCAAGCGGGTGCTGCGGGTACCGGAGCAGCCAGGCGTCGGCGCGATCGAGCAGGATTTGGTCAGCACCACTGTCGTGGAAGACTCCCTGCACCGATGATGCCCACCCGTTGGGGATGAGGGTCCGCGTGTCGAGGTAGAGTTGTTTCGCCTGGCGTCCTGGCAAGCCCACACCACAGGCCGCCAGGGCGTTGGGTTGAGTGGCACAGCGGAGCAGGGCCGGAGCCTTGGGTGACGTGACGGACCGGTGCTCGACGAAGTACTCGCGAAGCGCGTCGCTCGACGCATCCTTGGCTGCAGGCGCCAGGTCGTAGACGTCGACCGCCGTCCAGAGTGGATCGGTGTTGACCGGTGACAGGGAGGGGGGCGCGTCGAGTCGAGCCCCGATGACGCCAGAGGCATACTCGCGGGCATCATCGAGCCGACCCGCGGACAGGCTCCGCTCCATCCCCTGCAGTAGCCGCGGGATCGGGTCTTCGACCACCGCAAGCCATGGGAATCTCGGCGTTTGCGTGGGCTCGGACGCCCCGGTCTCGCCGTAGGAGACCTGCCACAACCGCGCAATGGCTTGGGGGTAGGTTCGGGCGGCAGGGTAGAGGAATCGCATTTCGGCGCGCTCGCCTTGGCCAAAGCCGACCCAATAGTCTGGCTCGAGCAGATGGGCCATTGCCACCGCTGGTGGGTCGAGGATGGGGTACCGATAGACCGTCGGCCCCCCACAAGCCTCGGAGCGCTGGACTCCTCCCGCCAGCACGACAGCCAGCAGGCTGGCTGACAGGGGACTTCGCGGTGACGCGGTTCTGGTTCTGCGCACGTCAGGTTCCTCTTGCACCGGGCCCCAACGCAGCCAATTGGAGAATCTGCCCCAGAGGTCCGTCGCGGAATCGATATGGTTTGCCCGCGGGAAACAACCATAGTCCGCTGATCTGCGGGTGGTTCACCATCCACTGCGGAACCACGCTCAGCCAAACGGTATGTTCCGTGGTTCCCCCCCACCGCCGTCGCTCGAAGGTGCCGACACCCAACTCGATGGGGAGAACTTGGCGGGTCAGTTGCTCTTCGAGGCGCCGGATGGTGACGGGGGACGGCAAGATGTCGGTGTCGAAGAGCTGGAGAACCTGCCCCGCGCAGGCGGCTCGAAAGCGAGCAGCATAATCGGGATCATCGAGATGGCTGGGCAGACTGGTAATCCACAGGGGCATCCCGCGGAAGATCCCTTCGGCAAGGCGCTGCACGACTTCTGCATACGCACCGAGGTGCGCGATGCCAACGTCGTGGTCGAGCTGGATCGAACGCACGAGATCAGGGGTTCGGGTCAGTTCCGCCATCAGCGGAGCCAAGGTCCGCTCCAGCAGGGTCGCGAGTTTGACTGGACGGCGCCGCTCGAACAGCTGATGGAACGAGTCGGCGATCCGTATCACCGCGGTCACGGCTCCAACTCCGACCGCGGCGGGATCCAGAGCTCGATGCCAGCCAAGTTCACCTTGCTGGTTGACATTGACCTCGGCGATGCACACGGCGGCGCGGGCAGCCGGGCAGGCACCTCGCAGTGCGGCAAAGAGATCGGCGTCACGGCGAGTCCACACCCATTGTCCGACGGACCAAATCGATCGGGGACTTGACCGCTGTGGACTGGGCAGGAGCCTTTGCGGGATGAGGGCCCGCCGCCTGATCCCTGCCTCATCCTCGCCAGAGCCCCCCAGGACCGCACCCAAGCTGGCAGCCGCAGACAAGAGCCAGGTTCTTCGTGAGATGTGCACGGCCTATTCGAGGTCTCCCCAGACCGCGAGAGCCGCCGCCGTCTCGGGGTCGATGGTCGCCGGATCACGTCGCTGAGCGGGTGCCGCCTCGTTCATCCGGTCCAGGGCATCTCGCGTCCAGGTCCACAGAGTGTGGGCAGTGAGTGGCATGCGTTCGAACTGGTTGTCCACGCAGGCCGGGTCGACGTCGGCTCGACACAGCCATGGTCGTTGTCCCAAGTCGCCGCGCAAGATCCAGGGGCCCACCCGAGTCGAGTACGAAGAACCCAGCGTGGCGACCAGCGCTCGCCCCAGCAGGGGCTCCCGCCCCGCGGCCAGCGAATAAAGATCGGTCCCGGTGAGTCGCTCCGGGATCTCCAGGCCCAGAGCGGAGAGAATGGTGGGGGCGAGATCGATGCTGGTGGCAGGTGTCTGGATGGAGCGTCCGGCAGCATGCATTGCGGGGAATTTTACCAACAGCGGCACCAAAAGTTCGTCTTCCCGCAGGCTTCCCATCGGATCGAACGGAATGGCGGGAGGCTCGGCGGAGGCAACGTCGCCCAGGAAGATGAACAGCGTGTCGTCCCACCGATCACGCCGCCGCAGCGTGTCGATCAGCTCCCCCAATGCACTGGATTGCTCGGCGAGCACTGCATGCATCATGGCGTCCATGCGTTGGCGGTCTGTTTCGAGGAGCCGGCCCTGCCCACGCTTGGCCTGGCGGCGCAGGCGACCCAGGGTCACACCACCACGACGAGGATCCAGGGCTCCGCTGTAGTCGACGGGAGGCAGCAGAGCGACATCGTCCTTGGTGAGATCCCAGGGTGGGTGAGCCCCTCGGGTGTGAACCAACACGAAGCGGGGGCTCTCGTCATCGTGGTCGAGTTCCCGCGCCAGCCAGGCCGCGGCGTCAAGTATCGGAGCCTCGCTGGATACGTCGCGCACCGGTGAGTAGGTCTGGTACTCGTCCCATCCCTGGTCGAATCCGAAAGCCGCAAAGGTGGTGGGGACGCCCGTGAAAAAGGCCGTGCGCCCACTCGCCTGCTTGATCGTCTGCTGGACCGCCTGAGTGTCCACCAAGAATCGAGAAGCGGTGTGCACCACACCGTGCACTCGAGGTGGCAGGCCGGTGAGCAGGGTGGCCATATTTCCGGCCGGGAAGGTGGTCGCGGCCCGATACTGGTAAAATGCCATCGCCTGGCGTTGCATGGAGCCAAGAACCGCCAGATCCTCGATGGCTCCCCAGGGGGGGATCCTTCGCCTGTCCAAGCCGGCGGCGACCACGACGACGGCCAATCGAGTCCGGGGAATCGAATCGCTGCTCACGGTGCTGCGGACGATGCGCGGCTCACCGAACACCAGCCGTCCGCCACGAGCCGCCCGACGAGCGCTTAGCTCGAGCCCCACCACTCGATCCGCGAAGGGCGTCAGATCCACCTCGATGGGTGTCCACTGTGCGCCCTGACCACCAACAACCTTCTGTTCACGAAGCACGGTGGCAGGTTGGCCGTCCTCCACGATCCGCAGTTCGGCACTCCCGCGCCCCGTCCCCCAGAACCCAACCGATCCGACCAACCTGGTACCAGACAGAATCCGCAGTGGACAGCGCACCGTGCTGCCAGCGCGCAGCACCACGGAGCGACGGGGGATATTGTCGATTTCGCGATCCGCCACCACGTCCCGGAGAGTGGTTGCTGCAAAGGGTCTCTCCAGCTCCGAGTCACTGCCCACGTGGATCCAGTCGATTTCAGCCCAGGGTGTGGCCGGCTGCGTCGCGCGGCCCCGGAAAGTCAGCTGGATGGTGTGGTGCCCAGCCGGGAGAGTCGGCCCGAACCGTGGGAAGTCGACCTCGGTGATTTCGTCACGGGAGAGCTTCTGGGTTCCAATTCGACGGTCGTCGACTTGTAGCGTGACCGAAGTAGCGGAGCGCCCCACAGCACGCAGGAGCAGCCGCGGCTCCGAGACGGGCTCGTCCAGCCATAGATCGAAGGAGGCCCGACGTTCTGTCAGTACGGCGAAGGACGCACCGGCTCGGTCAATACTGGCGGCGCCGTGTTCACGCGGTGTCTCTCGGAAACCATTTCCGGTACGCGAAGCCGGGTCCCCAAGATCGAGGGTGATGCCCCGGTAGTGGATGGAACAGTCCGGCAAATGGGTGATCAGGTCATGAACGTCTGAGCCGGTTCGAGAGGACGCGGACCGGTGAAGTGAGTCCGAGCCAGGATTCCGCGGGGGGGTCGCCGGGCGGTTGGTCGTGGCTCGCTCACGCTGGTTCGACTCGCCGCGGCAGGATGCCAACATCCCCAGAACGACCAACCCAGTGAGCCACCATTGGAATCGTTGGCCCGTCACTTCCACGCCTCGTCGAGAGGCAGGCGGGCTACTTGCCCTTCGGACAGCTGAATCGTGTCTACGCGCTCCTGGTCGTTGATGCGAGTCCGCACGGTGTGACTGCCCGGATCGAGTGGCACCAGTCTTACCGGCCCTCGACCCACGAAGCGATCGTCGATGAAGATGGCATGCCCTGCCCCCGTCACCACCTCCAACATGGCCTTTCCCGGGACGACGACCATCCCTTCCGGGACCGGGATGGGTCGCAACGATACACTGGCTTGGGGCAGCGCGGTGGATGCCGAATCCAGCGATGACGGCATTCCGCCAACCACCGACGCGTTGGCGGTACCAGTCGAGGAGGGCACGGAACTGGCAGAAGGAGACGGTGATGCCGAACCCTTGATCCAGCGGAACACGGGGGTGGCAAGCAGGAACGACGACACGGCAGTCAACGACACGACCCCCAACGCCCTCCAGTAGCCCGCCGATCGGGAGCGCGACTCGGTAGGCGGGGTTCGTGTCGTTTCCCCTTGGGAAGGCTCGATTGGTTGGGATTCGATGGGGAACGGGAGCCCGTGTGGCTCGGCCCCGGGGGTTCCCGACGACACGGAGGCAGCGCTGGGGCCCTCTCCCGGGAACCCGGACAGGACCAGGTCCAGGGGGGGAACCAAGACAACCGGTGCTGCCATGGGGGGTGACAACGAGGACACCAACGGGAAGACGATTTCGTCGTCGGACAGGTCGAGGCCAGCCGAGGCAATCGGACCCTGGGTCTTCTCGACGGCTCCAATGGGCGGCGTCCCCGCGACAGCCCTGGCAGCGGACGGCTGGGCTGGCGCTTGCGGGTTGGCAACCGTTACCTTGGCTGGCTCCGCATTCTTGCGTGGTTTGGGCTCGGACGGTACGGCGGGTTGGACGATGGGGCCAATCGAGGTCGTGTCGGGTCGCCGGTGCAAGATGAGAGGCTCGATGGGTCGGCGCGGTTTCGGGTCGGAGCCCCGACGTGGCACCGTGACACCGGCTGGGGTGATGGGCGGATCGGCGGCGGATTCACCGGTGGCGGGTCGCGTCGAGTCCACCAGGGCACGTTCGATGCCGTCAGCCAGTTCTTGGCTCGCGTCGGGGAGCTTGTCCAATCGATCGGTTTGAACCGACAGGGCTCCGCGGGTTGGCGACGGCTCGACGGTGGGGAGGGGGGATACCTGCCCGATTCTGGCAACCGGGTGGGTTTCGGGGGGCTCGACGGCCTCGGCGGCCTTGGGGGGGGGGCCATCCGCGGGCAGGGGCCGGACTGGACCGGCGTCATGCGTCTCCCGCTCGGAGGATTCGGCCGCCTCAGGTCGCGTCGAGTCGATCAGCGCTCGTTCGATCCCCTCTGCCGCCGCACCAGAGGAGCTCACCGCTTCGGAGATCCCGTGGTCCTCGTTCTGCTCGCGTATACCTTGGATCGGTGGATCGGAGCGTTTCCGTCCAACACCCGGCTGAGTGCGAGACTCCTGGCCCCAGGTCATCTCCAGCTTGGGCCGTCCTGCTCCAATCAGCGGAGCGGCTGGCGGAACCACGGGGGTCACCGATCTGGAAACCGGCGGTCCAAAGTCGGCTTCCAGTGCCCAGTCGATATCGTCGGTATCGGGAGTGAGGCTCTTGGGCGATGACCGACCTGCAACGGGAAGACTGAGCGGCAAGGCCGCTGGTGCCGGGCTCGGTGTCTCAGGAGGATCGGCCTGGTCCATGGCAGGCAGGGACGCACTGGTTTGCGTTGGCTCGCACACCGTTGCCGGTTTCTTCTCATCCGCCGTGGGAGGAGGCGATGACCAAGAGAGGGACAGGACCGCCATTTCCTGAGCCAACAGGTCTTCCCCCTTGGGACCGCGGATGGCTCGCACGCATCCGCGCCGTGCAGCGTCGGTCAGCAATGCCTCCAGCAGTCGAACCGAGATTCCGGCTCGATTGAGCAAGTCCCTGGGAGAGGTTCCTTGACAGAGCTCGTCCACAATGGGGTGCAGCGATGGGGGAAGCCGAGGCATGCCGCCGGTGAAGACGGCCAAGTCCAGATCGAGTTGCTCGACCTCGGATAGGGACGCACCGCCGAGCACACGCTGGGCGGCCCGAACCCGGGCCACGACGGGTGCGACCACTTGTTCGAACGTACCGCTGAATTGGCCTTGGACGGTTGCTGCAACCTGATCATCCTCGACCACCGAGAATCGTCCTGCGCTCACGCCCAGCATCGTCAACAGTGCGTCCGAACCGACCCGCGTCGAACCGTCGGCGGCAGTTCGGGTCACCGACCAAAGGGTTCCCTCTCGAACTCGCACGTCGTACAGGGCGGCGGCATCTCGCAACACGACATGGGCGTGAGGCTTGAAGCGACAGGTCAACTCAAGGAGCAAGCGAGTCGTTGTCCCATCCAGGCGACCACGGACCTCACCGGGTCCCATCAAACGCCGTTCCAGGGCGGCACGAGGCGCCAGGAGCTCGCGCACCCGGTCGACGATAGTGGAGGCCTTGGCTTCCTTGCGAAGATAGGCGTCCGCATCGGCTCCAAGCTCTCGCAACCGGAACAGCAAGTCTTCCTTCCAGGAGAGCAGGATGACCGGTACATCGCACAGGATCGCGTCCCGCTTGAGCTCGCGACACAGGGCAAAACCGTCCATTCCCGGCATCAACACGTCGGTGAGCACGACCTGAGGCCAGCGGCGGATAGCGACACTCAGGGCATGCTGGCCGTCGTGCACCTCGTCGACCTCGGCTCCCACGGCGCGCAGGGTGCCCCCCACGAACCAGGCGACCGCCGGATCGTCGTCGGCAACCAGAACCCGTCGCCCCAACAGATCGACCATCAAGGGTGCCGACGGTTGGGGAGCGCGTCGGCGCGCACCGCCAAGGGCCAGGGGCACGACGCCGACCGTCCCTGAAGGATTCGCCGCCCCCTCGCCAAGGTGCGGTGACACCAGATCTCGGATCTTGGCGACCGCTGCCCAGATGGCGGCCATCGCCTCGGTTCCCTCGCCCAGGGCGACGGTAGCACTCAACTGCTCCGCCTGAATCCCTTCCAGCAAGCCACGGCGGAGCTCCTGGGCGAGACGGTCGGCAAGGATGGGTAGAGACACGTCGCCCAATGGTTCGGGCATCGTGACGAGTTCGGGAACCGTCTGCTGCACGCTCAACAGGGCACGCCAGATCTGCCCTTCGGGCGTGCCGACCGGGAAAACGGCTCGCGCCCCTGCATCACGCAGAGAGGCCAGCTCCCCGGTGGGGGCATTGGCGACAAAAACAGCGGAGCCCGAGGTCTCGGCGGTTCGGCACAGGGCTCGAATCAGGTCGGCAGTGAAACCCTGGGCTCCATCCAGCAGGATGACATCAGGCCCATGACTCGCTGCAAGATCCCGAAGGCGGTCTGCATCCAGACCCTCTATGATTTCGATGCCTTTGGAGTCCGCAGCCAGGGCACGCAGAGCGGCGTCCAGCATGGGACCCGCGCCGAGCAGTACACATAGACCAACCGAAACCACTGGGGTCGGCTCGTGAACCACCCGAGATATGCCCGGGGCCATGGAGTACGATCCCCGAAGTACCAGAGCCGACAGACCCTCCAGGTGCTCGCCGATCCATGTCAGGTCCTCGGAGAGTGTTTCCACGGCACCCGTGCGCAAACGGTGTTCACAACCGGCCACTAGCTCTGCCGCTGCGGCGAAGCCAAGCACTCTGGCCGATGCACTCAGAGCGTGAAGTCGCCTGAGCAGGTTCTCCCTCGCGTTGGCCGAACTGGGTTCCTGACCCAAGAGGGCAACAGCGGCTCGAATCGAGCTGACCCGACGAGACAAGCTGGCGGCGAAATCCGCCCGGGCTGTGGAGAGCCCGCCAGGTTCCTCGGTGCGCAGGGGACCCCGATCGACCATGCCTGGAACTCCTACCACGTTCAGCGTCCCGACGCGCTCTCCAAGGCGTTTCGGAGCAGGGTGGCCATCTGGCGGGGATCCGCCTCTTCGAGGGGACCCACCAACGACTCTGAGTCCAACAGGGGGACGTCGGCGAAAGAGCAGGCTTCGGCAAGCATCTGGGGCGCCTCCACGCCCAGCAGCACCACGGCCCCGGTCCCGGGGAGGGTCAGCCCCCAGAGCGGGCTGTAGGGGTGGAGGTTGGGCAACCCCACCAAGTCCAGGTCCACCCCGTCCACCAGATGCAAAGTGCCAAGGGGGTATGGTGCGGGCGGGGGTAGCGTCGCGTCGGTGGAAATCACCGAGTTGGCGATTCTCCCCAGGGCGTGCCGGGCAGCAGCGAGGCGCATTGGATCGGAAACGAGGACCAGCCGGACGTTCCCGAGAAAACCAGGCCGGCGCAGCCTACCGACACTTTGCGCCAGGGCGCTCATGCTGTCACTGTCCGCCAGCTCGACACCCAGGGCGGCCCGAGAAATCCGCCGGACCAGACCACGATCGACCAAGGATCTGACGGCGGCAAGGAGCAACCCATCGTCCTCGGGGTGCGAGTCCAACAGGTCCGCGATGTCTCGGGGCGAGGACAGCGCGTCGAGCAGACGTCGTTCGAGAGGGGGTAGAGCCTGCTCGGTGGCAGAGACAGCCTGCAGGGCGTCTTCAGATGCGGACAGTTCGTCGAGGAGTCGGGTGGTCTGCTGCAGGTACTTCGTCGTCTCGGCGACCAGGTTTTCGGTGGACTGCCGGATTCTTCGCAGTTGGCAGGGTGCGCCGGTCGTGAACAGATAATGTCCTTCACTCTCGGTCAGGAGCCGAAACAGTGCCTTGGCCCCTTCGAACCTCCGATAGACAGCGTCCACGATGACCCCAGCAACCAAGCGAATCTCGCCAGTGCCCAGGGTGGTGGTCACGGTCAGGACCCCGGTGCACCGCTCGGTCCCGAAACGTTCAAGGAGCGCGGCGGCGCGGTTGTGGATCAGATCTCCGTGGAGGGCGTTGCGTCCCGTGGGTTCGGCGACCAGACCCACTGGTAGCGCCAATATGGATTGGACGATGGTGTCCGGATCGTCGCGAATCAGAACATTCGGATCAACTCGGTCGGGGCTGGTCCGGTCGACCAGCGTGTAGTGGGGTGCGAGAGGCCAAACCCAGCGGGGGGAGGCGAGACGGCGAGCCTGGATCACTGGAGCGAGGGAATGGGCAACCAGCCAGACATCGGGGCGCTCCCGCTTGCTTTGCTGTATGGCCTGGTCCAGGTCTTCGGCCGCCACTACTCGAACGCCGCGCTCACGGAGCGCCACCGCCAGGGCCTCCCGGGTGCCGGCGTCGGGGTCGACCAGGAATGCGGTTCGAGTCATCAGTCCAGAAGCCTCATTTTTACCGTCTCACCCAGACGACGGAGCAGAAGATCGGAAAGCACGGGGTCGGAGCTGTGCACTGCGGTCAGCAGGCCAACCTCGGTACGACCCAGCAGGGCGTAGGTGCCGTGCTCGGCGACCAGCACCAACAACTCAATACCGTTACAGGTCGGGTGGGGCTCCAAGTCCACGACCTGTAGGGTGAGTTTCTCCTGAATCCCCTGCAAGGCGGCGCGCACTGCCGGGCCGATGCTCATGCCAGCGTGCTGAGCCGCCACCACTCGCGTCTCACCACCGCGAATGGCCTCCGTCACCGCTGTCGCGGCAAGGCGAACGGCGTCCATCATCGGCAGCCGGATAATCCGGGGTCGGTGCAAACCCAACTCCGGGTTAGCACGTTCCGCGTTGGCGAGGAGGGTTTCGAGTACCTCCGGGAGGGGAAGGCGATCCAGATCAAACCGAAAGACCGGCGAATACCGCGACGCATCGGCGCGGTGGCGCGCCACCCGCAGCAGCTGGGAGAGGGTGGCTCCGTCCTGGGGATATGTGCAGGTACCAATGTGGAGCTCGAAGCCCCCCGTCTCAAGGAAGCGAAGCCCGTTGTTCCGGGTCAGCTGGTGCAGGATCCGGCGGCGGCAGGCGTGAGCCCCCAGCCCACCGGTTTCGGGCATCAGCAGATGGAACTCGTTGTCGTCGACGCGAGCCAGAACGTCGGTGTCACGAACACACGCCAGGACGCGCTCTGCAACTTCCGTTAGCGTGTCCCGCGGTGGTGCCGAATGGGTGACGTCGGTCGGGTGGACGCCCAGGGTGGCTAGCGCGAAGCGTCGGTCATGTCGTCGTGCCTTGTCGATCTCTCGACCGGTCACGTCGATGAAATAGGCAAGCGTGTACGCGCCAGAGTTGGCATCTTTCATGGTTCCCCGAACCGATTGCTCGCGCGCCGCCACCAGCGCCAGGCTGGCGGCCAACTGGGGCGCCAGGATGAGCAGCGTGTCAGCGAGCAAGGACAGGTCGGGCCCTGGTGCACCGCCCACCAGAAGCAAGGCGATGGTTCGTCGGTCTGCGGTGAGCCGGACCACTTCCCACCCAGACGCCCCCGCCAAACCCAGGATCTGCAGTTCCTCGCCATAGGTGGGGGCTTCGGCAGGAGCACCTTGGGCAGCGACGCGCACCAGTTGTCGGGAGTTTTCCGTGGTGGGTTGATAGACGAGGGCGGTGCTGGTTCCAGCATTCCCGAGCAACCGGACCAGCAACTCAGCCGCGTCGCGGCGGGTCTGTGCGGCAGCCAGTTGTGCCATGTCGACGGCGAGGTGCCGTGCGCGTCTGAGCAGTTCCGCTTCCCGAACCAATTGGGAGTGCCGATGGCTTTCCGCCTGTCGCGTGCGGACCTGCGCGATGGCAGTCAGAATCTCGTCGCCACTTGGTGGTTTGGCCAGTATGGCGCTGGCGCCAAGGGCGAGGGCTTGACGACCGAGGTCGAGGTTGCCGCGGGGGGCGAGCGCGAACAGGGCGGTGTTGGGCGCGACGGCCCTCAGATGGTGTACGAGGGCAAGCCCGGCGTTCTGCCCCAGGGAAACGTCAACAATCACCAGGTCGGGCGCCTCCGCGGCGGCGCGCGTCAACCCCGCAGCCAGATCGGAAGCCAAATCCAGATGGTTGCCCGAGGCCTCCAGGGCGCGACCAACGACGCGGAGCGTCTCTGGGTCGTCGATGATCGCCAGGGCGTGCATCTGGGGCAGGGGACTTGGATCGTCGGGCACAGCGGCTTCGCGAACTGAGGTGTGAGGCTCAGTACTTTACTGGGGCTTCGTGGGCTCGAATAGGGGAACAGAGGTGGCGGGCAGGCGGTCAGGGGTCTGGTTCAGCCAACAAGCCCCTTACGACTTCGAGGGTCAGGCCTTCGATGCTGAGCAGCTTGTTTTTGCTGGCAAGGCCGGCGGTAAGCTTGAGCGATTTCTGGGGAACGCTGAGTCGTCGACCCAGGTAGCGCAGAAGTTCCTGGTTTGCGGAACCGTCGACTGGTGGTGCGGCCACCGCAACGACCAGGGTCTCCGCTTCGAATCCAAGGCTCCGCGTGCGTTTGGCTCGCGGTTTGACGCGAATGCCAAGGCGGCAGGTGGCACCTGGGGCAGGGTGAGAGCGAATCGACATGGCGGGGTTAGGATAGCGCGGTCCAGGGGCCGAGTGCACCCGGCCGTGCGGGCTCGGCGGGTCGCGCTAGGCTGCGGCCTCCACTCGCCCGGAGGCCATTCTCATGCTGCGTCCTTTGGTTATCGCCGGTCGTGACCTTCCGCTGTGCCTTGCTGTGGGCCAAAGGGTCGCCGAAAGGCTTTGCGTGCCGTTGGTGGACGCGACCGCGGAAAAGAGCGGCTGGGCGCTGGCAGAAAAGGTGCGGCTCCTGGGGGGGCAGGGGAGGGTGGTCGCCGCTGGGGTTGGGGCCCTGCTGGAGCGGGCGTCGCGGCTGGCGTTGCTGGACGGAGCCTGTGTGGTGAGCCTTGGTCCCGGTCGGGAGGAGGGGACGGCGTGGACCGGCAAGGAGCCGGGTCAGGATCCGTTGGAGGGGCAGGCTCTCCAGGAGTGCCACCTCGGCCTGAGTGGCTCCGGGGATGTCGAAGCGTTGGCCGAACGTGTGGGGGCGTTCTGGCGTCGGGGCGCGATCCGAGTGGCTGCGGGGCGACAGAGCTACAATGTCGAGGTGGGGGTCGATTGCCTGGCGGAGCAATTGGCGAGTGTGTCCGGTCTGGGTCCGGTGATCCTGCTGGTGACGGACCGAAACGTGCGGCAGCATCAGGGCGCTCGCATCGATCGAGCACTCGAGGGGGTTGGAGCCCGAGTGGTTCGCGCGGTGCTCGAGCCAGGGGAGCGCAACAAGAACTGGGGTGCGTTGGTGCAGATCTTCGACGCGGCTCTGGAAGGGGGCGTGGATCGGGGCAGCGCGTTGATTGCTGCGGGTGGTGGGGTGGTGACGGATATGGGTGGATTTGCGGCTTCCTGTTGGATGAGGGGGATCCGTTGGGTTGGAATTCCGACGACGCTCCTGGCGATGGTGGATGCCTCGGTCGGTGGAAAGACTGGAGTCGACCACGGCGTCGCCAAGAATGCATTGGGATCATTCTGGCAGCCACGGGCTGTTTTTTGCGACGTGGCTACGTTGCGGACCGAGACGGAAAGGAATTTCCGTAGCGCTTTGGCTGAGGTGGTAAAGACGGGTTTGATTGGCGACGCGGGGCTGTTCGAGACTCTTGAGGACGCGGCACCCAAGATGCTGGAGCGCTCCGAAGATCTCTTGGCGGGGGTGGTTCGACGGTCGGTGCGGGTCAAGGCTCGGGTGGTTGGTCAGGACGAGCGCGAGTCAGGGGTGCGGGCGCTGCTCAACTTGGGGCACACGGTCGGTCATGCTCTGGAAGCGGTGGGTGGGTTCGAGCGGTGGACTCATGGTGAGGCCGTGAGCCTGGGTCTGATGGCGTCTTTGCGACTCGGTGTCTGGTTGGGACACACCGAGGTGGGTCTGCTGGACAGGACACGGGATCTGTTGCGGCGGTTGGGTCTACCCGTCGAGGTCGAGCGGGAGCAATACCTGGCAGCGGCTGAGGTCGTTGGCTACGACAAGAAACGTCGCGGCAGCAGCGTTCAGTTCGTCTTTGCGCGAAGCGTGGGTCAGGCGCAAATCGTTCCGGTGGTGCTGGAGGATCTGCGAGGCCTGGTCCGGCGATTGGGCGAGGGGGTTTGACGGCACCGGCGTGACGGGTGCGGGTGGTGAATGGGGGTGGTGTTGGATGTGCAGGTGGGGTTACGTAGGCGACGTGGCTGCGACGTGCCGGCCAGGAAACCAGCAGGTGTATGCGGCAGTATGGTCGTGTTCGATGTGTGCTGGTGTTGGGCAGAGCGCATTGGTGAAGTTGGCTCGGACGTTCCTTCGGAGTAGAATGGGATTCGGCCTTTAGGAGACATGGGCCGAGGAGCGAGCATGCGGCGTCTGACGGCCAAGGGTTTTGCGGCGACGGTGGGTATCGCTTCCGCGCAACTGTGTTTTGGTTGCGAGGAAGATGAGTCGATGCTGTTCGTGCAGGGTGTCCTGATGGCGTCCCCGCCGGAATGCAAATATCGAGCGGATGAGTCAGCGACCTTGCTTGCGGGTGGCACGCTCGACGTTGGGTTTGGGCGTGGCTATCTGGCTGGCTTGCTGGTGGGCAACCAACTGGCGGCACAGGGTGACAAGGAACGGTCGCGGACCGAAACGTCGCGCATCAGTCTCAACGGCGCGGAAATTCGGCTCCTGGGGGTCTCCGAGGGCGGAGAGCACGAACTGGGCTTCTTCAGTTCGCCCGGTACCGGCTTCATCAACCCCAGCGAGGGCGCCGATGCGGGGTACGGCGTGGTCGCGGTGATGGTCATCCCCGATGCGGAGATGGTCGCCGGCGAGGTGGGGCGCTATGTGATTGCCGAAATCCGAGTGTTTGGGGAGACGTTGGGCGGCCGGGAGATTGAGTCGAACGTGTACCGCTTCCCGATTGAGGTGTGCTGGGGTTGCCTTGTAACGTTCGACTCGATTGACGGGGGCGGGCAGTGTTTCGTGGAATCGGGGGCGACGGGAACCGAGGATCCGCCCTGCCGGTTCGGGCAGGATGAGGTGGTGAGCTGCACGACCTGCATGGGAAGCTTCCCGGACGTCTGCGCGGTGGCACCCAGTACGAACTAGGTGCACTTGGGGGCCGTGAACGGAACGGCGGGCCGGCCATTTGATGTTGGGTCTGAGGCGGTCAGGGCTCCGTCAATGCGAGTGAGCAGGCCGGCCAGAACGGATTTCATCTCGACTTTGGCGGCCGCGCGGAGGGATTGCTCGCGGCGCAGTTCGTGAGCAAGCTCCAGGGCCACGAGAAGGAGACCTTGAGAGCCGGGTGTGCCCGAAGGGGAGAGGCGCGACAGGCGGGAATCGACCAGGAGGGCCAACTCCCGCAACTCGTCCCCGGAAGCCGAGGATACCACCCGATAGGACTTGCCTCCGACGCGCAGCTCCACGGATTGTCGGGTCACAATGGGACAAGGATAACATCGGCCTTTCGAGCGGGGAAGCCCAAGCCCAGCGTGGTCTTGCTGGCAGCTTCTCGGTTCCGGCTTCATGGTCCGGCTGAGTCCCTTGACCTGTGAGGATGATGATGGACCTGCGTGCTTTCAGAGCGGAACTCGAATTACTCAAGCAGCAGGGTCTGCTGCGCGAACCCGACGACGAGGGGCGCTGGACTGGCGTGTCCGAGGAGGGGGACAGGGGTCCGGACGGGTGTCTGATCAACGCCTGTTCAAATGACTACCTTGGCTACGCGAACCGGGCTGTTTCACGTGAAACCCTCTCTCAGATCCCGTCCGGATCCGGGGCATCACGAGGTGTCCACGGCACACGAAGGGTTCATCGTGCCTTGGAAGCGGAGCTGGCAAGCCTTTGCGGGCACGAGCGGGCACTCGTCTTCTCTTCGGGATATGCCGCCAACGTCGGAACGGTCTCGGCACTCGCCCGGCGTGGCGACGTCATCTTCTCGGACGCTCGCAATCACGCCTCCCTCATCGATGGCTCTCGTTTGTCCCGAGCCCATGTGACGGTCTTCCCTCATCTGGACCTGGAGGCACTGGAAGCTTCTCTGAGCCACACGCCCTGTGACGGACAACGCTGGGTCCTGACCGAATCCTATTTCAGCATGGACGGCGACAGCCCCGATCTGCCAGGCCTGCGACAGCTCTGCGACACTTGCGGAGCGGGTCTAGTGGTCGACGAGGCCCATGCCCTTGGCGTCTTCGGCCCCAAAGGCGCGGGACTCTGTGCGGAAGCAGGGGTCCGGGCAGACGTGTTGGTGGGGACCTTCGGCAAGGCCCTGGGAACCCAGGGGGCTTTCGTTGCCTGCTGCACCACGCTTCGAACCTGGATCTGGAACCGCGCCAGATCCTTTTTGTACTCGACTGCCCTTTCCCCTCACCTGGCCGCAATCACGCTGGCACGACTCAGAGATGCCATCGAGGACGAATCCGGCCGTGCCCGGCTACACCAGAACGCGGCGCAGATTCGTGACCGACTGAGAGCGGCGGGCGTGCCGTTTGGCGAACGATCACACGGGCCGATCATCCCCGTGCTGTTGGGATCCCCGGAAGGGGCACTTCGAGCCTCCGAGCTCTTGCTCGAAGCTGGCATCCTCGCGCAGGCCATTCGCCCTCCCACCGTTCCCCCAGGAACTTCGCGATTGCGGATCAGCCTTTCGGCGATTCATGGACAGCAAGACATCGAGATCATTGCAGATTCGCTGCTCAGGGTCGTTCAGACGCTCAGTGGAGACTAGATAGATATACATTACATTACATGCCTTGTCTTTCTTGCAGAGCCCCCTGTTCTGGCTCCTTTGTCTGTCCAGTCTTGCCCGCTCCACCCCCTTCGTTCTCCGCCTCCGGGAACGCCGCACCTCCACAGAACCCCTAATCCCGATCGTCGCGGACCCGACCCTGCACCAGCGTCAGTGTCCTGGCTGACAGCGCTGCCGCCAGCTGCCCATCGTGACTTGCAACAACCACCACACAACCCCTTCGCCTCTCCTGCGCCAGCACCTCTCGCAGTCCGCGTTCTCCCTCGGCATCCAACCCCGCGAACGGCTCGTCGAGCAACACCACACCGGGCCCATGCACCAGAACGCGCGCCAACGCCACGCGCTGTCGCTGCCCTCGCGACAGGGCTCCCACCCGCTCTTCCGACAACTCCTGCAACCCCAGCCGCTCCACAATCCCCATCGCTCGAGAAACCGCCACTCCCCGCAGCTCTGCCGCCAGACCCACGTTTTCCCGAACACTCAGCTCCCCGTAGCACCCCGTCTCGTGCCCCAACCAACCCAGCTCCCCCTTCATCATCCCCGGTCCCATCCTCCCGGGTTGATACTCCACGCACCCCTTGCTCGGGGGCACAACCCCCGCCATTACCGCCAACAACGTGCTCTTCCCCGCCCCGTTGGCACCCGCCAGAATCGTGACCGAACCTGCCACGAAGCTGGCATCAACTCCCCGCAGCGCCCACGCTCGCCCAAATCTTCGCGAAACTCCCTGAACGTCAACCCGCTCGATTCGACCCACCCCTCATTCTTACCACGACCATCCCGCCACCGACGCCGTCCATCCCCTGCCACCTCGGCCCCAGGTCCGTCGCCCCTCGGCTCGCCGCCCCGCATCCGGTGCCATGCTAGGATGCCCTTATGTCGAATTCCGCGGTCGCCTTCACCGATGAGGCGTCCGAGATCCTCGGCCAGCTCCGACGTGTCCTGGCCACCGCCCTGCAGGGTAAGCCCGCCGTCATCGACCTCGCGCTCATTGCCCTGCTGGCTCGCGGTCACGTCCTCATCGAAGATGTCCCTGGCGTCGGAAAGACCACCCTCGCCCGTGCCCTTGCCCGCGCCGTCGGCGGCGAGTCCCGTCGCATCCAATTCACCAGCGATCTGTTGCCAAGCGACGTCCTCGGCGTTTCCGTCTTCGACCATCGTTCTGGCGAGTTCGTCCTTCGCCGCGGCCCCATCTTCACCAATGTCCTCTTGGCCGACGAAGTCAACCGCGCCACGCCACGCACTCAGTCCGCCCTGTTGGAGGCAATGAGCGATCGTCAGGTCTCTCTCGACGGCCGTACTCTCGCATTGCCCGATCCCTTCTTCGTCGTGGCAACCCAGAATCCCCAGGACTTTGCCGGAACATTTCCGCTACCTGACTCCCAGCTTGACCGCTTCCTTTTGCGCACACGTGTTGGCTACCCCTCGCCGGCCGTGGAGACTCACCTGATGCTGACCCCCGGCATGGACCACGCTGATTCCCTCCCGGTGGTCCTGGACCCACAGACCCTGCTCCTGCTCCAGCGCCAGGTCGATGGCATCTCCTTCGATGCCGCCCTGGGCACATACCTCCAAGCGCTCGTCACGGCCACCCGTCATTCCCCGGCGTTGACGCTGGGTGCCTCCACCCGAGCCGGCATGCAGCTGGCCCACGCTGCACGCGCACGCGCCCTGCTCGACAACCGCCGCTATTGCATCGTTGATGACGTTCGGGATCTGGCCGTGCCACTCCTGGCCCACCGGGTCCGACTCGCCTCTCAAGCCGAGGGCTTCGCCGTGGACCGTGACGAGGCAGAATCCACCGTTCGAGACATCATCTCTCGCGTTCCGGTCCCTCTCTGAGCGACCCATGCGCCCGACGCGCCCCACACGGTTCACCCTACCCCCTCACGCCACCCGCGCCTCTCGCCTGCTGGCTCGTCTGCGCTGGCCCATCCGGGTGACTCGCGAGGGCAAGTACTTCCTGGCGTTGACCCTGGCGGTCGGTGTTGCCGCCATCAACACTGGCAACAATCTACTCTACCTCCTCCTCGGCGCTCTTCTTTCCCTGATCGTGACGTCCGGCGTCCTCAGCGAGCTCAGCCTCCGTGGTCTCACCGTCACCCGCCACCTCCCCCGTCGCGCCCAGGTTGCCCGCTCTCATTTGGTCGAAATCGAGGTCTCCAATCGCAAACCCCGCTTTCCCTCTTACGCCATCGAGGTCGAGGACCTTCGTGCCCACCAGCCCGCCGACAAGCGCTGCTTTTTCCTCAAGATCAGCCCCTCTTCCCAGCAGATAGCCGCCTACAAACGCACGCCCGCCCGTCGTGGCATCGATCGCCACACCGGCTTCCGCATCGCCACTCGCTTCCCTTTCGGATTCTTCGAGAAATCCCGGATTGTCACGGCTCCCGAAGACCTTCTCATTTATCCCGCCGTCGACCCGGTGCGCCTCCCGCCCAGCCCCATCGGACACCACATGGGCAATGTCCCCGGCCTGGGCCGCGGCCATGGCGATGAGATCCTCGGACTCCGCCCCCTCCACGAGGGCGATGACCCGCGGGACATATACTGGCGCCGCAGCACCCATCCCGACCAGATGGTCCTGCGTGAGCGGGCGCGCGAAGTCCGCCCTGACGTCCAGCTGCACCTGGATCTCCGACCCGACGGCAGCCCGCCCTTCCCCCAATTCCACCAGCACCTCGAGCACCGCATTCGCGACCTCGCTTCCCGCGCGGTGGCACATCTCAAACAGCGCAACACCGTCGTGCTCCGAACCAGCGCGGGAGACTGTCTTCGCGTCACCCCCACACAAGGCGCCGACTCCCTTTTAACCTTTCTCGCTTTGGTCGAACCCCAGGTTCCCGCCGACTCCAGTCCACCACCAACACCCTGGGCCTTGGTCCCCACGGCCTCCATTCCCCCTGCCTTTTCCGTTCTCCCCAACGAACCGGAGCCAGGACCCTCATGAGGTTCGGCCTGTTGCATCGAGTTTTCCTGGATGCTTTGGCCGTCCTCGGTCTTTTCGCGCTGGCGTGCAGCGGCATGCTCGACCGCGCAGCCGTCGCTTTGCTGTTGGTCCTCTTTCCCCTGGCCCTGGTGGTTCCCGCTCCCTGGCAAGAACGCCCCGCGTTCCGTCTCGCCAGCACCTATGCCCCCGTCGTCTTCTTGCTCTTGCAGCTGGTTCGCTGGATCCACCAAGGTGACTTCCTCAAGCTGGCTCTGGAGTTCGCCGCCGGGCTGCAGGTGCTGCGTCTGTTGACCCGCCGCGGAGCAGCGCACGACTCTTGGATCATTGCCCTCGCCCTGGTGCATGTAGTCGCAGCCACCATGCTTGGTCATGGACTCCTCTATGGTCTTTGCTTTCTCGCCTTTCTGCTGATTGCGCCGCCGGCGCTCCTGTTGAGCCACCTGCGTCGCGAGGTCGAGGGCAACTACCGCCAAGGTGCCCGGGATCGCACCGGCTTCCCCGTCGACGTCCCTCGAATCCTGCGCAGTCGCCGTGTCGTCAAGAACGGCTTCCTTCTGGGCATCACCTCTCTTTCCCTTCCCATCTTCCTTTTCACCGCCATTCTTTTCCTCCTGTTCCCGCGGATTGGGCTGTCCTTGCTCCTTCTGGAGCCTGCTCCCGCGGCCCGACTGGTTGGGTTTTCCGACCGAGTGGATCTCGGGGGCGTCGGTCGCCTCCGATCTGATCCCGCGGTCGCGATGCGCCTGACTTACCGTGACCTGCCCCCCGATCCCCCGCCTCGTTTGGCCCTCTATCTGCGCGGCACTGGCTTCGACCATTACGACGGCCGGGCCTGGTCACGAACGGCGCGAGCTTCTAGCCCCATCGAACGAATCGGGCACACCTTTCCCTTGTCCCGCTACCCTGACCCCGCCCGAGACCGCCACATCGTCGTTGATCTTGCGCCCATCGACCCTCCCCTGGTCTTCGTCCCCATCTCATCGGTTGCCCTTGAGCTCCTCCCCGTCAAGACCTCCTTGGCCATCCAACGACCCGAGCTCACCCTCGGCCCCGAGGGCGAGATCCGCTACCACGGCCTGCGGGAGTTGGGCGGACCTCGCTACCGCGTCTTCCAGCCAGCTGCTCCGGAACCGCAGCCTCCGCCGGCTCCGCTTGCCGATCGGGGACGCTACCTCCAGCTCCCTGCCTCCCTGTCACCTGACCTGTTGCGTTTGGCTCGACGCTGGACCGCCGGATCATCCACTCCCGAGCAGATGGTCCTTTCCGTGCGCGACCATCTACGCTCCGAATACCGCTACGACCTCGACTCCCCCTCCGGAGCATCATCCGATCCCCTCCGGCATTTCCTCCTCACCTCCAAGCGCGGTCACTGTGAATACTACTCCACCGCCATGGCGGTTCTGCTCCGCACCGTCGGCGTCCCGACCCGCAACGTAACCGGCTTCGTGGGAGCCTCCTACAACCGTTTCGGCCATTTCTACGTGGTGCGTCAAGGCGATGCCCATTCCTGGGTTGAGGTCTGGACCGACGGGCACGGCTGGGTCCCCTACGATCCAACCCCGCCGGCCTCCACCGTGCCTCAAAGCGATCTGAGCGGCTGGTTCGCAGTCGCGCGCGAGCTTCTCGAAGCCGCATCCCAGCGCTGGAGTCATCATGTGGAAGGGTACGACCTGCAACAGCAGTTCCAGATCTATCGTCTGCTCCAGCGCGGTGTTTCCGCCCTTCGCCTTTCGCAGCGTGGCGCTGTCTCTTGGGTTTACTACGCCCTGGGCGCCGGGCTGACCATGGTGTTCCTGGCTGCTGTCGCGGCTCGATATCTCCGCCGCTGGCGGCAACGACAGGCGACCGACACCCCGCCACGGGACCGCGAATTGGACGCCGTTCGACTGTATCGAAAGCTCGACAACACCCTCTCTGATTTGGGCTTTCCCCGCCACGTCGCCACCCCCCCTTTGGCCCATGCTCGGGCCATTGATGCCCTGGCAAGTCCCGTTGCCGGGGAGGTCATGGACCTGACCCGTCGCTATCTGCGCGCTCGGTTCGGGGGCGAGGAGTTCTCCTCCCACGAGGCCCGCGAGTATCTCGCCCGGGTCCGAAGACTCCGCCACACTGCGAGAACGGTTGACGATCTCCACGTCACCTCGCAGCCGCCTGCATCGTGACTGGCAGGTTCCGGTTCCGGGACCCGACGCGACGGTCTACGCCGCCGACAGCTCCAACGTCGCCGCCACTTGGCACCCCTCGCCGCTTCGTGCCTTGGCAACACCCAGCCATGCCAGCGGTCCCGGCCTGGCCAGAAGCCCGTCAAAGTCGAAATCGGCCGGCCCCGGTTCGACCCAGGCCAAAAGGAACACCCGACCCCGGCCCTTGCTCGGCATACCAACCTGGATCAGGTCCACCGTCAGTCCCCGCTCCAACTGATGGGGTCGAAACTCGCGTTGTGCAGCCGCCAGTGGTCGGGTGCCGGGCGCAACGAATCCTCGCTCGTCCACCGAGTCCGCATCGAACGATTGGACCACCAGACGCCAGCTCGCCGTGCCTCCCGGCGCCTGCCCACCCACCTGCACCCTCATGCGCTGAACCAAACCTACACCGGAGGTTGTTTCCGCCACCAACGACGACCACGACGCCTCGCAGCGTCGGGCCTGCACCTCTGGTCGTTGTCTCCCCTGTGCGCGGCGGTTCATGGTGCTCACTTCGGTTGGGGCCTCGGCCCGGTTGCGCCACGGTCGGTGCTTCCGAACTGCAGAATACATTAGCAAGATCCATACCACTTGTGACGGATCTCGTGCCACAAAGAGCCCCACTGGCCGATTTTGCGGGATAAGTGCTGCACATACCCACCGCCTGGCCATAAGGCCTAATCCCGACCAGCGAGCCGCACGCACCAGTCCTGCAGCTCGGGGCACGATCCCTGCGTCACAGCCGTGGCATCCCTGCCACGCCAGTCACCGGTGACCACAGCGACTCGGTCACGCTTGGTGCAAACCACCAGGTCATATTCGCCCTTGCGCCAACGGCAGGCCGACACCGGGTCATGGCCGTTCGCCGTCGCCTGACCCAAGGCCCTACCCAACGCGTTAGCCATCCCGCCGCCCAGCGTTGCGTCCCCCACTTCGACGACGAGCGCGGCACGACTCTCCCCCTCGCGCTGAAACAGGCCCACCCTGTCAGCTTTCCGCTCCGCGGCAACAATGCCTGCCCGTTCCCTTCCCATCTCCCGCTCCAGCATCACTCGCAAACCCTGTTCCCCCAGTACGTCATGCCAAACGAGCGACCAGCTCGAGTCAGGTCCCGATGGCATCTCAGCTATACCGTCTGCGTCTTTCGTTCGTTCGCTGAGCTCCCAGTGCAGCAGCTCGGACGTGCTCAGGTGAGGCCGTGACCACATGGCCTCGACCCCAGCCCAACCCTCCCTTTCTCGCACTCTTGCCACGAACCGCACGCCATCCACATAGGGCGCCAGCAGCGAACAGCGCAAAAACGGCGAGAGCTCTCCCTCGACGACACCGCCGTCGAGTCGCCCGATCATCTCCTCCAGATCGATGCCTTTCCAACTTCGCCCGCTGGTACGAAGCATCCGATCCATGCCAATGGTCAGCGCCTCCCCCTCCGCAAGGGTCTGGACAGCCGATATCTCGTCGCCCCCGTCGGGCCTCATCTCCGTCCGTCGTGCCAGGTCGTAACGCTGATCCTGGATCGCGTGAACGAGCTCGTGCTCCACGGCCGCCAGCGACCGCTCGTGGCCGAGCCCCGCTCTGACTATCACCACCCGCCGACTGGTCAGGTAGACAGCGTCCAGGGCCGGAGCCACCACCCGCGCCATTGGCCCCTCGTCCATCATCGAGGCCTCCACCAGCCCCAATAGGACCCACACCAGATTTGGATCCGCCGACTTCGTTGGCGGCCTGTGGCTGACCAGATCCATTCGAATCCACTCGCCGAAATCGGCCAAAGTGGCATAGACGACCGGTACCGGCTCCGGCGGGGGCCATCCGCGTTCCTCGGCAATCTCCCGAACTAACTGAACCGCTGTGCCTTCGGTGACGGTCGCCGCACGCTGCGGTGGTGTTGTCGCGGCAACCGCGCGCCCTGGAGCGCTCTCCGCAGCGACGCCAGATCCACCCACCCCGCATCCGCTGACCACCGTCAGCAGCAGGACGCCGAGCGCCGTTTCTCGGCTATTTTGCCGTCGAACCACGCAGCGCCTCGATGGCCAGGCGCCGGTCGGACTGACCAAAAACGGCCGTTCCCGCAATCAGGACATCCGCTCCTTGGGCCACGGCAATGCGCGCCGTTTCTGGAGTGACGCCGCCATCAACCTGCAGACTGATGGGCAGTGCCATAGCGTCGATACGCTGCCGAATCGCCGCTATCTTGGGGACAACCTCGTCCAGGAAACGCTGTCCCCCGAAACCCGGATTGACCGTCATCACCAGAATCGCGTCCACGTCCTCCATGACGTAGCTTACGGATCCCTCCGGGGTGTGCGGACACAATACAACGCCGGCGCGCCTGCCCAGCTTGCGAATCGCGTGCAGGACCTGCTGCGGATGTGCGGTTGCCTCCAGATGGATGAATATCGTGTCGGCTCCGGCCTGGGCGAAGCTCTCCAGAAATCGCTCCGGCTCGTACACCATCAGATGCGTCTCGATGGGAAGCCGCGTCGCTTGGCGAACCGCAGACACAACGACTGGCCCAACGCTCAGATTGCTGACGAACCGTCCGTCCATGGCGTCGACGTGGATCATGTCGGCACCGGCGGCTTCCACCGACTGAACCTCATCGGCCAGGTGCCCGAAGTCGGCACCGAGGATCGAGGTTGAGACGCGCGGGACGGCTCTCATGGGCCCGCGCCATAGCCGAGATGGCGGACAAGTGCCACCTCCAAGCTCGACTTGTGCCCATTTTTCGGGGCGGCAGGCACGCGCCCACGCAAGGACAAAAAGGGGCGCCGACCTGGCAGTTTCGCCTGAAGCCTGGCAGATGGCGTGATACGGTCGCGCCCCGACGTCGGTTCAAGTCATTCGGCCGAATGCCACTGCGTGACGTTGGCAGCCCCGGGGGGTCAACCCATGTTCACTCGTCCGCTTCGCAAGAACGACTACGACTTGATCGTGCAGGTCATCGACCGGTGGTCCGGCGGCCCTTCCGCGGCCTTGGCCCACCCAGTATTTTTCCATGATCTCGGGGAGATGTCGCGGGTGGTGGAACGCGACGGCGAGTTGGTCGGATTCCTATTTGGCTTCATTCCTCCACCTGCAGCCGTGTCTGGGTACGTGCACCTCATCGGCGTACACCCCAACTACCGAAGGCGCGGCCTTGGTCGCGCTCTGTGCCAGAGCTTCGAAGCCGATTGCCGGTCGTTGGGCTGTATCCGCCTGAAGAGCATGACAACGCCAGGCAACGACGCGGTCGTTCAGTTCCACCAGTCTCTTGGCTGGTCGGTCGCCCTAGTGGATGACTACGCAGGACCCGGTCGCCCACGTGTTGTCTTCGAGAAGACCCTATGAGCAGTGTCACTCCCTCCTCACCCGGCCCCGACAACCACCTGTGCGCCACCAAACTGCGCCAGATCGGTCTGTTCGGGGCATTGCCTGACCCGTTGATCGAACAGCTCGCCGGTGCTCTTTCTACTATTCACGTCGAGTCGGGAGCGATCCTTTTTCGGGAAGGGGACGACGGGCGCGACATGTATGTCGTGCTCAGCGGCGAGATGGAGGTCCTCAAGCGCAGCCAACGGGGTGCGGATGCTCGAGTCGCCATGTTGGGTCCTGGGGATTGGTTTGGTGAGATGAGCATCGTCGACGTCCAGCCGCGCTCGGCGACCGTACGGGCCCTGGCGCCGTCTCACCTTCTGCGCATTGGAGCGGCTGACCTGGATCAGCTGTATCGACACGATCTCAGAAGCTACTCGATCGTGGTTCTCAATCTGGCACGCGAACTCAGCCGTCGACTCCGGGTGGCAGACGGGATCTTGGCAGAGCTCATCGCCAACGTCGTGGACACGGTACTATCCCGTCACTCGGGTGCCTGAGATCGTCGGGAATGGACCTTCTCAGCGCCCTCATCCTCGGTGCCGTCGAGGGAATCACCGAATACCTGCCGGTCAGCTCCACAGGGCACCTCCTGGTCACCCAGCGGTTGCTGGGAATCCCCGCCGATGAGCCGGCAAATGCCTATGCGGTGTTGATCCAAATCGGCGCCATCCTAGCAGTGCTGGGTGTATACCGAAGGCGAATCGGTCGCTTGTGGTTGGGTCTCTTGGGACGCGCTCCTGACGGCAGGCGGCTCCTCTGGGCACTATTGTGCGCCTTTCTGCCAGTGGCCGTACTTGGTCTGTTGCTCGACGACTGGATTGAACGGCATCTCTTCGGCCTTGTCACCATCATCGCGGCTTGGGTCGGTGGGGCAATCGTCTTGCTCGTCGTTCGTCGTTGGTGTCGCGATACTGGAAAGGCTCTGGAGGAGTTGGATCTGCGGACGGCGCTGATCGTCGGATGCGCTCAATGCCTGGCGCTCTGGCCCGGCGTCAGCCGGAGCCTGGCCACACTGCTGGGGGCTCTGTGGGCTGGGATGTCCCTGGGGGCGGCAGTCGAGTTCTCCTTTCTGCTAGGTCTGGTAACACTCAGCGCCGCCACCGCCTACAAGCTCTTGGACAGTGGTCCCATTGTGCTCGCTGCCTACGGCCCAGCACCCTGCTTGGTCGGGGTTCTCACGGCGGCTGTGGCCGGAGCGATCGCCGTTCGCTGGATGGTGGCCTGGCTTCAGCATCGCAGTCTGTCCATATTTGCGTGGTGGCGTCTGGCAGCGGCGGCGGTGGTGGCCATATTGATGCTGAACCGTGCGCTTTGAGGACGCGTCTGGCTGGAATCTTCTAGAGCCAGCAGAGGTGCTGGCGGCTGTGATTGGCGGTATTCTCGTGTCACTCTAGTTCGGACTCCGTCCCTTGGACTGGGCGAACCATCAGCCATCGCGCCCCACCAATCCTCACTGCACCTGGATTCTGGTCTTCTGTTGAACCTTCCTCCGGCCGCCCGCGGGCTTTGCTCCCTGGGCACGCCACCCTGGAGATCCTTTGCGTCTTCTCGGTCGCCTCTCCTTTGCGCAGCTACTGTTGTTGGCCGCCCTGGGTTGTTCGGACAACGACGTCGACTCCACCGGCACATCCGGTACGAGCCCCAACCTCGGGGGCAACTCAGGTCCAACCCCGATGATGGGCGGCGGTTCCCCTCTCGGGGGCTCCCAAGGGCGCGGCGGCTCTCCCCCCAGCGGAGGTGGCCCCGCGGGCGGCACCGGCACAGCGGCGTTCGGCGGCACCACCAGTCAGGGCGGGGCGGCGGTCCCGCCCACTGGGGGAAGCACTGGCCTTGGGGGCAACCCGCTCCTTGGCGGAAGCACCAATCTCGGGGGTTTGCCGGGCGACGGCGGCCAGGCACCGACCGCCGGGGCGGCGGGTTCTGCTGTCGGCGGCGCGGCATCGGGCGGGGCTGCCCTGGGGGGTGCGCCAATCAACGGGGGTGGCCCGGCTACGGGCGGCGCCACCGCGGGCGCGTCGGATGGTGGTGCCGGTGCGGCGGGCTCCGGAGGTACCGCCGCCCTCGGTGGCGGAGGTGGAGCATCTGGCGAACCCCCTATTCGGCCCGATTTCGCCAACGACGACGAAGAGATCCTCTACGACGCGGTCCGTTTCTATGGAGCGGAGCGCTGTGGCGACAACCACAACTGGACACTGACCAACAATCCGAGCGGCACCAGCTGCCACCTACGGGACGGCGAACCGGTGGATCTGGACCTGAGCGGCGGCTGGCACGATGCTGGCGACCATGTGAAAGTGACGCTCACCATCGCGTACGCCGCCTACATCATGGTCAAGGCGTACGACGTGTACCCCGGCGCGTTCCAGGACTACGACGACCCTGCCTATGGTGGGACGCCCAACGGCATCCCCGACGTCCTCGACGAAGCGCGTTTCGGACTGGATTGGTTGGTCAAAGCCCATCCGGATGCGGATCGGATGGTCGCGATGGTGGCAGATCCCGACTACGACCACAGCACCTTCATGACATCCCCCGGCGCGTCCACCAACACCCCGGAGCGAGGGGGTGAGCCTCGCCCGGTTCAGATGGGCGCGGCAGCGGATTTTGCTGGGCTGGCTGCCGCCGCCCTGGCCATCGCGTCGCGCGCCTATCGCAGCATCGACGCCACACTAGCCGACGGCTACCTCTCCAAGGCGCGCACCGCCTATGCCTACGCCAAGGCCCATCCCGGTCTATCCGATTCCAAGCTCTATGCCTGGACGGGGATGCCCTATCAGGACGACCTGCTCTGCGGAGCCACCGAGCTATGGAGAGCCACCAATGAAGACGGCTATCGGTCGGACGCTCTGGCCACCGACGCGGAAATCGGCGCTCACGAGGCCGTGGCCAACTACTCTCAGGTCTCCGACTTCTGCCGTCACAGCCTGGTCGAAGGGGGTGAGTCGAGCGCCCTTGTGTCCTGGCAAGCCGACGTCGACAACTACACGACGTTGGTTTCCGATGACAGCAATCTCTCCGGCCTGATCTACGTTGATCAATGGGGAACCTGTCGGCACGCCATGGCGGCCGCGTTCTCCGCTGCGCTGCTCTACGACGTCACCGTCGACACGACGTACCGGGACTTTGCCCGGTCCCAGTACGCCTGGGTCAAGGGCGCCAATCCGCAACAGCGCTCTTTCATCATTGGCTGGGGGACCAATCCACCGACCCGTCCCCACCACCGCAACGCCTATGGCTACGAAGATGACGCCGGCTGGGACGCCGACACGCCCCAGCTCTCCGACACGCGAGAGTTCCGCCATCTCTTGGTGGGAGCGCTGGTGGGCGGCCCCAACCTGGAAGGCTACCAAGACAGCGTGAATGACTACGTGCACAACGAGGTTGCCATCGACTACAACGCCGGTCTGGTTGGAACCGCCGCTTTCGCTGTGGTCAATCGCTAGTCATCGACCCGCTGGCGGTGACCTCCGGCCCGCTGACGCGCCACGCACCGGTTAGAATCGCGCAACTGCGTTGACCAGGGACCGACACGCCACAAGGAGGTTACCCATGCCCGATGTCAGCGTCGAACCGTCATTGCCTATGTCCTACAACCCCATGATGAGCGCTCTGGACGACGCGGCGGTCCTAGCCGATGGCGTCGAGGGGCCACCGTCACCAGCCACCTTGCGGTCCGAGTCCGGTACGGGCGGGACGGGTCCGGTCGGTGTCAGTGATTACTTCGAGCGCCAGTCGGCCGCCCTGAATGGAACCGGCGGACACGGCAATCTCCCTGCTCCCGGGCCGGAGCAACCCTCCGAACCGAGCTGCGCCGATGACATGGTACGAACGGCCGCCACTTGTACCGGAATGGTCCTGACAACCACGACGCCGGCCCTGCTACTCAGCGCGATTGCCTGCGCGACATCCACTGCATCGCTGGCCGAATGCAGGGATTCTCAGCGGATGCGCGAGCGTTAGGACCCACGGAGTCAGACAACCGAGTGGGGCCGCCCTTGGTGGAGCGGGAGCATCGATAGGGGCATGGTGATGCGCTATGCTATCCTACTGCCCTTTTCTAGGAGCTAGCCCGATGACGCATTCATTCTCTGCTCTGTTCTGCTCTTGCTTGGTCGTGGGACTCTGTAGCGCCTGTGGTGGCGACACCGACAGCGACAAGAACAAAAACGACGACCAAAAAACCACGGTCGATTCGGGAGTCCCTGCAGAAACCGAGATCCGTGACATGACGACCGAACAGGAACAGCAGCTGTGCACCGAGGTGCAGCGCGTCGTCACCGAGGAGCTCGTTCCCTCCGAGGTGCAACCGGCCATCTGCGGAGCCGTGGGATACATGGCGGCCGTCGAGGGCAGCGTCGATTCTCTCGGCGAGGGGGAGGCCGTCGCGGATCCCAGCGCGGCCGCGGAGCTTTGCCAGCAGGCCTACGAGGAATGTATGGCTCAGGAATCCGATCAGGTCTCCGAGCCGATCGATCCCGAAAACTGTGACCTGTCCGAGTCCGAATGCACTGCAACCGTGGGAGAGATCGAGGCCTGCCTCAACGAGACCAACGAGAAAATGGACTCGTTGCTGGGGGCGTTGCCAAGCTGCGATGACTTGGAGGACGAGTGGAACCCGGCCTTGCTGGTCACTGCCATCCCCACCAGTTGCCTGGTCCTGCAGGAAAAATGCCCCGAAGCCTTGGGGAGCGCCAGTACCAGTCTGGATGATGCAGTATCCTCTGGAACCGAGGCTCTGTCTCTCTGACCGCACGCGGCTCTTGACCGGCGTGGCGAGGCCTGCTTTGTTCCCTGCGCTATGCCGGAGTTCGTGTGCTCCCGCTGCCAAGCCAAGTTCTCGGTCCCCGAGGCGGCCCTGAAGAAGTACCCGGGGTGGAACCCCCATATCTGTCGCCCGTGCAAGCTTGCCTCGTCCACCCAGTCTGCCCCCGAGCAGTCTCACGCTGCGACCAGTCCACGAGCCACCACGACTCGGTCTTTCGCCAGCGCTACCCGCGAGGAGGATCTCCCGGTGGCGGAGGTACTGCGGCGCTACACGGACGGCCCCAAGACAGGGGTGTTCACGGACGGGGCTGCCAACCCGAACCCGGGTCCCGGAGGCTGGGGTGCCGTGTATGTGGTGGATGACGTGATTCGGGCGGAGCGATTCGGCAGCGAAACGCAGACCACCAATAACCGGATGGAGCTCGCTGCTCTGATGGCGGGGATTGAACTGGTGCCGAAGGGCACCCAAGTCACGCTCTATACGGACAGTCAGCTCTGCGTCAACACGTTCACCCAATGGGCCCAGGGATGGGAACGCCGGGGTTGGAAGAAGAAGCAAGGCGAGATCAAGAACCTGGAGCTCGTCAAGTCCGTCTACTATCGCCTGCTGGAGCGGCCCGAGATCGAGTTGCGCTGGATTGCGGCCCACAACGGTTTCCGGTGGAACGAGTACGCTGACGCGCTGGCTACCGCTTACCGCCGTTCACACAAGTAACGTCACCGACGTCTTCCAGCTCGGCCGGCTGATATCGAGCTCCGAACCCCAACGCTTATCCCACGTCGAAGGTCAGGGCCAATTGCTCAGCGTCGAAGAGGAGCTGTTCTGCATCGGCGTCTTCCAGGTCGATCAACGCGTCCGCCCGGGCCCGAGGCGTGCTCGTCAACACCGGCTCCTCCCAGTCGGGCAGAGTCGGGAAGGATTCTCGCGCGCCCATTCCGACCAGGGTGGTTGCACGCTCACGACGCTCGGTCGTGACCAGTGGCGGGTTGGTGCGGCCGGGGCCGCCGCCCGGGACCACGACCCGTTGGAACCGCCGATGAAGGCGTACCCCCGCTGGCGAGTCTGCGTCGGGGGCAGAGGCGCAGAGCTCCCTCTGACGTTCGGCTCGCATCACGCTAGGCTCGTCTTTAGACATGGGACCGGCCAAGAAAGGCGCCAAAGACCGGCTGGAGGGAGCAACCGGGAACTGCCCCCGGGCGATTGGCGTCCGCGGCTTCGGTTGCCCGTGGTCCGGCCGGTCGGGATGCTGACTCTTGACGCCGCAGCATCGGCGCGCCTAGCCTCCGAGGGGCGGAGTGTCGCTCAAGTCATGCTGATCTCGCGTCTTACCTTCCCCCTCGGCGTCGGGCTTGTCACATGGGCGACTCCACTCCTGGCGGGATCCATGGATCCCGCGATCGAGCGTCTGATCGATCCTTCCGCCCGCAATTGCCGCACGGATTCGGGAGAGATCCGTCTTCCCACCGACGGCGACGACTACGTCCCCTGCCAGCCCGACCATGCCGCCTTCCGGAGGCTGTCCGCACAGTATGGCTTCGCTTTCGCTCCCTCCGCCATGCATTCGGCAGCGACGACGGGAATGGCCGGCTTCGAGTTCTCGCTGCAGGGCGCGTACACCAACATCGACGAGAGCGCTGACTACTGGAAGCGCGGCACGCGGGGTGCCGATGATCCATCCACCCACCAGGCCAGCGTCATCAACAGTACGCCCCAGCCCGTCCTCCAACTCTACTCGGTCAAGCTGACCAAAAGCGTGGGCTGGGGCCTGGAACTCGCTGGAGAGACCGGGTTCATGCCCAGTACATCACTGTGGTCGATGGGGGCGGATGCTCGATTGAGCCTCCTGGAGGGCTTCCGCAAAGGCATCCCGGGAAGCCTGCCCGATGTGGCGGTAGGAGCCGGCGTTCGCACCGTCACCGGAGTGACCGACTTCCAGTTGACCGTCGCCTCCTTCGACACCCAGCTTTCCAAGCGCTTTCCGGTCGGGGATACCGTGGTGTTGACGCCCTGGATTGGCTACCAGTTGCTTTGGATCTTTGCCGATTCCAATGTCGTCGACTTGACGCCAGCTACCGACGAGGCAGAGCTCTGCGACTATCAGGGCCTTCGAACCCCTGGGGAGTTGCCCGCCGATTCCTCACCGGATGACTACACGGGACAACCGATCTGCGGGCCCAATGGGACGGCCGTCGACTACGACAACAACCGCGTCTTTGACCGGGCTCGTCTGGAGCGCCATCGTCTGGTATTTGGGGCACGGCTCCGCCACGAGACGTTCTTCCTCGGTCTGGGCGGCGCCGTGGACTTGGTCGCTCCCGCCTCGGCACAGACCGACGCCCGTGACGAGGAGGCCCTGGACGGCATGCCTCGGCAATGGACCGGAATTGTCGAGTTGGGGCTGGTGCTCTAATCAGTGCAGCGTGGCGCCCGGTGGACTTCGCGGACCGCTGGCAGGCGGCTGCGTCGGACGCGATGGCTCCGGCAGCGAACCGCCGAACCGGGAGGCCACCACGGTCCCCAGCACGCTAACGACTGCGCTGGTCCACAGACCCCATTCCCATCGGTATTCGACGTGGAAAACGGTCTGGCTGGCAGGTGATAGGCTGAGTAGGACCAGGATTTCTCCCAGGGTGACACTCGCGAAAAGGGTGCACACAATGCGCACCCCTCGCATCGCCATGATGCTACGGCGAGTCAAGACCAGGGGCACGAGCACGAACCACCCCACCGCGCCACCCCACAGCCACCCGGCGTAGTACCTTGCCAGGTGATACCCAGCCAGGGTGGCCGTCTCGGGCTGTGTCATGGAGAACCAGGGCAGAAAGAAGCTCAGCAGACCGAGCACCGAACAGAGCACCAGTAGTCCCCGGCCCCGACCCACGTCCCAAAAGGACCGCTGCCTCAACTCGACTGGCGTCTGCTCGATTTCGGCCTCGCGCTCCAAGATGAGCTCCGCGGAAGGAGGCAATTCGCGCAGGGGCCGGATTTCCACGCCGCAGGTCGGACAGACCTCCAGCTCGTCCTCCTCGGTGAAGAGCTCTCGACAGAACGGACACGCCAGCAGTTCGGCCACCTGGCAGCAGCATACCCGGACCCGCCGCAACCAGCTATGCTGTCACGCCCGATGAGCGCCCCGGCCGCAGCCCTTCTCGACTTGCCGCCCGATTCCCCACACCTGGGTGAGGCTCTGACCCATCCAAGCTACGCCAACGAGGTCGGCGAGAACCTGGACAATCAACGCCTCGAGTTCCTTGGTGACGCGGTGCTCGGCTTGTGCACCAGCGAAATCCTGTTCAATCGATTCCCAGACGCCGCCGAGGGGACGTTGACCCGATTGAGAGCCCAAATCGTCAACAGCGAACGCTTGGCAGACTGGGGACGTTCCATCGGTCTGCCCCAGGAGCTTCGCCTGGGGCGGGGCGCGTCCAGCGCCGGCCTGCGCGACAGCACCAACGTCGTGGCCGATGCCGTCGAGGCGTGCATCGCAGCGGCGTGGCTGGACGTAGGGATGGATGCGGCCCGTTCGATATCCGGGCGCATCGTTGAGTTCGTGCTCTCCCTGGAGACCGGAATCGGTACGGCCGATCCGAAGAGCGAATTGCAGGAGCTGGGTCAATCCCTGGGAGTTGGGTTGCCCACCTACACGGTCTGCGCCAGCGGCGGTCCGGCTCACGAGCGCTGGTTCGAGGTGGAGGTGCTGCTCGCCGACGGCTGGACGGCGAAAGGTCGGGGGCGCTCCAAGCGCGCCGCGGAACGAGATGCGGCGCATGCCCTGCTGCAGCGACGGGACGAGTTGTGCGCGGCGCTTGGCCACCCCATCGCCACGGAACCGGAGGGACCTTCATGAACCGAATCGTCATCTGGGTTTTTGCGTTCTTGCTGGTCGCCCTTCCTGCCTGGGCGGGCAGCTATCTGGACCGGGCGACTCTGTTGGTCACGGAGGCTCAAAAGGCCGGCGAATACCTCCGACGTCGTCCCGGAGATCGCGAGCTAGCGCGCCTAGTGCACGCCGTCGCCGCGGCACGGCTCGAGGCAGCGTCACGAATGCTCGTCCCCAAAGAGGTGACCCTCGCCCACCCCCATCTGCTGCTCGTGCTCGAGAACCATGAACGTGCCGCTGCCGCCGCGGAGGAGGGCAATCACCCGGTCTGTCTGAGCTTGGAGCTCAAGGCGGACGAGGAGGAGCGAATCCTGCGGAGCATTCTGGAGCAGCTGGGTTGGCCATTGCCCAAACGCTAGAGGAGAACCCTCAGACAGACCATGTTAGCTGAGGCAAGCGTTGCACTCGATCCTCTCGAAAGGGGAGAGCTTGAGCTGCTCGAGCAACTGGAGCGGCGTGAGGTCGCCGGCCTGGCCCCTCTGGGCAACGTTCCTCGACCCACTCCCTGGCCTTTCCCCTGGGCCGCGTCGCTGCTCACCCTGGGTGTCACCGGAACCAACGGCAAGTCCAGCACCACCCATCTGGCCGCGTCAATCCTGAAGGCCCAAGGCCATCGGGTTCTGACCGAAAGCACCGTGGGATACTACCTGGACGACCAACTGCTCCAGGTCCCTCGAACCATTCACGGGTTTTTTGCGGCCCTGAAACATGCGGCAACCGCTGGATGCACCCGGGCTGTCGTGGAAACGACCAGTGCGGCCCTGGCTCAACGTTACGCCAAGCTGTGGCGGTATGACGATGCGGTGTTCACCAACCTGACGCGGGAACACATCGAAGCCCATGGTTCCTGGGAGCACTACCTGGCCAGCAAGGCCCAGCTCTTCGTGCATCTCGGTCCGGGACGCGTCGCGGTGTACAACGCCACCGATTCCGCCGGTCGCCTGTTGGACGCGGTGACGCCCCCCGACGTGGTCCGCCGCTGGTACGCAGCGCGCTGGCGTGGGCGCGTTGATCGTGCTCTGGACCTGGTCGCAGACCGCTTCCAGCTGGGACCGGAGGGAACCTCGATCCACCTCGAGCCGGGTCCCTGGGCCGAGCAGCTGGGCGAACAGCTGGACATCCGCTTCGTGGGTGGTGTCTTCGCCGAGAACGCGCTGGCAGCGGCCCTGGGAGCGCTGGCCCAAGGCGCCAGCGCAGAGGCTGTGCGTACCGGCCTGTCGTGCTGTCCACCCCTGGCAGGTCGCTTCGAGATCGTCGCCCGCCAACCCCTGGTAGCCATCGACTACGCTCACACGCCCGATGCTCTGGAGCACGTCTTGGCGACGGCCCGCGTCCTGGCCGGGGCGGCCCGGGTGGCCGTGGTGTTTGGGGCCGGAGGCGGGTCGTCTCGCGTCAAGCGACAGGCCCTGGGACGCGCCGCTGGCGAGCTCGCGGACTACGCCTTCGTTACGAGCGATAACCCGCGCAAGGACGATCCAAAAGCCATCGCCAATGACGTCTCGGCGGGTGCCCGCCGCGGTGGCCGAGCGTACGTACGCATCGAGTTGGACCGTCGGTTTGCCATTCAACAGGCACTGGACTGGGCCAAACCGGGGGATGTCGTGCTGGTCGCCGGCAAGGGTCACGAGCGCACCCAGATCATTGGCGATCGGGAGCTCCCCTTCTCGGATCACGAAGTGGTGATCGAGCACCTCGGTCAGGAGTGCACCGCTTGAGCCCCTCCCTGGCCCTGGAGAATCAGGTAAAAAGGGATCTCGAGGCACTGCGCTCTAGCCTGGTGGCCCGCTTCGGCCACTGTGGTTTCCAGGCAAGGCTCCTTCCGTCAACTATCGGGCAGCTGCGCATCGAGGCCACAGTCGTCGTACCGCAGCTCGAAGGGGAGCTCCGGCGTCGTCTCCAGGTCCCTTCCCTCGAATTGACCATCAAACTGGCCGCCAGCGGTCCCACGCGGCGCCTCTCGACCGAGCCCACACCGCTCTACCGGCAACACCCGGTGCGTTTCGCGGGCCCGACCCTGACCACCGAATTGACCTTCGCCGACGGCCCGCTAGCTCCGGTCACCGACGCCGAAGGTGCCACCCTGGTTCGGTGTCGCGACGGCACCTCGGGCTGGATTCTCGCTCCCCTGGGGGAGCTGCAAGAGCGTTTGCCCTTCCAGCCCGCTCGAGGTGCTTGTGACGACGTGGTTCAGGCCGCCCGCCGATATGTGGGCGTTCCCTATGTCTTGGGCGGCGCAACTTCGAAGGGCCTCGATTGCAGCTCCCTGGTTCAACGCGCCTTTTTCGAGGGTGCACACATCGTCCTGCCCCGTCACTCCACGGATCAGCTCGCTCACGGCGGGCCAACCGAACCCTGTGCCCCAATGCCCGGCGACCTGTTGTTGCTCCAGGGCTCCGACGAAGGCCTCAGCCACGTCGTGTTGGTCGCTGGCGTCGACCCGCTGCGCGCCATCCACGCTTCCCTCTCTCGGGGCCGCGTCGTGGAGGAAGATCTGAGCCAACTCCTCTCTCGTGAGGTCGCCAAACGCCACACCGGCTTCCGAGACCTGTACCAACGCCATCAGGAGCTGGTGTCCAGCGGAGCGACCTCGCTCCCGCTCGCCGGGGCTGGAGGCTCCCGGACACTTCCTCGGACCGGGCTACGGGCACGCTGACGCCCGTGCAGGACCCCCAATATGCCGCGACGGCACGCGTCCCGTTAGGGCAACGGTGCCGTCGCACGGCCTACTGGATGGGTCAATGCCTGGAGTCGAGACCGTTACTGCAGCAACAAGCAGTTCTCGAACCGATCCTCACAGGTTCCCTCGAACCCCGGATCGTAGTTGGGGTCCATGCAGGTGGTCATCCACACGTCCCCATCAACGATCATGGCGCTCACGCGCGAGGTGCAGTGCTGGGCGTCCAGCTCCGGACAATCCGTGATGAGACTGGTGCAAGTCGTGACAGCCGCTTCGGACGAGCACACGTTGTCCAGGATCTGGTCCAGACAGCTGTCCACGATGGCTTCGCCGGCTTCACCGCAGGGATCCGCCATCTCGTTGCTCGCATCCGAGATGCATGCCTCGATGGCCTGAGCTACGTAAATGTTCGAGGCAGCGTAGGCATACTGGCACCCCTCCAAGAGCGGATTGCTGAGGATCTCCGCCTGTGGGTCGCAAGCTGTCGTCATGATCGTACCGCATATGACATCCTCGCCGGAGGGATCCGGACCCGTCGTGGGCACGCACTCCTCGGCGCCAGCCGAACCGCCACCAGCGGCCTGGCCAGCGACCCCGCCGACACCTTCCGTGCCCGGATCACCCGCCGCGCCGCCCGATCCCTCGGTCCCGGGATCGCCTGCCACGCCGCCGGTGCCCTCGGCAGACGGATCACCTGCGGCGCCGCCCGATCCCTCGGTCCCGGGATCGCCTGCCGAACCACCGGTGCCCTCGGCAGACGGATCGCCTGCCGAACCGCCCGAGCCTTCCGCCGACGGATCACCCGCCGAACCACCGGTGCCCTCGGCAGACGGATCACCTGCCGAACCACCGGTGCCCTCGGCAGACGGATCGCCCGCCGCGCCACCCTCTTCCGGCGCACCGGACTGGCCGGCAGTGCCGCCCTCGCCAGCACTGCCACCCTGCTCCTCACCGGCAAGCCCGGCGGTACCCGCGTTGGCACCGGAGGCGCCTGCGTCGGAGCTCTCGCCCGCATCGCTGGTGTCGCCGGCCTGCGCATTGCCGTCGTCGTCCGTGTCTTCGATGGTGCAGCCGGGGGCAGTGACTCCCGCACAGGCCAGAACCGCAGTAATCGCAACGAATTTGCCGATGTCGATCTTCATCGTCCGGTCCCTCTTTGGATAAGTGCCGACCCGGATGGAGCCCAGGTCCAATCAGAGTCGAAACCCAAGCATACGCGGACTCAGGAGTGCCGCAAGGATGGGATACCCGAAGCCTTCATCGCTTCTTCCTCGCCGACGTCCAATCAGGGGCGGGCCGTCGCCCCTGGAGCCGAAAAGCCCGCGGATATCGAGGACGTATAGTCGACGGACTCGATCAGGTCCGGGCGGAGACCTGACACCCGTTCGCGCCGCAGCCGCTCGATCAGAGCCAAAACGGACTCTTCGGTGCGTTGCTGGGTCATAAACTCGCGGATATTCGGGGCTTCGTCGCTGAGCTGACGCAGTTGAGCTGGCAAGCTCCCCCGCCGCCACACGATGGCAAACCGGGACCCCTCTCGAACCGGCCGAACGACCCTCTCCCCGTCTGCAACCTGGGCAGCGGCTTCGAAGAGGGCTGGGTCCACTTCCAATTCGGGCACGTCCGTGGTCCCGTCCGCGCGAACGAATCCCAGATCTCCGCCCCGTTCGCTGGTGGCACGATCCTTCGATCGCTCTCGGGCCAGATCCTTCCAGGCCTGCACGCTGCTCGAGGTCCCCGTCTTCTTGATGACCTCCTGCGCTTCAGCCTCGGACTCCACGAGGATTCGGAAGATTCGGATCCTCTCGTCACGCCGGAAGAGCTCCGGGTGTGCAAAGTGGAAGGCCGCCACGTCTTGGTCGGTCACTGGCCGCTCCCGCTCCACCTGCTCACGCAGCTGCCGCACGACGGCGGCGCGCAACGCGTCCCTCCATTCCGCCTGAACACGGGGACGTTCGCCCAAACGCCGTGTCCGCGCCGCCTCGACAAAAAGAAACTCCGGAGCCAGGGTCTCCTGGACGAAGGCCTTTAGTTGCTCACCCGGGGTTCGACCCAGGCTTCTGCGCTGGAACTCGGGGAGCGCCGAGAATCGAGTCGCCAGCTGGGAGCACGGCAGGCTTCGCCCACCAATGGCCAGACAGTTCCGCTCGGCGGTCCCGGTCTGAGCGCGACCGGCTCGAACACCCACCGCCAGCGCCGCGACCAGGGCGATGCTCCAGGTCATGGGCGCCGGCCATCGTCGAGGCATGGGCTCGGTCTAGGCCGCGCTGAGGCCCGGGGCAAGGCCTAAGCGGCAGTCGAACAGGAACGCCCCACCCGGGCAACGACCTCAGAGCGATCCAGGTGGGCGCCAAGGGCCTGCAAGCGCTGTTCTGTCACCTCCAGGGCTTCGCGCCCATGGTCGATACCGACGGCTCGGCGCCCCAGCTTCGCGCACACGGCCAGCGTGGTTCCACTGCCTGAGTACGGATCAACCACCCAATCGTCCGGTTCCGTGCAGGCTTGGACCAGACGGCTGAGCAGCGACTCGGGCTTCTGGGTAGGATACCCGGTCCGTTCCCGGGAGACGGGAGCGACGATCCCCAGATCCCAGACATCGCCCAGGGGCGCACCCGGGCTGGCGTCTGCGGAGCGGCTGGACCGTTGACGTCTGCCCTTGGCATCGAAAACCGCCCTTTGGCGGCGGTCGCCCCAGGTGGCCTGGGTGGACGGCGCCAGCGGCTCGTACAGCTGGTTGAAGCGGGGACGCGCCTTGTCGTCCTTGACGTAACGCAGCAATACGTCGTGAACGCGCTGGAAATTGGGGGTTTTGGAGGGCCAGCGCCGGTAACGCCAAATGATCTCGCTGGCGAAGCAGTCCTGTCCAAAGACCTCGTCCAGCAGGACCTTGGCATAGTGGCTGGTCTTGGGATCGACATGCAGGACCAGACAGCCGTCTTCTCGCAGCAGGTTTCGTGAGAGAACGACCCGTTCCCGCAGCGCGTCCAGGTATTCGCCGAGACCCTGCCAACGGTCGTCGAATGCCGGTCGGGTCTTGCGTACCACGTCCCCCGAAGCGTCCCGGCTGCGAGTAACCTGGTGGTGCAGGCGCCCGGTCAAAAAGGGCGGGTCCAGGTACACGAGGGCGACGCTCCCCGTCAGGTGTCGTCCCAACGCCGAGAGAGCCTCGGCGTTGTCCCCACCAATCAGCATGCTGCGCGTGTTCGGCCCGGGCGCTGGCTGCAACACGCCGGGGCGTGAAGGCGGGGTGGGGTGCCGGTTTTCCCAGCTCAGACGAACCTCAGAGGTCGGTTGCATCTCGCTCCGAATTGTACCGAGGCACGATCCCAAACGGCCAAGTTCATTCCCCAGCTCGTCCTTCGGCCCGACCTGCTTGCCTGTTGGGCTCTTGGAGGGTACCGAAGGCGGGCATATGGCCAATACTCCCCGCATCTTTTCGGGCATGCAGCCCACCGGTGAGCTTCACGTGGGAAACTATTTTGGGGCTCTGCGTCGCTGGGTGGCTCTGGCTGCCGAAGGGACCCATCAGTCCATCTTCTGCATCGTGGATGCCCACGCCCTCACCATCGACTACTCCCCCAAGGAGATGCCGAAGCGGATCTTCGATACGGCGCTAACCTACCTGGCGGCAGGGATCGATCCGAACCGAGACATCGTCTTCGTGCAGAGTGATGTCCCCGCCCACACCGAGTTGACCTGGTACCTGGGAACCGTAACCCCCATGGGGGATCTCTACCGGATGACCCAGTTCAAGGAGAAGCGCGATCAGCACAGTGAGAATGTGAACGCCGGACTGCTCACCTATCCCATCCTGATGGCAGCTGACATCTTGCTGTACAAGGCAACTCGTGTCCCGGTGGGGAACGATCAGGTCCAGCACCTGGAGCTATCCCGCGAGATCTGTCGCAAGTTCAACGCCCGCTTCGGCGCCGTGTTCCCCGAGCCACAACCCGACCTCTCCACCACACCCCGCATCATGGGCCTGGACGGCAAGACCAAGATGAGCAAGTCGCGCGGCAACGCCCTGGGCTTGTTCGAGGATGAACGTTCCTTGCAGAAGAAGGTGAAGGGGGCCTTCACCGACGAACAGAAGCTGCGGCAGGGTGACCCGGGTCGCCCCGAGATCTGCAACGTCTTCACCCTCCACGGGGCTGTCACCGCCCCCGAGACGTGCGCGCAACTGGCAGCCGATTGTCGATCCGGTGCCCTGGGTTGCGGCACCTGCAAGCAACAGCTGCTCGCCTCTCTCAGCGCGGAACTCGCCCCGCTCCGCGAGCGAGCCGAGACCTGGCGCAGTTCACCCAAGCGCGTTCTGGAGGTCCTGCACGACGGCGCAGGGCGCGCCCAGAAGATCGCCGAACAGACCCTGACCGAGGTTCGCCAAGCCATGGGCATCGGCACCCCCACCCAGGTCGGATCTTGAGACGTTCTCGCCACCTGCTCCACGTCCTGGCCGCCCTTTGGCTACTGGCTGGGCTCGGCTGCCACGGCGCGGGGGTGGACGAGGAACCGGAGACCTTGGTCCAGGAGTTCCTGTATCGCATGCAGCGGGTTCATGGCGACCCCAAGGCCGCTCGAGCTGCCTTCGAGTTGCTATGGGCACCCGCCCAGAAGAACCTGACCGAGCGAGCCACCCGCGCCAGCGCTCTGGCAGGACGCAAGGTGGCTCCGGAGGAGATGCTGGCGCCGACTCGCTTCTCGTTGCGCTTCGAGCCCAAACGGCTCCACGCAACGGTGGACGGCGACGTCGCCACGGTGTTGGTTTCGGGAGAGCCCTCCTCCCACCAGCAGGAACAGGTCCGTTGTGTCCGCGAGCAGGGCCGCTGGCGAGTGGTTCTCGATCTGCCGCCCTTGGCCCCGATCCACAAACGTCCCGACGCAGTGGTCGAGGAATAGGACCACCCGCGGTTGATCGGCGCACAAACGAGAGATCGCCGCACCCCGAGGGGCCGGCGATCCACGGTGGCATCAGGGCCGACTAATTGGCGAAGAAGATCGACTCGATCTCCGACTTCACGTTTTCTTCCGTCTGTTCCCGGGCAATGGCTATCTCTTTGACGATCAGCGACCGCGCGGTGTCCAGCATCCGACGCTCACCGAAGGACAGCTGCTTGCTCGCCTTGAGCCGGTAAAGGTCCCGCAGCACCTCGGCTACGTCGTAGATCGAACCGGTCTTGATCTTGTCCATGAAACCTCGGTAGCGTCGGTTCCAGGTCTGCGTATCGAACCCGATGGTTCGCTCCCGCAGGATATCGAAGATCTCCCGTATCTCTTGCTCGCTGATGACCTGCCGCAGCCCCACGGCATTGGCGTTCGACACCGGAACCATGATCTTTCGGTCCGTATCCAGGATTCGAAGCACATAGAAACGCTGTCGCGAACCAGCAATATCCTTCTCGTCGATGCTAATGACCTCAGCGACTCCCTGAGCCGGGTAGACTGCCTTGTCGCCGACCTTGAACTCAATTTCCTGAGTTGGCTGCATGCTTCTCTCCTTCTAGGACCTACCGGGACAGGGGCCGACGACAAACGTCGAATCCCATCTCCGATGCTGAGCGACCTAGGAACGTCGACGGCTCACACCCAGTGAGCACGCCTGCAACACATGGTGTCGAACTTTCATTCCGTTGCCGTCCGTAACCAGCCTCGACCATGGCGGCCGAGCCACTGACTACCCTCTCACTAGGACAGAGGTCGCCAGGCGTGAAACTCTACTCAGAGATTCTCACTCTGTCAACTATTTGGCTTCGAATCCCGCCGCGATTTTTCTTCGCGGCAGGAGTCCCCCTTTTCCCAGCGTTTTTTGGGGATTCTCGGTGTGGAATCCGGCCCCCATTCCGGTTCGCTCCCACTGGATGACTCACATTCAGCCACCCAGGCGCTCCACCAATCCCCAACGAACACCCCGATCCGAAATGGTGACATGCGAGCAGCCGGCCCAGGTTAGGACCTCGCCGAGAAGGATCGAGCCCACCACGATGATGTCGGCACGATTGGAGGGCAGCCCCTTGCGACGGCAGCGCTCGCATCCCGTCTCTCGCGCCAAGCATTGACCAAGGTCCTCGACACTCTGTCGCTCCAGCACCGAGCCGTGCACTCGTTGGCTGTCGTACGGATCGATCCCGTGCAACACGGCGGCCAAGGTGGTGGCAGTTCCCGCAACCGCCACCACGGTGGCCGAAGACGGCGCAGCCGCCACCCCGAGCAGCGCGCGACGCACCTGTTCTCGCACCTGTGAAAGCTCACTGGACAGCGGAGGATCGTGGCTAACCAGACGTTCTGTCAGACGGACACTGCCGACGTCCAGACTGCAACCAACCACGTGGTCGCACGAACCATCCCGCCAGAAGCCAGAAATGATCTCGGTGCTCCCACCGCCGATGTCAACCACCATGACATCACCCGACACGTCGAGGCCTGAGAGTGCGCCGAAGTAGGTGAGCGTTGCTTCTTCGTCACCATCGATAACACGGGGACTGACACCCAGGATCTGCGTCGCCGCCTGGCAGAATTCGGCACCGTCTGCCGCTTCGCGCAGGGCACTGGTGCCGACCACCAGCGTCGTGTCCACCCCGACCCTGGCGATCCGCGCCGAGTACTCGCGCAGACACGCCAGGGTGCGACCCTTGGACTCAACACCCAGCCGCAAAGAGCGGTCCACGCCGCGACCCAGGCGGGTCACTTCGCACAACTCGACCAGGGGAACCCAGCCCCGCGGCCCCCGCTCGGCAATCAGGAGCAGAACACTGTTGGTGCCGATATCGATCGCCGCCGCGCGACGCTGTTGTCTCACCGGGTCAGACTACCCAGGTTGAGCATCTCCTCGACGTCAGGCTGGATGACCAGTTCGACGCGCCGGTTGCGGCGACGTCCTTCGTCCGACTCGTTCTCGCTGACCGGGTCGGTCTCCGCATAACCGGCCGCGCTCCAGTGCGCTCGGTCCAAACCACCCCCCCCAGCGTCCACCGGATCGGTCAAGAACGTCACGACCGAGCGCGCCCGCATCGCGGACAGGCCCCAGTTGTCTTTGAACGCGCCACCAAGCAAGGGCTTGGAGTCCGTGTGTCCCGCAACCTGGAACTCCCTTTGCGAAAGCTGCGTGTCACCGCGAACCACCTGGGCGATCTGTAGCAGGATGGCCTGACCCTCCTTGCGCAGGGTTGCACTGCCCGAATCGAACAACACGTCGCCCGGCAGCCGGATCAACATGCGGTTGTCTCGAGTCTCAACCTTCAGCCCGAACTCAGTCAGCTTCTGTAGCTTGCTTCGCAAAAGCTCGAACCGCTTACGAAGCTCATCCAACTGACGGGCGCGCGCTGAGTACTCTTCCAACGCCTTCTTCTGTTGCTCCAAGCTGGCATTGAGGTTGTCCAGATCCACTCCTCGTTCCCGAAGCTGCTTCTTGAGCTCGTCGATCTCGTTGACCGCATCGGAGTAGTCCGTCTCGCACTTGCGCCGCGCCTGTTCCTGGGTCGCGAGCTGGCTGCGCAAAACCTCATTTTCGCGGACCTTCTGATCCCACTCCTCCTGCGAGTAACCGCAGGCCGTACTACCCAGCAGTGCACTGACAAGAACCACTCTGTTCATTCTGAAAGCCATCGACTTGCTCCGTACTCGACCTCGAACGGGCATCGCCCGTTGGTTGGGAGCGGGTAGCTTGGCCCTGGCAGGGCCGTCAAGCACGCCACGACACCGGTATCTGCAACCTCCCCACCGAATCGGCCACCGGGTCGCTCGGCACGGCGCGCAATTGCCTAATCCCTAAGCATTGCGGACCCTTACCTGAACATTCCCACCCTGATTCTCCGGTCCGTCCGCAACGCCTTCAGAGTGGATTCTGGGACTTTCGAGCCACTTGGGGAATTGCAATGCATTTTTTTCGTTGACACATACACTAGGTGGCAATATACGTCTTGCAACATACTCTCGGTAGCGGGTCAGACCGCCCCGCAGAGGTCAGGGAGGCAAACAAATGGCCGCTAAGAAGACCAAGACCAAGACCGCTCGCAAGGCACCCGCCAAGAAGGCTCCGAAAGTCGCAAAGAAGCGCACTGTGAAGCGGGCCAAGAAGACCGCCAAGAAGACCGCCAAGAAGGCTGCCAAGAAGACCGCCAAGAAGGCTGCTGCCCCCAAGGCGAAGAAGACCGCCAAGCGTCGCGTAAAGCGCGCGAAGAAGGCTGCTTGAGCCTGAACAATCGGTCGGTCTAGCCATGGCGGGTTGACCGACCGCCGGGGACGTGCGCCGGATGTCCCGCCAAGGGGTTCCGGCCGGCCTGGAGCAAGCGCGCCAGACGCACGTCCCTGAATCCGAGCCTCAGGTGCCCAAGGGGACGCCCTAGTCGGTGCTTCTCGGGGCCCAGAGTTCGGACAGAAGCACGTGACCGAACGCTCGGTCGCGTGCTTCTTCGTTTCTGGAGCTCTGCATCGGTCGAGGGGACCCATTGCGTTGGGTACTTGCCATCCGCGAACGCATGGGGGGAGGGCGGTAGCCGTCGCGGTTCTGGGCGGGCAGCGCGACGACCGGCACGAGCGGTGTCATAAGGGCGTCTGTGCCGCGTATCCTTGGACCCCTGCTGGTGTGTGGGTTGGCTGGCTCTTGCGCGGGCAGCGTGGAGGTTGGCCTCGCCTTTCGCTCCGGCCAGGCCCCCGACGGTGTTCTGTCCCGAATGGCGGCACTCCTTGCTGGAGCGGGGCTCGTTGCACCGTTTGGGTTGCTGCTGGGATTCGTCTTGGCTCTTTCGGGGATACTCTGGCCGACGGAGCAGCGGCGCGCACTCTGGTCGCGAATCGATGCATCGATGGTGTATGGCCTCGGGGCGGCCTTGCCGGTTCTTGCCGCGCTCTTGTTCCGTCTCGCCTTCCACTTCACGACCGCCTACCACAACAAGGCTCTTGCCTCCTTGGCTTGGACGTTCGCTACCCTGGCCACCCTGGGTGCCGTCTCCCTGCTCGCCCTGCTGTTGGGTCGCTTCACCCGTTGGCTGGCGACGCGATACCCGGCCGTGGGTCGCCGCGATTGGGCGCTCTCGCTGACCGCATCATGCTGGTGCCTGGCCGCTTGGTCCGGGTTTTGGGCTGGTCCGGACCGACCGCATCGCGGTCCCTTCGGTTTCCTCGGACTGCTCCGGAAGGATACGCTGGACTGGACCCCGCTGCTGGTGCTGGTCGCGGTCGGAGTCGCCACCTGGATCTTCACGCGCTTGACTCGGCACAGCTCGCCGCGCTCCTTGGCCGCGATTGCTGCCTCCTGGCTGGTTCTGAGCCTGACCGGCCTCGCCGTGGCGGGGTCATCCGCTGTGCGTCCCGTGGTCTTGAACCAGACGGTTTTCGCCCGAAGCACGCTGCGTGGGCTGCACAAGCTCGGTGACCGCGATTCGGATGGCTATTCGCGCTGGCTCGGGGGCGGAGACTGCGACGACCAGAACCCCGACCGTCACCCGGGAGCACCGGAACGGCTCGGCAATGGGCAGGACGAGGACTGCGACGGTGAGGATCTGCGCGCCCCGCCGGCCGCCGCCGTCTCGTCCACGGCGCCCGCGCCGCGTCCGACGCTCCCCAAGGATCTGTCGTTCCTCCTTCTGACTGTCGACGCTCTGCGCTGGGACGTCGGCTACGCTGGGTATCCTCGGGACACTACGCCGCACATCGATGCCCTGGCGCGTCGATCCGTGATCTACGAGCGCGCCTATGCCATCTCGACGTACACCGGTTTCTCCATTCCCCCCTTGTGGGCTAGCCGCTTTCCCTCCGAGATGCCCCGCACCGATCGCCATGAGGTTCGGTACGAGCCAGAAAACACCCTGCTCGCGGAGCGGCTTGTTGCTGCTGGATTCGAGACGCGCGGGGTCGCTGGATACTTCTTGTTCACGGCACCCCTACACTGGGTCGACGGTTTTCAGCAGTTCGAGACCATGGTCAACGAGGGAACCGCTCCACCAGGCTCTCATGTTGACCTCTTTCACACCTCTCGGCTGACTGCCGACTGGTTGATTCGAAGCCTCCAGCAGATCCAGGACCGGCGCTTCTTCGCCTACGCCCATTTCACGGACCCTCACAAGCAATACCTGCACCACGCCGGTTTCTCCAAGTATGGTTCGACGGCTCGCGACCAGTACGATGGGGAGGTGGCCTATGCCGACCATCACCTCGGCCGCATACTGGATGCCCTGGAGCAAGGACCCGCCAAGGACCGAACCGTGGTGATCATCACCGGGGACCACGGAGAAGCCTTTGGTGAACACGGCCGCCAATTCCATGGTTTCGAGGTCTGGGATGAGATCGTCCGCGTGCCCCTACTCATCTACGTTCCAGGGCTGGCGCCTCGTCGGGTGACGCGCCCCGTCAGTCACGTCGACATCGCACCCACCATCCTCGACTTGGCTGAGCTACCGCCCGATCCCGGGGCGCGCGGGGTCAGCCTGGTGCCGGAGCTGGCCGGAGCCGCGTTGCCTCCTCGCCCCATCCTCATCGACCAGCCTCGCAACCCCTACTATGACCAAAAACGGGCATTCATCCTGACCCTGCCGGGCGGTGTATACAAGTTCGTCCATCTCATCGACGCCAATGCGTACCGCCTGTATGACCTGTCGCGCGACCCCGGGGAGCAAGAGGATCTCGTGGAGCGGCAGCCCGAGCTATTCCGTCGCGTCCGACAGGCTTACTCGGCATATGTGGCCACCATTCCCGATGCCAAGGTAACGCACGTCGAGCCCTGACGGCCGTCACTGACGTCAACAACGTGGGCTCGACGCCACTTTGCTATCCCGACGCCTGGAACCGCCCGAGGGCCCGAACGCAATCCACCGTTGCACGGAAGCGTTCATCGCACATAGCTGGGATACACTGGCTCCCACATCTTCGACGCAACCAAAGACCGCACGTCCGGTGGTTCCGCCACGCCAGCAAGGCCGTCCTCGAAGGCCGTCCTCGCCACCGCGGTCCCCAGGACCAAGGAGATCTCCCGGAGCCGCGACAGCGAAGGGAACACCCGCCCCAGCGCCAGATCGCTCTCACTGACCTGGCCGGCCAACGCCCGGGCCGACTCGGCGAACATACGAGCGCTGACGCGCCGCGACTCGCTCGCCACGATCCCCAACCCGATCCCAGGGAACACGTAGGCGTTGTTGCCTTGCCCAGGAACGAACTGCCTTCCACCGTACTCGCAGGGCGGAAAAGGGCTGCCGCTGGCGTAGATGGCTCTGCCGTCCGACCATTCGTAGGCTTGTTCCGCGCTGCACTCGGCTTTTGACGTCGGGTTGGACAGGGCGAACACGATGGGTCTCTGGTTGAGCTGACTCATGCGCTGGATGATCTGACGATCGAACGCGTTGGCCACCGCGGAGACACCGATGAGAATGCTTGGTTTGATCAGCTCGATGGCGCTTCGCAGATCCGCAACCATCGGAGCTTCGTGGGCGTAGCGGCGCTTGTGCTGGCTGAGGTCGCTTCGGGAATTGACGACGAGGCCCTTGCTGTCCACGTACCAGCACCGTCGTCGCGCCTCAGCCTGTCCCAGACCCTGGTTCTGCAGGGCAACCGTGACCAGATCCCCAATGCCGATGCCCGCCTCTCCCGCCCCGAAGAACAGGATGTCTTGCTCCGCCAAGTGTTGCCCAGTCATCCGTAGGGCCGAGAACATCCCGGCCAGCGCTACCGCCGCGGTGCCCTGGATGTCGTCGTTGAACGCGCAAATCTGGTCTTGCCATCGGGACAGCAAACGAAATGCGTTGGCGTTGCCGAAGTCCTCGAATTGGATGAGGACTCGCGGCCATCTCGCGCGGGCAGCCGCTATGAACTCCTCCACCACAGAGTCGTAGGCCTCGCCGCGAACTCGGCGGCCCCGGATCCCCGTGTACAGGGGATCCGTCAGGAGCGCCTGGTTTTCGGTCCCTACGTCGAGCATCACCGGCAGGCACTGAGCCGGATGAATCCCGGCACAGGCCGTATAGAGTGACAACTTGCCGATGGGAATCCCCATTCCGCTGGCCCCCAGATCCCCCAGACCGAGGATACGTTCTCCGTCTGTCACCACGATGATCCGTACCTCTTGATTGGGCCAGTTCCCCAGGATCTCCGCGATCCTGCCCCGATCCGCCAATGAAATGTACAATCCCCGCGCCCGTCGGAAGATGTGCCCGAACTCCCGACATGCCTGCCCCACCGTCGGCGTGTACAGGATCGGCATCATCTCCGTCAGATGGTCGACCACCACGCGGTAAAAGAGGGTCTCGTTCCGGTCCTGCAGACTCATCAGGTGGATATACCGTTCGAGATCCGTGCTCTTTCGCCGGTAGTTGCCCAACACCCGATCGACCTGTTCCTCGAGTGCGAACACGTGGGGAGGCAAGAGCCCCTGCAACCCAAGGACGAGGCGCTCGGCCCCCGTGAAAGCCGTCCCCTTGTTGAGCAGCGGATCCCGGAGCAAAGAGACACCCCTGGGCAGGGTCGAGAGATCAGGTCCAGGTGGTTCGGTGTTTGCCATGATGGAGATCCTTGGGATGCAAGCCGCGACCGTCGTTACACTGCCAAAGCCCGCTCTGCTCGCCCAGTATATCATCGGTACCGGTCCGACTCCGGGGCTCCGTCACCACAGAGCCCCCACCTCCCAACACCGCTCTGAACACCCTTGGTGCGGCGGACGCGCATCTGGTAGACGTGCCCCACTGTGGACAGGCTCGCCAATCATGCCCTCCGTCACACCCCGTCTTGCTGGGTGCCTGCTTGGCTTGGCTCTGCTGGGACCCCTGGCCTGGCCGGTCACGGGCAATGCCCTGAGGGTAATGGCCTCACCCTGACTGGCCGTAGGTGAGTGGGCATCGATGAATCCTTCGCAAATCAGCGGACTGCTCCTGGCCGCGACGGCCTTTTTTCGGGTTTCTCCGCTGAACGCCCAGAACCCTCCGCAACCAATCGCCTCGAGTCCGACCGAACAGACCGAACAGACCACTGGCGAGTTGTTGCTCGAAAACTTCCCACCCGGAGCCGTGGTCCTCATTGATGGCCAGGAGCAAGCGCGTCTGCCCCTCGTGCAACCGCTTCGACTGACCAGGGGACCGCATCAGGTGGAAATCCTCAGCTCATCCTCGGAGCGATTCGTCAGTTCGGTCCTGATTGGAGAGCAACCGACCACCCTTTCCGGGCCGGTGGCAGTACCGACCACGGCCCCGGTCGAGGTGATCACCTCGACCAGCCCGGAACCGATGACACTCTTCATGGATGGACGGGCCTTGGGCCCCGTGCCCTACCAAGGACAGATGCCGCTCGGTGAGCATCAGCTGTGGGTGCGCGGCGCCACCCATGGTTCCCAAGCCGTTCAGGTCCTGGTGAGCTCCGGTCAGACGGCTCGCTTCCGACTCGATGTTGCCGTTCTGCCGGCAGACGTGACCATCGACGCCCAGTACCCAGACGTCGAGATCATCGTCAACGGGCAGCTCGTGGGCAGGGGTCGGTGGCGGGGCGCGTTTCGCCCTGGCTATCAGCAAGTCCGCCTGCTTCGCGCTGGCTATCAACCCCAGTTGCTGGAGTTCAACCCGCAGCCTGGTACGACCCTGACCCTGACCCCTTTGGGTCCATATGCCCCCGTCGTCACACCGCCACCACCTCCACCTCCCCCCGCCTTTGCCCAACCGGCGCCGATCCAAGCCCCACCTTCCCCGGAATCGGAGGACTCGGAATCCGAGGACTATTCCGGCGTCTACGGAGCCCTCTTCGTACCCGTGATGTTGTCGTCGGGCACGACCCACGGCTGGGAAGACCGATGCCCTCTACCCTCCCGTATGTCCGTCACTTTACCCAACACTGCAGAGACGATCTCCCAGGAGCTGGAGGGCGACTGCTCGGCAGGTGCCCCCGTTGGAGGTGCCCTGGCGCTTCGACTCGGATACTCTTTCGGCTGGTTTGGGGTGGATGTGTTGGGCGCGGCCATGCTGGATGTTTCGACCGCCCAGATGAACATCGCGGATCTCCCCGCCTCCATCCCTTCCGAATATGGGAGTCTGGCTGGTGACAACGTCTACCTACGGCCCGGCCTCGGACTGGGGCTCGGTGCGCATCTGGCAACACCGGGGGACACCATCCGTTTCACCGGGGGTGCCAATTTTGGATTCGTGCAGCGTTGGGTGTTCGTGGCCCCGGACAGCTACGGCGGCAGCAGCTTGTCCTACACGGCCCCGTGGCTGTTCCTGGACGGAGGCGTGCAGCTCGGCTCCGTACCCGGAGGTCGGTTGTATTTGGGAGTCTTTCTTTGGTGGGAGTTCGCGTCCGACGTAAAGTTCACTCGCGATTTCTCGGCAGTGGGCCTGGATGCCTCTTCCTTACCTGACGACTTTCGGACCATCACGCCCTACCGCGGCACCCAGTTCTTCTTCGGGCCCCTCATCGGGCTGGCTTTCGGCTACTAATCGCGATTCTCAAGCTCCGGGATTGCATCGGCGGGCACATCGCGATAGCCGAAGGGCAGCATGTCCGCTGCCATCCTTTGCATTGGCACCGAGCTGACCCGAGGCGAGCTGGTGAACACCAACGCGACCTGGCTCGCCCGCGAACTAACCGAACGAGGCTGCGAGGTGTTGGCTCTGGAAGTGGTCGACGACGAGCCGTCTCGCATCATCGCAACCTGCCAGCGTCTGGCCCAAACCCATGAGCTCCTGGTGTGCACTGGAGGCCTTGGCCCCACCACTGACGATCGAACCACCGCCAGCCTCGCCGAGGCGGCCCGCGTTAAAATGGTTCTGCACGGACCTTCGCTTTCGGCGATTCGGGAACGCCTGGCGGCACGGGGCATCGAGCTCGGTCCCTCCAACGCCAAGCAGGCGTACTTCCCCGAGGGAGCCAGCATCTTGCCCAACCCCTTGGGAACCGCTCCGGGTTTTCGCCTGACGCTGGGGCGGGCCTGCGTCTACTGTCTGCCTGGCGTACCCAGTGAGATGAAGGGCATGTTCGAGCAGTGCGTGGTACCCGATTTGCTGGGTGCCGCTGGCGATGCTCCGGTCCAAATACTGCTTTGTACCTTTGGTTTACCCGAAGCTACCGTCAATGACATGCTGGCGGGAATCGAGACTGACTTCGACGTGGTCCTGGGGTATCGCGCACATTTCCCGGAGATCCAGGTCAAGGTGATGGCGCGTGCGGCGAATCCCCAGGCAGCCCAAGCCAAGGCCGAACGTGCTGCGGCCGTCGTGCGCCAGCGCCTGGGCGATGCCGTGTACGCGCAGGGAGACCGACGGCTGCCGGACCTGGTTGGCTCCGCCTTGCTCGCCCGAAAATGGACGCTCGGTGTGGTCGAGTCCTGCACGGGCGGCAGGGTGGCAGCCGAGCTGACCTCGATTCCTGGTGCCTCCGCCTGGTTCTTGGGAGGCCTGGTGACCTACGCCAATTCCGCCAAGCTGGGCCTGCTTGATGTGCCCGAACCCGTCTTGGCCCAGCACGGTGCCGTCAGCCCAGAGGTCGCGATGGCGATGGCCAATGGGGGACGACGTGCCCTGGGTTGCGATGTGGGACTCGCCATCACCGGGATCGCGGGACCCAGTGGTGGCACACCGGACAAGCCCGTCGGAACGGTGCACTGGGCCGTGACCACGCCGCAGGCCAGCCGACACGAGTGCCGGGTCTTTCGTTGGGACCGGGAGCGTGTGCAGAAGGCCGCTGCCCACTACGGCATGATTCTTTTGTTGCGAAACCTGAACCCGGCGGGCCCGGCTTGACGAACATCCGTCTCTTCTACGCTCTGCCTCTGGCCGACGAAACCCGGGCCCAACTGGTTCAATGCCAGAAGAACCTCGCGGAGCGAGCTGGTTCGGCTGCCAAGAACTGGCGCTTCGCTCGCGAGGGGCAGCTGCACGTGACCCTGGCCTTCTTGGGTGACACCCCACAAGAGCAGGTACCCTTCTTGGTCGATGCGGCGCAGCAGACGGCGATGCACAATCCCCCCTCGGTCGCACCCATGACGGCTCTGTGCGGGTTCCCCAGGGTAACGCGTGCGACGGTATTGGTCGTGCTGCTCGATGATCCCGAGGGGCAGCTGATCCGATTGGCGCGCACCCTTTCTTCCCATTTGCGGGGACTCGGTCTGCCCGGTCCCGATCGTGACTTTCGTCCCCACATCACCCTGGCCCGAATGAAACACCCGACTCGACTCGAGCCTTGGCTTTCGCCGTTCCCGCTCCAATACTCGCCGGTTCGCCTCGACCGTCTCCGCCTTTGCTCCTCCGATCTCGGTCCACAAGGCGCCATTCACAGCACGCTGTACGAGGCACCCCTGGCGGGAGCCGAGCCGATCACCCCATGAAGCCTTCCTTGCTTGGCCTGTGTGTCCTTGTCGCCGCCTGTGGGGACCGTTCCGCCGGCAATCCTGAACCAGTCCAACCCGCAGCCACCGCCCTCTCTGGCACACCTCCACCCTCGGCAACTCAGCCGCCACCCCTGCCCAGTCAATCCGCTTCGCTCCCTGCCAGCGAACCAGGTTGTCTACCCCAGCCCCCTCAGGATTTCCTGGTTCGCTCACACTACAACACCAGCGGCCCCTTGACCCCGGAAAAGCGCACCGCGTGGAAGACAGCCCTTGAGGCAGCCCATCGCTACCGCACCCAGCAGTACGGCTATTTCCCAGGCTTCGGCAGCCGCTCGGATAACCCGAAGACCGCCGTGTCACAGACCAAGCTGACCACCTTCTTCGGGATCTCGGTGGTGCTAAACGAGCGGATCATACCCGCCTTGGCCTGCGTGGAAGCGGCTCTGCGGCGCGACTGTGCCAAGGATGATTACCGCCCGCTGATCCTCTCCGGTCTGCGCCGAAAGAACACGTACCTAAGCGGGGAGGTGTCCAATCACGTCTACGGAATCGCGCTGGACATCGACCCGGCGCGGAACCCCTGCTGCAACTGCCTGAGACCCTGGCGTGACAGCCCCCGCTGCCAGGGCAAAAAGAGAACGGTGTGGGAGAGGATGGACATGCCGCGCTGTTGGGTAGAGGTCTTCGAGCGCTACGGCTTCTACTGGCTGGGCCACGACGAACTCGAGGACTCCATGCATTTCGAGTTTCTTGGCGATCCGTCCCGGATTATGGGCGTCCCGACGGAGCAGCAACCAGAGGGCCAGCCTGCCACCCTTCATTCGACGTCCCAACTGCGGTAGGCTTCGTTGGCCCATGGCTGGTGGTTCTCGCTCAGACTCCGAAGCCTCGGCCCGGATCGGCCCTCGGCTGTTCCTCGGCTTGGGGCTCGTTCTTTGGGCCTGCCAATGGAACCGAACGGACCAGGGGGCTTCACCAGCCGTCACGGCACCACCGACCGAGTCTGCCGTCCGGGTTCCAGCGTCGGCCCATTCGGTTCCAGCGTCGAGCGCCTCTGCCGAACCCGTTGCGCAACTCGCGTTGCCACCATTCTCGGCCAAGGGTTCGCCCGCTCCGACACCGGCAGAATGGAAGAGGGCAGCAGCCTTCCCGCTGCGGTACGCAGAGCAGCTCGGGTGTCAGGCCAGCACGGTTCGGGAATGGTTGCGTGTTCTCTGCAAGGAACATCCTGCAACCGACCTCCCAATTCGCGCCACCATTGTGCGCGACACGGGCGCCAAAGGACGGATCTTCACTCAGGCAACCGAGGGCCGGGTCTCGCTGGTCGTGGCGATCCGACCCAACACCGACGTCGAGGTGCGGTTCGAGTGGCGCACACCGGGTTGGGGGAGCCGAACCCTGACCATCAGGCGACCCGAAGCAACCGATGTCGCCACCGCGAGCTTCGACCGGCGTGCTCCGGACATCACCGAGAGCCCCATCTCGCTGCAGCAGGTACCGGGTGAGAAGCCCCATGTTGGCCATATGCTCCTTGTACCTGCAGGGTCTCGAAAGAAGGGCCAGCCGGTTCCAGCATTCCTCTTGGATCGGACGGAGGTGACGTTCTGGGCACTTCGCGCCTGTATCGAGGCCAAGGGCTGTCCCGAGCTGTCCGGCGGCATTGGTTGCTCGCGGCACGCCGCTACCGTCGAACCGTTGCGTCCCGTAGCGTGCGTCAGTTGGGACGAGGCCAAGACCTATTGCGCTTGGGCGGGCAAGCGGCTCCCCACTGAACAGGAATGGTTGTACGCCATGCAGGGTCCGGACGACCGCGCCTATCCGTGGGGCAATCAGCCGGCAGTCGAGAACGTCTGTTCCTATCAGGAGCACCAGTGGGTCGAAGAAGGCGGCAAACAGCGACTGCTCAATCTGGGGTGCAAGGTTGGCTCCCATCCGGCAGGACGGGGACCCTTCGGACACGAGGATCTCCTTTCCAACGTTGCCGAATGGGTGGCTGCCCCGGGGCCCAAGAAACGGGCGTTGGGGGGCACGTTTGGGCAGACAAGCGGTGTGCTGGACTGGCGTGAGTACTGGCAACAGCTCACCTCCGTGATGCGGACCGAGCATCCAGCAACTGCCCGTGAGCAGACCATTGGTTTTCGTTGTGCAAGGGACGTTTCACCCGGAACCTCACACACTGGGCAGGAACCCACCGTTCGATGAGCCGCAAAACCAGGTCTCGATCCCGCCGTCACCAACCAGGTCGTACTCCTGCCGTGACGTCTCCCTCGGGACCCGCTCCCAGCCCACCACCGTCAACACCCAGCGCCTCGTGGTACGTCCACCGGGAGCGTCAACTCTTGGCAGCCATGTTGGGGCTGGGTCTGTTGCTGCGCCTCTGGCACTTGGCTGAGACTTCGCAAAGCGATCCGTTCTTCGACAGGCTCCCGGTCGACCCGAAGTACTTCCACGACTGGGGAGCACGCATTGCCAGCGGTGATTGGCTGGGCTCCGGCGTCTTTTTCCTCTCCCCTTTGTATCCGTATTTCCTGGGTGTTCTGTATACGCTCTTCGGGTCGCCCAACGTGCTCTTGGCGCGTCTGGTCCAGATGCTGCTGGGCGCAACGGGCATCCTCCTGGTCCACTCCATCGGCAAGCGTCTCTTCGACATCCGGGTGGGTTTGCTGGCTGCCCTGCTGCAAGCCCTGTACGTGATGAACATCTTCTACGATGGCATGTTGCTGGTGGCGCCGCTTCAGGCATTCCTGAACCTCCTGGGCGTATGGCTCCTCGTCCGGGCCAGCGACTCGCCCCGTGCCCGACCCTGGCTCGGGGCAGGGCTGGTCTTGGGCCTGTCGGTGCTCGCTCGACCCAACACCCTGCTCTTCTTGCCGGTGGTCTGGGGTGTCGGGCTCCTCGCCCGCCGCCCCGGAATGGATCGTCGCCAGCGCCTCACCCGTCTGGGCCTCTACACGCTGGGAGCGGCTCTGTGCATCGCACCCGTCACCGCGCGCAACTACTGGGCGGGGCATGATCTGGTGCTGGTGTCGGGCCAGAGCGGGATTAACCTTTACATCGGGAATGGGCCCGGCGCCGACGGCACGTTTCGAGCCCCCAAGCCGTTCCTCTCCACGCGCGTCGATCATCCCGCCGAACAGCAGACGGCCTACCGCAACTACGCCGAGAAGACCCTGGGACGGAAGCTGTCCGAATCCGAGGTGTCCGGTTTCTACACCGACCGAACCCTGGAGCATGTGAGCGCTCATCCCGGCCAGAGTCTCCTGCTGGTATTGCGCAAGCTCGCGCTCTTCGTCAGCTGGTACGAGATTGCCAACAGCCAGGATTTCTACCTCTCCCAGCAATTCTCCTCGGTCATGCGCCTGCCCCTGCCCAACGCGCGCCTGGTGTTCCCCTTGGCTCTGCTGGGTTTGGCGCTGGCGCTGCGCCGCCCCAGAGAGACGCTCCCGGTCACCGGTATGGTGCTGGTCTACGCGGTGTCCCTGGCCCTCTATTTCGTACTCGCACACTACCGAATGCCGGTGGTCCCGTTCATGTTGTTGCTGGCGGCCGTGGCCGTGGTGGACTTGATCGACCTCACGCACCAACGGCAGCTGCCGGGCCTCGCCTGGCGGGTGGGTGGACTCGCTCTGCTCGCTTGGCTGGTGAACACGACCTGGGTCAATCCGCAGGCTCGGCTCTTCATGAGTCACTTCAACCTGGGTAACCGCTATCGCGAGGCGGGCGATCTCGAAGCGGCGCGTCGCGAGTACGAATCCGCGATCCAGCTCAACCACCGATACATCTCCTCCCACAATAACCTGGGCGCGGTTTGCGAACAGCTGGGGGACCGAGAATGCGCGACGCGAGCCTGGCGAGCCGTTCGTCGCCTCGGGTTGGCGTCCCACGATTCAGCCTACGTGGAGCGGGCCAATCGGCATCTCGGCGGGAATGGTCGGTAGACACAGGTGACTGAGCCCCTCTCCATCCTGTACTCGGATTCGCGCCTGGTGGCGGTGGACAAGCCATCGGGTCTCGCGGTGCACCGGGGCTGGGCGCGGGGGAATGATTTCGCCATGACGCGGCTCAGGAATCAGCTGGGAAGGTGGGTGTATCCGGTTCACCGGCTGGACCAGGGAACCAGCGGGGTCCTGCTGTTCGCGCTCTCTCCGACGGATGCCCGTTGCCTGTCCGAGCGCTTCGAAGCCGGGAACGTGACCAAGCGGTACCTGGCGTTGGTGCGAGGTAACCCGCCCCAGCAGTGCCTGATCGACCACCCCTTGCTGCCGGACCATGGAACGGAACGCCAACCCGCCACCACCAGCGTGGCGCGCCTGGCGCAATACGGACGCTACGCGTTGGTACAAGCCATTCCCCACACCGGTCGCCTCCATCAGATCCGCCGACACCTCAAGCACATCTCCTGCCCACTCATTGGAGACGTTCGTTACGGCAAGGGTGAGCACAATCGGCTGTTTCGAGAGAGTTACGGTCTGTTTCGTCTGGCGCTTCATTGTGCCGAGCTTCGTCTGGATCCCGAGCTCAGCATCCAGGCTCCCCTTCCCGGTGACTTCGCGGGGGCGTTGTACAAGCTCCAGTCGAATGAAGGTGCGTGCCTGTCATCTGGCAACTCTCCGTCGCAGCGCTAAACTGCTGACCACTCGCGGTTCCCCCTCGAATGCAACCCCAGCAGCGACTCTGTTCAGCGTGCGGTGAGCCAATCGGCGCCAAACGGCTGCAAGCCGTACCCAATGCGTATCAGTGTGTCGACTGCGCGACCCAAGCCACCGCCGCAGCTGCCGTGGTGGCGCCGCCCAAGACCCTTGCGGCCAAATCCATCGCTACGACGTACCACCTGAAGCGCTACCTCATGAACGTGGGCACCAAGACCGATCCGGACGCCCTGTTCAGGATCCTCGTGCGGGTCAGTTACCTGTTCCCTCACATCAGCGCCGCGGAGATGACCCCCATATTCATCGGTTGGAGCAAACGGACCACTTCCCCGTTCGACCAGGTCCAGCTTGGCCAGTTGGTGCTTGACGCCAAGCAATGGGTTCGGGACCATCCCAAAAGGATGCGCTAGCCAGGGGCAACGGACCCCATGCTAATGGGCAGGAACTGGGACTGACTCGATGTCAATTGGCGAGCCACGACGGTTCTGGTAAGGCAGCCGGGATGATTCTTTGGTCCGCGCCCAAACCCCAGACGGTCAATGAGGAGCGTCGCGGCTGATGCCCGAGCTGTTGCTGGGCAATCAGGCGGTGGCCCGCGGGGCCTGGGAGGCCGGCGTGCGGGTCGTGACGGCGTATCCGGGGACCCCCAGCACCGAGATCGCCGAGGCGGTGGCGGCCTATCCGGAGATCGACTCCGAATGGTCGATCAACGAGAAGGTCGCCCTGGAGATCGGCATCGGCGCATCGATCGCGGGTGCCCGCACCATGGTGGTCATGAAGCACGTGGGGCTCAACGTGGCCATGGATCCGTTGCTGTCCATCTCTTACCCGGGAGTCAACGCGGGGTTGGTCGTGGTCGTCGCCGACGATCCGGGGCAACATAGCTCACAGAACGAGCAGGACAGCCGCTATTTCGGCAGGGTCGGCAAGCTCCCCGTCCTCGAGCCCTCCGACAGCCAGGAGTGCAAGGATTTCATCGGCGAGGCACTGGAGTTGAGCGAGCGCTTCGACACGGTCGTGTTGTTGAGGCTGACCACGCGGATTGCCCACGGCCGCAGCCTGGTCGCCCTGAAGGACCGCCTGGATGTGCCCCTTCGAGCTCACGATGGACGCGCCAACAAGTACGTGGTCGCGCCCGCGGTGGCCCGGCACCGTCGGGTGGTGGCGGAGCGCCGCCTGGAGGAGCTAACTGGTTGGGCCGAAACAACCGAGCTGAATCGGTTCGAGCTGCGGGACTCGGATCTGGGGGTCGTCACCAGCGGCGCGGCGTATCAATATGTGCGCGAAGTGGCCCCCGAGGCCAGTGTCTTCAAGTTGGGGCTCTCCTACCCGTTGCCTCACCGCCGCCTTTTGGATTTCGCCAAGGCCTGTCGGCAACTGGTGGTGGTCGAGGAGCTCGAACCCATCTTCGAGCTGGAGCTGCGAGCCTTGGGTCTGGATCCTATCGGCAAGTCCCGGGTTCCGGTGGTGGGTGAGTTGTCGCCGGAGCTGGTTCGCGCCGCCCTCCATGGTGAACCGGCCAAGGGCGTGGATGCGTCCTCACTCGGCGCGCTCCCCACTCGACCCCCGGCCCTGTGCGCCGGGTGTCATCATCGGGGTCCGTTTGCGGTCCTGCGCAAGCTCGGGGTTCATGTTACCGGAGACATCGGCTGCTACACCCTTGGAGCCTTCCCTCCCTTCGATGCCATGGAAACCTGCATCTGCATGGGGGCCAGCATCGGGATGGCCTTCGGCTACGAAAAGGCACGAGGCAAGGAGTTCGCCAAGACCACGGTGGCTGTCATCGGCGACTCCACCTTCTGGCACTCCGGGATCACTGCCCTGGTCGACGTGGTCTACAACCGCGGCATCACCACGGTCCTGGTCCTGGACAACGAAACCACGGCCATGACCGGGCATCAAGCCAACCCCTCCACCGGAACGCTCCTGAATGGCAAGACGGCACCCCGTCTCGACTTTGTTGCCCTGGCCAAAGGACTTGGTATCCAGGCGGTTCGCGAGGTGGATGCCTATGACATGCTCGGGCTGGAGCGCGCACTTCGCGAGGAGCTGGCCCGCGATGCTCCATCGGTCATCATCAGCCGCCGAGTCTGCCTGTTGAAGAAGGGAGCGCCGACGCGGCAGCCTGCCTTCGCCGTCCTGACTGACCTGTGCCAGGGCTGTCAGGATTGCATTCAGCTGGGTTGTCCGGCCTTGTCCATGCGAGATGACGCGGCCCGCATCGACACTCGGACTTGCACCGGTTGCGGCCTGTGCGTGTCGAGCTGCGCCTTCAACGCCATCGTTCCTGCGAACGTGACGGTGGCACCCGTGCCCACCAGCCCCAACGGGGAGGGCTAGCCCATGGACATCGTGATTGCCGCCGTCGGGGGCCAAGGCGCCGTGCTGACGTCCCAGATCCTCGGCCAGTATGCGCGGCTTTCGGGACTGGACGTCAAGCTCTCCGAGGTGCACGGGATGTCACAGCGGGGTGGGAGCGTCGTGACCCACGTGCGCTTCGACCAGCGGGTGTGCTCTCCCGTCATCGAACGAGGCAGGGCCGACGCCGTCCTTGGCCTGGAGCTCCTGGAGGCGGCCCGCTTCGTGGGCTTCTTGCGGGTGGGTGGCTGCCTGATCGCCAATACCGCGCGCATTCTGCCCCTGCCCGTGCTGACTGGTACCGATCACTACCCGGAGCACCTCGGCGAGGCGCTCCGCGCCCTACCCATCCACTGCCACTTCGTCGATGCGACGGACCAGGCGGGGCGACTCGGCAGCGTGAAGGTGGCCAACACGCTCTTGCTGGGGGTGCTCGCGTTCGCCTTGGACATGCCGGTTCAACGCTGGCGTGAGGCATTGATTGCGTGCGTGCCCAAGGCTTATCTTGATATGAATCTGGCCGCATTCGAGCTAGGTTGCCGCCTCGCTTCCGGTTCGGGTTCGAGCCCCCCATCACCCAAAGGAAGGACTCCGTCGTGATCTGGAATCCCAGCCAAGAGTGTATGAGTCGCGACGAGCTATTCGCTTGTCAGAGCCGTCGTCTCCGTCAGCTCGTCCAGCGGGTCTATCACGACGTTCCCTTCTACCGCGACAAGCTGCAGCGCCTGGGGATGCTACCGGAAGATGTTCGGGATCTGGAGGACCTTCCCCGCTTGCCCTTCACCACCAAGGACGATCTTCGCGACAACTACCCCTTCGGGCTTTTCGCCGTACCCATGGATCAGATTGTCCGCGTCCACGCCTCCTCGGGAACCACCGGCCGCTCCACCGTGGTCGGCTACACGCGTAAGGACATCGGTGTCTGGTCGGAGGTGGTGGCAAGAAGCCTAGTTTCCGCTCGAACCACCGCCAAGGATCTGATCCAGGTGGCCTATGGGTACGGGCTGTTTACCGGAGGTCTCGGCCTGCACTACGGCGCCGAGCGCATTGGCTCCGGCGTCATCCCGGTGTCGGGCGGCAATACCCGCCGCCAGATCCAGCTGATGCATGATTTCGGCACCACGGTGTTGGCGTGCACTCCCTCCTACGCCCTGCACCTCGCCGAGGGGATCGAGCAGTCCGGCATCGACCGCGCGGGCCTGAAGTTGCGCGTGGGTATCTTCGGCGCGGAGCCCTGGACCGAGGCTATGCGCCGCGAAATCGAGAGTCGGCTCGGGGTCTTTGCCATCGATATCTACGGCCTGAGTGAGGTGGTGGGTCCCGGAGTCGCCTGTGAGTGTGTGGAGCGCCGCGGTCTGCACATCCAGGAGGATCACTTCCTGCCCGAAACCATCGATCCGGAAACGTGCCAGCCCGTTCCGCGAGGCACCAAAGGAGAATTGGTCTTCACGACCCTCACCAAGGAGGGTCTACCCTTGCTCCGGTATCGAACCCGCGATCTGACCTCGCTGGACAGCACGCCGTGCGCCTGCGGACGCACTCTGACGCGAATGACCAAGTGCCTGGCGCGCAGTGACGACATGTTGATCATTCGCGGGGTCAACGTCTTTCCCTCCCAGATCGAGGCCGTCCTTCTGGAGATCGCTGGCGTGTCACCCCACTACCTGATCGTGGTGGATCGGGTTCACAACCTGGATACGCTTCAGTTGCAGGTCGAGGTCGAGGAACGTCTCTTCGCGGACACCGTGGGCCAGTTGGAGAGCTGGACACAGAAGATCCAGCTGGCCGTGGAGAGCGCGCTGGGGGTGTCCGTGACCGTCAAACTGGTCGAACCCCACCGCATCGAACGCAGCGAGGGCAAGGCCAAGCGGGTGATTGATCGCAGGAAGCTGAGCTAGTCGACCAACGCCAAAGGAGAGGTCCCATGAAGTTGCAGCAGCTCTCGGTGTTCTTGGAGAACCGCAAGGGCCGGTTGACGGAGGTCATGGGCGCCCTGGCCCAGGCTCGGATCAACATCTCGGCCCAGTGCATCGCAGAGACGTCGGATTTCGGCGTCCTACGGATGGTCGTTTCGGATCCGGCGCGCGCCTGTCAGGTCTTGCGGCAGGGCGGGTATTCGGTGACCTTGACCGATGTCCTGTGCGTCAAGCTCGACAATGTGCCAGGGCAGGCCCACGCCGTGCTCTTGGCCCTTTCCGGAGCAGATATCGGGGTCGAGTACCTGTATGCCTTCGCCTGGGGAGAACACGCCTTTTTGGTCCTTCGCACGACCGACATCGCCGCTTCTCTCCAGCTACTCCTGGGCCGCGGCATCCAGCTGATTTCCGCCCAGGAGTTGACCCGACTCTGAGCTGGTCATGATCGTCGACTTCCACACCCATGCCTTCCCGGACCGCTTGGCAGCCCGCGCCGTGTCTGAGCTGGCGCAATTGGCGGGGACCCCTTCCGTCTTGGATGGCACGGTGGCCGGGCTCTTGTCCTCCATGGACCGGGCCGGAATCGACACGGCGGTCGTCGCGTCCATCGCCACCAAGCCTCAGCAGTTCCAGGCGATACTGGACTGGTCGCGGCAAATCGCTTCGGACCGGATTGTCCCTTTTGCCTCGCTCTACCCCTTGGATCCTCAAGCACTATCCCATGTCGCCGCCATCGCCGCCGCTGGCCTGCGAGGCATCAAGCTTCACCCCTATTACCAAGATTTCGATCTGGATGACCCCAGGCTAGAGCCCCTCTACGCTGCCCTACGCGCCGCCGGCTTGGTCGTGCTCATCCACGCCGGATTCGATCTGGCGTTTCCCCGTGTGCGTCGTTGTGAACCCGCTCGTGTGCGAAGGGTGCTCGATCATTTCCCCGGTTTGATTCTGGTGGCCTCCCATTTTGGCGGATGGCAGGAATGGGATGACGTGGAAAGGTACCTCATCGGGCAGCCCGTCTATCTCGACACGAGCTACGTGGGAGGCTATCTCGATTCGGGTCGTGCCCGAGCGATGATGCTGGCTCACCCGGCTGAATACCTCCTGTTCGGGTCCGACTCCCCCTGGCAGGAACAAGCCTCGTCACTCAACTGGGTACGCAGCCTCGGCCTCGACCCCGATCGAGAAGAGCGCCTCCTGGGTACGAACGCCGAGCAACTGCTGGGCCCACCTCGGTCATCGACCGTCCAGACTGCCGACCCATTGGCTAGCCAGCGGCGGCACTGACTCGGTAGGTGAGCTGGTCAGGCGGGGTACCCAGCTCCAGTTCTCGAACACTCTGGTAGGTCGCGTCGGCAATCGCCGTCAGCGCTTCCCGAGTCAAGAAACCCTGATGGGCCGTGACCAGCACGTTGTGAAACGTCGTCAGCCTTGCCAACACATCGTCGGTCAGGACCCGATCCGAGAAGTCCTCGAAGAAGGTCCCCCCTTCCTCCTCGTATACGTCGAGGCCCGCGTGCCCGATGCGCCCGCTCTTGAGCCCTCCCAACAGTGCTCGTGTGTCGATCAGCGCCCCCCGGCTGGTGTTGATGATCATCACGCCTGGCTTCATGCGTTCGATGGCGGTGGCATCCACCATGTGCCGGGTCTCGGGAAGCAAGGGAGCGTGCAGAGTGATGATGTCGGATGCCGCCCAGATCCCCTCCAGGTCCACGTAGGTGACCTTGTACTTTTCCACCATCTCCGCCGACGGCACCCGGTCGTACGCCAGGATTCGGCATCCGAATCCGGATAGGATTTCACACACCCGTCTCCCGATCTGCCCCGTACCCACCACCCCCACCGTCTTTTCGTACATATCGAAACCCACCAACCCATCGAGGGCGAAGTTTCCTTCCCGAACTCGCTGGTGGGCCCGGTGCAGCCGCCGGTTGAGCGTTAGCATGAGCGCCACCGCATGCTCGGCAATGGCGTGGGGTGAATAGGCGGGGACGCGAACGACCGGCAGGGCCTGTTCTTGACATGCCCTCGTGTCGACGTGGTTGTATCCCGCACATCTTAGCGCAATCAACCTGACACCCAGTGACGCCAGTTCTCGCACCACTGGGCCGTCGATCGTGTCGTTGACGAATGGACAGACGACATCGGCCCCCTGGGCTAGCGCCGCCGTTTCCAGACCCAATCGTGGCTCCAGGAACTCCAGCTGGTAGTTATACCGATTGCGTTCCCGAAATGCCGCCTCCGTGTACGACTTGCTATCGTAAAAGACGATTCGAGGACGTCGATTCAGATCCTTCGCCAGCACGCGCGAAGCAACCCAGTCCCCTCGCGAGAGCTGGCGACTCAGACTGGTGAGAACGCCCTCTGCAATCGCGGGGTGCTCACGCAACAGCCCCCGAAAGGTGGCGTCGTCGAGGACGAACGCCTCGACTTCGCTTCGCGCCGTCAGCGTGGCTGAGCGCCGGCCTCGCGCAACCAGGCTGGTCGCCCCCGCTACGTCGTTGGGCCCGAGTCGACCCACCTCGGCGACGTCACCTTGCTTGCCGCGCTTTTGCACGGAGACCTCACCAGCGTGTATCAGGAACAATCGATCGCCGGTCTCTCCCTCCCGGCACAGGACATCACCTGCCGCGAAACGCACACGGTGCATCTGTTGCGACAGACAGAACAGCGTGGCTGCGTCGAGATCGGCAAACACCTCCACGCTTCGCAACAGGGCAACCAGACCGTCTTGTTCCATCATGCGCATCGGAAGCGTAGCGCGCCTGCATCGCTTGTGCCCGTGAGGGGTCGCGCCCACGTCCTTCCACATTCAACCGGACGGGTTCACCCTGCGCACCACTTTTGACCTAATCGAGGTGCACCCGTGTTATTCCGCTCGGCGGCTCAGTCGGGGTCCACCGTTGGTTCCAGAGGGCCCCAACCAAGCCGTAACCCTCAGGCCTCGATTGACGAAGTGAACCGCCGGATACCACTGGCCGTGAAGCCTCGGTGGTAGCGCGCCATGGGCGAGCACGACTGCCGGACCCAGGTCCGTGCGCTCTTTGAGAAGTCGATCCAGCGCCGAGAACAGACGCGCCGACTCCTCTCGGTCGCCCAGACGAACCCCATAGGGGAGATTGGTGACCACCGCTGCTCCCGCGGGGATCCGAGCTGATGCCTCTCGGAAGTCGGCCGCGAAGAACTCCGCATGGGCCGCAACTCCCGCACGTTCAGCGTTGGCGCGAGCTGCCTTGAGTACCCGATGGTCCAGATCGCTCCCGTAGGCCCGGATCCCTTCCAGGCTGGCCGGAACGGGAAGGGTCTCCTTCGCGCGTCGGAAAAGCTCCGGGTCGTGGATGGGCCAGGACTCGAAGGCGTAGTCCGTGTCGACCTGTATCCCGCCCCCGGCCCGAGCCAGAAGCCACTCGGTGAGCAGTGTTCCACTCCCGCAGAACGGGTCCCACAGAGCCGTCGGTCTGGGGTCGGCGTTGCCATCCAGTATCCGACACAGAGCGGCAGCCAGGGTTTCGCGAAGAGGAGCCCTGCCAACGTGAAGCCGGTATCCGCGACGGTGCAACAGTGTCCCGGAAGCTTCAATGCTGACCTGAGCCTGGTCATCGACGATCCGAATGTGCACGACCGTCGTCATCTCTTTGGGGCCAGCGTTGCCCTCGCTGCATTCTCTCTGTTCTCGAAGCACTCGCAGTGCCCGTTCCTTGACCGCGTCCGAATGATACAGACGTGACCGATGACAGCTGACCCGAACCTGGATCGGCCGGGACCGTGGCAGATAGGCGTGCCAGACCAAGCGGGATAGCTCCCGTTCCAACGTCGCGAAATCGCCGGCGTGAAAGGGGCGCAGGCGAAGCCGTACCGATTCCGCCAGTCGCGAACGCAGATGAATGCTCCAGAGGGTACCCAGCGGACCCTGGCAATGGGCGCCCCCCTGCTCGGCGAATGCGCGAACCCCCAGCTGTGCCAGCTCCTCCACCAGGAGATCCTCCAAACCGGGACTCACCACGACGAAATACCGAAAGCTGGAGGCAGCCCGATCGGCGCTGGTCATCTCGAAGCTCAAGCGAACACCGCAGCGTCTTCGCCAGGACCCCCGTTCGCGATCACAAGACCCGACTCGCCCCGGTCCACCCGAATCAGGCTCCCGGGCGGGAATGCCCCCTCCAGCACACGTTGCGCCAGAGCATCCTCCAGGTTCTTCTGAATGGCCCGTTTCAACGGCCGGGCTCCATATTGTGGATCGAATCCCACCTCAACCAACCAGTCCCGCGCCGCATCGGTGACGTGAAGCTCCACATCCCGCCGTCGGAGCCGCCTCGCCAAGCGCCCCAGCTGCAGGTCAACGACCTTGGCCAACGCCGAGTGCCCAAGCTGCCGGTACACCACGATCTCGTCGATACGATTCAGGAACTCCGGGCGGAATTGGGCACGCAGCGCCTCCTTGGCCACCTGGTTCAGTTGCCGGGAGCGCTCCTGTTCCGTACTCCCCGACTCCTGTTCGATGGCTGCCATCTGTGCCGAACCGAGGTTGCTGGTGAGGATGATCACGGTGTTCTTGAAGTCGACGGTGCGCCCCTGTCCATCAGTCAATCGACCGTCGTCAAGCATCTGCAACAGCGTGTTGAAGACGTCCGCGTGAGCCTTCTCGATCTCGTCGAATAGCACGACACTGTAGGGTCGCCGGCGCACCGGCTCGGTGAGCTGGCCACCCTCGTCGTAGCCAACATACCCAGGTGGCGCACCGAGGAGCCGGGAGACCGAATGGCGCTCCATATACTCGCTCATGTCCAGACGGATCATGGCTCCCTCATCGTCGAACAGGAACTCAGCCAGAGCTCGAGCCGTCTCCGTCTTGCCAACCCCGGTGGGACCCAGAAACAGAAATGATCCAATGGGCCTGGCCTCATCTCCCAGACCGGCACGGGAACGCCGAACGGCGTTGGCGATAGCCGACAGGGCTTCCGGCTGCCCAACCACCCGGTCCCCAAGGTTCTCCTCCATCCGCAGCAGCTTTTGCACCTCCCCCTCCAGCATCTTGGAGACGGGGATATGGGTCCACTTCGCCACCACCGCCGCGATGTCTTCGTCGGTGACCTCCTCCTTCAAGTACGATCCATTGGACCCAACTTGAGCCAATTCCTTGCGCGCCGTCTCGATGGCTCGCTCCTGTTCCGGAATGCGGCCATAACGGATCTCGGCGACCCTTCCCAGGTCACCGGCGCGTTGGTAACGGTCTTCCTCTCCGCGCAGCTCCTCGAGACGCTGTTGACGCTCCCGGATCGACTGGATGACCTCCTTTTCCCGAACCCACTGCGCCCGAGCCTGATCGCGGCGCGCAGTCAACTCCGCCTTCTCCCGGCGCAGCTCGTCCAAACGTGCCTTCTGAGCGGCTCCCCGTTCACGACCTAACGCCTGTTCTTCGATTGCGAGTTGGGTTAGCTGTCGATCCATCTGATCGATCGGCCCCGGCAAGCTGTCGATTTCCATCTTCAGCTTGCTGGCGGCTTCGTCCACTAGGTCGATCGCCTTGTCGGGAAGGAAGCGATCGGTGATGTAGCGATGACTCAGCGTTGCTGCCGCGACCAGAGCCGCATCTTGGATACGGATCCCGTGGTGCAACTCGTAGCGCTCCTTGATGCCCCGCAGGATTGCAACGGTCGCTTCCACACTGGGCTGATCCACCCGAACCGGCTGAAATCGTCGCTCCAGGGCCGCGTCCTTCTCGATGCGCTTCTTGTACTCGTCCAGCGTGGTGGCACCGATGCAACGGAGCTCCCCTCGTGCCAGCGCGGGCTTCAGCATGTTCGCCGCATCCAGCGCCCCCTCGGCAGCGCCCGCGCCCACCAGCGTGTGCAGCTCGTCGATGAAAAGTACGATGCCTCCGGCCGCGGCCTCCACCTCCTTGAGCACGGCCTTGAGCCGGTCCTCGAACTCGCCTCGGAACTTGCTTCCCGCCAACAGGCTGGACAGATCCAAGGCCAATAGGCGCTTGTCTTTGAGGGACTCGGGTACATCGCCAGCAGCGATGCGTCGTGCAATGCCCTCGGCAATGGCTGTCTTGCCAACCCCTGGTTCTCCGATCAGAACGGGGTTGTTCTTGGTGCGGCGACTCAACACCTGCAGGACGCGACGGATTTCCTCGTCCCTCCCCACCACCGGATCGATCTTGCCCCGGCGAGCCAGTTCGGTGAGGTCCCGCGTGTACTTTTCGAGAGCCTGAAACTTCGCCTCGGGGTTGGCGTCGGTGATTCGCTGATGGCCACGAAGCGGGGCCAGTGCGGCCAACAGCTTTTCGTAGCCCAAGCCGTGTCGGTCCAGGACAACCCGAACGTCATTGTCCTTTTTCGCCGCAGCCAAGAGGAAATGCTCTGCCGAGACGAAATCGTCCTTGAGATTCTTGGCTTCGTCTTCTGCCGCGGTCAGCAGCGTCAGTGTCCGCGCGGCCAACCGAGGCTCCGGTCCCCCGGAGACTCGGGGCAACTTGTCAAGACGCTCGCGCAGCGTCTCGGCCAGGCCTGGTGCGTTGCCCCCGGCACGCTCCACCAGGGTCGCCAGGATCCCATCTTCCTGGACGAGCAGAGCGAACAGCAGGTGCTCGGGCAGCAGCTCCGGATGACCCTGTCGGATGGCTAGATCCAGCCCGTCGCGCAGGGCCTGTTGGCTCTTCTGGGTGAATCGGTCGGTTCGCATGGTTCTGGTTCCTGGACACAACCAAGTTAAGTCGCGGCCGGACGGGCGCAAGCCCGGCGCCCAACGGGTAGGAGAAAGCCGTACCCACGCAACGGCCAGCAGACGCAGAATGCCCGCCACGACTCCGTGGCAGCGAAGGCCAAGCCTATTGCGGCGTGCCCAGCGTCAGAAGGAACCGGATACGGCCAACCCGTTCGGTCCGACCCAGGCACGCAGATCCCGAACACCACCTGGTTGGTTGGCAGCCCGCGAGGACTCTGATTGCGAGGACCCAGGGACGATCCAGGTCAGAGTAACGGCTGCCGCCAGGCCCACTCCTCCAGTGATGAACCCGATGGTGGAGAACAGACGAAGGTTGTTGTAACGGTCCACATCGCTCCGCACGGCCGGTGAACAGACCTCCCCGGTGCAGGCATCGGACATCTTGTCGCCTTGTCGCAGCTGATAGGCCATTGTCGCGGTCGTAGCCCCAACAGCCACACCCAAACCCCCAAGGCCCCAGGCCGCATAGGTCAACCATGGGGGTAGACCCTCACGCTCCCGCTCCGCGCTCGTGACCGGCGGTGGCGGGGCTACAGGCGGTGGTGGCGGGGCAGCACTGGTGCTCGACGCCGGGGGAGGCACTGGTGGTAATGCGGCCACCGTGGAGAACCTGAGGACCACGGGCTTTTTCTCACCATCAGCGAGATCGATGGTCTGCTCCACCGTTTCCGCGCCTCGCTTGCCAACCAACTGATGCCGACCCGGGTTGGTTGGCTTGTCGACCCCCAGCAAGGCGGAGGATACGACCGCTCCATCCACCAAGACCTCGACCTCTTGGGGATTGGCATTCTCGACCTGGATTCGAATTCCGCCGATGCGAGCCAGCAGGGGTTCTCGCTCGGCTACGGCATCCTTCTGGGCCTGTTCCTGAACCGCACGGTCTCCAGAGCTGGTCGGGAGACGAGACACCTCGAGAAACACCTCACTGGCCTCGATGATGAGCCCCTGTTTGGCCAGCGCACGCCCATACCAGAGCCCCAGCGAAGGCACCGTGAGGACTCGATAGGCACGCTCCAACCGATCCTTGGCCGCAGCGTAATCTCCAGCCTGGTAGGCCTGCACGCCCTGAGTTCCCAGGTCGCGAGCCGCTGCGCGACTCGCCGCATCGACCGTTTGGCCCCGGACCGAGGAACCGGCGAGCAGGATCACCATCAGGGGGGCCAGCACGACACTGGGCAGGAAGTGGGCTCGCGACATGGGGCTCATCTTACAGTCTTGGCGGTCCGCACGGGCCTAGATCCCGAGGTTGATGGCGGCTCCCGCAGGTTTTGGCTTGGCGGGGGCGGGTTTCGTGGTGGCGGCGGGCCTGGCAACGACTGGCTTTGCGGCGGCCGGGGGACGAACGGGCTCGTTCCGCGGTCGGCGCGCTCCGGCCGTCACTGGCGGCGCCTGGGTCGAGGCAGAGGGGGACACCGCCGGGGCCGCCGAAGCGCTCTGGCCAGGAACTGGTACCAGGCTCAACACGGGCTCCCTAGTGGGGTCGGCGGATGCCAAAGGAGACGTCGACGGGACCTGCGATGCTGTCTTGGTGGATGGCCCCAGCGCGTCTGACTGCCCCGCTATGGCGCTCGAATCGGGTGAGCCACTGCGCTGGAGGAACCACCAACCTCCGCTTCCCAGCAGGATAGCGACGCCCAAGGCCACCATGACTGGCAGGGCTCGATTCTTCTGGAGTGGCACACCCATCTCATCAGCCCCTGTCGACCGGGACATGGCTGAAGCTGCCGAGGTCAGACCCAGCTTGTTCAACGCCTGGGGCTGAGGTGTCATGGCGAGTCCATCCCCCACCGCAACGGCAGCGGAGCCCGTCGGTAGGTCACCGGAACGGAGCTCGGCAGAGCTCCCTCGCCCCAGGCAACAGGATCGCAGACTGGCCGCCAGTTCCTTGGCCGATCCAAATCGCTGGGCCATGTCGCGGGCGGTTCCCCGCGCAAACCATTCGTCGAATCCAACCGGCACGCTGGCAACCTGCGAGGGCACGACGATAGGACGTGTGCAGATGGCCAGAACCAGCCCGCCCAATGTCTCGGCTTCGAAGGGGCGTCGACCGGTCATGCACTCGAACACGATAACGGCCAGCGACCAGAGGTCGGACCGATAGTCTACCAGTTTCGAACCCTCCGCCTGCTCCGGGCTCATGTAATAGGGTGTGCCCAGCACCGCGCCGGTCTGAGTCATTCCCTGGCCACGTCCCAGGTCACTGCGTTTGGCGACGCCGAAGTCCAGGACCTTGGCCACTTCCACGTCGTCGTTGGCGGTCAAAAAGATGTTCTCTGGCTTCAGATCACGGTGGATGATGCCCTGTTCATGGGCTCGTCCCACGGCGCGACAGACCTGAACCATGATCTCCGCCGTTGCCTCTGGTGCAAGACGTCCGAACCGCGCCAACCGATTGGCCAGCGTCTCCCCCTCCATCAGTTCCATCACGATGAAGGGAACGTGGTCCTGCGCTCCGTAATCGAGGATCTGAACGACATGCGGACTCCGAAGGGCCGCCGCGGCCTGTGCCTCCCGCAAGAAGCGACCCAAGGCCTCTGGATGGGAGGCAATGGTCGGGTCAACCAGTTTGACCGCCACCATCGAGTCCAACGCCAGATGGCGGGCTCGCCAAACGGAACCCATCCCACCCCGGCCCAACAAATCGATGAGCTGGTACTTCCCCGCCAGGATGGCCCCGACGGGATCCGCCATGTTCAGCGGTACGCCCTGGCCTGAGCCACCCAGCCCCGAGTGCCCCGGCGGATGATTCGCACTGTCCACAGCCGGCTCAGAATACCACAGCCCACAAGGCAACGCTCCGCAGTGGCACCCCCGTCCCGATTCGGTCGGCGTTATCGGGTACGGGGGATGAAGAGCCCTGGTTGCTCGGCCGGGCTGCCGTTGCTGCCCACCCGCCGTCTCAGGACCGTCAGATATCCAGGTTACGAACGTTGAGCGCGTTCTCTTCGATGAACCGCCGACGCGGCTCCACCGGATCGCCCATCAGGACGCTGAAAAGCTGATCCGCTGTGGTTGGATCGCTCACCTTGACCTGGAGCAGGCTGCGCGCGTTGGGATCCATCGTCGTTTCCCACAGCTGGTCGGCATTCATCTCGCCCAGACCCTTGTAGCGCGTGATGTGCAACCCCTTGCGCGCTCGTTCGTAGAAGAAGACCTCCAGCTCCTCCGGGTCGGCAGCCTCTTGGGTTGGGCCGTTCTCGATGGCAATTCGATACGGGGGATCCCCGACCGATCGGATGTCCTTTTCCAGCTCCAAGAGCTCCTGGTACTCGCCCGACTCCACCAGATTCCAGTCGATGACAGCTGGTTTCGTTGAAGCCCCCGGCCTGAATTTGACCACGATGCGGCCCGCTCCATGCCGCTTGTCCCAGTCGACTTCCACCGCCAGCGGACGCAAATCCGGATACTTTTCCACCAGCCGCCGGTCCAGCTCCCCAGCCGCCTGCTCGACCTTGCTTCGTTCCCGCAAGTCGATGAGCGACAGTGGCGCACAACGCATCAGGCCTAACACCGCCCGCGCGTCGATACGGCGGTCCAACTTCCGGAGCACTTGGCGGTACGTCTTCAAGCGGGTCGCCAAGTGATACAGGGGCCTACCCGAAAGGATCGGCCCTCGCTGGGCCTGAACGGTGGTGCCCTCGATTCCGTGCTCGGTCAAGAACGCGTCCATGGCTGAGCCGTCACGCATGTACAGCATCTTCTTGCCCTTGCGCACCCCGAACAGTGGTGGCTGGGCGATGTACAAATACCCTCTGTCGATCAGCTCAGGCATCTGCCGATAGAAAAAGGTCAAAAGCAGAGTCCGGATGTGGCTCCCATCCACGTCCGCATCCGTCATCAGTACGATCTTGTGGTAGCGTACCTTGGAAACATCGAAGCTGCCGTTGTCGCCAATCCCGCATCCCAGCGCCGAGATCAGCGTCGCTACCTCCTGCGAGGACAGCATCTTGTCCAGGCGTGCCCGCTCCACGTTCAGGATCTTCCCCTTGAGCGGCAAGATGGCCTGGAAATGCCGATCTCGACCCTGCTTGGCGCTGCCTCCTGCGCTCTCGCCCTCCACGAGGAAGAGCTCGCTCTGGGTCGGATCCTTGCTCTGGCAATCCGCTAGTTTGCCGGAGAGTGAGGTCGAATCCAGAACCCCCTTGCGCACCACCTCTCGTGCCTTGCGAGCCGCTTCCCGCGCCTTCGCGGCCAGCACGGCCTTCTCCACGATGCGTCGTGCCACCGCGGGGTGTTCCTCCAGGTAGCGCCCCAGGTGTTCCGAAACGGAGTTCTCGACGATGCCCTTGACGTCACTGGAGACCAGCTTCGACTTGGTCTGTGAGTCGAAGGAAGCGTCGGGGTGCTTGACATGAATGACGCACAGCACCCCCTCGCGTGAGTCCTCTCCGCTCAGCCCATTCTTGGCATCCTTGAGCAGGTTCTGGGCCTGCGCATAGTTGTTCAGGGTGCGGGTCAAAGCTGACCGTAGGCCCGTCAGGTGCGTCCCACCGTCCTTGTTGTGGATGTTGTTAGTGTAGCAGAGGAACTGTTCCGCATACGCGTTCGTCCACTGCAAGGCGACGTCCACCGTGACTCGCTGGGATTCTCCGTTGGAAATCGTGATCTCGTCCGTGAACGCGATGACGTCCTCGTGTACCGGCTCCTTCGACTCACCCAAGAGGGCCACGAATTCCCGTATCCCGCCGTGATAAAGGTAGGTCTCGGTTCGGCCAGCTCCTCGCTCGTCGGTCAACTTGACACTCAGGCCGCTGTTGAGGAAGGCCAGCTCACGCAGACGATTGGCGAGAATCCCAAAATCGTACTCCAGGGACGTGAAGATCTCCGGATCCGGCTTGAAGGTAACCTTGGTTCCGGTCTGCTCCGTCTCTCCGATTTCGGCCAGCGGTGCCTGGGGCACCCCTCGGTGATACTCCTGGAACCAGACCTTGCCTTCTCGCTGGATCTCCATGCGCAGCGTCTCGCTGACTGCGTTGACGGCGCTCACCCCCACACCGTGCAGACCGGCGCTCACCTTGTAGCTCGAGTGATCGAACTTTCCGCCCGCGTGCAGAACCGTCATCACGACTTCCGCAGCGCTCACCCCCTTCTCGTGCATCCCCACCGGAATGCCCCGGCCACCATCCTCGACCGTCACTGACCCATCGTAGTGGATCGTCACCGCGATTGACTGGCAGAACCCAGCCAGGTGCTCGTCGACGGCGTTGTCAATGCACTCCCACACCAGATGGTGCAACGCCGACCCGTCGTGTACGTCCCCAATGTACATGCCGGGCCGTTTTCGAACGGCTTCGAGACCTTCCAGGACAGTGATGTTTTGGGCGCCGTAGTCCTCACGAGGTGCAGACGGCGCAGGCAAGATGGCGTCGGGTGTCACGGTGTTCTTTGGTTGCCCGGCATGGTCCCTAGGGTGGCAGTTGGTTGGGTCAGAAATCGCCACGAAAGGGTCTGGGTCGGCTCACCCCGCAAGGGGAGGGCCGGCCGGGGCTCGGGCCCTTGATCGAGAGTGATCTTATACCTCTTGCCGCGCGGTCCGGCAAGGGTCTGGCCCTGGAAATCCTGCCAGAAAACCCCGCGTTCAGGGCGGCGCCCGGGACCCGGCAGAGCCCATTTCAGTGCGGTTCGATCACACCCCCACACACCTCGAAACGGCTGAAGGATCGGCCTTCCAGAAGGGCCGGTCGGAGCAGTTCGTGGCGAGCCGTTGTCAGGAAAATCTGGCCCGCCGCTCCGCGCAGAATCTCCTCCACCGCGTCGCTTCGTTCCGCGTCCAGCTCGCTCGAGACATCGTCCAACAGTAACACCGGATTCAGTCCGCGCGCTTCTCGAATGCTCTCCAATTCACCCAGCTTCAAGGCCAACGCCAGAAGCCGTTGCTGACCCTGTGATGCGTGGCGACGGGCCTGTCGCCCGGCAAGCAACAACGACAGTTCGTCCCGCTGCGGGCCGTACGTTGGTCTGTGAACCCGGCTATCGGCGGTTCGGTGAGCGCACAGCTCCAGCGCGAATTCCTCCTGACTGCAGCTGCCAGCGGCTCGGTAGGTCATCTCCAACGCGAGCCCGCTCGGTGCGATGCGCTCGAAGGTTCGCTGCGTCCACCGACAGAGGATGGCTGCTGCGTGTTGGTTGGCATTCGCCCAGCGGCTTCCTCGCTCGGCAGCGATCTGCTCATAGGCTGACAGGGCAGGGCTGTTGGTGCCCTCCGTTTCGAGAAGGACCTGCCTTTCCCGGAGAGCCCGCATCGCTGCCATTCGATCATCAGCGCTCAGCGGATCGCTGTACAGCGCAACCCGAGCCAGAAGCGTGCGTCGAATGGCCGCCGGACCCGATACGAGTTGCAGGTCCGGTGGATGGAAGACCACGATGGGCGTTGCGATGGCAAAGCGCGACAGTGGGGAGATCACCTGACCGTCGATGCTGACCTTTCGTTGCCGTTGGCTCAGGATCACTCGTTGCTCTCGAGCGGCCGAATCCTGCTGAACAGTGGCAGCCACTACGGCGTGGGTTTGTCCGTGTTGGATGACGTCCCTCACCATCTCCGTTCGGAAGCTGCGGCTGGTCGCCACCATGGCCACGGCCTCCAGCAGACTGGTCTTTCCCTGTCCATTGTTGCCGTGGATGACGTTGAGCTCGGGGCAAAAGCTCAGTTGGACGGGCTTGAGATTGCGCACCCCAGCCAGCTCGATTGCCGAAAAATGAAGCCGACAGGTCAAATTCGCATCGGCATAACGACGGACAGAAAATCGAAGCTCGAGCTTCCCGTCCCTGGTCGAACCACGGCGGGATCGAGTTCTCCCCCCAGTCCGATCAGGATCTCTTCGTCTGGGACGACTGCCAAGACGTCGCGAAAATACCGGGCGTTGAAGCCGATGGTGAGATCGGGTCCACCGTAGTCGACGGCGATCTCGTCAAAAGCTTCCCCGCTCTCTGGACTCTCCGTCTCCATGCGCATCACGCCACCGGCCAGGCTCAGCTTCACGCCACTGGTCCTGTCACTGGCAGCGACCGCCACAGCCCCCAACGCTTCATCCAGCACCGCCCGCGCAACACGAATGGCGTGTTCCGAGGTCTGCGGGATCACTTGATCATAAGGGGGGAACTGTGCGTCGACCAGTTTCACGCTGAACCGGACCGAGGCGATCTGGAAGAACGCATTGGGTCCCATTTGCGAGAACTGGAGGGTTGGCTCGGCTACCGAACCATCCTCGGTCTTTCCCGCTTCGCTCAAGGCGTCGTCACAGATACGCTTGAGCTGCTGAATACCCTTGTGGGGAATCAGGATGGAGAATGCACTCGGCGCACTGGAAAGAACGGCTTCTGCTTTGGTCAGTCGGTGACCATCAGTCGTCACCATTCGCAACCGGTTTCCATCCGATTCGAACAGCGCGCTGTTCAGTGCCAGCCGTGAGTCGTCAGTCGAGATAGAGAATTGTGTTGATTGAATCAGTGTCGACAGTGTCGAGACGGGCAGGCTCAGGACACTGACGTTTTCGTCCGGTTTCGGTAATGCCGGAAAATCGTCACCAGGGAGACCGTGGACAGTGAAGCGACGGGCAGTGCCTGCGGCTTTCAAGGTCAGCGATGAGCCATCCGTCGACGAGAGAGCAATCTGTCCGTCCGGCATTTTGCGGACTCGCTCCAACAGATCGCGCGCGGGAACAGCGATGCCGCCTCCCTTGTCGACTTCTGCCGGGATCGATCCAGCTACGGCCAGGAACAGGTCGGTCGCCGCGAGTCGTAACTGGCTTGGACCACCAACCTCTAGCAGCACGTTGCCCAAGACGGGCATCGTGCTCTTTTTGTCGGCCACTGCTTGGCAGCGGTCGAGAATGCGGTGAAGATCCTTTTTGCCAACCAAAACCTGCATCGGGAGTTCGGTCTTACCGGGGTCTTGGCTGGCTAGCTAGTGCGATCTGGTGGGTCACGGTGACTCCGAACCCGGCGCGTCGGCCGAGACGCGAGCATGGGCTCGTCTGACGACTTCTCTCTAGTTTTGTGAAATTTAGCGTAGTGATAGTAGAGCCAGTGGAGAATGGGGATAATCATCAAGTAATCGAAATCAAAGAGACTTTTCCGAAGAGGGGCTGGGGATTTGCTCTTGAGCCCATTGCACAGCCCTGGTGACAGGAGCCACCAGCTGGGGACAAGGCGATTGGTTAGCCGCCAGACGTCCAGAGGCTTGTCCCAATCTTCTGCACAGCCTGTGGATTACCGGCCCAATCCGGCAAATCGGTTGTATTACGATGACTTACCGCGTCCCAAACGAACCAGCGCATCGACCAACTGCGCCCGCGCCGCCGCATAGGTCTCTGGGCCGATAGTCGACGCGCGGCGAGCCTGCTCTATCGCCACCAGCTCCGCCAGCAGCCGTTCCCGAGCCTTCTGTCGAAGCCCTGGATCCAATCCAGACCCCAAGACACCGCGATTTTTAACCAAAAACCACCCGCCAATCAGCACTAGCCCGGCGAACCAAGAGACCCCGAACCATCGAGCAGGACCCGGTGTGGGCAGTCCGCGCAGTGTGATCCTCTGATCGGCCAACGGCTGTTGATCCTGGTCAATGACCCTTGCAGTGATCAGCGCGCGTTGACCATCATCGGTTCGCGTGGCGCGTGGGGCGGGGAAACCTTCAACGTCGAATCCTGACTGCGGTGGTAGCAGTGCAGCGACACGAGCCTCCACGACGCCAGGCAAGAGCCCAACCCGAAAGGACTCGGCGTCGCCTCCTGGGCGGGGCAGTCGACACGAAAACTCGACCCCTGCTTGCCCGGGCGGAAGAGTCCCCTGCAACTCCAGCTTTTGTCCCCGCTCTACGAGCCGTAGGTCAGGTGACCTTTCCGGGAGCTGGAGCCCCTGACAACCCGCTGGCGTTTGGAGAAACACGCCCCGCGGAGCCCAGGTTACGTCCCCCCAATTGTGCCACTGGTACAGGACCCCGAGATGTATGTCATCGTCGCGCACCTCCAGGGAGGTGAAGCTCTGCGCGCCGACGGGCAGGCCTTCCAGCGCATCCTGGACCGGAAAGACGTGAAGACGAATCCTCGTGCCCATCCCTTGGTCCAAGGCAAAGGGCGACACTCCATGCCGCACCGCCCCCAGCACCACTTTCGCGCGAAATGATCGGCCCCGGTCCGATGGGAGAACGGCGAAACGCACCTTCCCATCGCTCTCAGTCGTTCCAGCGTAGACCCCGCCGCCTTCCAGTTCCGATGACACGGCACCCACTTCGACGAGCTCGACACGGACTCCTCGCTGGGGAGTCTCGACCCTGTCCACCACCATAACCTCGACGGTGCCCACGGGCAGATCGGAGGCCAACGAGACCTGATCTTCGGACCGCGGCAGACTCCCCATCCGCGACCCACCGGTCATTGTGGGGGGCATGGAAGGGACGGCCCAACCGGACCCGACCGCCATCAACACACTGAACCCCAGCAGCGTCACCAACCACCGGGAGAACCCAGGACGACTCACTTGCCCTCCAAGGACCCAGAACCGTCGCGCGCCTGAAGGAGCAGGCGCACGTGCTCGAGGATCTCGGCTCGCACACCCGCCTCCGACTCGTCCATGCGCGTCATCAACTCGCGGGCCTCGGCTCGATAGCGTGCAGACAGGGCCACGTAGTCTTCTTCTGCTATCTTGCCAAGCTGCCGCTCACTCTCCAGATCCTTGAGTGCACGCAGCACGCTGAGCTTCTGTTCCTCCTGTTGGGCTGGTTGAGCCATCTCGAAGGCTTCATCGAGAGTCAACACCTCCCTGTCCCTAGAGAACGCGGCCAGACTGTGCCAGACCAGCAACATCGCCAGCACCAACAGTCCACCGGCCAGCACGAGCAGCAGGCGCGCCACGCCGCCCCACCACGCCACCGTCGCCAGAACCAGAAGAGCCAGCAAGGGTCCCCACCGAACTAGCCAAGCGAGATAGCGTGTGGGCGCAGTGGTCGGCTCGAGCCCCAGGACACCGAGAGGACCCCAGAAGAACTCTGGCCAGAGCGAGAGCGCCGCGCCCAGAATCAGCAACACCACCCCGCACCACAAAAAGGACACCAACCGATTGACATGTATCTGCAGGGCGGCGCGTGGACTCTCGGCGCTCACTTCGCCGGCCACCAAATAGAGATCGGTCACCCAACCACGCAGCAGGCCCACCTCGGTGGTCGCCATGCCGGCGCCCTGCCGATACATGAACCGCGCCGGACTCAACCGGGCAATCTGACGGCCGTTCTCCTCCACGTCCACATCGGCAAACGCCATGGTTTTGGAGACATCGGACTGCTCCTCGGGCGTGCAGCGCGGGTCGCCGGGACAGATCCGTGGCCCCACGTAGCGCAGCCGATATCCAGCCACATCGACGGTCTGACCCGGGTGGAGCGAGACCTCCTTCGTCGTCGACCACGATGCCCCCACGAAACCCAAAAAAACCAGGGTAATTCCCAGGTGAACCAGGTACCCACCATAGCGACGCCGGCCATGGGTCATCATCTGCCACAGCGCTACCGGCCATGGCTCGGCCTCACCTCGTGCCAGCGCTGTAGTCCGGCGTGCGCGAACACCCACCAGGAACTCGCGAATCACCACGGTCAGGTTGAACGCGGCAAGCGTCACGACGACCCACGGCGTGATGGCTGATAGCTCGCGCAGAAACCACCCGGAGAGTCCTGGTGAAGTCAGGTCGCGAGGGACCCGTGCGGGCAATCCCCAGCGCGCTCCCCAGAGGCCGTGCCAAACGGCGACCGCCGCGGTAACCAATACCAGGGGCCAGAGGGCTCGCCAGAACCCCGAGGAACTGGTCTTGCGCCAACCGAACAAGGGTGCCAGCCCCATCAAGCCAAAGATGACCAGACCCAGCGGAGCCGCCCAGCGATTGTAGAACGGCGCAGCCACGGTCAGCGACTCGGCATAGAGCCACTCGCTCAGCTTGGGGAAGATGGTGGCTAGGGCCACGAACGTCATCAACCCCAAGAGTGCCCAGTTGTTCAGGACGAACGTGGCCTCCCGACTCATCAGGGCTTCCACTCTTGTCACCGCGCGCAGGCTCTGCCTTCTCCACCGGCAGAGCCCCAGGCTGACGACCCCCACGAGCGCCATGAAAACCAAGAAGAACACGCCAATGTCGCTCTTGGCGAAGCCGTGGACACTGCTGATCAGCCCAGAGCGAGTCAAGAAGGTGCCGAACAGCGTCAGAAGGAAGGTGAGCACCACCAAGACCACGTTCCAGGTCTTGAGCATCCCGCGCCGTTCCTGAATCATGGTGGAGTGCAGATACGCGGTAGCGGTGAACCACGGCAGTGCCGAGGCGTTCTCGACCGGATCCCAGGCCCAGAACCCCCCCCAGCCCAGTTCCTCATAGGCCCAGATCATCCCCAGAGCGTTGCCCAGGGACAGAGCTAGCCAGGCGAACAGCACCCATTTTCTGGCGGCCAGAATCCACAGATTGTCCAGGCGTCCCGTCACCAGGGCAGCCACCGCGAAGGCGAACGGAATCGTGCAACCCACGAAACCGAGGTACAGCATGGGCGGGTGAATCACCATCCAAGGGCTCTGTAGGAGCGGATTGAGGCCCTGTCCCTCCGGCGGTGTCGCGGCCAGATGGGTCTGGAAGGGATTGGACGCGAACAACATCAAGATGGTGAAGAAAGCCATCACCACCATCAGGGTCGCGATGACGAAGGGCTGCAGGACCCGGAATCGGTTGTGCATCCAGCGCACACACACCGCCGTGTATCCCGCTAGAAGCGCCGCCCACCACAGAAGCGAACCATCTTGCCCGCCCCACAGTGCGGCCAGCAGATACGGGGTGGATAGCGATCTGTCGCTATAGCTTGCCACATAACGAAGGCGAAAATCGTGAGTGACGAAGGCGTAGGCGAGCAGCACAATAGCCAGCCCCACCAGCGAGCTGGTCGCGTAGGCACCCAGACGTGCCAAGGCCAGGTAGCGAGGCCGTCCCGCGGCTGCCGCCAACGCCAGGGCGATCGTGTAGCCCGCGGCGGCCAACACCACACACAACACCAGGTTTCCGAAGCCAGGCAGGGATTGCCCCATGGCCCGGCCAGCATAGCGCACCCTCACCGCCGTCACCGGGTGAACGCGTGGGGGTCAAGAGCCCCACGGCCGGCTGGCGGCCGACCCTATTCCGTCCCGCCGACGGTCGTTCCCACCTCTTCCCCGAAGCAGGCACGCTGGATGTTTCCCCGGTCCGCTCGGAAGACTCGAATCGGCAGATCGTTGTCCCGACACAGTGCCACCGCCGTCGCGTCCATCACTCCCAGGTGATCGTTGAGGAATCGATCATAACTGACGTTCCGTAGCAGCTGAGCACCCGCGTGGCGCTGCGGATCGCGGTCGTAGATGCCGTCCACCTTGGTGGCCTTGAAGAGTGCCTGGGCGCGGATCTCCATGGCACGCAGGGCTGCCGCGGTGTCAGTGGAGAAGAAGGGATTGCCGGTCCCCGCCGCGAACACCACCACGTTGCCACGCTCCAGATGCCGGATGGCTCGACGCCGGATGTACGGCTCCGCCACCTGGCGGATCTCGATGGCGGTCATTACCCGGGTGGGAACGTTGGAGCGTTCCAGTGCATCCTGCAGCGCCAAGGCGTTGATGACGGTGGCCAGCATCCCCATCATGTCGCTCTGGGCCCGGTCCATCCCCTGACTGGCTCCCCGCAAGCCGCGAAAGATGTTGCCACCCCCCACTACCACGCCGACCTCCACCCCGGCCGCGCGGAGCTCCGCCAGCTCCTCGGCAGTGGCCCGCAACGTGTTGGTGTCGATGGCCGAGCCGCTCTGCGGGCTACCCAGGGCCTCACCGCTGAGTTTGACGACGATACGCTGGAATCGGGGCTTGGCATTCTCGGTCACGGTAAAAGCGTCCTACCTTGGTGGTGGACTCGGCGCAACGCACCACCTTGGCCCCGCCCATTTTCCTGCAGCCAAGAACGTCCGATGGGCGGCGAACCTTGGGCGGGGGTCGCGGCCCAGGGCTGGCCCAGGGCTGGCCCAGAGCCGCCCCCCGTAGTAAAGGCCCGGCATGCTGCGTTCCGGCCGATTCTCGAGGCTCACCGTGGTCTTGGTGGCCGGGATAGGGTTGGCCGCCTGTAGCGGACGCCGCCAGCAGTCTGAACAGACGAAGCCGGATGCTGGGGTGTCCGTTCGCCCTGCTGGGCAACTGACGCCCGAGAAGGCGCGCCAGGTCCTGGCCAAGGTCGGGGACCGGACCATCACTCTGGGAGACTATGCCGCTGCGCTGGAGCGGATGGACCGGTTCGAGCGCCTCCGATATCAATCCCCCGAGCGCCGCAAGCAGCTGCTGGACGAAATCATCAACCTGGAGCTTTTGGCCGAGGAGGCGAAGAAGCGAGGACTGGACCAAGATGACCAGACACAGGCGCGTCTGGATCAAGCACTGCGGGACGAACTGGTGCGCGATCTGCGCTCCGCCGCGCCAGCCATCGAAGCCATACCGGAGAACGAAGTCCGGGCCTACTACGACAACCACCCGGATGAGTTCCGCGAACCGGAACGGCGACGCGTCGCCGTGATCGCCGTGGCCAACGAGAACGAGGCTCGCTCCTTGGTGGAACGAGCGCGCTCCGCCAGCCCCGAAGACTGGGGCAAGCTGGTGCGCAAGCACTCCCGACTCCGAGCCCCGGCAGGGGAGCAGACACCGCTGGAGCTGGAAGGGGATCAGGGGATCGTCAGTGCACCGGGCAGTCCTTCGGGCACCGCATCCAAGATGGCGGACGCCGTGGTCCAAGCGGTGTTCCAGATCGAAAAACTTGGGGAGGTCTATCCCCGCCCGGTGCGCGCTGGCGACACCTATTACGTCGTGCGTCTCGCGGGCCGCAGTGCAGCGCGCACCCGGAGCTACCCGGAAGCCGAGCGATCGATCCGAGTGCGGCTGGTGCAGGAGAAGCTCGACCAGGCGGAGCGCCAGCTCCTGGAAACGCTGAAGAAGCAGTTCCCAGTGACCATCGACGAGGCGGCCCTGGCCCGAGTGTCCGTGCCTGCGCCATCTGCCAAACAAGGGACTCGTGACCCGTCCTTCCGCTGAGACGGTGCGACAGCTTGCCCAGGCCGCTAGCATCGACGACTGGCATTGGCAGTTGGGTCATGCCATCTGCAGCGTCGGGGAGCTGGAACGCTACCTGTCCCTGACCGCCGCAGAACGGACAGCCGCCGCCAGGGCGGAGCATCGTGGCTTACGCTGGTCCATCACTCCCTACGTCTTGAATCTGTGTCATCCCCAGGACCCGACCTGTCCCATCCGTCGCCAATTCTTACCCAGTTGTCAGGAAGACGACCCGGCACCCGGAGATGATCGCGATCCACTCGGGGAACAGGTTCATGAGGTCGCCGATGGATTGATCCGTCGCTACGAGGACCGCGCCCTGCTCATCGTTTCCCACAGCTGTCCGGCATACTGCCGCTTTTGCACGCGCAGCCGTCTGGTGGGCAAGACCGGGGGTGTCCGTTCCCTGTCGCAACTCGAACCCGCCCTTTCGTATCTTCGCTCCCATCCCGACATTCGCGAGCTCATCCTCAGCGGGGGTGATCCGTTGACGCTGGGCACCCCCGCGTTGACTGAACGACTGGCCCTGGTGCGGTCCGTCCCCCATATCGAGGTGATTCGCCTGGCTACTCGCGCCTGCTCAACGTTGCCGCAACGCATCACCGAGGAGCTAATCCGGGATCTTCGCCCCTTCCATCCGCTATGGGTGATGACCCATTTCAACCATCCCCGGGAGATCACGCCGCAAGCCGAGCGGGCGTGCCTGCGCCTGGTCGATGGCGGATTCCCGTTGATGAATCAGACCGTGCTGTTGCGCGGTGTCAATGACCAGGCGGACGTCCTGACCGAGCTGTTCCGCGCCTTGCTTCGGCTCAGGGTCCGCCCCTACTACCTGTTGCAGGCGGATCCAGTGTGGGGCACCGCTCATCTGAGGACCCCTCTGCAGATCGGGATCGGGTTGATGGAGCAGCTGCAGGGTCGTCTCAGTGGCATTGCCCTTCCCAAGTTCATCGTGGACAGCCCCGGGGGCTTGGGCAAGGTCCCGGTCGGCCCCAACTACGTCCTGGAGCGTCGGCCCGGTCTCACCAGGCTTCGCACCCATCGTGGGGCCGAGGTCGAGTATGTCGATCCACCCGAACCAACGAGATCCGCTCTACAAGACGAGCCAGGCCAATGCCGCGGCCCCCAAGGCGCTGGTGATACCGACGACCCAGGCGACCCCACGTTCGACCGCGGCCGGGTCATAGGCACCCCGAGCCAGCTCGAGCAGACGTCGTCTCGAGGCCAATAACTCGACAGAATGCTGGAGTGTCGTGAGTTCCTCCAGAACCTCTGGCGGCACCGGGATACGACCCCCCTGTGCCAGCACCGAGCGCCCCAGCTCCACGTAGGCCTCCCGCACCAAGGTCTCCGCCGACCCCTGCTGACCCGGGGCTCGCCGAGCCGTTGAGGACAGACCAGCTCGCCGCTCGTGGTCCTGCCGATCACGCAGTTGAACGCGGGTTCTGTGCAGGAGGGCCTCCTGCTCTTTCACGGCTCGGCGCAGTTCCTCCGCACGCTTTTCGTTGGTCACTCGCTGTGGAGCCAACGACCGTGCTTCCTGCTCCAGCGTCTCGCGCCGTTCGGCGGGCGCAGACAACGACGCTGACGCAGTGGCCAAACCCCGGAGCTCAATCTGGATCCTCTGCAGACGTGCCGCGTCACGCCGAGCTGCCTGTTCAGCCTGAGCCGCGGCGTCACGAGCCGCCGCGAGGGATCGCTCCAGGTCCGAGAGCTGGCTCTGAATCCCCGCGACCGGGTCGGTTCCGGCGGGTTGGGCCTGATTTCCAGCGGCGAACTTCTGCGCCACGTCGGCGTGCTTGCGCTCGAGCTCCGTCAACCGTTCGAGTAAGGGCTGGGCGCTTGCCACCTCGGCCAGCGAGTCCCGAAGATCGTGCCCGAGATCGAACAGCAGGCTGTCTCGCCGAGCCTCGGCTTGAGCCAGATCCCGGTCCAAGCCTGCGATCTGCAGCCCCAATTCCGCACGTCCTCGCCAAACCATCCAGGCGTAGCCTGGGCATTCCAGGGTGCTGCCGGGCGCCGCGCCCCAGCGATGCAGTCCGGCAATCGCCTCCGGATCGATGTCGAGATCCCGTGGATCGGGCGTGCGTCCTGTGGGCCAGGTTGGTGCGGGAGGCACTGAAGGTTTGTTCACCACCGCAGGCTCTGCCAAGGCGATCGGATCACCGGAGCCATCCCAATCGTCGGGATCGAGATCGATCCCCGGCTCGCTGAGCGCGACGCCACGGGGTTCTGGTAACAGGGGGATCGAAAGGCGCTCGAACTCGAGCTCGTCAGCCCCGGGAGCCTCTGCTGCCGGTCCACCCAGCCCAGGTTGTGTGCTGCTGCGACGCGGGACAGCCGCGGACACCCGAGGCGAGGCGGCGGGAGACGCTGGGACGCGTGCCGAAACCTGGGACAATTCCAGATCCGGTACCTGGTCGACCGGCTTTTCTGGCAAAGGGCGGTCGTTCATGAGGAGTTTGCCCCCGACACGCGCTCCATCCTCGTTTCCCGCGCCGCCCGCGTCAATAGACGTCCTTGCGCCGGTCCTACAACCAGGCTGGACATGGCCGAATCCAACCCGTCCCGCCGCCTCGCT